>JOHN01000050.1 GCA_000719695.1 Streptomyces sp. NRRL F-6131
ACCCGGTCGAGCGCGTTCTCGTCGCCGTCGCGGACGACGTCGAGCAGGGACCAGCCGTCGGTGAACGGCTCCAGTGCCAGTGCGGTCTCGTGCATCTTCGCCGCGAACACCGGAGAGAAGTCCAGGAGTTCACGCGCCATGCCGATCCACTGCGAACCCTGACCGGGGAACACGAACACGGCACCGTTCGCCGCACCCGGCACGACCCGGCCGGCGATCACCCCGGCAGAGGCGCCGACGGTGGCGAACTCCCCCAGTCGATCGACGAGTTCGTCGCGGCTCCCGCCGACCACGACGGCCCGGTGGTCGAGCAGGGCGCGCCCGGTCTTCAGGGTGAACGCGACATCACGGGCGTCGGGCTCGGTCCCGTCGGTGATCCGCTCCAGCAGGCGCGCGGCCTGCTCGGCCAGCGCGGCCTCGCTCCGGGCGGACAGCACCCATGGCGCCGCCCCGTCACCCACGGCCTCGTCGGGCGTGGCGACCGGCTCCTCGGGGGCGGCCTCCAGGATGACGTGGGCGTTGGTGCCGCTGATGCCGAAGGAGGAGACGGCGGCGCGGCGCGGGCGGTCCAGCTCCGGCCAGTCCCGCTGCTCGCTGAGCAGGCTGACGGCGCCGGACTCCCAGTCCACGTGGTGCGACGGCGTGTCGGCGTGCAGGGTGCGCGGCAGGACGCCGTGGCGCATCGCCTCGATCATCTTGATGACACCGGCGACCCCGGCGGCGGCCTGGGTGTGGCCGATGTTGGACTTCAACGAGCCCAGCCAGAGCGGGCGTTCGGCGTCGCGGCCCTGGCCGTAGGTGGCCAGCAGGGCCTGCGCCTCGATCGGGTCGCCCAGGGTCGTGCCGGTGCCGTGCGCCTCCACGGCGTCGACGTCGGCGGCGCCCAGTCGGGCGTTGGCCAGCGCGCCCCGGATGACCCGCTGCTGGGAGGGGCCGTTGGGCGCGGTGAGGCCGTTGCTGCCGCCGTCCTGGTTGACGGCCGAGCCGCGGACCACGGCGAGCACCTGGTGGCCGTGGCGGCGCGCGTCGGAGAGCCGCTCGACGACGAGCAGGCCGACCCCCTCGCCCCAGCCGGTGCCGTCGGCGTCGTCGGAGAAGGCCTTGCAGCGGCCGTCGGCGGCGAGGCCGCGCTGGCGGGAGAACTCGACGAACATGCCCGGCGTGGAGAGCACCGTGACACCGCCGGCCAGCGCCAGCGAGCACTCGCCGTTGCGCAGGGCCTGGACGGCCAGGTGCAGGGCGACCAGCGACGACGAGCAGGCGGTGTCGACCGTCATCGCCGGGCCCTCCAGGCCCAGCAGGTAGGAGATCCGCCCGGACGCCACACTGGTGGTGGTGCCGGTGAGGCGGAAGCCCTCGGTGCCGTCGACGGGGGCGTTCAGCCGCGGGCCGTACTCCATGCTCATCGCGCCGACGAAGACGCCGGTGCGGCTGCCGCGCAGGCCGTCGGGGTTGACGCCGGCCCGCTCCAGGGCCTCCCAGGCGGTCTCGACCAGCAGGCGCTGCTGCGGGTCCATGGCGGCGGCCTCGCGCGGGCTGATGCCGAAGAAGTCGGCGTCGAAGTCGCCCGCCCCGGTGAGGAACCCGCCGTGGCGGGCGTAGCTGGTACCGGGGTTGGCGGGGTCCGGGTGGTAGAGGCCGGCGAGGTCCCAGCCGCGGTCGGTGGGGAACTCGGAGATGGCGTCGCCGCCGTCGAGCACCGTCCGCCAGAGCTGCTGGGGCGAGTCGATCCCCCCGGGCAGCCGGCAGGCCATGCCGACGACCACGATCGGGTCCTCGTCGTCGGCGACCGGGGTGGCGGTCGGCCGGTCCTCGTCGTCGGCGTCCAGGACGCCGACGATCCGCTCGTTGAGGTACGCGGTGAGGGCGGTCGGCGTCGGGTAGTCGAAGAGCACACTGGCGGGCAGCCGCAGGCCGGTCGCCGAGGCGAGCCGGTTGCGCAGCTGGACGGAGAGCACGGAGTCGAAGCCGAGGTCGCGGAAGGTCTCGTCGGCGGCGGAGTCGGTCCGGCCGGTGCTCTCGGCCAGGTGCTCGGCGAGCCAGCGGCGCAGGAAGCCCTCGGGTTCGCTGCGGATCCGGTCGCGCAGGGCGAGGGTCGCGGAGCTGAGGTGCTGTTCGGCGGTGGGCGCGGCGGGGCGTTCGTCGAGCCAGTAGCGCTCGCGCTGGAAGGCGTAGGTGGGCAGGTCGACGGTCGGTGCCGCGCCGATGATCCCGGCCCAGTCGACGGGCACGCCGCTGACCCAGGCCTGGGCGAGGCCGGTGAGCAGGGTCTGCGGTTCGGGGTGGTCGCGGTGCTGGAGCGCCACGGCGAGTTCGGTCTCGTCGGCCCGGACCAGCGGGGTCAGGGTGGCGTCGGGGCCGAGTTCGACGAACCGGGTGACGCCCTGCTCGCGGCAGGCGGTGATCGCCTCGTGGAAGCGGACGGTCGCGCCGACGTGCCCGATCCAGTAGTCCTCGGTCATCGGGGTGCCGGTGCGGCCGGTGACGGTGGAGACGATCGGGACGCGGGGCTCGGCGACGGTCAGGCCGTCGATCCGGCGGGCGAACTCGTCGAGCATGGGGGCGGTGAGCGGGGAGTGGGCGGCGTTCTGGACCCGGAGCCGGGTGGTGCGGCGGCCGCGGGCGCGGAAGTCGTCGGCGATCCGGGCCACCGACTCCTCGGCGCCGGAGAGGACGACGGAGGTCGGCCCGTTGATGACGCCGACGGAGACGTCGGTGACGCCGTCGAGCGCGGCGAGCGCCTCCTCCTCGGTCGCCTCGACGGCGATCATGGCGCCGCCGGGCGGCAGGGCCTCCATCAGTTCGCCGCGGGCGGCGGCGAGCGCGGCGGCCTCGGGCAGCGAGAGGGCGCCGGAGACGTGGGCGGCGACGATCTCGCCGAAGGAGTGGCCGACCAGCAGGTCCGGCTGGACGCCCCAGGAGGTGACCAGGCGGTAGAGGGCGACCTGGAAGGCGAACAGGGCGGGCTGCATGTACCGCATGCCGTCGAGGGCGGGCCCGGCGTCGGCGCGCTCGCCGAACAGCACCTCGCGCAGCCCGAGGGCGGGGTCGAGGTGGGCGAGCACCTCGTCCAGCGCCTCGGCGAACACCGGGTGGGCGGCGTAGAGTTCGCGCCCCATGCCGACCCGGTGGGCGCCGCCGCCGGCGAACAGGAAGGCCGTCCGCCCGGTCGGGGCGGCGATGCCGCTGACGGCCTCCTCGTGGAGGCGCTCCAGGCGGGTGGTGAGCTCGGAGCGGTCCGTGCCGAGGACGACGGCGCGGTGCTCGAAGACGGTCCGGCCGGTGGCCAGCGAGCGGGCGACCGCGGCGGCGTCGGCCGTGGCCGCGCCGTCGGTGCCTTCCAGGTGGGCGAGCAGCTTGCCGGCCTGTGCCTCCAGCGCGCGGCCGGAGCGGGCGGACAGCACCCACGGCAGCGGACCGCGCGCGGCGGGCGCCCCGGCTTCGGCGGACGGCGCGGTGTCGGCGGGCACCGCGGTCACGGTGGCCCCGGCCGGGGCGGTGCCGCCGGTGGCCGCGGCGGCGTCCGCCGGGTGGCCGGAGTAGGGCCCCTCGGCCAGCACCACGTGGCAGTTGGTGCCGCCGATGCCGAACGAGCTGACCCCGGCGACCAGCGGGGCCTCCGGGTCCGGCCAGGCGTCGAGTTCGGTCTGCACCCGCAGGTTCAGCTCGTCCAGCGGGATCGCCGGGTTGGCGGTGCGGAAGTGCAGGCTGGCGGGCAGCCGGCGGTGGCGCAGTGCCAGCGCGGCCTTCAGCAGGCCGGCGATGCCGGCCGCGGCCTCCAGGTGCCCGATGTTGGTCTTGACGGAGCCGACCCGCAGCGGCCGGCGGTCGTCGGCGCCGCGGCCGATGACCGCGGAGACGGCGGCGGCCTCGACCGGGTCGCCCACGGGGGTGCCGGTGCCGTGGAGTTCGACGTACTGGACGGCTTCGGTGCCGATCCCGGCGTTGGCGTAGGCCTGCCGCAGGACCTGCTGCTGGCCGGCGACGTCGGGGTCGCTGAGCCGCTCCCCGCCGCCGTCGTTGTTGACGGCGCTGCCCCGGATCACGCAGTAGATCGGGTCGCCGTCGGCGACGGCCCGCGCGAGCGGCTTGAGCAGGACCACGCCGCCGCCCTCGCCGCGGACGAAGCCGTCGGCGCTCTCGTCGAACACCGCGCAGCGGCCCTTGGCGGAGAGGGCGCCGAGGCCGGCGGCGGCCCGCATGCCGTCCGGCGAGAGGATCAGGTTGACGCCGCCGGCGAAGGCCAGGTCGGACTCGCCGCGGCGGATGCTCTCGCAGGCGAGGTGGACGGCGACCAGGGAGGACGCCTGGGCCGCGTCGACGGCGAGGCTCGGGCCCTGGAGGCCGAGGGTCCAGGAGACCCGGTTGGCGACGACGGCCCGGTGCCGGCCGGTGAAGTCGTGCAGTTCGCCGTTCCCGGCCCGGTCGCCGCGGGCGGCGAGGGCGGCGTAGTCGTCGGAGGAGACGCCGACGAACACGCCGGTGCGCGAGCCGCGCAGCCGGTGGTCGGGCAGCCCGGCGTCCTCCATGGCCTCCCAGACCAGCTCGAGGGCGAGGCGCTGCTGCGGGTCCATCGCCGCGGCCTCGTCGGGCTCGACGCCGAAGAAGGCGGCGTCGAAGGTGCCGACCTCGTCGAGGAAGCCGCCGGTCCAGGACGCGCCGCCGGGGCCGCGCTGCTCCGGCCAGGGCGAGAGGGCGTCGGTGCCCTCCGTCAGGAGTCGCCAGAACGCGGCCGGACCCGATGCCGAGGGGACCCGGCAGGAGGCTCCGATCACGGCGATGGCGGTGTCGTGGGTGCGGCCGATCGTCTGGTCACCGGACATGGAGGGCTTCATACCGGGAGTATCCGTTTCCGGACCGGACCGGGACTTCGGCCAGAGGAACGGCAGGGAAGCAGGGCTTCGGGGCAGGCCCGACGGCGGGAAACCAGGACTTTAGGCCAAGGCAAGCGACCTGGTCCCGGGACCGGGAACGACGCGCGCGCGGCCGGACGTCCCGTCAGCCTTCCCCCGGTGAAGCGGTGGTGAACACGGGCACGACGACGGGGCGCCCGCACGGTGGTTCCGTGCGGACGCCCCGCGGTGGTGCGGTCGTCCTCCTCGCCGTCCGCGGCCGTCGGCCTCACATGGCCGCGGCCGAGGCGATCAGCTGGGCCCGGGAGGCCATGTGGGCCTTCGCGAGCACGTTGGAGACGTGGAACTTGACGGTCTTTTCACTCAGGCCCAGCCGACGAGCGATCTCCTTGTTGGCCATGCCCCGCCGCACCAGCTGGAGCACCTCGGACTCGCGTGAAGTCAAGGGTGCGTGGGTGGGGACGACCGAGAGGGGACGGGGTAGGGTGTCCCGCACGAACCGCAGGAGCAGGCCGCTGAGGCCGGGGGAGACGTAGCAGTCGCCGGTGGTGGCCCGGCGGACCGCTTCGACGAGGACCTCCTCGGGATCGTCGGAGTGCACGACGGCACGGACGTTGGCCTGGGTCAGACGGATCCAGTCCGCCGCGGTCTCGGCGTCCTCCACGACGACCACCAGGGCGGTGTCGAGGGCGGTCAGCTCGTGCAGGTGGTCGGTCTGCTTCCGGGCTTCGAGCACCACGACGTCGGGTTCGCGGACCGCCGTCGCGGTCAGCAGCCCGATGATGTCCGACGCCTCGCCGACCACGGTCAGCGCGTCGTCCTGCTTCAGTGCCCCACGAATGCCCAGTCGCGCGTAGGGGTGTCTACTGCATACAAAAACTCGTGTCCGGCTGCTGCCGATATCCAACTTTTCCGCTCTCCTGTTATGTGGGCACACAGGGGTGAGGGGCGGGGCCGGCCGGGCGTGACCGTTCGGCACGCCCGGCTCGGCCGGCACTTTCCGGGCAGCGCGAAATTGCGGTCGCGCGGCCGGGTGAAATGGACGGTGAAAGACGCGTTCGAAATCGCCGGGAAATCCTGGGAAATCCGCGCCGGATTGCGCGGCGCACCCGGGCCGGGATCCGGCCGCCCGCGCGGGAGAACTCTGCGGGGACCGGATTCCGGAAACCGGCGTGCGGGAATGGACGGCGTATTGTCGAGACGCGGCGTGCTCGCCCCCGTGCAGTGCTGCGTCCGTCAGTCCGTCAGTCCGTCGAATTCCGGCGGGAGATCTCGATGGCGCCCACCGGACACAGTTGGGCGGCGCGCTCGACCGCCTCCTGGAGGTGCTCGGGCGGCTGCGAGAGCCGCAGCAGCACCATGCCGTCCCGGTTGTCCTGGTCGAACACGTCGGGGACGGTCTCCACGCAGTTGCCGGACCCGCAGCAGAGGTCCCGGTCCACGGTGATGTGCATGGTCACCACGTCACCGGCAGTTCGCCCAGCCCGAAGGTGACCGCCTCGTGGCGCTTCGGGACGTCCGCCAGGGTCGTCTCCGACCGGAGGTTCGGGAACTGCTTGGCGAGCTGGACCAGGGCGATCCGCAGCTCGGCCCGGGCCAGCGGCTGGCCGATGCACTGGTGCAGGCCGAAGCCGAACGCCATGTGCCGGTGGGCCTCGTTGCGCCGTGGGTCGAAGAACTCGGGGTCGTGGAAGACCGAGCCGTCCCGGTTGGCCATCGACAGCATCGCCACGACGCTCTCGCCGGCCTTGATCTCCCGGCCGCCGATGACGGCGTCCTCCAGGGCGAGCCGGGGGAGGCCGGTGCGGACGACGGTGCAGTAGCGGAGCAGCTCCTCGACGAGGTTGGGCGCCAGGCCCGGGTCCTCGCGCAGGGCGTCCAGGTGCTCGGGGTGCTCCAGCAGCGCCAGCGCGGACATCCCGATCATGTTCGCGGTGGTCTCGTGGCCCGCCACCAGCAGCAGCATGGCCATGCTCAGGAGCTCCTCCTCCTTGAGCTCCCCCGGGATCACGCGCTCGGCCACCAGGCGGCTGAGCAGGTCCTCGCCGGGGTGGCTGCGCTTGTGCGTGATCAGGTCGCCCAGCAGGCCGTTCAGGGCCTCCATGGCGGCGCCGACCTCGGCCGGGCCGGAGTTCCGGTCCATGATCGCGCGGCTGTGGTGCTGGAAGAAGTCGTGGTCCGAGTAGGGCACGCCGAGCAGGTGGCAGATCGTCATCGACGGCACCGGCAGCGCGAACTCGTTCATCAGGTCGGCCGGCGGGCCGATCTCGCGCATGCGGCCGAGGGCCTCGTTGACGGTCTCCTCGATCAGCGGCTCGATCCGCCGGATGTTCTTGATCATGAATTCGGCGGTCAGCATCCGCCGGAAGCGGCTGTGGGCCTCGCCGTCCATGAAGATGAACAGCCCGGAGGCGCCCTCACGGGTCGGCGGGATCGGGTTCAGGACCGGGAACCCGGGGCGGTACTGGTCGGAGCTGAAGCCCGGGTGGCGCAGCAGCTGCCGCACGTCCTCGTGCTTGGAGACCAGCCAGGCCCACCCGCCGAAGGGGAGTCTGATTCTGCCGTCCGACTCGTCGAGGTGCTTCAGGTCGTAATCTCTGACCGGAATGAACGGGTCGTGGTCCGACCCGATGAACGGGAACGCCGGAAAGGCGGTCACATCAACGCTTGCTGGTTCCCCCACTTTTACCCCCGTGGATGGAGCTCGACATTGAGTCCTCAGCCTAACAGGTCGTCATCGGACCGATCTTGGAACGTGATCCAGCTCACACGCCCGTGGTGATTGACCTGGAAAACATGAGATTCGTTCTGTGAATGGCCTCCGGAAGCGGTGGGAGGTGTTCCGTTCGTGTTGTCGGTCGGGTGGGGCGGCGAATTCATTGCGCTGTGATCGCAAAAGGGAATGCCGAGATTCCCGGCGCCGCTGCGGGGGACGGGGAGCCGGGGTCGGGGAGTTGTGGACGAGTTGTCCGCGCGGGGCGCGCGAGTGGTGCAGGGCCCGCCGCGCATGCCGGGGGCGTCATGCGCGGCAGGCCCTGGTTCGGGGGCCGGTCGGGTCAGGCGACGGCGGGGAAGGCGAACCGGACGGCGGTCAGCTTCTCCGACAGCTCCCACAGCCGCTTGCCGGTCGCGGCGTCGGCGGCCGACGGGGCCAGCTGGACGACCTTCGGGGCACCGCGCAGCTCGGCCATCCCGCCCGGTCCGATGAACTGCCCGCCCTCGACGTCCGGCGCGGTGGCGGCGAACAGCTGCGGCAGCGCGCCCTGGTCCGGGGCCTGGGCGAGCGGGGTCAGGATGCGGCCGAAGAGCACCTTCACCAGGCCGACCGGGGAGCTGGTCTGCAGGTTGGTGGCGGTGTAGCCGGGGTGCGCGAGCAGGCTGCGGACCGGGCTGCCGGCCGCGGCGAGGCGCTGGTGGAGCTCCCAGCCGAACACGGCGTTGGCGAACTTCGACTGGTTGTAGAAGCCCATCGGCGAGTACTTGCGCTCGCCGGAGAGGTCGTCGAAGAAGACCTTCCCCTGTCGGTGGTTGGTCGAGCTGACGGTGACCACCCGCGGGTCCCGGCCCTCGGCCAGCAGGTCGAGCAGCAGCCCGGTGAGCGCGAAGTGGCCGAGGTGGTTGGCGGCGAACTGGATCTCGTGGCCCTGGGCGTTCAGCGTCCGCGGCGGCGCCATCACGCCGGCGTTGTTGACCAGGACGTCCGGGCGGGTCCCGTCCGAGCGCAGCCGGTCGGCGAAGGAGCGGACCGAGTCGAGGTCGGCCAGGTCGAGGCGGCGCACCTCCAGGCGGGCGCCCGGCTGGGCGGCCGTGATCCCGGCCGCCGCCCGCCGGCCCTTGGCCTCGTCGCGCACGGCGAGGATCACCTGGCCGCCCCGGCGGGCGATCGCCCGGGTGGTCGCCAGGCCGAGGCCGCTGTTCGCCCCGGTGACGACGAACACCCGCCCCGTCTGGTCCGGAATCTGATCGGCGGTCCAGCCCTGCTGCTTCGTCATGCGTCACACATTGCCCAACCTGTCACCAAGTGTCAAGCGCGCCCTTGAGGGCCAATGGCGGCGCGGCGTGTAACATGAGCGGGTGACTACCCGCCCTGAAGCGAGCCTGGCCCAGCGCAAGCGTCAGCTGGTCTCCGACGAGCTGTCCCAGGCCGCGCTGAACCTCCTGGCGCAGAAGGGGTTCGACGCGGTCACGGTCGACGAGATCGCGGCCGCCGCCGGCATGTCCAAGCGCACCTTCTTCCGCTACTTCGCGTCCAAGGAGGACGTGGTCGTCCAGTTCCTCGGGGAGATGGGCGTCGGCATGCGGGCCGAACTCGCCGGCCGGCCGGCCGAGGAGCCGCCCTCCGTGGCGCTGCGGCACACCGTCTGGGTCTCCATCGACGCCTGCGCCGGCCACGCCGAGCAGGCGCTGCGGGTGGTCCAGCTGATCCTGGGCACACCGGCCCTGCACGCCCGCTTCCTGGAGCGCCAGGCCCAGTGGCGCGACGAGCTGGCCGCCGAACTCGCCGACCGGCTGGCCCTGGGCCCCGCCACCGGCCTCCACCCCCGGCTCGCCGCGGGCATGGCGCTGACCGCCTTCGACGTGGTCCTCCAGCTGTGGAGCGCCAGTGACGGCGCCGAGGACCCGGCGGCCCTCACCGACCGGGCCTTCGCCACCATCGCCCCCGCCCTGGACGCCCTGCCCGTCCGGTGAGGTGAGCCGGAGGCCTCCCCCGGGAACGCCGAACGGCCCCGGGCGGGTCGCTCGGGGCCGTTCGGGCCAGGGCCGTTCGGGCCGGGGCGGGGCGGGGCGGGCCGTTCGGGCGCCGCCCCCGTGCAGGGGAGGCCCTACCGGCGGAGGGGGCCCTCGCAGGTGTAGTCGGCGCTGCCGGCGCGGCCGGTGGGCCAGACCTCGACCTGGCCGAACCAGCAGGTCATGTCGGCGAGGTTGTTGGCGGCGGCACCGGCCCGGGAGAGCAGGAAGTAGTCGACGGTGGCGGCCATGTCGGCGCGGACCCGTCCGGCGTCGAGGGTGTTGGTGAGGTTGGCGGTCGTCCGGCCGGTGCAGGTGAAGCGCATCGCGTTGTTCCAGTCGCCGTTGTCCTTGCAGACCGGGGTGTTCTGGGTGGCGCGGGCGAAGGCGTCCTGGACCTCGGAGGCCCAGGCGTAGCGGAGCTGGCTGTTCGGCGTGTAGGTGGTGACCGGCACGTAGAGGTCGTCGGCCAGCGGGACCTCGGCGTCGAGGAAGGCGGTGTACTCGCGCTGGAGGCCGGCGTCCTTGCCGAGGCGGTCGCGCCAGGCGTCGTAGCCGGTGACGTCGTCGGCGCGCAGCAGCCGGTACATCTCGGCGAGCTGCTCGGGGTGGCGCTCGCCCAGGAGGTTGAAGAAGGTGGCCGCGTACGGGTAGACGCGGAAGCCGAGCCCGTTCCAGGTGGCGTGCAGGATCTGGTCGACGGTCAGCCGGGCGTTGCCGTCGCGGGCGTCCTGGGCGATCTGGCGGACCATGTACTTGCGGGTCCTGACGCCGTCCTTGGCGGTGGAGCCGGCGAAGTACTCGGCGGTGCCCTCGTTCATCGCGAAGGTGGCGTCGCCGGGCCAGCGGGTGGTGTAGCCGGACTCCGGGATCGCCCAGCGGGCGTTGAGGTAGTGGGTGTACTCGTGCCGGAAGAGCTCCTCCAGGCTGAAGTACGACTCGGCGGTGGTGCGCTGGTAGGTGTAGAAGGTGGAGTTCTCCTCGATGAACATGCCGCCGTTCTCGACGTCGCCGATCCCGAACAGCAGGTACTGGAGCGACCGGTAGTTGGTCTTGGTGTCGTACAGCTGCACCGTGAGGGTGGGGTGGGTGTCGTCGGCGAGCGGCCGGTCGGTGCCGATGACCCGGAAGAACTGGGCCTTGACCTGCTTGGTGGCGTAGTAGAGCTGGTCGGCGGTGGCCTTGTCGAGGGCGGTGCGGATGACCAGGGCGCCGTTGTCGTAGCTGAAGGTGTTCGGGAAGTACGTCCGGACCAGGTCGGCCCGGCAGGCGTCGTACTGCTGGCAGAGGCCGAAGTCGTTGACCGGGACGGCCACGTTGAGCCAGGGGCGGCTGAGCCGGCCGAAGGCGTTCCGGGCGGTGGTGATCGTCGCGCCGACCTCGGCCTTCATGGCGGGCTTGAGGGCGTCCACCACGGCGAAGCGGGCGTACTCGTTCATCGCGTCGCCGACGGCCCACTCGGTGGCGGTGCCCTTGAGGTGGGCGTAGCCCGCGAAGGCGCGGACCGCCTGGCGGTAGCCGGGGGCGGCGACGAGCGCCGTGCGGAACGCGCCGCCGTCCTCGGAGACGTTGTTGACGCCCTGGAAGTTGATCTGGAGCGCGGCCTGCAGGGCCCAGTTCCAGCCCCGGTCGCCGATGTACGCGGTGCCGGGGACGGCGTACTGGCGCAGCACCCGCTCGACCAGCGGGAGGCGGCCGGGCCGCAGCTTGGGGGCGGTGGCGGCCTGGAGCAGTTCGCCCATCGTGTCGCCGGCGGTGGTGGTCGGGTCGAAGACCCGGGGGTTGGCGGTGTAGGCGGCGATCGCGCGGTCGACCGCGGTCATGGTGGTGTCGTCGTTGAGGTCCAGCTCGCGGTGGCCGTAGTCGAAGTAGACGGCGACGTGCAGGAAGTACCAGAGTTCCTGCTGGTTGAGGTTGTTGGCGCTGTCGAAGCGGGGCGCGAGGGCGGTGATCCGGTCGGCGACGGCGCGGACGTGGGCCGGGGTCAGGACCTTGGCGAGCGTCGGGTCCCAGGAGACCAGCAGCGGGCGCAGACAGCCCTGGTAGGTGTGCGACCGGTCGGCGAGGAAGTCGGCGAGGGCGGCGGGGGTGAGGGAGGTGAAGCCGGCCAGGGAGCAGCCGGCGCCGGCGTCGGCGGCGAGCGGGGCCGGGGTCGCGGACGTGCTGGTGAGGTCGGCCGGGTCCGCGGCCGGTCGGGTGGCGTCCGTCGTCGGCTGGAGGGCCTCGTTGCCCGGGGCGCCCTCGGGGCCGGGGGCGCCGACGGTGGTGCTGCCGTGGGCGACGTCGCCGGCCGGACCGGCCGGGTGGCCGGCGGCCTCGCCGAAGGTGGACGCGGAGACGGCGGACGCGGTTCTCGGGGTGTCGGGCGCGGCGGCCCGGGCGCTCTGGACGAGCGGGGCCGTGAGGGTGGCGGCGAGGGCCGCCGAGAGCAGGACTGCGCGCAGGCGTGGGTTGGCTGACACCGGAACTCCAGTGGGGGTGTGGGGGGTTGCACGGTGCCGCGGACCGGAGGCGTGGGGGTGCCGGGTGGGCGGGACCGTGCGGGAGTGGAGTGAAGGCGGAGGGAACGGTGGTGATCTCTCGACCCACTCGCCAGTAAAATAGTAATGTCAAATTGCATTGCGCAAGGGCTGGTCGGAGGGGGTTCGGCGGCCGGTAACGAGAGGGTCTCGACCGGGCGCTGTCGGTGCGCAAGGTCTTGACGGGGAATCGGCCGGGGGCGTTTGCTGTCTCCCGCTCGTTGAAGGTTGATCGCTTCTGTTCGTTTGTGTGTGATTTGAACGTTCAAATCGCCATGCTGGCCCGACCGAGGAAGGTCATGTCCGAGTACCTGCAGCAGTTCGCCGAGCCGTTCGGCTATCTGGACTTCGCCCGCTTCGGGCCGGTGTCGGAACCGGTCCGCCGGGTGCTGCTCCGCGAGGCCGACCGGCTCCACCGGCACGGCTGGGACGCGCTCGACAGCCTCGACGCGGACACCGCGGCGGCCGCCCGCACGGCGGCCGACCTGCTGCGCGCCGCGCCGCACGAGATCGCCTTCGTCGGCTCCACCTCGCACGGACTCTTCGCCGCCGCCCACGCGGTCGGCGCGGGTGCGGCGGCGCGCGGCACGACGGTGCGCGGCACGGGCGACGGCACAGCGGCGCCCGGCGCGGCGGACGGCCCGGCGGCGGACGGCACCGTCCTGGTGGCGCGGACCGACTTCCCCGGCGCCCTCTACCCGTGGTTGCGCGCCGCCGGGAACGGCGGTCTGGCCGTCCGTCAGCTCGACGGTCCGCTCACCGCCGACCTCGTCCGGGAGCACCTGGACGACCGGGTGCGGGCCGTCGCCGTCTGCGCCGTCGACGCCGCCACCGGGTTCCGGGCGCCGCTGGCCGCGATCAAGGAGCTGATCGGGCCGGACCGGATCCTGGTGGTGGACGCCGTCCAGGCGCTCGGCGCCGTCGAGTTCGCCGTCGACGCGGCCGACGTGCTGGCCGCCGGCGGCCAGAAGTGGCTGCGGGCCGGTTGGGGCGCGGCCGTCCTGCTGGTCCGCGACCGGGTCGCCGACCGGCTCGGGCCCGGGCTCGGCGGCTGGTCCGGCGTGGTCGACCCGATCGACGCGCCCGTCCACCCCCGCCCGCCCCGGCCCGGCGCCGTCGCGCACACCCTCACCAACCCCGACGGCCCCGCCGTCGCCGCCCTGGGCGCGGCGCTCGCCCTGGTGCGGGAGACCGGCGCCGCCCGGATCGAGGCCCGGATCGGGGAGGTGCTCGGCGGCCTGCTCGCCGCGGCCCGCACGGCCGGCGCCGAGACCGACGGCGGACCGGAGGCGGGCCGCCGCCACGGCCTTCCCGTCGGCGGCGGCTCCGGCGACCCGGCCGCCGTCGGCAGCGGGATCGCCCGGCTGCGGCTGCCCGGCGCCGACCCCGCCGCCGTCCACCGCGCACTGACCGGGGCCGGTCTGGCGACCACTCTGCGGGGCGGCTGGATCCGGCTCTCCCCGCACGCCAGTACCGACCCCACCACCGCCGAGCTGCTCGCCGAGACGCTCGCCCACCTGCAGCGGGGCGTCCGCACCGCCTGAGCGGACGCCTCGCGCCGTCCCCGCCGTCCCCGCCCGACGGCGTTCCGGTACCCGCCACCCCCGCCCACGTCACCCCGCAGCATCCCGCATGCACCACCTGGCACCACCCGACGTCCCACCCGTTCCCGCTCGACGTCCCTCCCCCTCAGAAGGGCATGCCATGTCACACCTTTCCCGCCGCGACCTGCTCCGCGCCTCCGGCGCCGGCCTGCTGGCCCTCTCCGCCGGCGGCGCCCTGTCCGCCTGCGGCGGCTCCGACGGCACCGGCTCCTCCGGCGGCGACGCCGCCACCGGCACGATCACCGTCTGGTCCTGGACCAGTGCCGCCGACGCCCTGCGCGGTGTCGTGCCCGCCTTCGAGAAGGACAACCCGGGCATCAAGGTCGACGTCCAGGACGTCGGCAACCCGGCCATCTGGGACAAGATCACTGTCGGGCTGGCGGCCGGCGGCCAGGGCCTCGGCGACGTCCTGCACATCGGCTGCGACTACCTGCCCGGCTACCTGGAGAAGTTCCCCAACGGCTTCGCCGACCTCTCCGCGCTCGGCGCCGACGCCCACAAGGACAAGTTCGCCCAGGGCCTGTGGCCGGTCGTCACCGACAAGGACGGCAAGGCCCGCGCGCTGCCCTGGGAGGTCAACGCCCAGGGCTTCTTCTACCGCAAGGACATGTTCGACCGGGCCAAGCTCGACCCGACCACGTTCGCGACCTGGGACGACGTGATCGCCGCCGCCGACGCCTTCAAGGCCGCCAACCCCGGCGTCGGCCTGGTCGGCATCAACAAGCCCGGCACCCCCGCCCCCGACGTGGACTTCCTGCAGTCCCTGATGCAGCAGCAGGGCGCGTTCTTCTTCGACCTCAAGGGCGACATCACGCTGACCTCGCCCGAGTGCGTCCGCGCCCTCACCGTCGTCAAGCGCCTCAACGACGCCGGACTCGTCCTGGAGACCCCCGGCTCCACCGCCTGGCGCACCCAGATGAAGGACAGCCAGCTCGGCGCCGGTCCGCAGCCCTCCTGGGCCGCGCACTTCATCGAGACCAAGTTCCCCGACCTGGCCGGCAACTGGCGGCTCACCCGGCCGCCGGCCGTCACCCCCGGCGGCAAGCGCACCGCCATCGTCAACACCACCCACCTGGCCGTCGCCGCCTCCAGCCCCCGCCGCGCCGCCGCCTGGAAGTTCGTCGAGTACGCGCTCACCCGCGCCGACTCGGTCAACGCCATGTTCAAGGCCGGCAGCGTCTTCCCCGCGCTCACCGCCGCCTACCAGGACCCGATCTACCGCGAGCCGAGCGCCTACTACGGCGGCCAGCCGGTCCTGAAGACCTTCACCGACCTGCTCTCCGAGGGCGGCGACGCCACCAACTACTCCGGCGACTACGCCCGCGCGCTCAAGCTGGTCAGCGACGCCCAGACCAAGGTCCTGGTCAAGGGCGGCGACCCGGCCGAGGCGCTGCAGGACGCCGCCAAGCAGCTCGCCCAGCAGACCGGACGCAAGATCAAGTGACCACCGCCGCCCCTCCGGCCGCCCGGCCGGCCGCCGTCCGGCGCGCCAGGCTCCGCCGCCGGGCCGTGCCCTACCTGCTGCTGGCGCCCGCGCTGATCCTCTTCGGGGTCTTCAAGGCCTACCCGATCGTCTCCTCGCTGCTGCTGTCGCTGACCGCCGGCTCCGGCAGCGTCACCCACAGCGCCGGTCTCGCCAACTACCGGCGCCTCCTCGACGACCCGCTGTTCTGGACGGCGCTCGGCAACACCGGCCGGATCCTCGTCGTGCAGGTCCCGGTGATGCTCGCGCTCGCGCTGCTCCTCGCCGTCGGCCTCAACGCGGCCTTCGTCCGCTGGCGCACCGTCTGGCGGCTCGGCGTCTTCATGCCCACCGTCACCGGCCTGGTCGCCACCGGCATCCTGTTCTCCTTCCTGCTCAACACCCAGAACGGCGCCGTCAACAACGCGCTGGACGCGCTCGGGCTGCCGACCGTCGACTGGTTCGGCGACGGCTTCTGGGCCCGGATGGCCGTCGTCCTCGTGCTGACCTGGCACTACACCGGCTACAACGCCGTCATCTACCTGGCCGGCCTGCAGGGCATCCCCCGGGAGCTGTACGAGGCGGCGATGGTCGACGGGGCCGGACCGGTGCGCCGCTTCCGCTCCGTCACCCTGCCCGCGCTGAGGCCCGTGCTGCTGTTCACCGTGGTGCTCTCCACCATCGGCACCCTCCAGCTCTTCGACGAGCCGTACGTGCTCACCCGCGGCGGCCCCGACAACGCCACCCTCACCGTCTCGATGTACCTCTACGACAACGGCTTCCGCTACTTCGACTTCGGCTACGCCTCCGCCATCGCCTACGCGCTCACCCTGATCGTCTCGGTGCTCGGCGCGGCCCAGATGCGCCTGATGGGAGAACGCGAATGACCTCCGCCGCCACCTCCGTCCAGGCCGTCGCGCCGGGCCCGGCCCCCGCCGCCGGCGCTCCGTCCGGCGCCGGGCCCGGCCGCCGGCGCCGGCTGCGCGGCTGGCCGCTCACCCTGCTGCTCGCCGCCGTCACCGGCCTGTCCGTCGCCCCGTTCTACTGGCTGGTGGTCTCCGCGACCCGCAGCGACGCCGACATCTTCTCCTGGCCGCCCAACCTGCTGCCCGGCTCCCACCTCGGCGACAACCTCCGCCACCTCCAGGAACGGGTCGGCCTCGGCCGGGTGCTGCTCAACTCGCTGCTGGTGTCCGGGCTCCAGACCCTCGGCGCGCTGGTCGTGGCACTGCTCGCCGGCTACGCCTTCGCCAAGTTCCGGTTCCGCGGCCGCACGGTGCTGTTCGCCGTGCTGCTGTCGACCCTGGTGGTGCCGGACCAGGTGATGCTCGTCCCGCTGTTCAAGATGATGATGTCCTTCGGGCTGCTCGACAGCTACCAGGCGCTCGTCCTGCCCGGCCTGTGCGTGCCGTTCGCGATCTTCCTGATGCGCCAGGCGCTCAGCAGCATGCCGGACGAACTCCTCGACGCCGCCCGGGTCGACGGCGCCGGCGAACTGCGAGTGCTGTTCGGCATCGTGGTGCCGGTCATGCGCCCGGTGCTCGCCGCGCTGGCCATCTTCCTGTTCCTCGGCTCGTGGAACAGCTTCGTCTGGCCGCTGATCGCCCTGCGCAGCACCGACATGCACACCCTGCCGGTCGCGCTCGCCACCCTCCAGGGCATGAAGAGCAACACCGACTACGGCTCGATCCTCGCCGGAACCGCCGTGTCCACCCTGCCGATGATGGTCCTCTTCCTGGTCCTCCAGCGGCAGTTCATCTCCGGCCTGCTGGCCGGCGCCACGAAGGGCTGAACCGCACCATGACGGACACCAGCGACGAGATCTGGGAGCCCCACGCCCCCGCCACCACCGCGCGCCCCCGCCCGGTGGCCCTGCCCGGCCCCGCCGGCCGGCTGGAGCTGCTGGTCGCCGGGTCGGCGAGCGTGAACGTCCTCGCCGAGGGCGTCCTCGAGGTCACCGCCGAGGCCGAGCACGCGGACGGCGACGACGGCACCGGCGACGTCCGGATCGAGTGGCGCACCCCCTGCGTCGACGTCACCTCCTTCTGGACCCCCGAACCGCGCGGCACCGGCTGGCTGCCCGCCGCCTGGAGCGCCCCGCGCCGCACCACCCTCTCCCGCGGCGCCCCCGTCGCCGCCCTCGTCGGCACCGGCGACACCACCGTCTGCGCGTTCGCCGCCGACCGCGAGGAGGCCCTGGCGAGCGCCGGGGTCGTCGAGGAGACCGGCGAGTTCCGCTTCTGGGTGCAGGCCGCCGGACGGCTCACCGTCCGGATCGACACCTCCGGCCGCCACTTCGGCCACAGCCTCGCCGAACTCGCCGACTGGTGGGCCGCCGACCGCCCGGTCCGCGTCCCGGACGCCGCCCGGCTGCCCGCCTACTCCACCTGGTACGCGCTGCACCAGAACGTCACCCCCGAGGCCGTCGAACGCCAGGCCGCGCTCGGCAAGGAGCTCGGCCTCGACACGATCATCGTCGACGACGGCTGGATGACCACCGACCGCACCCGCGGCTACGCCCACTGCGGCGACTGGGAACCCCACTCGCTGCCCGACACCGCCGCGCACGTCGCCCGCGTCCACGACCTGGGCGTCCGCTACCTGCTCTGGTACGCGCTGCCCTTCATCGGCAAGGACAGCGCCGCCTGGGACGAACTCGGCCGGTACGCCCTCGTCGACGCCCCCCACCTGGGGGCCGTCGTCGCCGACCCCCGCCACCCGGAGGTCCGGGCCCACCTGGCCGACCGGCTCGCCCGGGCCGTCGAGGAGTGGGGCACGGACGGTCTCAAGGTCGACTTCGTCGACTGGTTCGGCGTCCAGGACCCGCCGGCCCCCGGCCCCGGGGCCGACTGCGCCACCGTCGACGAGGGCCTGCACCTGCTGCTCGGCGAGATCCGCCGCCGGATCGACGCCGCCGCGCCCGACGCGATGATCGAACACCGCCAGCCCTACGTCAGCCCCGGCCTGTGGCCCTACGCCACCATGGTCCGGGCCGTCGACTGCCCGCTCGGCCCGCAGGAGAACCGGCAGCGGGTCGTCGACACCCGGCTGGTCGCCGGACCGCTCGCCGTCCACTCCGACATGCTGATGTGGCACCCCGCCGAACCCGTCGAGCAGATCGCCTGCCACCTGATCAACGTCCTGTTCGGCGTGCCGCAGATCTCCGTCGACCTCGCCGCCCTGAGCACCGAGCAGCGCGAGACGCTCGCCTTCTGGCTCGGCGTCTCCCGCGCCCACGTCGACACCCTCCAGCTCGGCGCGCTCCGGCCGGCCCGGCCCGACCTCGGCTACCCGATGGTCACCGCGATCGGGGACGGCACGGCGGTCGTCGCCCGGTACGCGGCCCTGCCGGTCGCCACCGGCGACGGCGCCGCCGGCGCGTGGCGTACGCTGCTGGTCGCCAACGCCGACGCCGACCCGGACGTCCGCCTGGTCGGCGGCCGGGGCACCGTCGGGGCCACCGTCCAGGACGCCCGCGGCCGGACCGTCGGCAGCGCGACCGTCGACCTCGACGGCGGCGTCACCGTCGAGGTCCCGCGCGGCGGCCTGCTGACCCTGCGCCGGGTCTGACGGACGGCGTCCGGCCGGGGCGCGCCGATCTGGAGGAGAGCCGATGACCACCCCGGAAGCACGCCCCGCGCGTCGCGTCACCACCGTCGCGGACGTGGCCGACGCGGCCGGGGTGTCCCGGCAGACCGTCTCCAACGCCATCAACGCCCCGCACCGGGTCCGCCCCGACACCCTCGCCCGGGTCACCGCGGCGATCGAGCGGCTCGGCTACCGGCCCGACCAGTCCGCCCGGTCGCTGCGCACCGGCGAGCGCCGCACCCTCGGCTACCTCGCACCGGTCGACGACCCGTTCGACCCCAACCCGCTGATGGCCGGCTTCCTGGCGGCCCTGGTCGACGCGGCCGGGGCCGAGGGCCACCACGTGCTGCTCCTCCGCCCGGCGGCGGGGGAGCGGCACGCCCGGGCGGTGATCGACGGCGTGGTCGCGGCCCGCCAGGTCGACGGCCTGGTCCTCGCCGACGTCCTCCCCGACGACCCGCGCGCCGCGCACGCCGCGCGGGTCGGCATCCCCTTCGCCGCCTTCGGCCGCACCGGGCCCGGCCTGCCGCAGCACTGGGTCGACATCGACAACGCCGCGGCCACCGCCGAGGTCGCCCGCCACCTCGCCGCCCGCGGCCACCGCCGGGTCGCCTTCGTCGGCGCGGCCACCGCCCTGCCCTGGCTGGCCGCCCGCCGCGAGGGCTTCCACCGCGAGGCCGCCCGCCTGGGGCTCTCGCTCGCCCCCGCACTCCCCGGCGGCGACCTGCGCGCCCTGCTGCGCGGCCCCGACCGCCCCACCGCCCTCGCCGCCGACAACGACCTCGCCGCCCTCGACATCTACGAGGCCGCCCGCGCGGAGGGCCTCCGGGTCGGCCTCGACCTCGCCGTCACCGGCTTCCACGACACCCCCCTCGCCCGCCACCTCCACCCGCCGCTCACCTCACTGCGGCTGCCCCTGCGCACCATCGCCACCACCCTGGTCGGCCGGCTCCTCGGTCAGCTCCGCCCCGCCGGACCGCTCCCCGAGCGGGGCGTGGAACTGCCGGCCGAACTGGTGGTGCGCGACAGCTCCGACCACCCGGCCCCCGGCCCCTGACCGGCAGTTCCTTCGGCGAAACCGGCCGACCTCGCGCCGAACTGACGTAGCATCACCACTCTTGTTCGTCGTCGGTACGGAGGTGCGGCATGCGTCGGATCGCGATCGTGGGGGCCGGGCAGGCGGGTCTGCAGCTGGGCCTGGGGCTGCTGGCGGTGGACGGGTACGAGGTGACCGTGGTGTCGGGCCGGACGCCGGACGCGATGCGGTCCGGCCCGGTGATGTCCACCCAGGCGATGTTCGGGCCGGCGTTGCGGGTGGAGCGGGCGGCCGGGCTGGACCTCTGGGCGGGCGAGGCGCCGTCCGTGCACGCGGTGGACGCCGTGCTGGTGCCCGAACCCGGCCTGCGGGCCCTGGAGTTCACCATGACGCTGGACGAGCCGGCCCAGTCGGTGGACCAGCGGGTGAAGATGGCCCGCTGGCTGGAGCTGCTGGAGGAGCGCGGCGGACGGGTGGAGTACCGCGAACTGGACCGGGCCGGGCTGGCGGAGCTGGCGGCGGCGCACGATCTGACGGTGGTCGCGGTCGGCCGGGGCGAGCTGGCCGGGATCTTCGAACGGGACGCCGCCCGTTCGCCGTTCGACGCGCCCCAGCGGCGGCTGGCCGCCCTGTACGCGCACGGCGTGGGCGCGCCCGATCCGACGGCGGCCCCGCGGGCCCGGATGCACGCGGTGCCCGGGGTGGGGGAGTTGTACCTCCAGCCGGCCCTCACACTGTCGGGACCGTGCGACATCCTGCTCTGGGAGTCCGTGCCCGGGAGCGCCTTCGACCGCTTCGGCGACCGGCCGCCGGGCGCCGAGCAGCTGCGCAGGATGCGGGAGGTGATGGCGGAGTACCTGCCCTGGGAGGCCGAGCTGTGGGCGGGCGCCGAGCCCACCGACCCCGGCGCGTCCCTCTACGGGGCGCTGACCCCGGTGGTGCGGCGGCCGGTGGCGCGACTGGACGGTGGCGTCGCGGTGCTGGGGATCGGGGACGCGCTGGTGGTCAACGACCCGATCACCGGCCAGGGTGCGAACGGCGCGGCGCGGGCGGCCGACGCCTGTCTCCGGGCGATCGTCGAGCGGGGGGACGCGCCGTTCACGACGGAGTGGATGACCCAGGTGTTCGAGGACTTCTGGCAGCGGCACGCCCGCCACGGGGTGGCCCTGACGGCGGACCTGCTGACCATGCCCGCGCACCTCCAGGGCGTGTTCGCGGCGGCCGCCGAGCACGAGCCGGTGGCCCGCCGTCTGGCCAACACCTACGCCGAACCCGCCGACCACGCCGCCTGGCTGGCGACCCCGGAACTGACGGACGCGTACCTGGCCTCCGTCCGGTAGCGCGTGCCGCCGGGCCGGGACGGCTCAGGCCGCCGGGTCGCCGGCGCGGAGGTCGGTGGCGATCTGGCGGCGGCCGCCGATCAGGGCCTCGGCGAGGACGCCGGCGCTGACCAGGGCGGTGAGGGCGAGCGCCGGGGCCAGCACGGCGGTGAGGTGGACCGGCAGGCCCGGGGGGACGGCGGTGCCGAGCAGCGCGGACAGGTCGAGGGCCGGTCCGAGCAGGGCGACGGCGGCGAGGGAGGCGAGCAGGCCGCCGACCGCCGCCAGCAGGGTCTGCGGCAGGGTCTCGACCAGGATGAGCGCCAGGCCCTGCCGGGGCCGCAGCCCCATGGTGCGCAGCCGGGCCAGCGCGGCGGCCCGGGCGGGGGCTGCGCGGACCAGGGTGAGCAGCGCGGCGAGCAGGGCGAACGCGCCCGCGCCGACGGTGGTGGACCGGAACACCAGGGCGGCGGCGCGCCGCAGCGGGTCCTCGGTGAGTTCGGCGGTGAGCGCGGCGCTGGTCTTCACCAGGTAGCCGTCCGGGATGTCCTCCGGGCGCGGGCCGACCACCGGGACGCCGGTCAGCCGTGCGGTGTCGGCGACCAGCGGGTGCACGGGCAGGCCGCGCATCAGCGAACGGACGGCCGTCTCGTCCACGTCCCCGACGGCGAACCAGTGCCCGTGGTCCTTGAGTTCGGGCAGCCGGGCGGCGGCGGGGCCGGCCGGGAGGACGACGAACGGGTGGGTGGAGTCGCGCAGCGCCGGGGTGGTGTCGACGGTGCCCGCGTACTGGGCACGCAGTTCGCCGGTGCTGGTCAGGTAGATCCGTTCCGCCCCGGCCCGGCCGCCGAGCTCCTCGACCAGCCCGCGCGAGTACAGCGCGGGGACGGGCACCTCGCGCCCGGCCGCTCCGCCCGGGCCGTCGGGGGCGGCCAGCAGCGCCGGGTCGAAGCCGCCGCGGCCGACGGACCGGGCGATCTCCGCGTAGGCGGGCGGATCGACGACCACCAGGCTGATGGTGAGGTGGCGTCGGCCGGGGCGCAGCACGGCGGCGTCGGTCAGCAGGGTGACGGTGGTGGCGGCCCGGACGCCGGGCAGCCGGCCGGCCTCCTCGGCGAAGGAGGGGACCAGGCCGAAGCCCTTGGGGGCGCTCACCATGACGTCGCCGCCGGTGGCGTGGCGGGCTTCGCGGGCCCGGCCGGAGTCGACCGCCTCGATCACGTCGGCGCCGAACCCGGCGGTGGTGACGGCGAGCAGCAGCGCGAGCATCGGCAGCACGGCGGGGCGCGGGCGCCCGCCCGCACCGCGCGCGGCGCCGGCGAGCCCGAGGAAGCCGACCGCGCCGCGCCGCCGCCCGACCGCGCGGGCGAGGGCGCCGACCAGCGGCGGCTGGATCCGGGCGAGCAGCAGACCGGTGCTGAGGGCGATCAGCAGCGGGGCGGCGACCAGCAGCGGGTCGATCCCGGCGCCGGGCGGGGCGGCGCCGCGCCGGCGGACCTCGGCCACCGCGGCGACGGTCAGGGTGAGCAGGCCGAGTTCGCCGACCAGTCGCCGGGCCCCGTCGCGCCGGGCGGCCCGGCGGGGGGTGAGCAGCCCCAGGGCGCGGGCCGGGAAGGCGAGCAGGGCGCACAGGGTGGCGGTGACGGCGGCGAGCAGGGCGGTGCCCCAGCGGGGGGTGGGCAGCAGCAGGAGGGCGAGGAGCGTTCCGAGGGCGGCCCCTGGCAGGACGGTGGTCGCGCCCTCGCCGAGCAGCCGCCGCAGCAGGCCCCGGCGGGAGCCGCCGCGGGCCTGGAGCAGCAGGAGTTCGGGGCCGCGCCGGTCGGCGGCCAGGGCGGCGGCCAGGCAGAGGACGACGACGACCTCGCCGGCCAGGCCGGCCGGGCCGAGGGCCGCCAGCGGGGCGGCGGCGTCCCGGCGGGCGGTGGCCAGGGCGAACAGCTCGGGCAGGGAGGAGAAGGTGCGCAGGTCGGCGCGGCCGGTGGCGGCGGCCAGCTCGGCGGCGGTGGGGCCGCTCAGGTAGCCGGCGAGCTCGTGCTCGGCGGCCGGCAGCCGGTCGGCGCGCAGCGACTCGGGGTCGACCGGCAGCCGCCAGGAGAGCTCCCCGCCCTTGGCCCACTCGAAGAGCCGGGGCAGGTCGTCGCCGCCGGTGAGGCCGACCGCCGACCAGGACCGCCGCCACTCGAAGGTCTCGGGGATCTTCAGGCAGGGCCGGCCCAGGCAGGAGAGGTCGGTCCAGTACGGGTCGTTGTCGTCGTCGACCCGGAAGGTGCCGACCACCTCGCTGGTCGGCGAGGGTCGCAGGCCGGGCGCCTTCTCCTCGGTCAGCACGTCGCCGATCCGGATGTTGAGCTTCTCGGCGGTGAGTTCCGACACCACGATCGGCAGCGGCCGGTCGGGTTGGGGGGTCGGCCAGCGGCCGGCGACCAGGGTGGCGTGCTCGGAGAGTCCGGCGAGGTGACGCAGTTCCATCGTGGGGGAGGGGCCGTCCGGCCTGGACAGCTGCGGGTTGCCGAGGGTCTGTCCGCTGACGCCCCGGACGCCGTACACCGGGCCGCTCGCCGAGACCCGGAACTCCCCGCCGGTGCGGGCCGTCAGGTGGGCCGCGACCGAGGCCAGGCTGGCCGCGTCGTCGCCGGGGCGGAGCGCGGAACGGCTGACCAGGCTGGTCGCGCCGATGCCGCGGTCGCGCAGGAAGTCGTGCAGGGCGGCGTCCTCGCCGCGGTCGGTGCCGCGCGGCAGGCCGGCGGCGAGCAGCACGACCACGAGCACCAGCACGGCGTTGAGCAGCGCCGCCCAGGGGGCGGCCCGCAGCCGGGTGCGGACCCAGCGCGCGGGCCGGTGCTCGGCGCCGGTCCCGGGCGGGACGGGTGGGACGGGTGGGACGGGTGCGGTGGGTGCCGACGCCGGGCTCTGCATCCGTTCGCTCCCCGCCCCCTGGGCCCCGTCCCGGTGGGCGGGCACCGCCGATCCCGGCCGCTGGTCACCGGATAGCGGACGATGCTGTCAGAGCGGAGGAGGGAGCGGAAGGTCCGTTCGGGCAGACCCCGGGGACCGCCGTTGTCGGTGCGTGCGGCTAGGTTCTGGGGTGTCGCCGGGCACCGCGCCCGCAGCGCCTCCACACCCCGTCACGCCCGTGCCCGGAAGGGGCCCCCGCCATGTCAGCCACCGCCACCGGCGAGCAGTCGACCTACCTGGAGCTGTCCGAGGACAGCGGCAGCGCGCACAAGTTCTACGAGGTCCGGGTGGCCGGCACGGACGTCACCGTCACCTACGGGCGGATCGGCGAGGGCGGCCAGACCAAGACCACCGCCTACCCCTCGGCGGAGAAGGCCGCGGCGGCCGCCGCCAAGAAGATCGGCGAGAAGGTCCGCAAGGGCTACGCCCCGGCGGTGCGCGGCGTGCGCCAGCGGCGGGAGGTGACGCGGCGGGCGATCGTCAGCACCCGGTCGACGGCCCGGCAGGCGCCGGTGCTCTGGCGGTTCCGGTCCGGTGCGGCGGCGTTCGGGGTCTTCGTCGGCGAGGAGCACGCCTGGGTCGGCAACGAGCGCGGCGACGTCTACACGCTGACCCACGACGGCGAGGTGACGGGCCGCTACGGACTGCCCGACGGCGTCAAGTGCATCGTCGCGGACGACTGGTGGATCTACGCGGGCTGCGACGACGGCAAGGTGTACGACCTCGGCGGCAAGGTGCCGCGGGTGGCGTACGAGATCGCCGAGGACGTCGACATCTACTGGCTGGACATCCACGACGGCGTGCTCGGCGTGGCCGACGCGCGCGGCGGGATCACCACCGTCGACCACGAGGACGAGTTCCAGTGGCGGCGCTCGGCCGAGGGCACCGACGGCTGGATGGTCCGCTGCGACGGCGACGGCGTGTACCACGGCCACTCGCGCGGGGTGTCCCGGTACGCGGCCCGCGGCGGCGCCCCGGTCTGGCACACCCGGACCGAGGGTGACGTGCTGTTCGGCTGGCAGGAGCGGGAGGAGGTGTTCGCCGGCACGGGGCGCGGCTGGGTGCACCGGCTGCGCAAGGCGGACGGGTCGGAGGTGGCCCGCTACCGCTGCGACGCCGCGGTGTTCTCCTGCGCGGCCTCGCCCGACGGCCGGTACGTGTTCGCGGGCGACAACCACTCCTCGGTGTACTGCTTCGATGCCGACGGCACCCGCCTCTGGAAGCTCGGCACCGGCTGCGGTTCGGCGTACAGCATGCAGTACCGCGACGGCCGGCTGTACCTGGTGACCACGGACGGTTCGCTGGTCTGCCTGGACGCGAGCGAGGCGGCGGTGCGGGCGGCCGAGGAGGGCCGGCTGCCGCAGGCCGCCGAGGTGGACGGCAGCGGCTGGACGGCGGCGGTGGCCGGCGCCGAGATCGAGTCGGTGGCGGTCGGTTCGGCGGGCGCGGCGGGCGGCATCGAGGTGGAGTGCGTGCAGGACGGCAGCCGGCTGCGGGTGCGGGTGGTGTCGCCGGGCTTCGACGCGACCCGCCGGGTGCAGTTCCCGAAGGACATCCGGGTGCCCGGCGCGCGGTACCTGGTGGCGGAGGTGCTGGAGTCCGGCAGCGGCTCGTTCTACCGGGCGCGGGGGGACATCAAGCGGCTGCTCTGAGTTCTTCTGACGGACTCTCCGATCTCTCCGGCGGACCGTTGACAGCCCGTCGCGGGCCTCGGTGTAATGCGGGTGCAACACGCCGCACGGCACACCGACCGTTTCGGGCTGTTCCCGGGGAAGCAGGGCGTCATGAGCGTGGACACCGTGACCGTCGAGGATTCCGCGGCGTCGGCGGATTCCTCGGGATCGACGGATTCCACGGCGTCGACGGCGTCCGCGGCGTCGGCCGGGGGAGCGGTGCCGAATTCCCGGATGGCGGCGCTGTACGAGCGCGACCTGGCCTGTCGGGGCCTCGGGATCACGTTGGACGAGGTGTCCACCGGCCGGGCGTCGATGCGGATGACGGTGGCCCCGGCCATGGTGAACGGCCACGGCATCGCGCACGGCGGCTATCTCTTCCTGCTCGCCGACGCGGCGTTCTCCTACGCCTGCAACAGCTACGGCCCGGTGACGGTGGCGCAGGCCGCCCAGGTGACCTTCCTGGCGCCGGCTGCGGTCGGGGACGAACTGGTCGCCGAGGCGGTCGAGCGCACGCGCTCCGGACGGACCGGCGTTTACGACGTGACGGTGCGGAACGCGGCGGAAAAGGTGATCGCGGAATTCCGCGGCCAGAGCGTGATGCTGGCCGGACAGCCGCACACGTCCTGAGGACCCGGGCGGGCCGGGGGAACGCTTCCCCCGGCCCGCCCCCGCTTTTCCGACCCGTCGTCGGTCGGCGGGTCAGGCCGTCGGCGCGTCAGGCCGGCGGGCGCTCGTCCACCACCTGCTGGAGCTTGCCGGTGCGCGGGTTGGTGACCAGCTCGGACCGGGGCACCCACTCCACCAGGAGGTCGTGGATCACCCCGGCCGCCACGTCGTCCGGGTAGAGCGGCCGCGCCCGGTACACCGCCTCGACCAGCCGCTCGGCGAGGCCCGCCGGGGGCTCCTCGGTGTGGCCCAGGCGCAGGATCAGCCCGTCCTTGCCGTCCCAGCGCCGCTGCACCATCTGCATCCCGGAGATGTGCTGGTCGGGGTCGTGGGCGAGCAGGACGGCGCGGATCTCCTCGGTCGGCATCGCCACCGTGCCCACCCGGGCCCCCTCGACGGACCGCCCGACCAGCCGGAACCGGCCGCGCTCCACGTCCACCCACTCGGCGCGGTCGCCGGTCGGGTAGCGCAGGATCGGCATCAGGGTGCGGAACAGGTTGGTGACCACCACCCGGCCGGGCACCCCGGGTTCGGTGATCGGCGCGCCGCTCACGTCGTCGACCAGCTCCACCACCGTCCGGTGCGGGAACGCCTCGTGCACCCGGACGTCGTCGCCGGGCACCGGTGCGCCGACCAGACCGGCGTCCACCGAGGCGTAGCCGATCGAGGCGACCGCCGCGTTGGGGAACGCGCGGGAGAGGATCGGGCGCAGGTCGGCGAAGAGCAGGTCCCCGCCGAACAGCAGGAGTTCGATGCGTTCGGCGACCTGGCCGTGCTTGACCAGGTACTCGGCGACCGAGCTGAGCTTCATCGGCTCGCCGGCCAGCACGTCCACGCCGAAGTCGGCGATCAGCCCGGCCACGTACGCGTCGGGCGCGGCGCCGACGGGCAGCCGGACGTTGTCCACCGGGGCGTGGTGCAGGGCGTTCTCGATGTAGAGGAAGCCGCCGTACAGCTCGCCGGCCCAGAACAGGTTGGCGACCCGGTGGCCGGGCTTGAGGCCGGCCTGGACGAGTCCCGCGCCGAAGGCGGTGACCGAGTCGGCGTGCTCGGTGCGCGTCCACGGCGAGAACTTGGGGACGCCGGTGGTGCCACCGGTCTTGTAGACGCCGCCGTCCAGCAGGGGCCCGGTGAGCAGCCGGTTGTCCGGCCAGGAATTGGCGGCCCAGAAGGCCGTCTGCTCGATCAGCGGGAGTTCCGAGAGCTGCTCGACGCGGTCCGGCAGGTCCCGGTACAGCTCGGCGTAGAAGGGGGAGTTGCGCCGGGCGAAGTCGACCAGCTCGGGCAGGGGTTTGGCGGGCATGGCGGGGCTCCTGAGGGTGGTCTAGCTGGGGTCGGGGCGGCCGATCCAGGTGCGGGCGAGGGTCTGGACGGCCGAACCGTCCGGGTCGGCGAGCTTCTGCGCCAGGTAGCCGGCGGCCCAGGCGTTGGTGGGCACCCGGAAGGCGGGCCGCTCGGCGCGCAGCGTGCGCACCACCACCTCGGCCACCTCCCGGGCCGGCTGCCCGGCGGCCTCCCAGCCCTGGCCGCCGACCCAGTCCAGGTAGTCGGCGAAGGTCGGCGCGTAGGGGCCGGAGGCCGCCGCGATGGTGCGGCGGTCGATGTCGGGGAAGATCCCGAACCCGGTGTCCGGCACGAAGCCGGGGACGACCACGGAGACCCGCACGCCGTGCGCGCCGACCACCGGGGCGAGGCTCTCCATGAACCCCTCGACGGCGGACTTGGCGGCGCAGTAGGCCTCGTTGAACGGTTGGCCGACCACGCCGTGCACGCTGCCGATGGTGAGCAGCCGGCCGCCGGAGGCGCGCAGCAGCGGCAGCGCGGCGCGGCTGACGGCGATCACGCCGAAGAAGTTCACCTCCAGGTTGGCGCGCAGCGCGGCGTCGGTGGACATCTCCAGGGTGGGGTCGAAGTTGGAGACGCCGGCGTTGTTGACCACCGCGTCCAGCCGTCCGTGGGTCGCGGCCACGCCGTCGACGCAGGCGGCCACGGACGCGGCGTCGGTGACGTCGAGCCGGCGGACGTCCAGGGTGACCCCGGCCTCGTCGGCGGCCTTGTGCAGGGCGTCGGCGCGGTCCGGGTCGCGCAGCGTGGCCACCGTGGTGAACCCGGCCCGGGCGGCGGCCACGGCGGTGGCCAGCCCGATGCCGGAGGAGCAGCCGGTGATCAGCAGGACGTCCCCGCCGGGCCCGGCGCTCACGACGCGCTCTCCGTCAACGCCGGTGCGGCGTCCGCCGGTTGCCGCGCCTTCTGCTCGCGGGCGGCGGCGTCCAGCCGGGACTGGATGCCGAGGGCGGGCAGGAAGGAGCAGGCGGCCAGCAGGGTGCCGCCGGCCATCACCCAGCGGGCGGCGTCGCGGATGCCCAGGGGGTCGGTGAGCGCGGACACGGCGAGGCCGCCGACCAGCGCGGCGAGCGGGATGACGCCCCAGGTGACGGTGCGGAACGCCGCGTGCATCACGCCCTGGTGCTCGGCGGACATCCGGGCCTGCCGGGTCGGCGCGCTGCACACGTTGATGCAGGACATGAAGAAGCCGTAGCAGCCCATGGTCACCGCGATCACGAGTCCGGCGGGCAGCGCGGGCGCGGCCAGCACGCCCAGTCCGACCAGGCAGTGCAGCAGCAGCGACCAGGCCAGGGTCCGTCCCAGGCCGAACCGTTGGCTGATCCGGGGGGCGACCACCGCGCCGACGAGCGCGCCGACCGCGCCGACCGACATGGCGGCGCCGAACTCGCCGACCGAGACGTCCAGGCCCCGGTAGGCGAGCACGGGCAGCACCGTGACGAAGACCGGCCCGCCGGAGTTGAGGGTGACGGCCGCCAGTACCACCCGGCGCAGCACCGGGTCGGCCCAGTTCATCCGGAAACCGGCGGTGAGCCGCTCCCAGACCGTGCCCTCGACGACCGTGCGCTCGCCCCAGCGCGGCATGGAGCGGAAGCAGGCGGCGGAGACCAGGTAGCTGGCCGCGTCCACCAGCAGCGCGCCCACCCCGAGCGCGCTGTACAGCCCGGCGGCGATCGACGGCCCGGCCACCTCGGAGACCGAGTTGCTGCCCTCCAGCCGGGAGTAGGCGCGCACCATCCGGTCCTCGGGGACGACGGCGGGGACGGCGATCAGGTAGCCGACGTTGAAGAAGATGGTCGCGCCGCTGATCACGGCCACGCAGCCGAACAGCAGGGGGGTGGAGAGGAGGTCCAGCCAGTACGCGAGGGGGATCACCAGGACGGCGACCAGCCGGAGCAGGTCGCAGACCAGCATCGTGCGGCGCTTGTCCCAGCGGTCGACCAGCACGCCGGCCACCGGGCCGAGCAGCGGGATGCCGAGGTACTGGGCCATCGCCACCACGCCGACCTGGAGGGCGGAGGCGTGCAGGACGAAGATCATCAGGGTGGGGACGACGAACACCGTGATCCGGTCGCCGACCACGCTGACGGTCTGGCCGGCCCAGAAGAGGTTGAAGCCCCGCCCCAGGTCCTCCGGTCGCCGCAGCTTCACGAGGCCTCCTCGGGGGCGACGGCCTCGCGGGCGTCGGAGTCACGGGCGTCGGAGTCACGGGCGTCGGCCTCGCGGACGACGAAGGAGGCCGTCTTGCCGGTCCGGTCGTTGCTGAGCAGCGCCTCCGTCACCCGGACCGTGACGTGCTCCGGGTCGTGCTGGAACGCGGTGCTCAGCGTGAACGTACCGGCCAGCAGCTCGCCGCGCAGCGAAGCGGCGTCCACCCCGGCGCCCGGGTCGGTCAGCAGCAGGACCTCCACCCCGGTGGCCCGGCCGCCGTCCTCGGTGATCACCACCTGCGCCCGGGAGACACCCGGTTCGCGCTCGGCCCGGGCGACCAGCTCGTCCACGTGCAGACCGAGGCCGCGCACCTGGACGACGTTGTCCCGCCGCCCCAGCACCCGCATCGCCCGGCCCGGCCGGCCGCACGGGCAGGTGGTCAACTCGCCCGCGTCACCGGTGCGGTAGCGCAGCACCGGGTTCAGCATCGCGGGGTCGAGGGTGGTGAAGTCCAGCAGTCCGTCCGCCCCGGCGTGCACCAGCTGTTCGGGCAGCGGATGGAAGGTGTCGGCGGGGCAGTCCGGCGTGTTGGTGCCGACCACCCAGGTCTCGGTGGAGCCGAACATGCCCCAGCGGCGGGCCTGCGGCGCGACCACCGCGAGGTCCTCCTCCAGTTGCGGCTGCCAGGCCTCGCCCAGCCACAGCACCTTGCGCAGGGTCGGCAGCTTGAGCCCGGCGGCGCGGGCGTGCGCGAACCAGAGCCGCAGCACGCTCGGGGTGCCGCCGATCGCCGTCACCCCGCGGTCGGCCAGGAAGCCCAGCCAGTCCGGGTACTCCTCGCGGGTGATCGAGCCGAGCGCGATCACCCGGCAGCCGGCCCGGTCGGCCAGGGCGGCGGCCAGGAAGTGCGCGCCCCACATCCGGCCGGCGCCCCAGGCGTTGGCGAACACGTCGTCGCGGTCGAGCACCGGCCAGTGGGCGTGCACCCCGGCCATGTAGAAGCCGGTGGGCGCGTAGCCGACCTTGGGCGCGCCGGTGGAGCCGCCGCTCTGGAACAGCCAGGTGGCGGCGGCCTCGGCGCGTGGCTCCAGGTGGGTGAGCGCGGTGTTCAGGTCGTCCTTGAGCAGCGGCGGCAGCGCGGCCAGCTCCTCGAGGGTGCGGACGCCGGCGGGGTGGTCGGCGTAGCGCGCGGCGAGCGCGGGCACCGTCCGCAGCCGTGCCAGGGTGGCGGCGGCGACGGCCAGTCCCGGTGCGGCCGCCTCCGGCGGCAGGGAGAACGCGTCGGTCATCGGGTTTCCGATCGGGGGGCGGGGGTCGGGGTGCGGTCGGCGAGGGACCGGCCGGCGGCGGGGGCGCGGTTGGCGAGCCACTTGGCGTGGGCGTCCCGGTAGGCGGTGAACCGGGCGCGGGTGATGTCCCGTTGGAGGGCGCGGTCCGGGTCGGTGAAGTCCGGGGCGATCACGCCGTCCGGCTCCAGCTCCGAGAACCAGTACCGCTCGCCGTCGTACAGGAAGTCCACGCAGAAGAACGGGATCGCCAGCTTCTCGGCGAAGTACGCGGTGGCCTCGGCGAGTTCGGGCGGAACCGGCGGGAACTCCATCGACCCGCCGCGACTGGCGTTGGCGACCGGCGAGCCGGGCTCGGGCACCCGGCGCATGACCGCGTACGGCTCGCCGTTCACCACGTACACCCGGTAGTCGACGGTGCCGTCACCGAGGTAGGGCTGGGCGATCAGGGTGGTGTCACCGCCCTGGGCGAGGCTGGCCAGGCCGCGGATGTCCTCCGGGCCGCGCGCCAGGTTGATCCCGCCGCCGCCGCACCACCCGGACGGCTTGACGATCGCCGGGTAGGTGAGGCGGCCGAGCGCCACCTCGTACTGGTGCTTGGCGACGTCCCGGCCGGTGCCGATCCGGACCGACGGGATCGGCGGCACCGGCGAGTCGGCCAGGTGCAGGACGGTGGCCAGCTTGTCGTTGCCGATCAGCGAGACGTACGGCGGGAACGGCAGGTAGAAGCCGGCCTGCTCCAGCACCGCGTAGAGGGAGTACTGGTTGAAGATGTCCATCGACTGGTACGGCAGCGAGTAGAGCGCGGTGATGAACAGGGTGTCCTGCGGGGTCACCGGCTCCTCGTCGACGTAGACCACGGGGCGGGCCGGGTCGGTGGCGTCCACGGTGACCGCGTCCGGCGCGTGCCGGCACCAGGTGAGGCCCAGCTCCTCGGCGATCTCGGCGTAGAGGTCCCAGAAGAAGTACCGCCAGGTCGCGGTGGTCCGGGTCGACTCGCGGTCGGGGAAGATCCAGCACATCCGGCGCAGCGGGCCGGGGTCGTGGGCGCCGGGGTCGTGCGGGCCGGTGGTGGTCACCGTGCTGCTCCTTCCTGGGAGGCGGGGACGGGCGAGAGGGGTGCGGCCGCGGCAGCGGGGGCAGGCACGGCCGCGGGGCGCGCGGTCCGCTCCGTCCACCAGCGGCGGCCGGACTCGGGGAGGGTGTCCACCGGGTCGTAGTAGGGGTGGCGCCGGTCGAGCGGGTCGTCGCCGTCCGGGTCGGCGCCGCCCGCGCGGACCTCCAGCGCGGTGCGGTAGTTCTTGGTCCAGTACGAGATGCCGCGCTCGCGGTCGTACGCCACCGCCTGGTGCACCCAGCGCTTGCCGAGCCGCGGCACGTCGCAGACCAGGCGCGGGGTGGCGTAGCCGGGCAGGTAGCCCATGATCGCCTCCTGGAGCCGCTGCGCCTGGTGGACGCTGGTCCGCCAGTGCTCCGCGTTGGGGATCATGTCGCAGAGGTAGAAGTAGTAGGGGAGGATGTTCGCCTCGCCCTGGAGGGCGAAGCAGAGGTCCAGCAGGTCTCCCGGGGTGTCGTTGACCCCGCGCATCAGCACGCCCTGGTTGCGGACGTCGCGCACACCCGCGTCGAGCAGCGCCCGGGCCGCCTCGGCGACCAGCGGCGTCACCGACCGCACGTGGTTGGCGTGGGTGTGCACGGCCACGTTGACGGCGCGGCGGGCGGCGACCGTGGCCACCCGGTGCACGCCCTCCAGGACCTGCGGTTGCAGCCAGTGCTGCGGCAGGCCGACCACCGCCTTGCTGGCGAGCCGGATGTCGCGGACCGACTCCAGCTCCAGCAGTCGCAGCAGGAAGGACTCCAGCTGCGGCCACGGCACGTTGGCGAGGTCGCCGCCGGAGACCACCACGTCGCGCACCGTCGGGGTGCGCTTGAGGTAGTCCAGCATCTGCTCCTGCCGGTGGGCGGGCCGCAGCACCAGCCGGGCCTTGGTGAACTGGGGCGTGGAGGTGCCGACCAGGTCCATCCGGGTGCAGTGCCCGCAGTACTGCGGGCAGGTGGAGACCAGCTCGGCCAGCACCTTGGTGGGGTAGCGGTGGGTGAGGCCCTCGACCACCCACATCTCGGCCTCGTGCAGCGAGTCGCGTTCGGCCCTGGGGTGGCTGGGCCAGCGCGGGTGCCGGTCGCTGCGCACCGGCAGCATGTAGCGGCGGACCGGGTCGGCCAGGAACGCGGCGGTGAAGGCCTCCGGTGTGGTGGGGACGTGCGCGGCCATGGTGTTGAGCAGCTGCGGCGGCAGCAGCACCGGCATGGTCGCGAACTCCGCCCGGTCGGCGGCGAGGTCCTCGTAGAACGCGTCGGTGAGCAACGCGCCGACCACGGAACGCAGTTGGCGGGCGTTCTTGACGCAGTGCGCGCGCTGCCACTGGGCGTCGCGCCACTGGGCTCCGGTGACGTCGCGCCAGCCGGGCAGTCGGCGCCAGTCCGGCTCGACCAGGCGGGTGCGGACGTACTGGTAGGGCTGGGCGAGCGGTCCGGGCGGTCCGGGCGGCGCCGGGGGCGCGGGCGGGACGGGGGTGGCGAGGTGGCCGTCCATGGCGGGCTACTGGCCGGTGAGGAGGGTGGCGAGGCGGGTGCGCAGTTCGCGCTTGAGCACCTTGCCGGTCGGCCCGAGCGGGAACTCCTCCGCGGTGCGGGCGATCCGGACGGCGGCGAGCGCGGCCAGTCCGGCCCCGGCCAGCGCCTTGTTGGCCGCCTCCAGCACCTCCTCGGCGCCGACGGACTCCGCCGGCTGCTGCAACTGGACGACGGCGACCGGCCGTTGTCCCTGCCCGGTGCCGCCCGGCACCCCGATCACCGAACAGTCCCGGACCAGCTCGGCGCAGTCCGCCAGCAGCACCTCCTCGAGCGGCAGGCTGTAGACCGGGCCGGCCGCGGTGTCGATGACGTCCACCGTGCGGTCCAGGTGGTAGAACCGGCCCTCGGCGTCCCGCCGGGCGACGTCCCCGGTCAGCCAGTAGCCGGCCAGTTCGAAGCTCTCGGTCAGCCGCGCGTTGTTCCAGTAGCCGGGCGTCCGCGACGGCGAGTCGATCGCGAGCAACCCCACGGTGCCGTCCGGCACTTCGGCGCCGTCCTGGTCGAGGACCGCCGCGCGGCGCACCACCTCCAGCGGTTTGCCGACGCAGCGGTCGTTGCGGACGCTCTCCGGCGAGGTCACCTGGCCGAACAGCGCCATGCCCATCTCGGAGGAGCCCAGGCCGTCGACGAACTGCGAACCGGGCAGCGCGGGTTGCTCGGCCTTCTCCTGCGGCAGCAGCCAGGGCCGGATCAGCCCGGCCGGCCGCTCGCCCAGCTGGACCAGCCGGCGGATGTGCCCGTAGTGCGCGCTGTCGCCGGTGTTGAACCAGGAGTGCACCTTCGCCGCGCCCTTCACCGGCAGTTCACCGGTGGCGAGTTCGACGAAGGTGCGGGGGAAGGAGGCGACCATGGTGGGCCGGAAGGCCTCCATCACCGGCTCGACCACCGCGCGCCGCCAGTCGGCCATCACCACGGTCGGCAGGCCGAGCAGGGTCGCGGTGAGGAAGTAGCTCAGGCCGCCGGCGTGGGTGTGCGGCATCAGCGACATCAGCCGGTCCTCCGGCTCCGCCGGGAAGCGCACCATGCGCGGCTGCTTGCCGTCCCAGAACTGGCGGTGCGCCAGCACGGTGGACTTCGGGGTGCCGGTGGTGCCCGAGGAGTGGATCAGCGCGACCACGTCGTCCGGCGCGTGCCGGTACGGGTACTCGGCGGGCAGGCCGTCGGCCGCGTCGGCGTCGAAGGCCTGGATCTCGGCGGTGAGCGCGAGGAACCGGGGGCGGCGCTGCGGGTCCTGGCGGAAGGCGACGGCGAGCCGGGTGGTGTCGTCGGCGACCACGCCGACCACGCCGACGTGGTTGAGGTAGCGGACCATCACGTCGTGCCGCATGGCGTCGTTGACCAGGGCCGGGACGGCGCCGAGCGCGGTGAGCGCGAAGAAGTGCAGCAGCGGCTCCAGGCCCTCGGCGATCACCACGGCGACCGGCTCGCCCGGGCGCACGCCGTTCGCGTGGTACCAGGCGGCGTACCGGTCGCGCAGCGCGGCGAGGTCCAGCAGGCTGTGGCCGCGCAGCACCACGGCGCCCCGGTGGTCGAGGTGGTGGCTGTAGGCGAAGGGGACCGCGCGGTGGGGGTTCACGGCGATGGCGTGGTCGAGGAAGTTGCCGGCCCCGAGCTCCGGCTCGGTCATCAGCCGCTCGCGGGCGGCGAGCGGTGCGATCGAGGTGGGTGCGGCGGGCGCGGTGGTGGCTGCGGCGGGTGCGGTGGAGGACGTCTCGTCGCTCATGGCGGTCTCCTGAGGGGTGGTCCGCGGTTCTTGTGGAACGGGAGCACGGGCTGAGGGGTGGGGCGGGGGAGAGCGGGCGCCGGCGGGCCGGGCCGGACGGGGCCTTGCGGGGCGGGGTTGGGCCTTTCCGGGCGGGGATGGGCCTTGCGGGGCGGGGTTGGGCGGCTCAGTCCTCGGAGTCGAGGATCTCCGCGACGACCCGGTGCCCGGAGCGGATCGCGCCCTCCAGCAGGCCGAAGAACTCCGTGCTCGTCTCGGTGCCGGCCCAGTGCACCCGGCCGTGCGGCTCGGTCAGCGTCGGGCCGAGCCGCAGCCAGTCGCCGGGGCCGAACAGCGCCGCGTAACAGCCCTTGCTGTAGGGCTCGTTGACCCAGTCGGTGAGGTGGAAGCCGATCGGCTCGGGCAGCATCGGGAACAGTGCGGCGGCCTGCGCGACGGCGGTCGCGCGCTGCTCCTCCGGTGCCAGGGCCGCGTAGCGGTGCGCCTCGGCGCCGGTGACGAAGCCGGTCAGCACACCGACGGCGGAGCCGTCCGGCGCGTCGGCCGGGGAGTCGTCCACGGTGGAGAGCAGCGGACCCCGCGCGTTGACGGACCACCCGGAGAGCCCGTGCTCGCGCCAGACCGGCGAGGGGTAGACCAGGTTGACCTTGACCGCGCAGCCGCGCCCGGTCCGTCCGCCCGCGCGGGGGGCCGGCCGCACCGGCCCGAGGTCGAGGCCCTCGGCGAGCAGCGGAGGCAGCGCCACCACCGCGACATCGGCCCGGTAGGCCGCTCCCGCACGGGTGTGCACGGTGACGCCGGCGCCGTCCTGGATCACCGACCGAACGGCCTCGCCGAGCCGGACGGCCCCGGGCCGCCGGGCCGTCAGCCGGGCCGCGAGCCGCTCGCACAGCTGGTGCGCGCCACCGGCGATCCGGTCCTGCTGGGCGCCGCCCTCGAAGGCGTTGAGATAGCGCAGTCCGCCGCCCGAGCGCAGGTAGAAGGCCATGTGCAGGACCGAGACGTCGGCCGGGTCGGCGGCCATCATCTCGCCCAGGAAGAGCGGGAAGAACAGCCGGGCGTCCGGGTGGGACAGCTCCCGCTCGGCCCACTCGGCGGCGGTGAGGGTGTCCAGCCGTTCCGCGTCCGGGGTGAGCCAGGGCGCCTCCGGCTCTACGGCGGCGGTGAGTTCGGCGAGGTGGTCGAAGAGTTCGCCGAGGGCCACCGCGTTCAGCGGCGGGAACCGGCCGTCCCGGGTGGCGTGTTCGCCGCCCGTGCCGCCGCTCCTGTCGTCACCCAGGGCGAAGCGGCTGGCGCCGAGCATGGTGGTGGGCGCGGTCGCGAGGTCCAGGGTCTTGATGAGGGTGAGGAGTTCGGTGTGCCGGGCGCCGAGGTAGGCCGCGCCGGCGTCGATCCGGGCACCGGGCGCGACCTCGATCCCGTGCGTCCGCCCGCCGACCCGCTGGCGGGCCTCCAGCACGGTGACGTCCACCCCGCGGGCCGCCAACCGCTCGGCGGCGGTCAGCCCGGCCAGTCCGGCGCCGACGACGACCGCCGAACGCACCCGCTCGCGGCCGCTCATCCGGCGGCCGTGATCAGCGTGACCAGCGCGGTCGGGGTCGGCGCGAGCACGAAGTCCTCGAAGGACAGCTCGACACCGTACGTCCGGGCGACCGCGCTCAGCACGCGGGTCGCGATGAGCGAGTCGCCGCCCAGGAGGAAGAAGTCGGAGTCCGCCGCGACGTCGTCCGTCTCCAGGACGCGGCGGAAGATCGCCACCAGGCCCTCGGTGTCGACAGGGGTGGTGTCTACGCTGCTCAACGAGTTCTCCTCTGAGCCGTCGGGTGCGGTGCGCCGGTGGGGCACCGGATGAGGGGCCGTACGGGTGCGGGGTGGTGCGGTGGGCCCGTGCGAGTGCGGGCGGGTACGGCGGGGCGCGGTGGACGGGCGCGGCGCGGCACCGCGGTGGCGGGGCCGGCGACGCGCGGCCTCGGCTAGTGGTGCGCGGGTGCGGGTGCGGGCGCGGGTGCGGCGGCCGGGGAGGCCGCCGGAGCGGTGGAGGCCGGAGCCGCGGGTGCGGGTGCGGCGCTCCGGGTGGAGTGGAGGCGGTGCGAGCCGGCCCGGTCGACCTTGCCGCTCGCCGTGAGGACCAGCTCCGGCACGACGGTGATCCGGCTGGGCACCAGATGGCCGGGCACCCGGTCCCGCAGGTACGTCCGCAGGTCGGCGCCCAGGGTGCCGGCCGCCGCGCCGGCCCGCGGCACGACGTACGCGACCAGGGCGGACCGCCCGGCGAGGGTGGTGCCCGTCACCGCGACCGCGTGCACGCCCGGATGCCCGGCGAGGTGTGCCTCGACCTCGGCCGGATCGACCCGGATCCCGCGGACCTTGAACTCGCCGTCCAGGCGCCCCTGGTGGGTCAGCACACCGTCCGGAGCCCGGCTCACCCGGTCGCCGGTGCGGTACCAGCGCCCGCCCTCGGCGTCCGTCGTGAAGCGGGCCGCGGTGGCCTCCGGCAGGCCGCGGTAGCCGAGTGCCACCGCCGGACCGCCGATCACCAACTCGCCCTGCTCGCTGATCCGTTCGTGCACATGGGGCAGGGCGCGCCCGATCGGCACCCGGTCGCCCGCCGTCCACGGCCGGGCCCGGTCGGCGGCCAGCGGCCCGTGCAGGTCGACGGCGTGGGTGATCAGGGTGGTCTCGGTGGAGCCGTAGGTGTTGAGCAGCCGGATCCGCCCGGTGTCCAGGGCGGCCCAGTCGGCGAGCCGGGTCGGGTTGGCCGGCTCCCCGCCGATGATCACCAGCCGGACGTGCCCGGGCAGCGTGCCGCCCTCCTCGGCGAGGTGCAGGACCAGTTCGTGCCAGAAGGCGGTGGGCAGGTCCAGGACGGTGATCCGCTCGCGCTCGATCATCCGCAGGAAGCGCGGGAACGACCCGGAGTGCGCGTCGCGGTCGAGGACGAGCGCCGCGCCGGTGGTCAGGGTCGGCAGGATCTCCTCGAAGCAGGTGTCCCAGTTCAGCGAGGCGAACTGCAGCACCCGGTCCTCGGCGCCGAGGCCGAACAGGGTGCGCAGCGAGTCCACCGCCGCCGAGATCGCCCGACGCGGTGTGACCACGGGTTTCGGCTGCCCGGTCGAACCCGAGGTGAAGAGCAGATAGGCCGGCTGCTCCGGGTCCGCAGGCTGCGGACCGGTGTGCGGCGGAGCGGCCGCCCGGGGTAACTCGACGATCTGCGTGCCGGGTTGCGCGACGGACCCGCCGACGGCCGTCCGGCAGCCGGCCGCGGCCAGCATGGCCTGCTGCCGCTGCGGCGGGAACGCCGGGTCGACCGGGCAGTACGCCCCGCCGGCGGCGAGCACGCCCAGCAGGGCGACGACGGTCTCCGGCAGGTGGTTCGCCGGAACGGCCACCGTGCCCGGTGCGGTACCGAGGCGGTCGACCAAGGTACGTACCAAATCATCGAGTTGGCGATAACTCAGGGCGTCGCCGTGGTGGACGATCGCCGGTCGCGCGGGATATCGGCGCACGGTTTCCGTGAACGCGTCAATCAAGTCGGAACTGGCCCCGTGGATGTTGCGGTTATTTGTCATGCCCGCCCCAAAGAATGCCGTGCGAGCACGTGTTCGGTGCTCGGCGGACCGGGACTCTACCCGCCGGGACTGCGGAGCCACAATGGTTGTTGAGGATGTCGCTTCAAGGATGTGTGGTTGACATGTGAACGGGGCGGGGTCTACCTGGGCGGTCCCCTGTGACCCGAGTGACTGCGTACCGTGCCCGGTCCGTCACGTGCCGCTGCGGTGCGCCATTGCCCTTTTGCGAGGAGATCGCACACCCTCCAATTCCGCCACCCTTTCCGGGCGTTCGGACATTGCCCGGCTCGTCGGCCCGCCCCGTCGTCACGCCCGGGGGGCGTCCGTGCATGTTCCCGCTGCTCGTGACCGCCTGCCGCGCAGCCGTCAATTCTCCGGGAATTGATACGACGTCAGTTCGAGTAGACCGATCGAACGCCGATGGATCGTCCACCCGTCAACCGCGCACGGATTCCCAGGACGGGGCCCGGAAGGAGGCGGGCGCGCGGCCCCCGGACGCACGGCGGCCGACGCGGGCGGGTTGACGGGCGACTTCCACCGGGTCGCCGGACGTCGACGGCCCGCCGCAGCGATGCGGCGGGCCGTCGGGGTCGTGGGCGGCGTCGGGGTCGGCGGGGCGGTTTCTCAGCGGAGCAGCTTCACGGGGGATCCGGGGTTGCCGGCCGTCGCCGTAGTGGTGGTGCCGGTGTCCGGGCCGCAGGCGGCCTTGATGAAGAGGGCGTCGATCGCCGCGCCGGTCTCGTCGGTCTCGGCGCCCTCCAGCACGTTGAAGGAGAGGGCGAACTGCCGCGAGCCGTCCCGGGCGCCGAGCAGGATCGTGTTGTAGCCGGGGATGCCGCCGGTGTGGCCCCAGACCTCGCCGCACGGGAGGTCGTAGCGGATCAGGCCCAGCCCGTAGTGCGCGGCGATCATCGGCGCGGGCACGGCCGTCGTCATCTCGGCCAGTCGGGCGGGCGACAGCAGTCGGCCCCCGAACAGGGCCGCGTGGAAGCGGTCGAGGTCGGCGGCGGTGGAGATGCCGTTCCCGGCGGCGTCCGCGACGGTCGGGTTGATCAGGGTGACGTCGGCCGGGCCCTCCGGCAGCTGGATGTAGCCGTGGGCGTGCGGGCCGGGGATCGCCGGCGACGAGCCGGGGAAGGAGGTGCTGTCGAGGTGCAGCGGCTCGAGGATCCGCCGCTCCACCTCGCGCTGCCAGGAGCGCCCGGTGACCTTCCGGACGATCATCCCGGTCAGGATGTAGTTGGTGTTGGAGTAGTGCCAGCCCTGCCCGGGCGCGAAGTACGGCGCGTGCTCCGCGCTCACGGCGACCAGCTGCTCCGGGCGGAAGTCCGTCCAGCGGCCCTTCGCGAGGTACGTGCGCACGCTCGCCTCGTCGTGGTAGAGGAAGCGCTGGTCCTCCAGGTAGTCGAAGAGGCCGCTGGTGTGCTGCAGCAGCTGCCGCAGGGTGATCGCGCCGCCGTTCGGCACGACGCCCGGCAGGTACCGCTCGACCGGTTCGTCCAGCCGCAGCCGGCCCTCGTCGGCCAGCTGGAGGACGATTGTGGAGACGAAGGTCTTGGTCACGCTGCCGATCCGGAACCGGCTGTCGGTCCGCACCGCGCGGCCGGAGTCCAGGTCGACGACCCCGGCGGCGTCGCGCCACGTCCGGCGGCCGTTCTCGCGGGTCTCGCCGAGCGCGGCCGTCGCGCCGCCGCGCTCGACCAGGGTCCGCAGTTCCGGGCCCAGGTCGACGGGCGGGCGGGGTCGTTCGGCCCCCGCGCCGGCCGCCCCCACGGCGGACGGCGCCCCGACCTCGACCCCCGCGGCGACCGCCGCCGTCGGGGCGAGCGCGGCGACCGTGGCCCCGGCCACCGCGAAGGCGGCGAGCCGCAGGCCGAGCCGGCCACGTCGGCCGGTCTCGACCGGCTGATTGGCGTCCATGGTGATCCCTCCCGGGCCCGACTCCCGGGCCCCACCGCCACGTTCGCATCCGCACCGCCCCGCCCGCGTCGTCCTGGGGAAGGCCCTGTGCTGCCTCTGCACGGCGACGTGCGGTCCGCCTGGAGTCGGGGGCCGCGATCGCCGAATTCACCTTCGAGGAGCTTGACTTGATCTTCCTCCCGGGGCAGCGGCCGGCCTCGGCGCCCGGCCGGAGGGCGCCGGCGCGCGGGGGCCGGGTGATGATCCGTCAGGCGGTGCGACGGAGCGCGACGACGGTGTCGGTGACGGTCGCGGTGCGGCCGCCGGGGCCGGTGGCGGTGCGGCGGGGCGCGTGGCAGCGCTCGGTGTGCCAGCCGGCGCCGAGGTCCAGGCCGGCCCGGACCTCCTCCGGCGACGGGAAGCGCACCTCCTGGCCGTTCTGCCAGGACCAGGGGGCCACCGAGCCGTGCTCCACCACGATCAGCAGCCCGTGCGGGGCGACCGCCGCGGCGGCGCGGCGCAGCACCTCGGTGCGGGGGATCTCGACGGGGGTGTGGAAGTAGGTCGCGCAGACCAGGTCGAACGCCCCGGTGGGGAAGGTCCGGGCCAGGTCGTGGCGGACGGGGTGGACGCGGTCGGTGACGCCGCCGGCCCGGGCGCCGGCGGTGACCCGGTCGAGCGCGGTCGGTGCCACGTCGACGGCGGTGACGTCCCAGCCGCGGCCGGCGAGCCAGAGCGCGTCGCCGCCGTGCCCGCAGCCCAGGTCGAGCGCGGTGCCGGGGGTGCGGGCGAGGTCGGTGACGAGGTCCGCCAGAACGGGGTTGGGGGCGGTGCCCCAGTGGGTGTCGAGGTGGGCGTAGTGGTGCTCCCAGAAGACCGTGGAGTCGGTGCCGGCAAGGTCGTCGCGCATCGGGATGTCCTCTCGAACGGGCCGGGATCGGCCGGTGGGACGACGATGCGCCCCGGGGTGCCGGGGTTGCAAAGCTTCATGCCGTTTCGGCAACCTGGGGGCATGGCGCACCCGAAGCAGGACGTCCTGGACGCGGTCGGCCCCCGGCTGCGCGAGCTGCGGCGCCGTCGCGGGATGACGCTGGCGGAGCTGGCCGAGCGGACCGGGATCAACGAGAGCACCCTCTCCCGGCTGGAGGGCGGCAGCCGCAGGCCGACCCTGGAGCTGCTGCTGTCGCTCGCCGAGGTCCACGCCGTGCCGCTGGACGAACTGGTGGGCGCGCCCCGCACCGGCGACCCGCGGATCCATCTGCGCCCGGTGACCAGGGACGGCATGACCTATGTGCCGCTCAGCCGCCCCGGCGGCGTCCAGGCCCACAAGCTGATCGTCCCGCCGGTGCCGGACACCGAGCCGGAGCTGAAGACCCACGCGGGGTTCGAGTGGGTCTTCGTGCTCGCCGGCCGGCTGCGGCTGCTGCTGGGCGACCGGACCGTGGTGCTCGGGCCGGGCGAGGCCGCCGAGTTCGACACCCATGTGCCGCACTGGCTGGGGCCGGACGACGACCGGGCGGTCGAGCTCCTCGTCCTCTTCGGGCACCAGGGCGAGCGGGCCCACCTCAGGGCCCGCGCCACCTGAGCCGCAGGGCGGGCCCGCGTGGTCGGGGCAGCGGCGCTCCCCTCCCCGCGATCCGCCCCGGTCCGGCTCCGAAACCGCCGCCGGCCCGGAGGCCGGGCGGCGGTTCGTGGGATCGTGGACACGTCAATGTGAACCGGCATGTGAACCGGCATGTGAAGCGGCAGGTGAACGTGCAGGTGAACGTCTCTGTCTCTGCGATGCGGGAGCGGCCATGGAACGCGCGAGCGCAACACCGGACCTCGTCGACGACGAATGCGAGATGGCGTACGGAGCGCCCCGGCCGCGGCTGCGCGAGTACGTCCTCGGCTACCGGGGCTACCGGCTGACCTCGGACCGGCCCCGGCGCCGACTGGAAGTGCCCACCGACGTGGTGACGCTGACCATCGGCTTCGACGGCTCGCTGCGTCTCACCGACGCCGTCGCCACCACCGACAGCGACTCCTTCGGCTCCGTCCTCGCCGGACTGCGACGCACGGCCACCGTCGCCGAACACAGCGGCCGGCTCCACGGCCTCGCCGTCTCGCTCACCCCCCAGGGCGCCTACCGCATCCTCGGCCCCGCACTCGGCGACCTCAACGGCCGCTGGACCGAGGCCGGCGCCGCCCTCCCCGGCCGGGGCGAGCGGGAACTCGTCGAACGACTGCGCGAGGCGCCGAGCTGGAAGCGGCGGTTCGCGCTGCTCGACGCCTACTTCGACGCGCGGTTCGCCGACGGGCGGCTCTGGGACCCGTCGGTCAGCTGGGCCTGGGAGGAACTGCGCGCCTCGCACGGCCGCACCCCGGTGCGCACCCTCGTCGACGGCACCGGCTGGAGCCGCCGCCGACTGGAGCAGCGCTTCCGCGAACACCTCGGTCTGGCCCCGAAGCAGGCCGCCGACATCCTCCGGCTCCAGCGCGCCCTGCTCGCCTACGAACGGCGGCCCGGCTGGGGCGGCGCCCGGATCGCCGACCACTGCGGCTTCTACGACCAGGCCCACCTCGTCCACGCCTTCCGCGCCATGGTGGGCTGTCCGCCGACCGCCTTCTTCGCCTCCCGCCGGGCCGCCGAGGCCCCCGAGCCCACCGACCGCCTCGCCGGTCGGGTGACCACCGCCATCCAGCTGGTCGACCACGCCCACGCCCTCTGACGGGCGCTGACGGGTGCTGACGGGCCCTGAGGGGCGCCGGCGGACTCCGACGGGTGTGCGCATTCTTACAAGCCCGCGCCCCCTCCCGCACGGCATGCTGACCGAACGGGGCGGCATCGGGGGAGCCGCCCCGATCGACATCCGGGGCCCCGCCGCGCCCCGGGCGCGTCCCGCACGCCTCCCGGGCGGGGGTACCGCGCCGCCTACCCCATCGGCCCCTCACCGGCGCAGCCGCCCCCGCGCCGCCCGCCACTCCGTTGCCGCCCGCCACTCCGTTGCCGTCGCCGACTGCGCCGCCGAGAAACCGGTTCGTCCGGCCGGGCGGGAGTGGGAAGTCGACGGAGCCGACTTCCCACTCAGCGGCGGGCGTGCGGATCAGAGCGCTGCGAGGCGGGACTTGAGCAGGCAGAACTCGTTGCCCTCGGGGTCGGCGAGGACGTGCCAGGACGCGTCCGCGGGCTGGCCGACGTCGACCGGCTTGGCTCCGGCGGCCAGCAGGCGCTCCAGTTCGGCGTCCTGGTCGCGGTCGGTGGGGTTGACGTCGATGTGCAGCCGGGTGTTCCCGTTCGTCGGCAGGTCGGTGCGGATGAGGATGATCGTCGGCTGCGCGCCGCCGAACCCCTCCCGCGGACCGATCTCGATGCAGCCCTCCGCCTCGCGGTCGAGCTCCACGAAGTCCAGGACCTCACACCAGAACCGCGCCAGCGCCTCGGGGTCCTGGCACTGGAGAACGATCTCACTGATACGGCACGCCATGGGACTTGACTCACTCTCGGGTCGGGGTCTGCCGGACCGGCCGCACGCGCGCCCCGTGGGCCCGCCGCCGTGCGCACCGGCTCGCGACCGTACCAGGCGAGGTGGGCGGGGGCAGCCGGTTTCCGCCGGCCCGCACCCGTGCACCCGGTCCGCCCTACGGCGTCGCCGCTGATCCCGAGGCAGGGGCCCGGTCGTCGGTGCTCGGTGGCAGCCGCCGGGTGATCCGGTCGAGCAGGTCCAGCAGCGGCTCGCCGATGTCCCGGCCGAACTCGGTGAGCCCGTAGGTGACCTGGGGCGGCGTCGTCGGCTCGACCGTCCGCCACACCAGTCCGTCCTGGACCAGCGCGCGCAGCGTCTGGGCGAGCATCTTCTCGCTGATGCCCCGGATGCTGTCGCGCAGCTCGTAGAACCGGAGGTCGTTGCCCTGCAGGGCGATCAGCACCCAGACGCCCCACCGGCTGGTCACGTGGTCGACCGTGTCGCGCGCCGCACAGTCGGTGTGAAACACCTCATACCGCCTGCCGGTGTCACCACGGCCCGTCTGCAGACCTTCCGTCATGTCCGTAGCTTACCCCCAGGTATGTCCTTACGATCGGTAAGCCCTCAGCTCTAGCGTCTGCACCCGCACAGCACATCGAGCGAGGAGCTGACCATGATCGTGGTGACCGGAGCCACCGGAAACATCGGCAGGACGCTGACCCGGACGCTGGCCGGGGCGGGCGAGCAGGTGACGGCGGTGTCGCGGCACGCCGCACCCGTACCGGACGGCGTCCGCCACGTCGCGGCCGACCTGGCCGCGCCGGGCGCCCTGGAGTCGGAGCTCACCGGGGCGAAGGCGTTCTTCCTGCTGCTCTCGGGCGACCTCCACGGGCCCGGGACGGCCCCGGCCGACCTCGTCCGCCGGGCGGTGACGGCCGGGGTCCGGCGGATCGTCCTGCTCTCCACCCAGGGCGTGTCCACCCGGCCGTTCGGCCCGACCCGGATCGCGATGCGGGCCCTGGAGGACCTCGTCCGGGAGTCCGCCCCGGAGTGGGCGGTCCTGCGGCCGGGCGGCTTCGCCTCCAACGCGCTCTGGTGGGCCGGATCCATCCGCACGGACCGGGTCGTCGCGGCCCCCTTCGGTGACGTCGGGACGCCGATCGTCGACCCGGCGGACATCGCCGACGTCGCGGCGGCCTGCCTGCTGGAGGACGGGTGCACCGGCGGCGTCTACGAGCTGACCGGCCCGGAACCGATCAGCCCGCGTGAACAGACCGAGGCCCTCGCCGCCGCCCTGGGCGAGCCCCTGCGCTTCCACGAGCTCACCCGCGCCGAGGCCAGGGCGGGCATGGCACGGAGCATGCCGGTGGAACTCGCCGACGACACCCTCGACATCCTCGGCGCCCCCACCGAGGCCGAACTCCGCGTCAGCCCGGACGTCCAGCGGGTGCTCGGCCGCTCCCCGCGCACCTTCGCCGACTGGGTCGAGCGCCACACCGCCGCCTTCCGCTGAGCAGCCGGCGGCCGGGTGTCGCGCGTGGGAAGTCGACGACGTCGACTTCCCACTCCGGACGGCCGGCCCCCGTGGGCGATCGGGAGCCGGACGGGCGGCGTCCGCCGGGTGGAAACCGCGGGCGCGGGGGTCGGCCGCCTGGGAGGCTGCGGGATCGTTGTCGTCGATGCGTCGAGGAGGATCCGTGGGTCCCGCTGCCGAGATACCGCTGCTCGAAGGGCCGGTACTGGAGGGTGAGTTCGTCCGGCTGGAGCCGTTGGCGCACGGCCACGCGCCGGATCTGGCGCGCGCCGCGGAGGAGGACCGGGGCGCCTACGCGTACACCTGGGTGCCCTCGGCGAGCACGGCGGACGTCTATGTGACGACCCAACTGGCGCGGCGGGACGCCGGTTCGATCTTCCCGTACGCACAGGTGGACCCGGCCTCCGGGCGGGCGGTCGGCGCGACGGCCTTCCTGGACCCGCGCCGCCGGCCGGAGGACGGCACGATGTTCGCGATCGAGGTCGGCTACACCTGGCTCGCGGCCTCCGCGCAGGGCAGCGGGCTGAACACCGAGGCCAAGTACCTGCTCTTCCGGCACGCCTTCGAGGTGTGGGGCGTGTCCCGGCTGGACCTCAAGACCGACGCCCGCAACGGCCGCTCGCGCGCGGCGATCGCGAAGACGGGCGCCACCTTCGAGGGCGTCCTGCGCAACTGGTCCCGCTCGTGGGCGCCGGGGGAGGACGGGCTGCTGCGGGACTCGGCGATCTTCTCGATCACGAGGGAGGAGTGGCCGTCCCGCCGGGCGGCCCTGGAACACCGCCTCGCGGAGCTCACGCCCCGGTGACGGAGCGGGCCGCTGAGGACTGCCCGCGTGGGAAGTCGGCCAGCTCGACTTCCCGCGCGGGCGGACCGGGCACGCGTCGCCGAGCCGCGGTGAAAATCGGTTGCCGCGGGCGGCGGGGTGGATCACCATTGCCCGCATGGACCTGTGAGATGCCACGTACCGACAACTGAACCTGTCGCGCGCACGACCCCTCGGAGCCTGAGGACCCGGCTGCCGTAGCGGTCGATCGCGCCCGCGTGTGCATTTTCCAGATGCTGGGAGCCGTGGCCCTGGGCCGCGAGAGCTCCCGCTCAGCCATGAAAGCAACCCACCATCATGCATATCGACCGCAAGGCCCAGTGGGCCGTGCGCCAGGCCGGCCTGCCCGCCATCGTCCGCCGCTGCCCGGACTGCTCCAGCTCGCGGCACCACCCCTCCGGCAAGATCCGGGTCAACGCCAACGGCAAGCTGCTCGACGTCTGGCTGCTGCTGACCTGCGACGGCTGCGGCCGGACCTCCAAGGTGCCGGTCCACGAGCGCGTGCACGTCTCGGCGCTCAACGCCGCCCGGCGGGAGGCGTACGAGGCCAACGCGCCGGCGATGGTCCGTGAGCTGGCGATGAGCGCGTCGCTCGCCACCAAGAACGGCTACCGCCTGGACTGGGCCGGTACCTGGGCGCTGGAGACCGACACGCCCGACCCGGATCCCGACGGTCCGGACCCGCTCACGGTCCGGGTGTCCTTCGACCTGCCCGCACCGGTCCGGGTCGAACGGCTGCTGATGCTCGGCCTCGGGCTCAGCCGCACCGCGGCACGACGCCTGGTCGCGGCCGGGCGCGTGCACCTCCCGGTGCCCGTCGACGGCAAGGTGCACCAGGACTTCGAGTTCACCGTCACCGGCACCGCTCCGGCCACCCCCGGCCGCCTGGTGGAAGTCCCGCACCCCGTCGCCCGGGAGGTACATCAGGACACCCTGGTGCTGGCCGCCGGACGCTGATCGCCGCTGGCCGCGGTTGGTCGCAGCTGCGATCAACCGCGGCCCGGGGAGCCGGGTGCGTCCGGCACCCGTGGCGCCTGCGTGAAGTGCCGGCTCAGACCAGGGTGGTGATGCAGAAGGGGTGTCCTGCGGGGTCCAGCAGGACCCGCCACCGGTCGGGCTCCGGCTGGACCGTGGGCTCGGCGGCTCCCAGGGCGAGCAGCCAGGCCTGCGCCGCATCCAGGTCGTCGACTCCCAGTTCGATGTGCGCCTGCTTCTCCTGGGAGGGGTCCGGCCAGGTGGGACGCCGGTAGTCCGTCAGGCGGTTGAACCCCAGTCCGGCCGAGCCTTCCTGGCCCAGCAGGACGAAGTCATCGGTGGAGTGGGCGACGGACAGTCCAAGGGCGGCGCCGTAGAAGCGGGCCATTGCGGCAGGGTCCGGGCAGTCGAAGGTGACGGCCGCGTAGCGGATCGCGGGTGCGGATGTCGTTCCAGTGCTCATGCGACAGACGCTACGACGGGACCAGGACAGCTTCGGTCCGGGTCGTGCGGGACACTTCCCGATGTGATCAGCACCTCGGCCCGCCTGCTGCGACTCGTCTCACTGCTGTCCGCGAGACCCTCGTGGACCTGCCGTGAGCTGGCCGACCAGATGGCGGTGACCGAGCGCACGGTGCGCCGGGACGTCGCCAGGCTCCGGGAACTCGGCTACGGAGTCGAGTCCGACCCGGGGCCCTGGGGCGGCTACCGCCTCAGGGCCGGGAACCGGGTGCCGCCACTGGTCCTCGATGACGAAGAGGCACTCGCCGTCGCCGTCGGGCTGCGCGAGGCGGCGCTCAGCGGTGTTCTCGGCGGCGACCAGGCCGCGCTGTCCGCGCTGCTGAAACTGCGGCAGGTCCTTCCGTCGCGGATCGCGGACCGACTCGGTGAGATGGACGCCGCCCTGGTCCACGCCCCCAGGCCCGCCGAGCCGCAGATCGCGCCCGCCATGCTGCTGGAACTGGCCACCGCGTGCCGCCGGGGCGAGCGCGCCCACCTGTCGTACCGCGACAGGAACGGGAAGGCGACCACCCGGGACGTCGACCCGTACCGCCTCGTGCACACGAGGCGCCGCTGGTACTTCGTCGCTCAGGACGTGACACGGGGCGAGTGGCGGACGTTCCGGGCGGACCGGGTGGCTCGCATACAGCCGACCGGGCATGCCGTGGAACTCCTCGACCCGCCCGACCCCGTCCTGCTCGTCTCCCGGTCCCTCGCAGCCGGCGCCTACCCGCTCCACGTCACGGTCCGCGTTCCGCTGCCCATGGACCAGGCACTCCGGCTGGTCCCGCCGACGGTCGGCACTCACCGCCCGGACGGTGCCGACGCCACCGTCATCGACATCGGCGGCCCTGATGCGGACGGGCTGGCCGGATACCTGCTCGGCCTGGCCGTACCGCTGCGAGTCCTGTCCCCGGACGAGGTACGGGAGGCACTGCTGCGCCGTACCCGGGACCTGCTCGCGGCCAACGAGGTGCCGTCGACGGAGATCGAGTGATCGAGTAGGGACCGGGCAGAGAATCCGGTCTGCCGTCACGCGGCCGGACCCTCCTACCGCTCGCGGGGCTCGCCGTCGGCCGTGGGAAGTCGGCGACACCGACTTCCGGCGCCGCGGCGCCGGTAGCCTCGTCGTCATGATGCGCGGTTGGATCTTGCCGGTGTTGCTCGTGGCCTGCGGTTCGCTCGTTGCGGCCGCGATGTTCGTCAGGGGGTCCTTCGGCGGTGCCGTTCCGGTGCTGTTGATGTTCGTCCTGCTGGCGTGGGTGAACTCGCCGCTGGCGTTTCCGAGGTCCATCGGTGCGGTGGAGGCGCAGCGCCGCAGCGTGATCGACGGCCGGCCGATCGTCTACTGGCGGGCGGGCTGCAAGTACTGCCTGCGCCTGAGGTTCCGGTTGGGCCGCAACGCCCGCCGGGTGCACTGGGTCGACATCTGGCGCGACCCGGCCGGGGCGACGACGGTGAGGGCGGCCAACGGCGGCAACGAGACCGTGCCGACCGTCGTGGTGGCGGGCGAGCCGCACGTCAACCCCGATCCCGAGTGGGTGCGCGCACAGCTCTCCCCGGCGACGTGAGCGGCTCGGGCCGTACAGGTGAGTTCTGTCGGGGTGGGTGCGGGAGGTTGTCGGCCCGCCGCGCCTCGGCGGGCCGACGGAGGGCGTCGTGTCAGACGTCGGCGTTCGCGGCGAAGGCGATGAACGCCTTCCATGCGGCGGGCTCGAAGGCCAGCTGGGGGCCGCTCTTGTCCTTGGAGTCACGGACGTGGACGGTGCCGGGGGTCTCGGCGATCTCGACGCACGCAGCATCCTCGTTGGTGCTGTGGCTGCTCTTGAACCATGCCAGTTCGGTCATGGGACCAGGATGCGCCGAGGGCCCGCCGCGGGGAAGCGGCGGGCCCTCGGGAGGGTGCTATTTCAGACGTCGGCGTTCGCGGCGAAGTTGACGAACGCCTTCCACTCGGCCGGCTCGAAGGCCAGCTGGGGGCCGGTCTTGTCCTTGGAGTCGCGGACGTGGACGCTGCCGGGCGTTTCGGCGACCTCAACGCACGCGGCGCCCTCGTTGCTGCTGTAGCTGCTCTTGAACCACGTCAGTTCGGCCATGCCTACCGCTCTCCCAGAATCTTCTCGATCAGGGCCAGGGACTCCCTCATGGTGAGCGCCTGCCCCCTGAGGGTGCCGTACCGTGCTGCCATCTTACGGACCTCGGCGGGATCCGTGATCAGCCTGTTCACGTGCTGCACCTCGACATACGCGATCTGCGCACGGCCGTTGGGCGTGAGGAGAATGAACGAGCCTCCCATGCCAGCGTTCTCCGTGCGGTCGAACGGCATCACTTGGAGCTCCACGCCGCGGACCTCGGCGACCTTGAGCAGGTGCCGCAGCTGGGCGTCGTGTACCTCCCAGCCGCCCAGCGGACGGCGCAGCGCACTTTCGTCGATCACCCAGCTCATCACCGGCAACGGCCAGCGGCTCAGGATCTCCTGCCTGGCCATTCGGGCTGCGACCCACGAGTCGACCTGCTCGACGGAGAGCCACGGCCTGCGCATGTCGTACAGCGCCCGGGCGTGCGCCTCTGTCTGCAGCAGCCCAGGAATGTGCAGGCTGCTGTACTCGTGGATCTCGATCGCCTTCGCTTCCTCCGCCGTGAAGGCCTTCGAGAAGGCCGGATGACGCTCACTCACCCGGATCTTCGCCTTCATCACGTCGTCCGCGACGACCTTCAGCGCGCCGCCCGCGCCGACGGCGTCGTCCACCACCGTCAGCAGCTCGACTCTCGGCGTCCGCTTGCCCCGTTCGACGAGGCCGAGCATGTCCTCGCTGTACCCGATCTGCTCCGCCAGCTCGCGCTGCGTCAGGCCCGCCCGCTCGCGGAACAATTTGATCAACTTGCCCACCGCGCTGTAGAACTCCGCGACCCCGTCCGAGTTCTCTGCCGTCTCCCCGTCGTCGAAGACCGTGCGCTCGACGCCACCCGCCATGGGAATCACCCCTGCTCACATGTGTTTGCGACCGAATGATCCGAGCTGCCCCGACCGGCCGACCCTCCGCGTCCGCACAAGCACGCTCCGTGCTCACCGGAACCGTGGTCAGCGTACGTCGGGGCCGCCAGGCTTTTCCCCATGACGACCGAAATTCCGCTCGACAACCCCCGCCGCCACACCACCACGCTCGCCCCCACCCCGAAGGGCGCCCGGCTCTGTCGAAACATCGTCAGACGTCAACTCGTCGCCTGGGGAGTCGATTCGACGCTCGGTGAGCCCTTCCACTCCGCGCTGCTGATCGTCGCCGAGCTGGCGGCGAACGCCGTCACGCACGGGCGTGTTCCGGGGCGCGGGTTCGAGCTGCACATCAGTCTCACCACCGCCGTGCGCCGGGGCGCCACCCTCCGGATCGAGATCTCCGACTGCCGGGGGGACCGCCTGCCCGTCCTCGCGGGCGCCCGCGCCTCGGACGCGCAGTCCGGCCGGGGGCTCGTCCTGATCGACGCGCTCGCGGACCGCTGGGGCACGGACTCCCGCCACCCCAACGCCAAGACGGTCTGGGCCGAACTCGACCTCGCCGATGCCCGCTGAGTCCCGCCGTTCGGCGACCGCCGCCGGCAGCGCCGCGCTCTGCACCCTGCTCCCGTTCGTCCTCCTCCTCGCCCTGCTCGTCTGGGTCTATCCGCTCACCACCCGTCACCACGCCACCCGGCCCACCCCGACCGCCACCCCGACGGCGCGTTGACCCCGGTCGGCGGAGTGGGAAGTCGGCCGGCCCGACTTCCCACTCCTTGTCCGGGTACGCCCGAAGGAGGACGGAGCGTCCACCCTCGGGGCCACGGCCTCCCGCTTCCGCTCGTCCGGTGAACTGACGACCGGTCGGGGAGCGAGGTGATGGTGTGGAGCTGCCCCGCAAGACCGGGCGAAACAGCACACGCACCGCCGTACGAGAGGCACTTCATGAAGTCGCACCGCCGCCGCCACGCCCTGACGGCCGCCGCCGTCACCGCCGCCCTGGCCGTCGGAACCCTGGCCGCCGCCGCGCCGTCCGCCGTCGCCGCATCGCCCTCCGGCTCCGGGCGGGACGTCGTCCAGCAGCGGTTGAACGCGCTGGTGGCCGACGGCGTCGCGCCCGGGGCGTTGGGTACCGTCCGTTCCCTGGACGGCCGGGTGCGCAGCTACACCGCCGGGGTGGGCGACATCGCCACCGGTGCCGCGGTGCCCCGCGACGGTCAGGTGCGGGTCGGCAGCAACACCAAGACCTTCACCTCCGTCCTCGTGCTGCAGCTCGTCGCCCGGGGCAAGGTCGAGCTGGACGCGCCGGTGGAGCGGTACCTGCCGGGCGTGGTGCGCGGGGAGCGGATCGACGGCAACCGGATCACCGTCCGCCATCTGCTCCAGCAGACCAGCGGCCTGCCCAACTACACCCTCCATCTCGGCGACGACGTCCGGCTCTACCAGCCGCGCGAGCTGCTGGACATCGCGCTCCGGTACCCGGGCGAGTCGGAGCCCGGCGAGGTGTGGGCCTACAGCAACACCAACTACGTGCTCGCCGGGCTGATCGTCGAGGCGGTGACCCACCGGAGCCTCGCCGAGGAGATCGACCGGCGGATCGTCCGGCCGCTGGGCCTGCGCCACACCTACTTCCCCGTGCCGGGCGACGCGACGATCCGCGAGGCCCACCCCCGGGGCTACTACCGGGAGTCGGCGGGCGGGCCGTTGGTCGACATCACCGACATGGACCCCTCCTGGGCTTGGGCAGCCGGCCAATTGGTGTCCACCCCCAGCGATCTCAACCGGTTCTTCACCGCGCTGCTGGACGGCGAACTCCTGCCCCCGGACCAGCTTGCCGAGATGCGCACCACGGTCCCCGCCAAGGAGCCCTTCGCGGCGGGGACGGCGTACGGACTGGGGCTGGTCAGCACGCCGCTGTCCTGCGGCGGCGTGTACTGGGGCCACGGCGGCAGCATCCCGGGCTACGAGACCCGGGTCGGCGTCACCGAGGACGGCCGCGCCGCCACCGTCACGATGACCGTCCAGGCGCCGGACAAGGCGGCGGCCCGGCAGTTGGAGGGGGCGGTGGACGCGGCGCTGTGCCGCTGAGCGCCACCGATCACCGCCGAAGGGGCGCGAGGCTTTACCAAACGGTCGACCAACAGGCCTTCCGGCTCGGGTAGCGTCCAGCTCAGTCCCCCTTCGAACGCATCGCGGACCCGACCTGCCGTCCGGCGGGCCGGGTCCGTCGAGAGGTGTGCCATGAACACGATCGCCCTGGCCGAGGCCGCGTCCGCCCTGCAAACCCCTTGGGAGTCCGAGGTGTTGCAGCAGGTGGGCACGGCCGCCGTGAAGCTCCTGCGGATGGACGGACGACCGCTGCCCGTGGAGTCCCACGCCACGGCGGAGGTGCTGCTCGTCCTCCACGGCCGCCTCGAACTGCTCGCGGACGGGGTGGAGGTGACCGTCGGACCCGGTGAGCTGTACCGGGTCGCGGCGGGCGTCGAGCACGCCGTCCGCGAGGGCAGCCGGGGCGCGCTGCTGATCGTCGAGGTGCCCGAGGACTGAGGCGGGGGTGCCGAAAGCAGTCCGGTCCGCGTGATCGCGGGCCGGCCCCGGCTCAGGCCAATGCGTCGGTGAGGCCGTCGATCAGCAGGGTTTCGAGGTTCACCTTGTACAGCAGCTTCGTGTCGGCCGCCCCGTCCTCCCACACTTCGGTCAGGAGGATCGTGGCGTGGTTGTCGGCTTCGCCCTGGTCGGTCAGGCTGTAGGCCTTGGGCAGCTCGCTCCGGCGCAGGACGGGATCCACCTGGTGCTCGGAGCCCCAGACGGTGAGGGCGTCGTCGAGTTCGGTGGTGAGGAAGTCCTTGCGCACCGCGAACACGTCCTTGCCCTCGGAGTGCTCGTTGCGCACGGCGTCCAGGTACTGCTGGAAGAACTGGTCGACCTGGAGCTCGGCCCTCGACGCCCGCAGCGTGTGGACGGAGGCCGGGGCATGCGTGCTCGTCGCCTGAGCGGGAAGGGCGAGCAGGCCGGAGCCGGCGACTGCCAGGGCGCACGCGCCGATCGCGGCGCGGCGCAGGGTCGAGCGGTAGGACACGGGGGCTCCCTGAAGGACGGTTGGAGTGGCCATGACGACTCAAGCACCCGCCGCCTCCGTGCACAGCGGCCGTCCGGGTGGTCCGCGCCGACCCCGACCCGACCAGCCCTAACCACCCGCCAGGGCGGTGGCGGCGGCCCCGGCCACGGCCTGGACCAGGGTGATGCCCCGGGTGTCGCTCGGGTTGCCGTCCGAGAGCACGGCGATCAGCAGCTCGTGCCCGTCCCGCTCGACCCGGCCGATGCTGTTGATCACCCACAGGTCGTCCGACTCCCGCGGGAGCCAGCCGTTCTTCACGGTGAAACCGCCGTTGCTCGCGGCCGCGCCCACGCCCCAGCGCTGGTCGTCCTCCACCTGGTCGAGCAGCTCCTGGAGATAGCTGCGCGAGGCGGGCGAGAGCAGCGACTCGCCGGTGAAGACCTGCTGCAGGAGGCGCAGTTGGTCGTCGGCGGTGGTCGAGGTGAGGCCCCAGTAGCCGTCCCGGCCGGCCTCGGTGGCGGTCAGTCCGAACCGCGTGTTGGCGGCGTCCAGGCCCGTCTCCCCGCCGATCTCGCCCCACAGGGCGGTGGCGGAGTCGTTGTCGCTGTTCTCGATCATCGTGGCGGCCAGGTCGCGCTGGTCCGCCGTCAGCGTGGTGCCGCCGTCCTGGGCCTGGAGCAGCAACGCGGAGAGTATGTCGACCTTGACGACGCTGGCGGCGGCGAAGGCGTGACCGGAGCCGCCGTAGCTGAGCGACTGCCCCGTCTCCAGGTCGGTGATCGCCACGGAGACGGCGCCGTCGGCCGAGGCGACGGCGCCGCGCAAGGCGGCGTCGGCCTCCCCGGTCGGCACGGCGGTGGCGGTGGGGGTGACCGTCGGGGTGGCCGTCGCGGCGGACGCGGGAGTGGGGGCGAAGGTCGCCGTCGGGGCGGAGGAGGTCGTGTCGGCTGCCACGACGGACAGGTGCGGGCCGCTCCCGACGCCGTCGGAGTGCCCCTGGGCCACGGCGGCGAGGGTCCCCGCGGCGACGAGGAGGCCGACGGGTACCAACACCCTTGCCCGGGACACGCTTCGTATCGACATGGTCAACGACCCTAGGGCGCGCGGCTTTGAACGCCCTGAGAACGGCATGGACATTTTCTCACGACCGCCGGCGGCCGAACCCGAACCCGGCCGTCGAACCCGGCGTCGGCGACCGCGGCCGGGGAGCCGTGCCCGGGGAGCCGTGCCCGCGAACGACGAAGGCCCGGAGGACGGATCCTCCGGGCCTTCGGTGCTACTGAGTAGCGGGGACAGGATTTGAACCTGCGACCTCTGGGTTATGAGCCCAGCGAGCTACCGAGCTGCTCCACCCCGCCAAAGGGGGAGGGTCTGCCCGTGGGACCGAAGCTGCCGCGCCGACCTCCACCCCCGCACCCGCCTCCGGCCCGGGGCCCGCAGGCCGCGACGGTGAGCCGGGAGCCACGGCGGCGCAGGTGTAGGGGGTCAACCCGGCCGACGGGTGCTACCCGCCGGTAGCCACCCCCAACCGGCGGCCGGACCGCCCCCCGGCAAGGGATAACCTTGGGTGCCCCGGGAGCGGGCGACCGACCCAAGAGGAATCAGAACAGCGTGGCGCACGACAGGCAGGACCCGGCCCTGGTGGGGCGGCAGCGTGAGACGGAGCTGCTGACCGCCGCCCTGGAGCGGGCCGCGGACGGAGCGGGCGGCGCCACGGTGCTGCTGCGCGGCGAGGCCGGCGTCGGCAAGAGCACGCTGCTCGCCCGGGTGGAGCGCTCGGCCCGCGAACGCGGGTTCACCGTGCTGCGGGCGGTCGGCGCGGAGGCCGAGACCGACCTCGCGTTCGGCGCCCTCCACCAGGCGCTCTGGTCGCTGCTCCAGCGTTCCGACGCCCTGTCGGCCCACCAGCGCGACGCCCTGGAGAGCGCCTTCGGCGGCCGCTCCGGCCCCCCGAGCGGCTTCGCCGTCGGCGCCGCCGCGCTCGCCCTGCTCGACGAGGCGGTGCGCACCGCCCCCGTGCTGCTGCTCCTGGACGACCTGCACTGGATCGACTCCTCCAGCACGACCGTCTTCGGCTTCCTGCACCGGCGCTGCGCCGACCTGCCGCTGGTGATCGTCGGCGCCACCCGCCCGGACGGCACGGCGGCCCAGACCTGGCAGGCCGAGGCCGTCGACGTCCGGGCGCTGCCCCGGGCGGACGCCGCCGCGCTGCTCGGCACCTGCTACCCCGAGCTGGCCGCGACCACCCGGGACCGGGTGCTGGCCGAGGCGGACGGCAACCCGCTGGCGCTGGTCGAGCTGCCGCGCCAGCTGGCCGCCGCCCAGCAGCGCGGGGTGGCCCCGCTGCCCGACCGGCTGCCGCTGGGGCGCCGGCTGGAGCGGCTGTTCGCCGACCGGCTGGCCGCGCTGACCCCGGAGGCCGGCCGGCTGCTGCTGCTCGGCGCCCTCGCCACCGGCCCGGACCTGAGCAGCGGGGTGTGGCTGCGCGCCGTCGCCGGTGGCGACACCCCCGAGGCGGACGCCACCCCCGGCGCGACCGGCGACGACGTCCGGGCGAACCTGGAGCGGATCGAGAGCGACGGCCTCGCCCGGCTCGACGCCGCCGGGCAGCTGGTGTTCCGCCACCCCCTGGCCCGTACGGCCGTGGTGTCCGCCGCCTCCGACGCCGCCCGTCGCGAGGCCCACCGCGCCCTGGCCGGTGCCCTCGCCCCGGGCGACCCCGGGCGGCTGGTCCACGAGGCGGCGGCCGCCCTGCTGCCGGACGAGGACCTCGCGCACCGGCTCCAGGAGGCCGGCCGCGACCTCGCGCAGCGCGGCGGCGACGCGGAGGGCGCGCTGCTGCTGGAGCGCGCCGCCGCCCTCAGCCCCAGCTCCTGCGACCGCGTCCGCCGGCTCACCTGGGCGGCCGTGATGGCCGCCCGCGGCGGTCAGCTGCGCCACACCGCGGCCCTGGTGGAGGAGCTGAAGGCGGGCACGGTGCCGCAGGACGTCGCCCCGCTGTTCGCCTACGCGGTGGTGTACGCGGACCAGAGCCACCACGTCGACTTCGCCTCCTCGGCGGCGCTGCTGCCCACCGCCCTGGACACCCTCGCAGCGCCGGGCGCCGACACCTTCGGCGGGCTGGTCGAGCAGGTCTTCTTCAAGCTGCTGCTGGCCGCCAGCTACACCGACGACCCGTGGGCCTGGCGGGCCCTGCACCGGCACCGGGACGCCGTCTCCGAGGCGGGCCGGCTCTGCCTGCGGGCCTGGACGGACCCGGGCCCGGGCGTGGCAGACGCGCTGCTGGCCGTGGCCGAGGGCATGACGCAGGAGCAGGAGGCCGGCGCGGCCTGGCTGCTGCTCTGGACGGCCGCGGCGCTCGACTGCCCCGAGGGCGACCTCTGGCAGCGCTTCACCGGCCTGCACGGCTACGCCACCCAGGGCTCGGTGGCGAAGGCCAAGAGCCACCAGGACTTCCTGCTCGGCCACTGGGAGCGGGCCGAGGTCTGCCTGCGCGAGGCCGAGATCGCGGACGAGCTCGGCTACCACACCAACGGCCTGATGTTCCGGCAGTACTACGCGCACTTCCTGGCGGGCCGGGGCGACGAGGCCGGACTGGCGGAGATCGCCCGGGCGATCGGGCCGGTCGCCGCCCGGGCCCGGATGCGGTTCGTCCTCGACCGCCTGACCCATCTGCGCGGGCTGGCCGCGCTCGCCCACGGGCGCCACGAGGAGGCTTACGGGCACTTCTGCGAACTCACCCCGCCGGGGCGGCTGACCGGCGGCCGGCCCTGGCAGCACGCACTGGTCCTCGACCTGGTGACCGCCGCCGTGCACACCGGCCGCCGCGAGGAGGCGCTGGCGCACCTGGCGGCGGCCCGGGCGGTCGGCTCGGCGGGGTTCTCCGGCCGGCACGCGTTCCTGGTGGCGGCGGCCACCGCGGTGGCCGCCGAGGACGACGGGGCCGAGGACGCCTACCGCGCCGCGTACGCGGTGCCGGGCGCCGAGCGGTGGGCGTTCGACCTCGCCCGGCTCCGGCTCGCCCACGGCTCCTGGCTGCGCCGGCGGCACCGCGCGGGCGCCCGGGAGGTGCTGCGCGCGGCCCACCACGTGTTCCGCCGGCTGGCGGCGGAGCCGTGGGCGCTGCGGTGCGAGGAGGAGCTGCGGGCCGCGGGGGACGCGGTGGTCCCGCAGCAGCGCGGACCGGCCGCGGAGCCGTCCGGCCTGACCGGGCAGGAGCTGCGGATCGCCCGGCTGGCCGCGACCGGCCTGACCAACAAGGAGATCGGCCGGCAGCTCCAGCTGTCGCCCCGGACCGTCGCCGCCCACCTGTACAAGATCTTCCCCAAGCTGGGGATCACCTCCCGGGCCGCCCTCGCGCACGCCCTCGGGCAGGAGCTCGGCGCCGACGTCGGCTGAGGACGGGCCCCGGCGTTCGACCCGCCCGCTGCCGGTCGACGGACCGGGGCGATGACCTATCGGGCAACCGATGGTGGCCCGAGAGGGCAGTCAGATGACCTAACCACCCCCTCCGCCCGTCGGTCAGGCTGGCTGCGCAGGCTTCGAGCGGAGGACGGTGGGCAGATGGGCGTGGGTCGGACGGGCGTGCGCGTGACGACCGCGTCCGTCCCGGACGGCGAGAAGGCGGCGTTCCTGAGCGGCGCGGTCTCGCGGACGCTGGTGCCGGTGGAGCTGCGCCCGCTCACCCCCCGACGGCCGTTCGACGGGCTCCTGGTGTCCCACCGGCTCGGCTACGTACGGGTCTCCACGCTGGAGGCCGACGCCGCCCGGGTCACCCGCACGGCCGCGCTGATCGCGCGGGCCCCGCGCAGCGAGCCGCAGGTCGGTGTCGGCGTGCAGCTGGCGGGCCGGGCCGTCCTGGAGCAGGACGGGCGGCGGGCGGAGGTGACGGCCGGCGGGCTCGTCCTGTACGACACGGCCCGCCCGTACGCCGTCCACTATCCGGAGCGCTTCCGCACCCACCTGTTCCACCTGCCGCGCCGGCTGCTCGGGGTGCCGGAGCGGGAGCTGCGGCGCGCCTCCGCGACGGCGGTCGGCCCGGCGGAGGGGTGCGGCCCGGTGATCCTGCCGTTCCTGGAGGTGCTCGCCGCCTCCGCCGACTCCTACTCCGCGCCGGTCGGCGACCGGCTGGCCGGCAGCGTCGCCGACCTGCTGAGCACGCTGGTCGCCCAGCTGGCGGCCGGCCGGGCGGCGGAGGACGGCGGGCCGGGCACGCCCAACGCCCACCTGGTCCGCCGGGTGCGGGCCTTCATCGACCGCCACCTGGGCGATCCGGAGCTGGGGCCGGAACGGATCGCGCAGGCCCACCACATCTCGGTGCGGTACCTGCACCGGCTCTTCGAGGGGGAGGGGGTGACGGTGGGCCGGCTGGTCCAGCAGCGCCGGCTGGAGGCGTGCGCCCGTGAACTGGCCCGGCGCGGCCGGACGGCGCCCACGGTGTCGGCGGTCGCCCAGCGCTGGGGGTTCGTCAACCCGGCGCACTTCAGCCGGACCTTCCGCGCCGCGTACGGCGTCCCGCCCAGCGAGTGGCGGGGGCCGGGGCCGGACGGGGCCGTCTGACGCGCGAGCACCGCCGCCGGACCGCGGCGACCGGCGTACGGGGACCTGCCCGGGACGACCGGTCCGCCGCCCGGTCGGACCCGCCCGAACGTGCACGGTCGGACCAGCGCGCCCGCCGTCCGGGCCGTACCGTCGCGAGCGGTGCACCCGTACGCCGGGCAGGCGCCCACGACGTCCGTTCCGGCGGCCGGCGGACCAGGCCGGGGCGCCCATGATCGAAGCCAGGAGCACAGAGTTGTCCGACCCCACGCCCGCCCCCGACCGCCGGCCCGTCCTCGACCGGGAGCTCCAGGAGTTCCTGGACGCCTGGACCGACCGGGCCGAACGCACCGGCCGGACCGCGACGGATCCGCCGGACCTGTCCTTCCTCGACCCCCTCCCCGGCTCCCTCCCCGGCCCCCACGACGCACCGGGCGCCGACTCCGCCCACCCGGCCGACCCCGACGACCCCGCTGACCCCGACGACCCGTACGGCACCACGACGGAGTGGCTCGCGCTGCCCTGCGGACCGACCGGGCGGGTGCGCGTCCGGGTGACCAGACCGGTCGGCGCCGCCGAGCCGTGCCCCGTGGTGCTCTTCCTGCCGGGCCTCGGCTGGTCGCCGGGCGAGGCCGCCCACTACGACCGGCTGGTCCGCGAACTCGCCCTCGGCGCCGACGCCGCCGTGGTCTACGTGGACTACGCGCGGGCGCCCGCCACCCGCTACCCGGTGGCCGTCGAGCAGTGCCACGCGGTGGCCCGGTGGATCCACGCCCACGGCCACGAGCTGGGCCTGGCGGGGAGGCGGATGGCCGCCGTCGGCGACTCGGCGGGGGCCAACCTGGTGGCCGCGCTGACCCTCCTCGCCCGCGAGCACGGGGACGTCCGGCTGCTCCACCAGGTGCTGCTCTGCCCGGTCACCGACGCGGACTTCGACACCCCGTCCTACCGCCGCTTCGCCACCGGGTACTTCCTGCACCGCGAGCACATGCGCCGGTTCTGGGACGAGTACCTGCCCGAGCCGGACCGGCGGCGCGAGGCGACCGCCGCGCCCCTGCGGGCTTCGCTGGAACAGCTCGCCGGACTGCCCCCGGCGCTGGTGGTCACCGCCGAGGCGGACGTGCTGCGGGACGAGGGCGAGGCCTACGCGGCCAGGCTCCGCGCGGCCGGGGTGCCGGTGGTGGCGACGCGCTACCAGGGCGCGGTGCACGGCTTCCTGCTGCTCGACGCGCACTGCCCCACCGGGACGTCCCGCGCCGCGCTGATCCAGGTCGTCGACACCGTGCACGTCGCCCTGCACCGCCGCGCCTGGTGACGGACCCCGGTCCTGTTCCGGCCTCCGTCCTGTTCTTCCACCCCTACGTCCGAGGAGCCGTGATGTCCGTCGTTCTCGACACCGCCGAGGTGCCGCCGGCCGACCGTGCCGAGTACTGGCACGAGGCCGTCACCCGGACCTTCGTCCCGCTGGACGTGGCTCTGCTGGAGCGAGCCCCGGACCCGGCCGTCATCGTCAGCCACGGCCTGGGCGCCGTCCAGGTCTCCCGGGTGCAGGCCGGCCCGCAGCGGGTCGAGCGCAGTGCGGGCCTGATCGCCCGGGGCGGCGAGGACCACCTCACCCTGGCGCTCCAGCACCGCGGCACCGCACGGCTGGAGCAGAACGGGCTGCGGGTGGAGCTGCGGCCGGGGACCTTCGCGGTCTCGGACGCCGGGCGGCCGTTCGCCAAGGAGCTGACCGAGCCGTTCGACTTCACCGCCCTGCACTGGCCCCGGTCGGCGGTGGGCGTCTCCGAGGAGGACCTGCGGGTGCTCACCGCGACGGTCTTCGACACCGGTGACGCCACCGCCCGGCTGGTGGCCGCGTACGTGGACCGGCTCGCCCGGTCGGCCGGTGCGATGGAGCCGCGGTCGGCGGCCCGGCTCGCCACCACGGCGCTCGACCTGCTCGCGGTCCTCGCCCATGAGCGGCGCGGCCGGTCCGTGCCGGAGGCGCCCGAGGCGGCCCTGGCCACGCTCGCCCGGGTGAAGGACCACGTCCTGCGCCACCTCGGCGACCAGGACCTCTCGCCGGAGCGGATCGCGGCCGCCCACCACGTGTCGGTGCGGCACCTGCACAAGCTGTTCCGTTTCGAGGGGGTGACGGTGACCCGCTGGATCCAGCGTCAGCGGCTCGACATGTGCCGCCGTGACCTGGGCCGACCGGCGGCGGGCCGGGCGACGGTGGCGGCGGTCGCGGCCCGCTGGGGCTTCGCCAGCGCCAGCCACTTCAGCCGGGCCTTCCGGGCCGCGTACGGGGTCTCCCCGCGCGAGTGGCAGGCCGACGCGGGCGCGGCCGCGGTGCCGGGGCGGTAGGCGGAGAACCACGGGTGGGCCGGTCGTCGGTGACGACCGGCCCACCCGTGGCGTCCACCGGGCCCTAGATCGGGGCCGCCCAGGGGGCGTCCGGGGGAGAGCGGCGGCGGGCGGTCAGCGTGGTGACGAGCAGCAGGGCGGCGGCCGCGGCGAGGGCGGTGGCCGGGTGGCCGTGCAGGATGAGTGCGGCGCCCGCGAGGCCGCCCAGCAGCATGGCCAGGGCGGACAGCAGCCGGCGTCCCGGGCGGGGCGCCGTACCGCCGGCCGCCGTGGAGTCGGCGGCGAGGCCGGTGAGGGTGAGGGTGAGCACGGTGGTGGTCAGGTCCGGCACGCCGAGCCGCCGGGCCACCGCGTTCTGCAGTCCCATGCCCAGGCCCAGCAGCACGATCAGCGGGTACTGCGCGTCGCCGCCTCCGGCGACCCAGCCACCGGCCCCACCGGCCCCACCGCCGCCGACGAGCGCGGCGGTGGCGGCCGCCGCGGCCGTCAGGGCCGTCTGGACGCCGGTGGCCAGCGCCAGCAGGCGACCGCGGTGGGCGGCCGCCCGGCCGGCGAGCCGGCCACCGGCCAGCGCGCCGGCCAGGAAGGCCGCGAGGGAGACCAGCGAGGCCGGGGCGGACAGGCCCGGCGCTCCCGCCAGGGCGAACCCGAGGAAGACCACGTTGCCGGTCATGTTCGCCACGAAGACGTGCCCGAGGCCGAGGTAGCTGACCGCGTCGACCACACCGGTGGTCACCGTCAGCAGCAGCATCAGCGGTGGCAGCGGTCCGTGCCGGTCCCCGCGCGGCGGGACGAGCGTCCGCAGCGCGTCAGTCAGCAGCGCGCGCACCGGACGCGGCCCCCTCCGGCGCGGCCGGGCGGTGCAGCACAGCCCGGGTGAGCAGGCCGCTGACGGGGCCGAGCACGACCGCCGCGACGGTGAGCGGGAGCGGCCAGTCGGTCAGGCCGGCGGCGTGGTCCGCCGACCACCGGCCGGGGCCGGTGAGGGCGAGCGCCCCCGCGACCACGACCAGGACCAGCGGGTACTCGTAGCCGTCGTCCTGCACCCAGAGGCCGTGCGGGAGCTTGACGGTCATCGCGACCGTCATCACGCCCATGGCGACCATGGCCGCCAGGGGCGTGAGCGCGCCCAGGGCCAGGAACAGGCCCGAGCCGACCTGCCCGGCGCCCGCGGCGAGGGCGGTGAGGGTCCCGCCGCGGAAGCCGTCGTGCCGGAACTCGTCCGTGCCGCCCGCCAGGCCGTTGCCGCCCAGGTGGTGGCTCACCTTCTGTACGCCGTGCCCGGCGATGAGCAGGCCCACCACCACCCGGAGGATCAGCAGTCCGGTATCCATCGTGTCCTGTCCTGTTCCTGTCCTGGTCCTGAATCTCGGTCCTGGTCGCTGTGTCCGGCGCCGTGCCGGTCGGGTGTCCGGCACCGCGTCCCGCGCTGTGTCCGGCGCCGAGCCGGCCGGGGTGTCCGGCGCGGCGCCGGGCCGGCCGGGGTGTCCGGCCCGGCGCCGGGCCGGGAGGGGCGGGGTCAGCCGGCGGCGTGCTCGCCGATGACGGACTGCGCGTAGACGACGCCGAGGCCGTAGGCACCGGCGTGCTCCTTGACGATCTCCATGACGGCGCCGTAGGTCTCCGTCCGGGCCCAGTCGCGCTGGAGCTCCAGCAGCACCTGGACCCAGGTGACGGGCACCGCGCCGGCCTGCGTCATCCGCTGGATCGCGTGCTCGTGGGCCTGCGGGGAGACACCGCCGGAGGCGTCGGTGACCACGTAGACCTCGTAGCCCTGGTCGAGCATCGACAGCACCGGCAGGACCAGGCAGACCTCGGTCCACAGACCGGCGATGACGACCTTCTCGCGGCCGGTGGCCTTGACCGCCTCGACCAGCGCCGGGTCCTCCCAGGCGTTCATCGAGGTGCGGTCGATGATCTCCGCGTCCGGGAAGACCGCGCCGAGCTGCGGCAGCAGCGGGCCGGAGAACGACTCGGCGGCGACGGTGGTGAGCACGGCGGGCACGTCGAAGGCCTTGGCGGCCTTGGCGAGGCCGACGGTGGCGTTGATGATCGCGGTCCGGTCGCCGCTGCCGGTGCCGAAGAACATCTGCGGCTGGTGGTCGACGAAGAGCACCACGGCGTTGTCCGGGGTCAGCAGGTCGGGGCTGGCGGTGGCGGAGACCTGGGTGAAGTCGATCACGGGAGGGTCCTTTCGGGGGGTCCCGGGGTGTCCGGGGGTTCTGGAGGATCCGGCGCACGGTGGTCCGTGGCGGAAGTCGGGGGGCGCCCCGCGAGGGGGCGGGGCGGTCAGAGCAGGAAGCAGGGGTCGAACGGCTGCGGCTGCTCGGTGGCCAGGCCGCGGGCGACGCGCCAGTGGCGGTGCAGCTCCGACTCGGCGACGACCTCGCCGAGCAGCTCCGCCTGGCGGGCGCCCGAGGACCGGTACCCGCCGAAGTGGGCGACCGGGCTCCACGCGGGGCGGACCGGCGGCAGCTCCTCGTCCATGCCCTCGTACTCGGCGGCGGCGTGCACGATCCGGCCGCCGACCACGGTCAGCAGGGACTCGATGTGCGGGATGTCCTGCTCGGGCACGGTGAAGAAGTCCTCCGACAGCACCGCCAGGTCGCCGTAGCAGCCGGGCCGCAGCACGCCCTTGACGTCCTGCTCGCCGGTGAGCGCGGCGCCGGCCGCGGTGTACATCGCGAGGGCGGTCTCCCGGTCGACCCGGTTCCGCGGCCCGCGCAGCGCCAGGCCGCCGACGGTGCGGCCGGAGACCAGCCAGTGCAGGGCGACCCAGGGGTTGTAGGAGGAGACCCGGGTGGCGTCCGTGCCGGCGGCGACGGTCAGTCCGCGGTCCAGCATCGCGCCGATCGGCGGTGCCTCGGCGGCGGCCGCGAAGCCGTACCGGCGGGTGAACGCCTCGCCCTGGAAGGAGAGCCGGTTCTGCACGGAGAGCGCGCCGCCGAGGGCCGCGATCCGGTCGAGGCTGTCGGGGGAGACGGTCTCCGCGTGGTCGAAGAGCCAGCGGTTCCCGGCCGGGAAGAGGCCGTCGGCGGCGAGCTTCTCGAACACCGTCAGGTCGCGCCGGATGGTCTCGTCGTAGGTGGCATGCAGCCGGAAGCCCCAGCCGTGCTCCATGAGCAGTCGCACCGCCTTTTCGAACTCGGCCTCGTAGGGGCCGAGTTCGGGGCGCGGCTCGGCGAAGTTCTCGAAGTCGGCGGCGGCCCAGGTGAGGTTCTCGCCGGCGCCGTTCAGCCGCAGCCACGCGTCGCCGTCCCCGGGGCGGACGGTCTCGATCCAGCGGGTGAGGTCGGCCAGCTCCTGGCCCGCGGTCTGCGGGAACAGGTGGTAGGCGATCCGCAGGGAGAGCACTCCCTCGCGGGCGAGTTCGGTGACGGTGGCGTAGTTCTCGGGGAAGTTCTGGAACCCGCCGGCCGCGTCGATCGCGGAGGTCAGGCCGAAGCGGTTGAGCTCGCGCAGGAAGTGCCGGGTCGAGGTCTTCCGGTCCTCGCCCTCCAGGGCGGGCGCCTTGGCGAGCGTGGAGTAGAGGACCAGGGCGCTGGGGGCGGCCAGCAGCATGCCGTTGGGCTCGCCGCCGCGGCCGCGGACGATCCGGCCGCCCCGCGGGTCGGGGGTGGCGGCGGTGTAGCCGACGGCCTTCAGCGCGGCCCGGTTGAGGATCGCCGACTGGTAGAGGTGGAGGACGAACACCGGGGTGTCCGGCGCGGCCGCGTTCAGTTCGGCGGGCGTCGGGAGCCGGCGCTCGGCGAACTGCTCGGCCGACCAGCCGCCGACCACGCGCACCCACTGCCCCTTGGGCGTGCGGGCGGCCTGCTCGCGCAGCATCGCCAGCGCCCGGCGCAGCGAGGTGACGCCGTCCCAGCGCAGCTCCAGGACGTAGTTGAGGCCGCCGCGGATGACGTGCAGGTGCGCGTCGTTGAGTCCGGGGACGACGCGTCGGCCGAGGGCGTCCACCACGGTGGTGGACGGTCCGAGGAACGGGGCGACGTCGGCGTCGTCCCCGACGGCCGTGATCACGCCGTCGCGGACGGCGAGGGCGCCGGCCCGGGGGCGGCGGGCGTCCCCGGTGTGGATCTTCGCATTGCGGACGACGAGGTCGGCGGCGTTCCCGCCGACCTCCTCGGCGGTGCGGGGGACCAGTCCGCCCACGGGCATGGCAGGCACCTCGACAGCCTCCTGGGTACGGGGTTCGGGCCGCCGCCCGGACGGGGCGGCGGAGGGTCCGCCGGGGGTGGCCGGGGCCTTCGGCGCCCGGCCCGTCCGGCGGTACGACAAGGACAGTAGGTCGGCTCCGGCGCATCCGATGTGCCCAGAGCGCATCCCTCTGGCCCGGCAGCGCACCGTCTCTCGGACCTCGCCCCCGCCCGCCCGCGCCGATCCGCGCCGCGCGTGTCGACAAGGGGTGAACGGCCTGGTCGGGGAGGCTCCGTGACGCTCCGTCGGGTCTTGTGAGCGGCGGGTTTGCGGGTGGGCGCGGTGTCGTGATCGGCTGCCGCCACCCAGTCGCCGACCGTCGGGGCAGTGGCGCTCCGGGTCCGCCGTGAACTCCGCCGGCGGCCACCGCGGCCGATGATCCGACGCCCGCCGTACCGCGCGGGCCGGTCCGATCCCCTCCGCTCCCCGCCGGTTCCCCGCCGGTTCCCGTCCCGGCCCGGGAGAGTTCGTGGACGATGGGGAGGTGTCGTGAACTGCGGTGATCGGCCGTTGATCGGTCGTAGAGCCGAGCCGTGGACCATCGGCGGCAGGGGGCGACCCGGTCCGACGGTCACCACCGTCCGGCACCGCCCCCGGACCCGCCGCACGGCGGGCCCCGGGCCCCCGGTCCCCGGTACTTGGCCAACCCACGGAAGGCGGACGGAGCATGGACGGCGTTCACACCCTGCAGTCGACGGCGGGCTTCGGCGAGCTGCTCAGGATCCGGCGCGAGCGCATCGGCCTCACCCAGCAGGTGCTCGCCGACCACGCGACACTGAGCGTCCGGGCGATCCGCGACATGGAGAGCGGCCGGGTGCAGCGTCCCCGGCAGGAGACGGTCCGGCTGCTCGCCGACGCGCTGCGGCTGGAGGGCCGCAGCCGCTCGGTGTTCGAGGCCGCCGCGCGCCGCCAGGCGCTCGCCGAGGAGCTGCGGGAGGAGCCGACCGCACCCCCGGTCGCCCGCGGCGCGATCGTCGGCCGGGAGGCGGAGGTCGACGTGCTGACCGAGGCCCTCGCCGTGCACGGCGACCGGCTGGTCACCGTGGCCGGCCTCGGCGGGGTCGGCAAGACCCGCCTGGTGCTGGAGGTGGCCCGCCGGCTGCACCTGACGGCCCGCTGGTCGGTGCGCTGGACCGACTGGGCGCGCCAGCCCGGGATTGGCCCCGAGCGCCGGGCCGACCTGGTCCGGGCGATCGGCAGCCGCCCCACCCTGCTGGTCCTGGACGGCGCCGACGCCGGTGTGGAGACCGCCCTGCTGGACGAGCTGTTCCAGCGCTGCCCCGGCCTGCGGGTGCTGATCACCGCCCGGGTGCCGCAGCCGCTGCCGGGCGGCCAGGTGGTCCCGCTCGCCCCGCTGCCCACCCCCGGGCCCGAACTCGACCACGACCCGGCCGCGCTCGCCGAGGTGGGCGCCGTCCGGCTGCTGCTCTCGCACCTGCGCCGGCTGCGCCCCGGCTACCGGCTGGAGCCCGAGGAGGCGCCCGCTGTGGCCGCGCTCTGCCGTCAGCTGGACGGCCTGCCCGGCGCCCTGGAGCTGGCCGCCGGCTGGTCGACGGTGCTCTCGCCGCGCCAGCTGGTGGCGCGGATGGCCGACGGGCCGTTCCACCTGGGGCCGCCGCCGCCCGGGTTCGGCGGGCGGGGGGACGTCGGCGAGGCGCTGGACGCGGCGCTCGACCGGCTGACGCTGGGCCAGCGCGACCTGCTGGCGCGCCTGGCGGCCGAGCCGGGGGACTGGTCGGGCGAGGACGCCGTGGAGCTGAGCGGACGGCCGCCGCAGGAGTCGCTGGCCGCCGTGCACGAGCTGCTGGCCAGCGGACTGATCCGCAGCGTGCCGGCCCGCGACGGCGTCCGCTTCACCGTGCTGAACCTCTGCCGGCGGCTGTTCGGGGCCGCCGGGGCCTACCCGGTGCTGGCGGCGGCGAGCTGAGAGGCCGGGCCGCCCCGGGGCCGGCGACGCCGCGATACTGCCCGTCACTTGCCGGGTGAGCTGCCGGTCCGCCCGCCGGATCCTCCCTAGCGTTCTGTTCCAGGCCGGGCGAGCCGGTCGCCGGCACCGCCGGCCGGACTCCCCACCACCCACCGACAACAGAGGGTTTGCGCCGTGAACCAGTTGGAGCCGCAGCGCGGAAAGGCCGAACCGGCCGGTCTGGACGTCGTCGTGACGACCATGGCCTCGGACTCGCACACCTGGAACCTGGTCTTCCTGCAACTGCTGCTGGAGGAGCTCGGCCACCGGGTCACCAACCTGGGCGCCTGCGTGCCGGACGAGCTGCTGGTCTCCGAGTGCCGCCGGATCCGACCGGACCTCGTCGTGCTGAGCAGCGTCAACGGGCACGGCTACCACGACGGCCTGCGGGTGATCGCCGCCCTGCGCGCCTGCCCCGAGCTGGCCCGGACGCCCACGGTGATCGGCGGCAAGCTCGGCATCGCCGGCTCCGGCGACCCGGACCGGCAGCGCTCGCTCCTCGCGGCCGGCTACGACGGGGTCTTCGAGGAGGGCCGCTCGGTCGCCGACTTCCGCTCCTTCGTCGGCGCGCTGCCACCGGCCGGGCGTCCGCTGCCCACCGCCGGACGGCCGGTGCCCACGGCCGCCGGGCGCCCGCTGCCCGCCGCCAGGACCCTGCCCGCCGCCACCGCCTCCGGGGTGCTGCTGTGACCGGCCTCGCCGCTGCCGCGCGCGGGGCCGCCCCGGCCGCGGCCGGCTTCGGGGCGTTCGTCGCCCGCGCCCGGGCCGCCGGGACCCTCGTGGTCCAGCCCCGGATGGGCATGGCCGACCCGCTGCGGATGCGCGACGGCCTGCTCGCCACCCGGGACGCGGACGCCGTCACGGTCGGCACCGTCACCCTGGACAGCTACACCCGCACCGGCGACCTCGCCGCCGCCCGCAGCGCCCTCACCGAGGGCGTCGGCCTCAACGGCTACCCGATCGCCAGCCACCCGGTGGACGTCACCCGGGCGGTGCTGCGCGGGATCGCGGACGCGCGCTTCCCGGTGCAGGTCCGGCACGGTTCGGCGACGCCCGAGCACATCGTCCGGGCCCTGCTCGCGGTCGGCCTGGACGCCACCGAGGGCGGCCCGGTCTCCTACTGCCTGCCGTACAGCCGCACCCCGCTGCGCGAGGCGGTGGACAACTGGCGGCGCAGCTGCGAACTCCTCGCCTCACTGCGCGAGTTCGGCGCCGAGCCGCACCTGGAGACGTTCGGCGGCTGTCTGATGGGCCAGCTCTGCCCGCCGAGCCTGCTGATCGCGGTGAGCGTCCTGGAGGCGCTGTTCTTCCGGCAGCACGGGCTGCGCAGCGTCTCGCTCAGCTACGCCCAGCAGCCCGACCCGCGCCAGGACGAGGAGGCGCTGACCGTCCTCGGCCGGCTCGCCGACGAACTGCTGGCCGACGTCGACCGGCACCTCGTCCTCTACGCCTACATGGGCGTCTTCCCCCGGACGCCCGGCGGCGCCCGGCTGCTGCTGGAGGACGCGGCCCGGCTGACGGTGCGGACCGGCGCGGCCCGGCTGATCGTGAAGACGACGGCCGAGGCGCACCGGATCCCGACCGTCGGCGAGAACGTCGAGGCGCTGGAGACGGCCGCCGCGGCCGCCGCCGCAGAGCGCGTCCGCCCGCCGCTCACCGCCGTCCCCGACACCGGGATCGAGGCGGAGGCCAGGGCGCTGATCGGCGCGGTGCTGGAGCTGGACCCGGACATCGGCCGGGCCCTGGTCCGCGCCTTCGCGGCCGGCTACCTGGACGTGCCGTACTGCCTGCACCCCGACAACGCCGGCCGGGCCCGCAGTTCGCTCGGGCCGGACGGGCGGCTGCACTGGTCCGACGTCGGCTCGATGCCGATCGCCGGACGGTCCGGCGGCCCGCGCCCCCCGATCCTCGGCTCCGCCGACCTGCTCGGCGCGCTCTCCCACGTCCAGTGGAGCTACGACAGCCGCGCCGCCGAAACCCCGGAACTCGACCGAACACCCGCCGCACCACGAGAGTTGGGACTCACCACACCATGACCACCGACGGGCCCACCCCCGCGACCGCCGCCGCGACGCTCCCCGAGCCCGGCCGCCACCTGACCTCCGCGACCACCCGCGCCGCGCTGCGGATCCAGCACCAGCTGCTCTTCGCGGCCCGCGAGTTCCTGCGCGCCCGGGGCTTCACCGAGCTGCTGCCGCCGATCATCGGCCCGGTCACCGACCCGGGCTCGCGCGGCTCCAAGCAGGTCGACATCGACTTCTACGGTCACCGCTACAAGCTGATGACCAGCGCGATCCTCTACAAGCAGGCCTCGCTGCTGGCCTTCGACAAGATCTTCTGCATCGCGCCGAACGTGCGGCTGGAGCCGCTGGAGACCGCCGGCACCAACCGCCACCTGGCCGAGTTCCACCAGCTGGACGTGGAGGTGGCCGGCGCCACCCGGGACGACGCCGTGCAGCTGGTCGAGGAACTGGTCGCGCACATCGTCGGCAGCGCCGTCCGCGAGCTGCCCAAGGAGTTCGCCGAACTCGGCCGCGACCCGGAGGCGTTCGCCGAGCTGCTGAAGGGATCCTTCGGCCGGATGCGGCACGCCGAGGCGGTCGCCGAGCTCCAGGGCCTCGGCCACCCGCAGAGCCCGGACGCCGAACTCGACTGGGCCGGTGAGGCCCTGCTCTCCGCCCGGCGCGACCGGCCGTTCTTCGTCACCGACTACCCCAAGGGCTCGCGCGGCTTCTACGACCGCGAGAACCCGGAGGACCCGGGCCTGCTGCGGAACTTCGACCTCATCGCGGCCGAGGGCTACGGCGAGCTGTGCAGCGGCAGCCAGCGCACCAACGACTACGCCGAGATCATCACCCGGATGCGGGAGACCGGCGAGAACCCGCAGAAGTACCGCTGGTACCTGGACCTGGTCCGCGAGGGCGTGCCCGGCAGCGCCGGCTTCGGCATCGGGGTCGAACGGCTGACCCGCTACGTCGCCGGGCTGGACGCGGTCTGGCAGGCCAGTGCCTTCCCGAAGGTGGCGGGGGTGGTGTCCCCGTGAGTGATCTCTCGGCTCCCGGGTTTCCCGAGGAGGAGGTCCGCCACCGGGCCCGGGCCGGGGCGGCGGCGGCCTTCCCGCCGCCCGGCAGCTACGGGCAGGTGCTGTTCGGCGCCGAGCGGCCGCACCCCGACCAGGGCGGCCCGGACGGCCGGGACGCGCTCGACGGGCTGCGGATCGTGCCGCCGGTGTTCGTGCCGCAGCGGCTCGCCCGGCTGATCGACCTGGGCCGCGAGCCGGACTACCGGGACGTCGAACTCACCACGGAGATCGGCGGGTTCGCCTCCGCGCTGCCGGTGTACGTGTCCGCGACCGGCTCCACCCGGGCGGCCGGCGGCGACATCGGCCTGGCGCTGAGCCGGCAGGCCGGCGCGCTGGGCGTGCCGATGGTGATCGGCGAGAACGTCGTCCCGGTGAACGGCTACGGCCGGCTCGGCGAGGCCGCCGACCGGGCACTGCTCGGCCGGCTGCGCGCCTACGCCGAGCAACTGCCGTACGGGCTGGGCGGGGTGGCCGTCCAGCAGTCCACCGAGGACGCCGACGCCGAGGTCTGGAACCTCGTCTACAGCGACCCGGCCGCCCTCCCGTTGCTCGAATCCGGGCGCCTGGCCTTCGAGTTGAAGGTCGGGCAGGGTGCCAAGCCGGGGCTCGGCGGGATGACCGTGCTGGACGCCGCGGACGCCGCGCGGCTCGGCGACCGCTACGGCCTCGACCCGGTGTTCGGGGCGGACGGCCGGGTGCTGCGCGCCAGCGCGCCCGGCACCTTCACGGCCGAGATCCTGCGCCAGCAGGTCCGGCTGATGCGCAACAACTTCCCGCGGGCCCGGATCTGGGTGAAACTGCACCCCGGCCGGGACGTCGCCGAGGCCGCCCGGGTGGCGGCCGAGGCGGGGGCGGACGCCGTCACCGTGGACGGCGCCGAGGGCGGCACCGGCTGGGCGCCGGGGGTCTTCCCGGCCCAGGTCGGACTGCCGCTGGCCGAGTGCCTGCGCCGGCTGGCCGCGGCGGGGCCGCCGCCGTGCCTGCTGGTCTCGGGGCGGATGTGGGAGGGCGGCCGGGCGGTGAAGAGCCTGGCCCTGGGCGCCCGGGCGGTCGGTCTGGGCCGGGCGGCCCTGCTGGCCGCCGCCGAGGACCCGGAGGCCGGGCTGGTCCGGTTCGCCGAGTGCCTCGCGCTGGAACTGCGGCTGCTGATCAGCGCGCTCGGGAAGTACGCGCCGGCCGCGCTGGACGCCGCCGACGTGTGGTCCCCGGAATTCCCGTAGGCGTTCTGCGCCCGCGTTCTGCGCCCGCGTTCTGAGTCCGCATTCTGACCCCCCACCTCGCCCACAATCACAGAGCACAATTCCTCCGAGCCCGCCGTGGCGCCTTCGTGCGCCCCGGCGGGCCGCTCCTGTATGCGGCAACACGCCTGTGGCAAGCGGCAGTTGAAACTGCCGATGGTCTTCCGGGAATTCTGCCGATCGGCCCCGGAAGGCCCGCCTATCGTCGAGACCACTGCCCGCAGCGTCGTTAATTCATCGGGGTTGGATGATGGAATCTCGCGGTTTCCCCTTCATATCCGTCGCGCGCCGGTTCCCGGAGCGCCCGGCCGTCCGGCTCGGCGAGCGGACCGTCCGCTACCGGGAGCTGGACGAGCTGAGCGGCGCCCTCGCCGCCCGGATCGCCCCCGGCCGCACGGTGGCCGTCACCGGTCGCGACCGGCTCGACCACCTGGTCGGCCTGCTCGCCGCGCTCCGCGCCGGTGCCACCTACCTGCCGCTGGACCGGGAGGCCCCGGAGGAGCGCAACCGCTGGATCCGCGAGGACGCCGGCGCCACCCTCGACCTGACCGACGGCGAGCTCACCGGTGACACCGCCGCCGCGAGCGACCGGGGCGCCGAGCCGCCCGCCGGCGCCGGCTACCTCATCTACACCTCCGGCACCACCGGCCGCCCCAAGGGCGTGCACGTCCCGCTCGCCGCGCTGACCGGCCACCTGGCCGCCGCCGTCGACCGCTTCGGCCTCACCGCCGACGACGTGGTGCTGCACCTCGCCCGCCCCACCGTGGACGTCGCCGTCGAGCAGGTGCTCACCGCCCTCTCGGTCGGCGCCTGCCTGGTCGTCCCCGAGCGGCAACTGCTCGCCCCGGACGCGCTGCTGGACCTGCTGGACACCGAGGGCGTCACGGTCGCCAACCTGCCCGCCGGCTACTTCCAGGAAGTGGTGCCGGCCCTGCGCGACCGGGGCCGCGACCGCGCCCCCCGCACCCTGCGGCTGATGATCTCCGGCAGCGACCGGCTGCACCCGGACGCCGCCGCCTCCTGGTGGGCCGCCACCGGCGTCCCGCTGCTCAACGCCTACGGCCCGACCGAGACCGTCGTCACCGCCACCACCCACCGGCTGGCCGGGCCGGCCCAGGACGGGGCGGGCGTCGTCCCGATCGGCACCCCGCTCGGCGACCGCCGCGCCTACGTGCTGGACGACCGGCTGCGGCCGGTCACCGCGCCCGGCGAAGCCGGGGAGCTCTACCTCGGCGGGCCGCTGCTCGCCTCCGGCTACCACGGCCGCCCGGGCCAGACCGCCGGCCGGTTCCTCGCCGACCCCTTCGCGCCCGAGCCGGGCGCCCGGATGTACCGCACCGGCGACGTCGTCCGGCGCGAAGCCCCGGACGCCCCGCTGGAGTTCGTCGGCCGCGCCGACCACCAGGTGAAGATCCGCGGCTTCCGGGTCGAACCCGGCGAGATCGAGCAGCTGCTGGCCGCCCACCCGACGGTGGCCGGCGCCGTGGTCCTCGCCCACGAGGGCCGGCTCGCCGCCTACGTGACCGGCGCGGCACCGGACCCGGGCGCGCTCCGCGCCCACCTGGCCGAGCGGCTGCCCGAGCACATGGTCCCGGCCACCGTCACCGTGCTGGACGCCTTCCCGCTCACCGCCGGCGGCAAGGTCGACCGCGCCGCCCTGCCCGAGCCGCAGGCCGAGCAGCCCGCCGCCCCGGTCGGCCGCCCGCTGCGCACCCCCGCCGAACAGCTGATCGCCGCCGTCTGGGCGGACGTGCTGGGCGTGCCCGAGGTCGGCGCCGACGACAACTTCTTCCACCTGGGCGGCGATTCGCTGACTGCCGTACGCGTGGTCGGCCGGGTCTTCGACGCCTACGGCATGATCTCCCCCTACGCCATCTTCGACGCGCCGACCCTCGCCGGGTTCGCCGCCGCCGTCACCGCCTCCGCGGGCGGCGAGCGCCCGCCGCTGACCCGGACCGGCGCCACCTCGGCGCCGCTCTCCACCTACCAGCGCGGGCTCTGGTTCCTCGACCAGATGAACCCCGGCGCGCCGACCTACATCGTGCCCTGGGTGTTCCGCTTCGCCGGCCCGGTCGACCCGGAGCCGCTGCACCGGGCGCTGGCGGGCGTGGTGGCCCGGCACGAGGCGCTGCGCACCACCTTCGAACTGGCCGAGGACGGCCCCCGGCAGGTGATCCACCCGGCCGTGGAGGTGCCGTTCACCGTCACCGACACCGGGGCCGAGCGGGTCGACGGCCTGATCGCCGAGGCCGCCCTGGTCCCCTTCGACCTGGAGACCGGCCCGCTGCTGCGCGCCCACCTCTACCGCACCGGCGACACCGCCACCCTGCTGCTGCTCTGCCACCACATCGTCTGGGACGAGGGCTCGCTGCCCGTGCTGGAGGCCGAACTCGCCGCGCTGTACGAGGAGTCGGCCACCGGCCGCCCGGCCGCCCTGCCCGAGCTCGCCGTCCAGTACGCCGACCACAGCGCCTGGCAGTACCGGGACCCGGCCACCGCCGAGCGCCAACTCGCCCACTGGCGCGAGCACCTGGCCGACGCCCCGACCGAGCCCGCGCTGCCCACCGACCACCCCAGGCCCGAGGTCCAGGAGTTCCGCGGCGACTTCCACCGCTTCGCCATGCCGCGCCCGGTCGCCGAGGCGGTCCGCGCGCTGGCCCGCAGCGAGGACGCCACCCCGTTCATGGTGCTACTGGCCGGCCTGGCGCTCACCCTGCACCGCCGCACCGGACAGCGGGACCTCGTGCTCGGCTCACCGGTCAGCGTCCGCGGCCGGGCCGAACTCGACGCCCTGATCGGCTACTTCGTCAACCTGCTGCCGCTGCGCGTCCGGCTCGACGAGGGCATGGACTTCCGCGAACTGGTCCGGCACGTCCGTGAGGTGGCGATCGCCGGCTACCGCCACCAGGAGGCGCCGTTCGACGACATCGCGGCGACCGTCCTGGAGGACCGCCCGGACGACCGCGCCGAGAACCGCAACCCGCTCTGCCAGGTGCTGCTGGAGCTGCACCCGCTGGACCCCCGCCCGCTGACCGTCGGCGGCATCGAGGTGACCCGCGAGCTCCACTCCAACCCGGTCTCCCGCTTCGACCTGTCGATCTCCGTCGACGACCGGGGCACCGACTTCACCGGCCGCTTCGAGTACGACTGCGACCTGTTCGACGCCGCCACCATGGCCGAGCTGTGCGACGCCTGGCTGGGCACCCTCGCCACCGCCGTCGAGACGCCCGTGCACGCCCTGGTCGAGGCCCGGGCGGCCGGTGCGCCGCAGGCCCTCGCCCTGGTCTCCGGCGAGCAGCGGCTCTCCTACGGCGAGCTGAACACCCGGGCGAACCAACTCGCCCACCACCTGGCCGACCGCGGCATCGGTCGCGGCGACACCGTCGCCGTGCTGGTCGAACGCGGGCCCGACCTGGTGGTCGCGCTGCTCGCCGCGCTCAAGACCGGCGCCGCCTACACCCTGCTCGACCCGGACTTCCCGGCCGAGCGGCTGGCCGGGGCGGTCGCCGACAGCGCCGCCGGGCTGCTGGTCACCCACCGGGACGCGAGCCCGCCGTTCCCGGTCGCCCGGCACCTCGACCTGGACGCGCAGGCCGCCGCGATCGCCGCCCGCCCCGGCCACGACCCGGGCGTGCCGGTGACCGGCGCCGATCTCGCCTGCGTGATGTTCACCTCCGGCTCCACCGGCCGCCCCAAGGGCGTCGCCGTGCCGCACCGCGCGCTCACCACCACCTACCTCGGCCAGGACTACGCCCGATTCGGCCCCGACGAGGTCTGGCTGCAGTGCTCCCCGGTCTCCTGGGACGCCTTCGCCCTGGAGCTGTACGGCGCCCTGGCCTTCGGCGGCGTCTGCGTGCTCCAGCCCGGCCAGCGGCCCGACCCGCAGGCCGTCGCCGAGCTCACCCGGCGCCACGGCGTCACCCAGCTCCAGCTCTCCGCGAGCCTGTTCAACTTCCTGCTGGAGGAGTTCCCGGCGACCTACGACGACCTCAAGGTGGCCTTCACGGCCGGCGAGCGGGCCTCGGTCACCCACGTCGGCAAGGCGCTCGACCAGTACCCGGGGCTGGTCGTCGCCAACGGCTACGGCCCGGTCGAGAGCCTCGGCCTGACCACCAGCCACCGCGCCACCCCCGAGGACGCCGCCGGGTCCGCCATCCCGATCGGCCGCCCGCTGCACGGCAAGGCGATCCACGTCCTCGACGAGCGGCTCGAACCCGTCCCGGACGGCACCACCGGCGAGCTGTACGCGGCCGGCGGCGGCCTCGCCCACGGCTACCTCGGCCGCCCCGGGCTGACCGCCGAACGCTTCGTCGCCGCGCCGTTCGGCGCCCCCGGCGAGCGGTTCTACCGCACCGGCGACCTCGGCCACCGGCGTCCGGACGGGCTGCTGGAGATCACCGGCCGGATCGACGACCAGATCAAGGTCCGCGGCTTCCGGGTCGAGCCCGGCGAGATCGAGGACGCGCTGACCCGGCACCCGGCCGTCCGGGAGGCCGCCGTCGCGGTCCACGAGCCCGCCCCGGGCGACCCGCGGCTCGCCGCCTGGGTCACCCTCGACGCGGCGGCGGCGGCCGTCGACCCGGAGGTGCTGCTGGACCACCTGGCCGGCCTGCTGCCCGAGCACATGGTGCCCGCGACCGTCGACGTGCTGGCCGCGCTGCCGCTCAACCCCAACGGCAAGGTCGACCGCAAGGCCCTGCCCGCGCCCGTCGAGCGCCGCGCCGCCGCCCCGGCCGACCCGCTCACCCCCCACCAGCGGCTGGTCGCCGACGCCGTCCGGGCCGTGCTGGACCTGCCGGACGACCTCGGCCCGGACACCAACTTCTTCCGGATCGGCGGCAACTCGCTGGCCGCCGTGCGGGTCGCCATGCGGCTCTCGCAGGAGACCGGCACCCGGGTCCCGCCGCACGTGGTGTTCCGCGGCCGCACCGTGGGCGCCATCGCCGAACGGCTGGCCTCGTGATGACGGACCGCCCCGACACCAGTCGCACCGAAGGGAACGAGGCCGTGCGCCCGTCCGACGCCCCCGCCGAAGCCGCCCCCGCCGAAGCCGCCCCCGCCGAAGCCGTCACCGCCACCACCGAGGCCGCCCGCACCGCGCCCGCGTCCGGCCTCCAGCGCGGACTCTGGTTCCTCGACCACCTGAACCCGGGCACCGTCACCTACACCACCCCGTGGACGTACGAGATCGCCGGCCCGGTCGACCTCGACCTGCTGGCCCGGGCCCTGGACGCCGTCAGCGCCCGGCAGGAGGCGCTGCGCACCACCTTCGCCCTGCACCCCGACGGCCCCCGCCAGCACGTCCACCCCGACCTCGCCGTGCCGCTCGCCGTCACCGACCTGAGGGCCCTGCCGGAGGCCGAACGGGAGGCCCGTGCGGAGGAGTTGATCGCCGAACGATCCGCCGAACCCTTCGACCTGGCGGCCGGCCCGCTGCTGCGGGCGGAGGCGATCCGGCTCGCCGACGAGCGCACCACCCTGCTGTTCGTCGTCCACCACATCATCTGGGACGGCTGGTCGGCCGACCTCTTCGAACGCGAACTCCTCTCCCACTACCGGGCGTTCGCGGAGGGGCGGGGCGCGGGGCTGCCGGCCCTCGGCACCCAGTACGCGGACTGGGCCGAGGAGGAGCGGCACACCTCCTACGAGGAGCACCTGGCCTACTGGAAGGACCGGCTCGACGGCGCCCCCGCCCTGCTCGACCTGCCCGCAGACCGCCCCCGGCCCGCCGAGCGCGGCGAGCACGGTGCCACCGAGCACTTCGACCTCGCGCCCGGTACCGCCGCCCGGGTCCGGACGCTCGCCGAACAGGAGGGCGTCACCCCGTTCACCGTCCAGCTCGCCGCCTTCGCGCTGCTGCTGAACCGCTGGACCGGCGCCGACGACCTGCTCGTCGGCACCCCGGTCACCACCCGCAACCGGCCCGAACTCGCCGACCTGCTCGGCTACTTCGTCAACCTGCTGCCACTGCGCATCCGGCTCGCCCCCGGTGCGAGCTTCCGCGAGCTGGTCGCCGACATCCAGGACGGCGCCTTCGACGCCTTCGGTTACCTCGACGTGCCCTTCGACCAGCTGGTCGACCACCTCGGCACCGCCCGCACCCCGCAGCACCCCCCGCTGGTCCAGGTGGTGTTCGGCGCCCACACCGAGGACCGCACCCCGCTCTCCCTCGGCGCGGCCACCGCCCGGCGCACCGTCCGGTCCAACGGCACCAGCAAGTTCGACCTCACCTGGTCCGTCTTCGAACCTACCGGGGAGAGCGGCGAGCAGGCCGAACTGCGCGGCGAGGCCGAGTACAGCGGCGACCTCTTCGACCCCGCCACCGTCCGCCGGCTGGCCGCCGACTACGCGGCCCTGCTGGACGCCGCCCTCACCGACCCGGACGCCACCGTCCTGCGGCTCACCACCGCCCCCGGCACCGGCGAACCCGGGGCCGCCGCCCGGCTCGACCCCGGCCACTGCCTGCACCACCTCTTCGAACGGGCCGCCGACGCGCACGGCGACCGCCCGGCCGTCGACGACGGGCGGGAGAGCCTCGACTACGCCGAACTCGACCGCCGCGCCAACCGCCTGGCGCACACCCTGATCAGCCGCGGCGTACGCCCCGGCGACCGGGTCGGCCTGCTGCTGGAACGCACCGCCGCGGTCCCGGTCGCGATCCTCGCCGTCCTCAAGGCCGGCGCCGCCTACGTGCCGGTCGACCTCGTCGCCCCCGCCGACCGGGCCGCCCTGGTCTTCGGCGACACCGCGGTGAGCGCCGTCCTCACCGACCGCCCCGACCGGGCCCCCGACGGCCCCTGGCAGACCCTCGACCTGACCGCCGGGTCCGCCGGAGCCACCGAGGTCGCCGCCCACCCCGACAGCCGCCCGCCCGCCGTCGGCCGCCCCGGCGACCTCGCCTACCTCATCTTCACCTCCGGCTCCACCGGCCGCCCCAAGGGTGTCGCCGTCGCCCACGAACACGTCAGCCGGCTGCTGGACTCCGGCCGCGACCACTTCGGCTTCGGCCCGGACACCACCTGGACGCTCTTCCACAGCTACGCCTTCGACTGGACGGTCTGGGAGCTCTGGGGCGCGCTGCTGCACGGCGCCCGCCTGCTCGTCGTGCCCTACCTGACCAGTCGCTCGCCCGAGGAGTTCGCCGAACTCCTGGACACCGAGCGGGTCACCCACCTGTGCCTCACGCCGTCCGCGCTGCGCCAGCTCGAACCGGCCCTGCGCCGCCGCCCGCGCGCCCTCCCCGCACTGCGGTGGATCATGCTCGGCGGCGAGGCGCTCGACCCGGGCGTCGTCCAGCGCTGGTACGACCTCGACCCGCTGCCGCCCGCCCGGCTCTGCAACCTGTACGGCATCACCGAGACCACCGTGCACGTCACGACGCACGACGTCGCCGAGGGCGGCGCCGGCTTCGGGCGCAGCCTGATCGGCGAACCCATGCCGCACCTGACCGCCGCCGTCCTGGACGACTGGCTGCGGCCCTGCCCGCCCGGCGTGCCCGGCGAGCTGTACATCGGCGGCGGCAGCCTCGCCCACGGCTACTGGGGGCGGCCCGGACTCACCGCCGGCCGCTTCGTGGCCGACCCGACCGGCCCGCCCGGCGCCCGGCTCTACCGCACCGGTGACGTCGCCAAGCGGCTGCCGGACGGCGGCCTGGAGTACGTCGGCCGCGCCGACTTCCAGGTCAAGCTGCGCGGCTTCCGGATCGAACTCGGCGAGATCGAGAACGCCCTCGCCGCCCACCCGGACGTCGACTCCTGCGTGGTCACCGTCCACGAGGACCGGCTCGCCGCGTACGTCACCGGCGGCGCCCCGGCCGACGTCCGCGACTTCCTCGGCCGCTCACTGCCCGCCTACATGGTCCCGGCGAGCGTCACCGTGCTGGACGCGCTGCCGCTGACCGTCAACGGCAAGGTCGACCGGGCGGCGCTGCCCGCCCCCGGCCGTGCCGCGCCCACCCGGGCCGGCCGGCACGTCGAGGCGCGCAGCCCGGAGGAGGAGCTGTTCGCCGCCGTCTGGACGGAGGTGCTCGGGGTGCCCGGGATCGGTGTCCACGACGACTTCTTCCACCTCGGCGGCGACTCCATCCGGGCCGTCCAGCTGGCCGGCGCGCTGCACGACCGGGGCTGGCAGGTCTCCCTGCGGGACGTCTTCAACGCACCCACCGTCGCCGCCCTGCTGCCGCTCGCCCGGCCCGTCGAGGCCGACCCCGGCGCCGACCGGCCGTTCGCGCTGATCGACGAGGAGGACCGGGCGGAGCTGCCGCCCGGGATCGTCGACGCCTACCCGATGGTCTCCATGCAGTTGTCGATGGTCTTCCACATGGAGGTGGCCGGCGGCACCGACAGCTACCACAACGTCAACTCCTACCGGATCACCGGTGATCTCGACGAGACGGCGTTCCGCCGCTCCGTCAACGAGGCGATGGCCCGCCACGCCATGCTGCGCACCGGCCTCGACCTCTCCGGCTACGGCGAACCGCTCCAGCTGGTGCACGGCACGCTGCCCGCCCCGGTCGAGTTCGCCGACCTGCGCGGCCGGCCGGACCAGGAGCAGGACACCGAGGTCCGCGCCGTCTTCGAGCACCACCGCGACCGGCCGTTCGACCTGACCGCGCCCCCGCTGTTCCGGATCACCGTGCAGCGCCTCGCCGACCGGGCCTTCCAGCTCACCATCTCCGAGCACCACGCCATCCTGGACGGCTGGAGCTTCACCTCCCTGCTCACCGAGATCCTCGAACGGCACACCGCGCTCGCCGCCGACCCCGCCTCCGCCGCCGCCCCGCCGCCGCGCACCGCCTTCCGCGACTTCGTGGCCGTGGAGCGCGCCGCCGCCACCGACCAGGAGGCGCTCGCCTACTGGCACCAACGGCTCGACGGCGCCACCGGACAGCTCTGGCCGGGCAGCGAGGACGTCCACGAGCTGCCGCGCACCGTGGAGCGGGTGCTCCCGGACGCGCCGGGCCAGCTGCGGGCCGTCGCCGACGCGCTCGGCGTCCCGATCAAGTCCGTGGCACTCGCCGCCCACCTCCACGCCCTGGCCCGGATCACCGGGCGGCGGCGGGTCACCACCGGGCTGGCGATGAACGGCCGGCTCGAACGGCTCGGCGGCACCGAGGTCTACGGGCTCTTCCTCAACACCGTCCCGCTGGTCGCCGAACCGGGGGAGGACCTGGCGGCGCTGGTGCGGCACGTGCACCGGGAGGAGCTCGACATGATGCCGCACCGCCGGGTGCCGTTCGCCCGGCTGGCCCGGATGATGGCCGACACCGCGCTCGACAGCCAGTTCGGCTACCTGCGCTTCCACGCCCTGGGCCGGCTCAGCGCGGCCCGCATCGAGGACGGCCGGATCGGCAGCGAACCCACCTACCGGCACGAGCCCAACAGCTTCACCTTCGGCGCCTCACTGATCCAGGACCCGGCCTCGCAGCGGGTGCTGCTCGCCGTGGACCACCAGCGGGCGCTGGTGGACGACGCCACGGCGGAGGAGTTCATCGACACCTACGCGGCGGCCCTGGGCCGGCTGGCCGGGGAGGTCTGAGGGCGCCCGCCGAGGGGGGTGGGGCCGGCACCCGACCGCGGGCAGCCGTCCGGCGCCCGGCCCCACCCCTCCCGACCCCGGCCCTCCCGACCGCTCCGCACCCCGGCGCGCCCTCCACGACTTCGCACCACCGCTCCACCGCTTCACCGTTCCAGCGCTTCACCGACGCGATCCAGCCACCCCGCCCCGTCCGACCTCACCGAGGAGCACCCCCGTCATGACCACCTTCGCCGAGCCGGCCGCCACCGCCGCCACCGAGGCCCCCGCCGCCGCCCCCGCCGACCTGCTCGCCCGGCTGCGCGCCGCCGTCGCCGCCCACCCGGAGCGGCCCGCCGTGCACGCCGCCGACGGCAGCCTCGACTTCGCCGCCCTGGACCGCCGCACCGCCGCCCTCGCCGCCGCCCTCCGGGCACGGGGCGTGCGACGCGGCGACCGGGTCGGCGTCCACCTCGCCCGCACCCTGGACCTGCCCGTCGCGCTGCTCGCCGTCTGGCGGGCCGGCGCCGCCTACGTCCCGCTCGACCCCGCCTACCCGGCCGAGCGGATCGCCTTCATGGCCGCCGACGCCCGGCTCGCCGCCGTGGTCAGCGCCGAGCCGGCGCCGCCCGTCCCGGCCGGCGTCCCGGTGCTCGGCCCGGACGCCACCGCCCCGGACGGCGCCGCAGCGGACGCCACCGCGGCCGACGACTTCGCCCCGCACCCGCTGGACTCCGCCTACGTCATCTACACCTCCGGTTCCACCGGCCGCCCCAAGGGCGTCGAGGTGCCGCACGGCGCCGTCGCCGACCTCGCGGCCGGGCTGGAGCAGGCCGGCGCCTACCGGGCGGAGCCGTCCGTGGTCGCCTGGAACGCCAGCGTCTCCTTCGACGCCTCCGTCCAGCAGTGGATCCGGATCTGCCGGGGCGACACCCTGGTGGTCGTCGACGACGCCCGGCGCGCGGACCCGGCCCGGCTGGCCGCGCTGCTCGCCGAGCACGCGGTCACCGACCTCGACCTGACGCCGTCCCACTGGCAGCTGCTCCGCGAGCAGCTGACCGGCGCGGCCGTCCCGCGGCTGTTCATGGGCGGCGAGCCCGTCCCCGAGCGCACCTGGCGCGAGCTGGCCGACGGCGGCGTCGAGGCGTTCAACCTGTACGGGCCGACCGAGTGCACGGTCGACGCGATCACCGCCCGGATCACCGGCCCCGGCCCACACCTGGGCGAGCCTTTGCCCGGGGTGCGCGTCCTCCTGCTGGACGAGCGGCTCGTGCCGGTCACCGCGCCCGGCGCGGTCGGCGAGCTGTACCTGGCCGGGCCGGGCCTTGCGCACGGCTACGCGGGGCAGCCGGGGCTGACCGCCGGCCGCTTCGTCGCCGACCCGTTCGCGACCGGCGCCGGCGCCCGGATGTACCGCACCGGCGACCAGGCCCGCCGCTCCGCCGAGGGCCTGCTGGAGTACGTCGGCCGGGTCGACCGCCAGGTCAAGGTGCGAGGCTTCCGGATCGAACTCGGCGAGGTCGAGCACGCCCTGGCGGCCCTGGCGGGCGTCACGGCCGCGGCGGTGACCGTGCACGAGCCCGCGCCCGGCGACACCCGGCTGGCCGGGTACGTCACCGGCAGCGGCCCGGCGGTCGCCCCCGCCGAACTGCTGACCGAGCTGCGCCGCACCCTGCCCGCGCACCTGGTGCCCTCCACGGTGACCGTGCTGGACGCGATGCCGCTCACCCCGAACGGCAAGACCGACCACCGCGCGCTGCCGGTGCCGGCGGTCGAGGCGGCGCCGGGGGCCGACGGCGGGGGAGTGGCGGAACAGGTCGCCGAGGTGTGGCGCACCGTGCTCGGCGTCCCCGAGGTGCTGCCCACCGACGACTTCCTCTCGCTCGGCGGCCACTCGCTCGCGGCGCTGCGCGTCGTCCACCTGCTGCGCCGCAAGCTGAACGTGGAGCTGCAGCTGCGGCACCTGCTCGACGCCGCCGACCTGGCGGCCTTCACCGCGGCCGTGCAGCGCGCCGCCGAGGCCGGTCCGGCCGCCGCCCGTCCCGCCCTCACCGCCCGCCGGGCGGCCGTCCGATGAGCCCCACCACCGGAGCCGCCACCGGGCCCACCGCCGGGCCCACCACGGGCCCCGCCGCCCGCCCGCCGATCACCGCCCGCCCGCCGATCACCGCCCGGCCGCGTCCGGCCGCCACCGCGCCGCCCGCCCGCAGCGCTCCCCCCGCCGCCGCTCCCGCCGCTCCCGCGTCCGGTCGCGCCGTCCCGGCCACCCGCCCCCGCACCGAGGGCGACTGGTTCCTCCTCCCCGCACCCCGAGCCGCCGCACCCGTCCGGCTGTTCTGCTTCCCGCACGCCGGCGGCGACGCGACCGCGTTCACCCCGCTGGCCCGGGCCCTCGCGCCCGCCGCCGAGGTCTGGGCGCTGCGCCCGCCGGCCCGCGGCGGCCGCAGCCGGGAGCCGATGCCCGCCGACTTCGCCGCCCTGACCGCCGCCGTCGCCGAGGCGATCGCCCCGCACCTGGGCCCCGCCCGCCGGGCCGCCTTCTACGGGCAGAGCTTCGGCGCCCTGCTCGCCCACGAGGTGGCCCGGGCGCTGCCCGCCGACCGCCGCCCGGAACTCGTGGTGGTGGCCGGCGCGCCCTCCCCGTCCGAGTGGAGCGAACGCGAGTCCAAGGACCTCGACGCGGCCGAACTCCTGCGGCTGACCGGCCTGGAGGAGCTGGTCCGGGCCGATCCCGAGCTGGTGGAGCTCGCCCTCGGCGGCATCCGGACCGACCTCGCCGTCAGCGCCACCTACCGGCACCGGCCGCACCCGCCGCTGGCCTCCGCGCTGTACGCGCTGGCCGGTGCGGACGACCCGATGCTCGCCACCACCGACCTGACCGGCTGGGCCGCCCACACCCGGGGCGCCTTCGGCCACCGGATCCTGCCCGGCGGCCACCTGCTCGCCACCGTCGACCGGCCCGGCCCGGTCGACCTCCTGACCTCCCTGCTGACCGGCCGCGCGGCGGCCGACCCCACGGCCGCGGCCACCGCCGTCGGCACCGCAACCGGAACCGCCACCGCCACCGCCACCGAGGAGCAGCCGTCATGGTGACCACCACCTCCGTCGACCTGACCGACCCCGCCCTGTGGGCCCGTCCGGAGACCCCGGCCCTGGTCGCCGAACTGCGCCGCGAGGCGCCCGTGCACCGCACCGACAGCCTCGACGACGGTCCGATCTGGTCGGTGATGACCTACAAGGAGTCGGCCGACGTGCTGCGCAACGCGGCCGTGTTCAGCTCCGAGTCCGGCTCGCTGCTGGGCGCCGGCGTCGGGAACGTCCCGGTCGGATCGGGCCGGATGATGGCCCTCACCGACCCGCCCAAGCACCGCGAACTGCGAGCGCCCGCCAACCCGTTCTTCTCCAAGAACGGCGTGCGTGGCGCCTCCCGATCGATCGCCGAACGGGCCGGCGAGCTCTTCGACCGGGCCGTCGAGCAGGGCGAGGCCGACCTGGTGGACGTGGTCTCCGCGCTGCCGCTGGCCGTCATGTGCGACCTGCTGGACGTCCCGGAACAGGACCGCGACATGATGGTCCGGGTCTGCGACGTGGCGTTCCTGGGTGCCACCCCGGAGGAACGCCGGGCCGGGCACCAGCAGTTGATCCCCTACCTGATGCACCAGGTGATGCTGCGGCGCACCGACCCCAAGGACGACCTCATCTCGATGATGGCCACCTACAAGGTCAACGGGCGGCTGATGCCGGTCGAGGACGTCGTGCTCAACCTGGACAACATCGTGGTGGGCGGGGTCCAGACGGTCCGCCACACCGCCGCGATGGGGCTGCACACCCTGGTCCACCGGCCGGACCTCTGGCAGGCCCTGCAGCGCGGCGAGGTGGACATGGACTCCGCCGTCGACGAGCTGCTGCGCTGGACCTCGGTCGGGCTGCACACCCTGCGCACCGCCAGCCGGGACATCGAGCTGGCCGGGCGGCAGATCCGGCGCGGCGACCGGGTCGCGGTCTGGGTGTGGTCGGCGAACCGGGACCCGGAGGCCTTCGAGGCCCCGGAGGAGATCCGGCTCGACCGCTCGCCCAACAAGCACCTGGCGCTGGGCCTGGGCGCCCACTACTGCATCGGCGCGCCGCTGGCGAAGGCCGAGCTGAGCGCGCTGTTCTCGGCGGCGCTGGAGAAGGCGGCGACGATCGAACCGGCCGGCCCGGTGGAGTACAACCGCTCGATCATCAACTTCGGCCTGGACCGCTTCCCGGTCCGGCTGACCCCGCGCTGAACCGTTCGACTTCCCGCCGCCCCGCCCCCGTACCGACCCCGACCC
>JOHN01000051.1 GCA_000719695.1 Streptomyces sp. NRRL F-6131
CTTCGACACCGTGAGACGGGCCTGCGGCGACGGCGACGAGGTCGGCGAAGCCACCGCCGTATGCGTCGAAACCACCGGATCCGGACCCCCGGTCACCGTCACCGTATTGGTCGGGGTCCCAACAGCGTTCGCGTCCAACGTGCCCGACAACGTCCACGTCAACGTCTGACCAACCGGGATCTCCACCGCCGGACACGTCGCCACGCCACCGCTGATCGGACAGTTGGCCCCGTCCGCGGCCGTCATCACGGGGTTGTTCACCCCGGCCGGGACGGTGTCGGTGACCACCACGTTCCGGGCCCGCGACGGACCGGCGTTGAAGACGTTGACCCGCCACTCGATCCGCCGGCCGGGCACCACCGGGTTCGTCACCAGGGACTTGCTGACCTGGAGGGCGGCCTGCGGTGCGGGCGTGGCGGTCGGCGAGGCGACGGCGGTGTGCGAGGAGGCCGAGGGATCCGGGCCGCCGGTGACGGTCACCGAGTTGGTCGGCGTGGTGGTCGCGTCCGGCGACAGCGTGCCGGTCAGGGTCCAGCTCGACGACGAACCGGCCGGGATCTCCACCGCCGGACACGTCGCCACACCACCACTGATCGGACAGCCGGCACCGTCGGCATCCGCCCTCATCGCGGCACCGGTGACGCCCGCCGGCACCTGGTCCGTCACCACCACGTTCCGCGCCCGCGACGGACCGTTGTTGGTCACCGACACCCGCCACTGGACGGCGCCGCCGGGCACCACCGGGCTGGTGAGCAGCGACTTGGAGACGGTCAGGTTGGCCTGCGGCGACGGCGACGAAGTCGGTGAGGCGACGGCGGTGTGCGCGGAGGCCGAGGGATCCGGGCCGCCCGTCACCACCGCCGTGTTGGTCGGCGTCGTGGTCGCGTCCGGCGACAGCGTACCGGTCAGGGTCCAGCTCGACGACGAACCGGCCGCGATCTCCACCGCCGGACACGTCGCCGTGCCACCACTGATCGGACAGCCGGCACCGTCGGCGTCCGCCCTCATCGCGGCACCGGTGACGCCCGCCGGCACCTGGTCCGTCACCACCACGTTCCGGGCCCGGGACGGGCCGTTGTTGGTCACCGTCACCCGCCACTGGACAGCGCCGCCGGGCACCACCGGGTTCGTCACCAGGGTCTTGGTGATGACGAGGCTAGCCCGGGGCGTGGGTGCGGCGGTCGGTGAGGCGACGGCCGTGTGCGCCGTCGCCGTCGGGTCGGGGCCACCCGTCACCACCGCCGTGTTGGTCGGCGTCGTGGTCGCGTCCGGCGACAGCGTGCCGGTCAGGGTCCAGCTCGACGACGAACCGACCGCGATCTCGACGGCGGGACAGTTCGCGACGCCGTCGGTGATCGGGCAGGAGCTGCCGTCCTGGTCGTTGACCATGCCCGCCCCGGTCACTCCGGCCGGGACCTGGTCCGTGACGACGACGTTGCGGGCCCGGGACGGGCCGTTGTTGGTCACCGTCACCCGCCACTGGATCGGGCCGCCGGGCACGACCGGACTGGTCAGCAGGGTCTTGGAGACGACCAGGTTGGCCTGGTTGCCCGGCGGGACGGGGTTGGCGGTGCTGGTGCAGTCGGGCGAGCAGGCCGGGTCGGCGGCGCCGCCCGGCGGGGTCACGGTGGCCCGGTTGTCCAGGGAGCCGGTCGCGTCCGCCGGGACGGTGCCGGTCAGGCGGTAGGTGACCTGGCCGCCCGCCAGGACGGTGACGGTGGTGTTGATGTTGCCGGTGCCGGAGGCGGCGCTGCCGCAGCTGCTGCCGCTGGAGGCCGTGCAGGTCCAGGAGAAGTTCTGGATCGTGGCGGGCAGCGTGTCGCGGACCGAGGCGCCGACGGCGTCGGAGGGCCCGTTGTTCTTCACCACGATGGTGTAGGTGAGCGGCTGGCCGGGCACGTACGGGTTCTTGTCGGGCGTCTTGGTCACCGACAGTCCGGTGGTGACCCGGCCGGGGGTGTCGACGGTGCTGGAGCACGTCGGACCGCAGTTGGGGTCCGTGGAGGCGTTCGGGCGGGTCACCGTCGCGGTGTTGGAGAGGGTGCCGGTGGTGGAAGGGGGCACGGTGCCCGTCACCGTGTACGTCACGGAGCTGTTGGCGGCGACGGTGGCCGTCGTGTCGATGTTGCCGGTGCCGCTCGCGGCGCCGCAGGCGCTGCCGGTGCCGCCGGACGCACAGGTCCAGGTGAACGCGGAGAGCGCGGACGGCAGGGCGTCGCGGACGGCCGCGCCGACGGCGGGCGCCGGACCGGCGTTGCTCACCACGAAGGTGTAGGTGAGGGGCTGCCCCGGGACGTAGGTGGTCGGGGAGGCCGTCTTCTTCACGGAGAGGCCGACCTGGGTCACCCACTCGAGGACGATCTCGCCGTTGCCGCCGTCACTGTAGCCGCCGCCGGCGCCGATGCCGCTCGTGTACTGCGCGTCGTTGCGGCCGCCCGAGGTGCCGCCGACGCCGTTGCCGGTGCTGTTGGTGCCGTTGGAGGTCTGCGAGTTGGTGACGCCGGTGCCCCTGGTGTATCCGGAACCGCCGCCGCCCATGCCGTTGGCGTCGAGGGTGCCGCCGCGCTGGCAGGCGCCGCCACCACCGCCGTAGTAGCCGCCGCCACCACCGCCACCGCCCTCGTTCGTCGCGATGCTCGCCCCGCGGCCGCCCTGGTACTGGCTGCCGGCGCCGGCCGTCCCGCACGCGGTCTGGGTGGCGGCCGCGCCGCCGGCGGTCTGGGTGCCGCCGCGGCCGGAGGCGGCGGGCTGGTTGTCCTGGCCGCCGGTGGTGCCGCCGCCTCCGCCGGCCGCCGGGACGGTGGCGTCGGCGCCGGGCGAGGAGCCGCCGCCACCACCGGCGACGAGCAGCGGGTCGGTGCCGTAGGCGCCGTTCCAGAGGGCGCTCATGCCGCCGCCGCTGCCGCCGGTCGCGCTGGCTCCGCCGCTGGTGAAGCCCTGCCCGCCGGCGCCGCCACCGCCGTACGTGGCGGTGGTGCTGTTCATCCGCCCGCCCTGTCCGACGGTGAGGGTGAGCACCTTCCCCGGCGTGACCGCGAGGGTGCCGGTGGTGTAGCCACCGCCACCTCCCCCGTACTGACCGGTGTAGTACGCGCGGGGGGAACCGGCGCCACCGGCGCCGAACACCCGGGCGTAGACGCTGGTCACACCGGCCGGAACGGTGAAGGTCTGGTCGCCGCCGCTGTAGGTGATCCGCGCGCAGTTGGTGAAGCCGCTGGTCGGCGTGCACGCGACCAGGGCGCGCCGCTCCTCGGAGGACCCCTGCGGCGCGTGGGCGGCCGGGCCCGCGGCGAGCGCCAGCCCGCCCTGGGGCACCAGGCAGAGCAGCGCGAGCACACCGCGCACCGCCGTCGAGAACCGACCGCCCAGCAACGACCTCACCGGAGCCATCCGGCGTCTCCTCTCGCGACCGCGCACGCACGGGCGCAGGTGGGCGGACAACACGACAAGTCATGCGAATGCACGCATACGCGATCAGAGATTGCCGAGATCGGACGCGAGCGAGCGCGACCTGACTTCGTGTCAGTTGGCTTTGGTCCCGGAATCCGCGCTTTCGGCCCATCCCGCGCCACCGTTCGGCGCAACCCGCAGGTCCGGTCCCCGGCACCGACCCGGGCCCCCGGTGGACCGGTCCGCGACAGCACCGTGGGGCCGGCCCGTCAGGACCGGCCCCACGTCGGTGTCACGTCCGCCGTCAACCGAAGGTCGGCACCGCGTCCAGGATCGCGAGCCGCGCGTTGGCCGTTCGGATGCTGCCGCAGAGCACCTGCGCGCCGCCGATGCGGTAGTCCTCGCCGCTGCCGGTGGCCTTGAGGGCGGCGCCCTGGAGCGAGGTGTACTGCTTGTCCTGGAGGTCGTCCTTGCGCAGGTCCCGGACGACGATGAGCTTGCGCACCAGCTCGCCCGCGCCCTGCTGGGTGGCGAGGACCTTCCGCTGCTCCTCCGTCAGCTTCGCGAAGGCCGCGTCGTTCGGGGCGAAGACCGTGACGTTCTCCATCGAGTCGAAGATGTCCTTCGCCTTGGCCGTCTTCACCAGGGCGGACAACTGGGAGAGGTCCTTGGTCCCGTCGATCGCGGTCAGCACCGGCATCCGGCCCATCGCGTCGAGGCTGCCCGACCCCTCACCGGGCATCGCCGCGCAGGCCTGGCCGAAGGCCTTCTCCGGCGGCGGGGGCGCTACGGCCACCGGGCCCGCTCCGCCGGCGCCGCCGTCGACATCGCTGCAGCCGGTGAGCGGGGCGAGGACGAACGCCAGTGCCACGAGGAGGGCGGGGCGGTGGGTACGACGGCTCATAAAGAGGTCCTCCAGGGGAACCGGTCGGTGATTGGTGCCGGACTCGCCCCAGATGGTGGCACCGCGCCGGGCCGCCGCCCCGCAGATCAGGCCCGCACCGCACCACCGGTCACCCGTGCGGCGGCGGTCGCTGCTGCGGCGTCAGCGACGGCCGCAGGGTCAGCCGGCCGGGTCGAGCAGCAGCTTCGCCGCCACCGTCGTCCCGTCGGTGCGGACCGTCCCGGCCACGGCCTTCGCCCGGGCCCGGGTCTCGGGGGCGAGCGCCCTCCCGAGAGCGGCCGCCAGCGACTCGACGGTCGGGGTCGGGCCGGCGTGTGCCACGCCGACGCCCAGCTCCGCCACCCGCTCGGCCCAGTACGGGTGGTCCGCACCCTGCGGCACCACCACCTGGGGCACCCCGGCCCGGGCCGCCGTCGCCGTACTGCCCGCGCTGCCGTGGTGCACGACGGCCGCCACCCGGGCGAACAGCGCCGCGTGGTCCACCTCGCCGACGGCGAAGCAGTCGTCGCGATCGTCGATCAGGTCGAGCTCCGCCCAGCCGCGGGAGAGCACGACACGGCGTCCCTGCGCGCGGACCGCCTCGACGGCCGCCCGGGCGACGTCCTTCGAGCCGGTCATCGGCATGCTGCCGAAGCCCACGAACACCGGCCGCTCGCCGGCGTCCAGGAACGCCGCCAGCTCGGGCGCCGGCGGCCGCTCGTCCGGCCGGAACCACGTACCGGTCTGGACGACCCCCAGCTCGGTGGGCTGCCACGGGCTCAGGACCGGGTCCGTCGCCAGGAACGGGCGGTCGGTGAAGGCGTAGTCGCGGACGTTGTCCACCGGCGGCAGGCCGGCCGCGGCGCGCCGGGTGTTGAGCAGCTCGCCGAACATGTCGTGCGCCGTCCGGGCGTCGATCTCCCAGAGCTCCCGGTGGTCCGACACCCCCGGCGGCAGCGGACGGCCCCGACGCGCGGGCGGCGGCTGGTGCGGCGACGGCAGACTGACCGGCGTGTGGCTCACGTACGCGAACCGGATGCCCAGCAGCTCCGCCACCGACCGCGCGCCGGCCGTCGCCGGCAGCGGACCGGTCGCCACCAGCACGTCACACTCCTCGGCCGCCGCGGCCACCGCGTCGAACTGGGCCGCCATCAGATCCGCCGCCCGCTGCGCCAGCCCCGCCGCCGACCCCGGCACCACCGTCGTCACCAGCGGACGCACCGGGTCGCCGACTGGCACCGCCGCCACCCCGACACCGTCGAGCAGCCGCGTGAACTCCTCGTCCGGCGGCGCACACACCCGCACCTGCGCCCCGAGCTCCCGCAGCCGCACCGCGAGCCCCACCATCGGCTCCACGCTCCCGCGGGCACCGTACGTCGACAACAACACGCGCATGTCTTCTCACTTCTGTGGATTCCGGCCCGAACCACGGACACCGCAAGAGGGCGGGACACCGACGCACCGAGCCCGCCCCGGCTCAGGTCGGCGATTCTGCGCCACGACGGGGGCCTTGCCGCAATCCCCCCGGGACGCTATAAATTGATCATGGAAAGCGCGGGCCGACGCCCCTTTCCGTCCCCGCTCCGCAGTACTCACACCCCCGAAGCCCGGACCGGGCTTCGGCACCTGTCATGGGTCGTCCAGAACCGGAGTGGCGCGGTGTCGGACGGGCCGACACCGCGCCGCTCCGGTTCAGGGACCCAATCTCGGTCCAGCTTCTACGGATTCCCGACACGTTGGCGTGCCGTCTCCAGAGCTTGACCCTCCACGAAGGCACCGTGGCCGTGTCCCGTAGCGAGTCGTGGCGATCTGATCGACGCGGGTGCCGCAACTGCACGAGCTGGCGACGGACGAGGATCCCGGTGTCCGTGACGAGGTCCGGCGGATCCTCGCGCGGGTGAGGCCGCGCGAGGAGTGTGGTGGCCGCGGGACGGAATGACAGAGGGCGGGTCCGCCGGCTGCCGCGGTCAGAGGACCGGCTGGGTGGACTCCAGGCGGTGGAGGGCGGTGCGGACGGCGGTGGTGAAGGTCCAGAAGAGGGGGAGGGTGTTGGTGGCGCGGTCGGTGCGGGTGTTCTTGCCGGGGGTGAACATCGCGGTGCGCAGGTCGGTGGTGATCTCCAGCTGGGCGCCCATGCCGAGCAGGCTGCGGTTGCAGATGTTCTCCGGGGAGATGCCGGCGATCTCCTCCTCGCCGGAGGCGGTGACCGCGCGGATGCCGGCCGTCGCGAACTCCTCCATCAGGTACTGGCGGAGGGTGGCGTTCAGGCCGCCGACCAGGACGGCCCGGGCGCCGGTCTCCAGACCGGCCTGGGCGGCGGTGCAGCCGTGCAGGGAGAGCACGTTGAGGCTGCCCGCGCACATCGCGCGGGCGAGGGTGTCGTCGCAGTGGGTCGAGGTGACGTGCAGGGCGGTGTAGCCGGAGGAGCGCATGCCCTCGAACATCCAGAAGTCGTGCACCGGACCGGCCGCCGGGGTGGGGGCGAGGTCGGCCGGGTGGTAGCCGGCGACGGCCAGGCACAGCTCGGAGGTGCCGCCCTCGATGCCGCCGCCGTGCGGGGCGATGACGGTGGTGCGGACGATGCCGGCGCGGGCCGCCGGGTCCTGGTCGTCGACCAGGTGACGGCGGGAGCGCCGGCCGTAGTCCACGCCCTCGGTCAGGGCCGGGTCGGAGTAGAGGGCGGTGTTGGAGGCGTAGGTGTCCGCGGCGTGGGCGGGGGTGCTGCCCAGGGCGGTGACCCCGACGGTGGTGGCCCCGACGGCGGCGAGGGCGGGCGCGGCGGCAAGGGCGGTCATCAGCGTGCGACGGTTTATCACGGGCGGTGATCATGACAGAGGACGGACGTCCTGGCAAACAGCGGCTGACCAGGACCTTTCCCCGGACTCAGGCAGGTCTGCGGGCGGCGCGGACGGCCAGGGGGGTGGCCAGGAGGGCCGTCAGGGCGCAGCCGAGCGCCAGGGTGTCGTAGCCGCCGGCCGTGACGACCAGTCCGGAGAGCAGGCCGCCGGTACTGCCGGCGACGGCGAGCCCGACGTCGGCCAGCCCCTGGGTGGAGGCGCCCCGTCCCGGGGGCAGTGCGGCGGTGATGACGGCGGTCCCGCTGACCAGGCCGAGGTTCCAGGCGACGCCGGCGAGGGTCAGGGCCACGGCGAGGAGGGGGACGGAGTCGCCCGGTGCGGCGGCGGCCAGGAGGGCGGCCGCGCAGAGGGTGATGCCGGAGGCGGCGGCGACGGGGAGGGCGCCCAGACGGTCGGTCAGGAGGCCGGTGAGCGGGGAGGGCAGGAACATCGCGGCGATGTGGAGGGAGACGACGAGTCCGATCGTGCCGGTGCCGTGGCCGTTGGCGGCGAGGTGGACGGGGGTCATGGTCATGAGGGCGACCTTGGGCAGTTGGCCGAGCAGCATGATCCAGAGGCCGGTGGCGACGCCCGGCGCGCGTGTCCCGCCGTCGTCCGGACCGTCCGCGCCGTCAGGACCGTGCGTGCCGTCCGGGTCCGTGGCGGCGACCGGGGCGGCATCCGTCGCGACGGCAGGAGGGGAGGCAGGAGGGGCGGGCGGAGCGGGCGGCCGGGCGCGCGCCAGGTGGAGGGGGTCGGGGTGCAGCAGGGTGGTGAGCAGGACGGCCGCGGCCGCGTAGCCGACGGCGGCGAGCAGGAAGGGTCCGGCCAGCGGGGGGATGCCCCAGGCCCGGGCGAGGTCCCCGGTGAGGGGGACGAGGTTGGGGCCCGCGACCGCGCCGAGGGTGGCGGCGAGCAGGACGCGGCTCAGGGCGCGGGCACGGCGGTGGGGTGCGGCGAGGTCCGCACCGGCGTAGCGGGCCTGGAGGTTGGTGGCGGTGCCGGCGCCGTAGACCAGGAGCGCGGGCAGCAGGAGCGCGACCTGGTCCAGGGCCACGGCGGCGACCACGCCGACGCTGCCGAGCGCGCCGATCGCGTAGCCGGCGCCGAGGCCGGGGCGGCGTCCGCGCTGCTGGCACAGCCGGCCGATGACGAGGGCGCCGAGCATCGAGCCGCCGGTGAACAGGGCGGTGGGGATGCCGGCGAGGCCGGTGGAGCCGAGCATCTCCTCGGCCAGCAGGGCGCCGACGACGATGCCGGCGGTGAGTCCGGCGCCGCTGACCAGTTGGGAGGCCACGAGGACGGCCAGGATCCGCCGCTGTTCGGGGTGTTCGGAACCCTCGGGGCGCTCCTCGGGCGGTTCAGGGCGTTCGGGCGGTTCGGAGGGGACCGCCCGATCCGGGGGACGGCGCGCTGCGGCGGCGTCCGACGGCGTGGCCGTCATGCGTCCGCCAGGGGGCTCAGTGCCGAGATCTCCTCCAGCGACATGTCCATCTGCTCGTGGAGGTAGCGGACGATGGTCCAGTGGGCGAGGGCGCCCTCGTCGAAGGGGCCGAACGCGCGGCAGTAGAGCGGGATCCAGCGCAGGGCCTCCTCGGCGGCCCGCAGACGGCCGGGCTGCTCCTGGTAGGACTCGTACGGGATGCCGCGGTGGTGGATGAAGAACCGGCCGGGCAGGCGCTCCTCGCACAGCGCGCGGTACTCGCGGGTCTGCAGGATGAGGTAGTGCCAGATCTCGTCGATGTGCTGTTCGACGGGCAGGAAGAGGCCGGCGAGTTCCTCGCGGTGCCGGGAGACCAGGTAGAGGTAGCGCAGGCACTCGGTGACCTGGCGTTCGGCGTCGGAGGGTTCGGTGCCGGTGGTGGTCGCGGTGTGGGCGACGACCTCGGTGTGCAGGTCGTCGCCGAGCAGGTCCTTGAGGTCCCGGACGGTGACGTGCTCCGGTGGCTGGGGCCGGGTGGTCATCGGACACCTCCGGTCGGCGGGGCCTGGGTCGTGGTGGCGGTCGCGCTCGCGGTGGCGGTCACGGTCGCGGTCGGGCTCGCGGTCGCGGTCGGGCCGGCGTCGAGCCAGGCGTACTTGCCGGAGGCGCCGACGGGCAGGTGGTCGTGGTGTTCGACGCGGCAGCGGCGGCCGGTGAGTTCGTCGGCCGCGCGGGTCAGGGCGTCCCCCTCGGCGGGCGTGAGCGGGGCGCCGTCGAACGTGGTGAAGCGCAGCACGGCCTCGTCCGGTCCTTCGAGGTGCAGCCGGGCGAGGAAGACCCGGGAGCTGACGGCGCTGACGGCGTCGTCGAGGTCCCCCTGGGCGCGGGGTCCGCGCGGGGTGGCGAGCAGTTCCTTCTCGCGGCCGCAGAAGCGGGTGATGCGCTCGGGGTCCGTGCTGCCGTCCTGGGTGCGCACGCAGTCGCCCGAGCGGTAGCGGACCAGCGGCATGTACGGGTTGCGGACGCTGGTGACGATCAGGCCGTGGATCGTGCTGCCGGGGGCGACGGGCCGCAGTTCGACGCTCATGTCGTGCAGGTACGGCCGGTAGTGGCCGCCGCGGTCGCTGTAGTAGAGGTAACCGAGTTCGGTGCTGCCGAACAGGTCGACGATGGGGCAGTCGAAGTGCTCGCGCAGGTACCGGGCCACGTTCGCCGGGGTGTACTCGTAGGCGTGGACGATCCCGGCCGGCTGCGGGAACCCCTCCCACAGGCCCCAGGCGACGGCCTTGCGCACCAGGTGGGCGAGGTGGGAGGAGGAGCAGTCGAGGAGGTAGCGGCCGCGCGGGTGGGCGTGGGCGGCGTCGCGGATCTCGGCGAGCATGCGCTCGACGTCGGCCCGCTGCCAGTGGTCGGGGTCCAGCTGCAGGTTGAGGTAGAAGGTGCGGTCGTCCAACCACCGGTCGCGCGGGTCCGGTTCGCCGGCCGGCTCCTCGCCCCGCTTGCGGGCGTTGACCCGCGCGACGTGCTCGGTGGCCAGGACGGTGGTGAGGGAGACCCGGTGGCAGCCCTCCCGCCAGGTGTCGGCGAGGTCGGGGTGCTCGCTCCACAGCCGGTAGTAGGACTTCAGCAGGAAGTAGGGCGGCCGGATGATCTGCATACGAGCGTGGTTGGTGCCGGTGGAAAGCACGAACTCCGCTTCGCCGGCCGCGAGGGCGGCGGCCAGGCGCGGTGTCATCCAGTTGTCGGGGAATCCGCGGGCGATCTCGGGTTTCTCCAGAATGGGGAAATGGCCCTGCTCGATCGAGGCGCGGTAGAGGGGAATGTCCTTGATCCGGTCGACCACGTCGGCGGTCGGCTGGCCGTTCACTGTCACCTCCGGTGGGCGCCCGGGGCTCCGGCTCTCCGGTCCTCCGGGCGGAGTACGCGTTGACGGGGGCGCGCCGCAGCTCCGGGCCGGCCGGCGTCCCGGCCGGCCCGGACCTTCCGGCTCCGGGTAGGCGCAGGTCAGCGCCGTGTGTGCGCGAGTCGGCGCCGGGTGTGCACGGTCCGGCGCCACCCCGGGCGGGTCAGCGCGTCAGGAGATACAGCCGGACTTGGCCACGCTGATGCACCCGGACTTGGCGGCCGTGCTGATGCAGCCGTCCTTGGCGGTCACGCCGGAGTTGACGGCGACCCAGCCCTTCCACTTGTCGTCCTGGGTCATCTTCTTGATGAGCTGTTCCATTCTGACCTCCGAGATATGCCGGGAATCCGGCGGCGCGGGTCTTCGCCGCCACCGCGACATTAAAGGAATGGTCAAACACATGTCAATGACAGGTCATCAGAGATCGCCGGGGCGCGCCGGCACGACTGGCCGATAATCGCCACTGCGGCAAGCCGACCGGCGGTCGGGCCCCGAACCGGAATGGCGTAATCGCTACTCCGGCGACGCGACCGGCGGGCGCGCGCTCGCGGGCGCGGGCGCGGGCGTGCGGCGGCGGTCCCCGGCGGCGGACGGACCGGCCTGGCTGGCCACCAGTTCGCGGTAGGGGGCGCAGCGGGCGAGCAGCGTGGGGTGGTCGGCCGCGTCGACCACGGTGCCCTGGTTCATCATGATCACGTGGTCGGCGTGCTGGACCGTGGAGAGCCGGTGGGCGACGACCACGACGGCGCTGCGGCGGGCCAGTTGGTCCACGATCTCGCGGAAGCGCAGCTCGTTCAGTCCGTCCAGCTGGCTGGTCGGCTCGTCGAGCAGCACGATGTCGGCGTCGGTGAGCAGCGCGCGGGCCAGCGCCATCCGCTGGCGCTGGCCGCCCGACAGGTCGAACTCCCGCCCCAGGACGGTGTCCAGGCCGTGCGGGAGGCGGTCGACGTCCTGGGTCAGGCCGACGGTGGCCAGCGCCCGGGCCAGCTCGCCGTCGCCGGCGGCGCCGGTCCGGCCGAGTTGGAGGTTCTCGCGGGCGCTGGCCTCCAGGAGCGTGAACTCCTGGTCGACGTAGGCCATCCGGGCGCGCAGCGAGCCCAGCGGCCAGGTGCGGATGTCGTGTCCGAGGACGCTGACCGATCCGGCGCCGGGCCGGACGAAGCGGCCGACGAGGGAGAGGGCGGTGCTCTTCCCGGCACCCGACGGGCCGACGACCGCGGTCAGGCCGGTGCGCGGGATGCTGAACGTCGCGGCGCTCAACGCGGGGCGCCGGGTTCCGGTGTGGGTGTAGGAGACGTCGCGGAAGACCACGGCCGGGGCGTCGGGCACCGGGGTGGGGACGGGGCGGGCGTCGTCGTCCGGGTCCGCCTCCAGGGGCAGCGCGAGGAGTTCGTTGCAGCGGTCCCGGGCCGCGAGTCCGGCCTGGAGGCGGCCGAACCCGGTCGCGAGGGTGTTGACGGACGGGACGGTCTGGAGGAGGTAGAGCAGGAACGCCGCGAACGCCGCCACCTGCAGATGGCCGGCCGCCAGCCGTGCACCGCCGGTGAGGATCACGGCGATCATCGCGAACTGGTTGCCGAGGGTGAGCGCCGCCGGGACCAGCGCGCCGAGCCGGGCCCCGGTCAGCGAGACGACGCGCAGCTTCTCGGCGTCCTGCTCCAGCACCCGGTCGGCCAGGGGTTCGGCGCGGCAGGCCTTGATGGTGGTGAGGGCCTCCAGGTGGGCGGTGAAGCGCTGGGCGATCTGTCCCACCGCGTCCTGCTGACCGGTGACGTTGGCGCGCATCCGGCGCATGATCAGCACGACCAGGGCGGTCAGGGCGGCCAGCGCGGCCACCGTGACGGCGGTGAGCACCCAGTCGATCCACACCATCACCGCGAGGGTCGCCAGGACGCCGAGGGCGGCGAGCGGGAGTTGCATCGCCACCTCCACCACCTGTCCGAGCAGTTGGGCGTCGGAGGTGACGCGGGCGGCGAGCTCGCCGGTGCCCCGGGCCCGCACGACCGGCAGGGGCAGGCGCAGGGCGTGGGCCATCACCGTGGTGCGCAGGCGGTAGGTCATGCCTTCGCCGACCCGGGCGAGTTGGAAGCCGGAGAGGGCCTGCGCCACCGCTCCGCCGACGGCGGCTGCGGCCATCAGCAGCAGCCCGGGGGTGAGTGAGCGGTGGGCGGCGAAGTCGCCGACGATCCTGCGGACCAGCAGCGGGAGGGCCAGGGCGGCGGCGGTGGCCACCACGGCGAGCAGCAGTGCTGCGGCGAGACGCACCGGGTGGACGGCGAGTTCACGGCGCAGCCGGACCTGCGACGGTGCGGGAGCCTCGACGGCGGTACCGGTACCGGTACCCGTGCCGGTGGCGGCAGCGGCGCCGGGGACGGCAGCGGTGGCGGTGGGCTGGGCGGCCACGGGGCACCTCTCTCCTGGGCGGGTCGATCGGGAGTTGTCTCGTGGGCGTTGCTGGGTCTTGCTGGGCCTTGCTGGGCGATGCTGGCCTTGCTGGACGTTGCGCAGCGCGCGTCGTCGGAGTCCTCGGTGGGCAGGGGAACGGGCCGCGGCGTCGGACGCCGCGGCCCGGGGGGCCGGGCGGGTGGTCGCTGGACCACCCGCCCGGCCGGACCGCTCGGACCGCACGGGCCGCCCGACGGGCGGCCGCGTGGGTCAGAGACAGATGAGCGTGCTGACCGTGCTGGTGCCGCAGTTCAGGACGCTCAGCGAGCTGGTGCTGGCGAGGGTGTCGTCGATCGGGGCCGCCTCGGTCTCGGGCAGCTCCAGGGTCTGGAGGTCGAGGATCGCCATGATGGTCTCCTTCACTTCGCGGTGGATCACCCGGCCGGGCGGCCGGGAGTCTGTGGGGGCGCGCACGCTCGTGGGGCGCGCCCGGGGCCGGTGGGCCCTTCGGTGGTGCCGGGCCGGTCAGTCCGGCAGGAACAGCGGAGCGGGGACGCCGGCCGCCCCGGCGGGTACCCCGCCGGGCGCCGCGGTGGCGGGCGCGCCGGTGAACGGGAGGAACGGTGTGCCGGCCAGGGCGGTGCCCAGGGCCAGCAGGACCCCGGCGGATCCCGTCGCCAGGTCCGTCGACAGACGCAGCAACTGGTCACCCGGGAAGGCGAGGTGGCCGTGGTAGGGCACCTGGTGGAGCGCGAGCAGGGCGCGGTGCCTGTCGAGCACCGCGCGGTGCCCGTCGAGCGGCACGCCGTGCCCGCCGCCCGACCGTTCGGCGGCGCCGTCCCCGGTCAGGGCCAGGTAGCCGAGGAGGCCGGCCCGCCCGTTGAACAGGCCCGGCTGGATCACGAACTCCGGTTCGGCGGCCTTGCGGATCAGCCGCTGCCGGTCGGCCGCGGCGATCTCGGGCCGGTGGGCGAGGAGGGCGTCCAGGACGATCCCGATGCCCGCGCTGCCGGTCTCGACGTAGGGCAGCACCCGGCGTCGGTCGACCACCTGCAAGGTCCCGTCGCTCACCTCGACGCAGCGGGCGAGGTCGAGGTCGAGCACGGTCTCGGCCCTGTCGAGCAGGGCTCGGTCGCCGGTGTGCTCGTGGAGCCGGACCAGCGCGAGCGCGGCCCCGGAGGCACCGGCCAGCAGCCCGGCCGCTCCTCCCCCGTTCTTCTCCCAGGTCGTCGCCGCGCCGACGGCCAGGGCGGCCGCCTCCTCCAGCAGCCGCTCCTCCCCCGTGGCGAGCGCGAAGTGCAGAAGGGTGAGCGCGATGCCCGGGCCGCCGGAGGCCAGGGTCGGTGCCGCCGCCGACTCGCCGTCGGCGCCCGTCGTCCCGCCGAGCCGGCGCAACAGTTCCGCTGCCCGTTCGCGCTCGCCCAGCAGGTCGAGGACGTACGCGACGCCGTGGCCGCCGTGGTAGAGGCCGGCGGGCAGGTCGCGGCCGAGGGCGGCGTCGGCGAGCCACCGCACATGGGCGGGGTCGACGTCGGCTCCCGTGGTGTGCAGGGCGTAGAGCACGCCGGCCGCGCCGTGCGCCAGGCCGAGCCCGCCCTGGGTGAACTGGGCGATGTCTCCCGGGAAGAGGCGGTCGGTGCGTTCGGGGGTGGCGGCCGCGGCGATCCCGGCGGCCAGCGAGTCACGGATCGCCGGCCAGTCGGGGACCTGCGCCTCCAGCAGCGCACGGCTCTCGGCACGGCCGGTGGCCAGCTCGGGACGGGACGTGCGCCCGTCGTCCGGCGTGCGTCCGAGGAAGCGGCGGATGTCGTCGGTGTAGCCGGGGGGCACCGGGAAGCGGCGCTCGACGGCGTCGGCGAGCTGTTCGGCCTTCTCCGCGTCCAGCGCGGTGAGCTGGACCAGCGGGAAGAAGAGCCAGAGGCGCAGCGCCGCCAGCGCGTACCGGTCCACGCCCGTCCCGGTGTGGCCGGGCGGCGCGGTGAAGCCGGCCGCGCCCAGCGCCGGTCGCAGGAAGTCGTCGACGGTGCTGGCGAGTTCGAAGTCGATCAGGCAGAGCTCGCCGTCCGGCCTGATGAGCACGTTGCGCGGGTGGAGGTCCCCGAAGACGACGCCGCGGGCGTGGATCCCGGCCAGGGTCCGTTCCACCTGCGCGACGACGGCCAGGGCGTCCCGGGTGTACTGCGCGACGGCCTCCTGGTCGGCGTCCGGGTGGATCAGCGGGTAGCGGGCGGTCAGCCACTCGCTCAGGGACTGCCCTTCGACGTACTCCTGCACCAGGAACTCGTGCTCCCAGGCGGTCAGCAGCCCGTGCTCGCGGGGAACGCCGGGGACGCCGGCCAGTCGGCCCAGGACGGCGTGCTCGTTGCGCAGACGGGTCACCGCGTCGACGCCCCGCTGGTCCAGCCCGGCGAACGGGCGGGCCTCCTTCAGCACCACCGACGGGCCGTCCTGCCCGTCGCGGGCCAGGTAGACGCCGCCGGCGTTGGAGAAGTGCAGGACCCGTTCGACGGTGTACGGGAGTCCGGTGTCCTGCGGCGCCGCGCGTTCGGCCACCGCCGCGGCGATGCACGGCGGCACCGGCGCCCAGGCCGGCACGGCGAAGGCCGCGCCGCGGACGTCCGGCACGAGCCGTCCGTCGGGACCGGCCAGGGCGAGGACGCGTTCGCCGGCCTCGTTGCGGCAGTAGCGCTCGGCGAATCCGCCGTACCGCAGGTAGAGCGGCCCGTCCTTCCAGCGCAGGTCGCTGAGGATGTACGCGCCCTTGCGGCCGGCCAGCAGCGCGCCGAGTCCGTCGAGACAGCGCTCCAACTCGGCGTCGTCGACCGGGTACAGCGTGCAGAACTTCCCGCTGGAACCGCGTGGCGCGTACTTGGAGTTCTGCACCTGGACGATCGGCAGGCCGCGCAGGAACTTGAAGGTGACGCGTTCCCGCAGGCAGTAGGCGAAGACGGTCTCCAGCACCTCCTCCGCGTCGTCGATGCACGCCGAGACGTGGATCTTCCAGCCCTGGTCCGGGATCCGCACGCCCACCGGACGCACCACGGCCCACATCTCCAGGTCCCCGCGTTCCCAGCCCTCGGGCAGCGGCCGGGTGACGGCGGCGAACTCCTCGTGCGCTCCCCAGCGGCGGGGCGAGTCGTAGAAGAGCGGGTCGGCGTAGGCGTAGGCCTCGTAGCGGTTGTCCAACGGAACCCTCCTCGTGGCGGGGGCCGGAACGGGCGGGACGGGCAGGACGGGCGGGCTGCGGAACGACGTCCGGAAGGCGACGGACGGCAGTGCGCGGCAGAGCACGGCAGGGCACGGCGTGCTGTGGGCACGACGGGACTGCGACAGCGGGAACCGGGGGAAAGCGGTGGAGCACGGTGGAACACGGTCGCCCGACGGCAGTGCTGCGCGGGTCGGACGGCCGGAACCGCGGTGCGGCGGCACGCTGCGGCGAAGGCGGGACCGGACGGGGTGTACGAAGAGCGGGCCGGCCCGGGAAGGAGTCGCGGTCGTACGGTCACGCGGTCGTACTGATCGGAAGACGGCCCGGGCGGTCGAAATCCTGTATGGCGATGAGGCCCTCCGAATAGTGGAGCCGTGACGAATTCTCCGCAACGGCGCACATTCGGCCCCGCGGCCCCGTACTGCGCACCCGTATTGCGCCCGGGCGCACGGTACGGCGGGGGCGCATCGCCGTGCGCCGCCCGCCGCCGACGACCGCCGTCCCCCCGGTGCGCGACCACCGCGTGGGGCGCGTGCGGCTCCCCGGGCGCCGGGGGCGCCGGCATCCGGCGAAGCGGTCGAAGGGACTCCGGTCTGCGGCGATCCGAGTACGACGGAACGGACGGCGCACGCCGACCGGACTCCACACCACCGTCCCGCGCTCCCGGGCGCACACCCGGCGGACGGCCCGCTCGCGCCGTCCACGCACCGCCGGCGACGGCCGGCCGGTCCTCCCCGGGAACCGAACGCGGTCGATCAGACCATATTTCTGTTCTATTTCTAGAGTATTTCCAGAGCTGCCTAGCTTTGCTTTTCCTTGACCTTCTGGCGGTGTCATCGGAATGACTCGTTCGCACAAGTCCGGCCCCGTGCGCACCACCCGTCGATCGGGCCCCGGACGACCCTCGCGAACCGGTCGCCGAATCCGCCGGATCCGCCGAGACCTCCGAGCCTCCGAACCTCCACGCGGACGCGGACGGCCCCCGAGTCGGGCCGCGGCGGGACTCGACGTCCCGTGACGGTGTGACTCGGAGGCCGCGGTCGTGCTCCGGCTCAGTGCGCGTTGGTGTACATGTACGCGCCGGTCTCGTAGTTGTAGGCGGCGAGCTTGATCAGGACGCCGGCGTCGGACCTGACCTGGCGCGGCATGGTCCAGAAGCCGTACCCCATGTACTCGGTCGCGGCCACGCCCTCCCAGGACCAGCCGCCACTGCCGTTCGACGTCAGGATCCAGACGTTCTGGCCGTAGTGCGTGGTCATGAAGTCGATGGAGGCCACGTCGTGCCCCCCGGTGTCCGCACCGTTGTGGATCATCAGATCCGCGATCACGCCGTCGGAGGACACCTGGTCACACCAGTAGAAGTAGCTCTTGTAGCACTCGACGCGGTAGCTGGGGGCCGACGGGCCCGCCGGGGCCGACGGGGCCGCGGCGGCCGGTGCGGCGACGGCGATCGGCAGGGCCAGCAGACCCAGGGCCGCCACGCCGAGACGGAGCTTCTTGCCAGTCACGTGCGATCCTCTTCCCTCTCACGTGCGGCGTCCTCCGGACGGAGGACGCTCACGGGGCGCCGGGGAAGCGGCGACGCGTGGCCACGGCCGGGCGACCGGCAGCGGAGCGGCGACATCGAGGCGTCGGTGCCGGACGGCGGACGCCACCAGGGCGTCTCCGGCTCCGTGGGGGGCATCGATGCCGAGCCACGTCGTCACGAGGACTTTCGGCCCCGGATCCTAGCCCGCCCCGGCGGCCGGTGACTTGTAGGAATGCGCAAGGCGCAGGCGGCCGGCCGTGCTCCGGGGCCGAACCGAGCCCGGGGCCGGGCACCGAACGGCAGCCCGCCCCGCAGCCCAACGGCGGCCGGACCGGCGGCCGGACCGGCGGCCCAACAGCGGCGGCCAGGACCTCAGCGGGTCATCCGGGCTCCGACGGCCGCGGGGTCGTGGATCTGCTGGAGGTCGTCAAGCAGTCCCGCGAGCCAGACCGCCACGTCCACCGCGTGCAGCGAGACCCGTCCGTCGACGCCCGGGGCGGGTGCGCGGTCGAGTTCGCCGACCAGCGCCGCGCGGGCCCGTTCGACGGCCGGGAGCCCGGCGCCCGCCGGCTCGCGGGCGCGCAGGGCCGCCGCCTGCCGGCGGAACGCCGCCGCGACGTCGTCCGCGTGGCGCAGCAGGGCCTGCGCACCGCCCCGGTGGAGCGTGGCCGTGCCGGGCGGGATGCGGGCCAGCAGGGGTTCGGCGCCGCGGACGGTGTGCTGGCCGGTGAGGACGGCCGCCTGCCAGTTGGGACCGTCCTCGGCCGGGTTGTGGCGTTCGCTGCGGTACTGGGCGTACAGCGCCTCGGTGAGCAGCACGGAGCGGCGGGCCCGGTGCAGGGCCCCGGTGGGCGGGCCCGTGCCGGTCACCACGACCACCGTCTCGCGCAGCACCTCCGCGCTGTCCTCCAGCAGGTCGGCGGTGCGCCGTCGCAGGTCCTGGCCGCCGCCGCGGGGCCAGGCGCAGAGTCCGGCGAGGATGCCGATCGCCGCCCCGGCGGCCACGTTGACGACCCGGACCTCCGCCAGCCGCCAGCTCGCGGGCGCCAGCTGGGTGAAGACGAGGGCGACCACGAGGGTGAACAGCCCCTGGCTCCACGCCAGCCCCAGCGCCGGGCCGACCGCGAAGGCGATCAGCATCACCGGCGGCAGCGCGAGGGCGTAGACCAGCGGGTGCTCCCCCACGCCGAGCAGCACCGCGGCCGTCGCGATGGCGCCGAGCGTCGTGCCGACCAGGGCGGGGCGCAGGGTCATCCGGGTGTCGGCGGCGCTGGTGCGCATCAGGGTGAGGGTCGCCAGCAGCACCCAGAAGCCGTGCGCGAGGTCCAGGCCGCCGGCCAGCAGCCGGGCCGCGCCGAGCGCGCCGGCGGTGCGCAGCGCGTTGCGGAAGGCGACCGAGCGCGGTGTGAAGTTGGCCCGGAAGCGGCGCCACCAGAGCAGCGGGGCGGGGTCGTAGGCGTACCAGAACGGGCCGGGCCGCTGGTCGGCGGGCGTCTCGTCGGGCGGCAGGGCCGCGTGTCGGCCGACCCGCACCGCGCGCACGGCGAAGCGGGCTCCCTCGGCGGCGTCCAGCGCGGCGGTGCCGAGCGCCGCCCTGCCCAGCGCCGCCGTGCCCAGCGCCGCCGTGCCCAGCGCCGCCGGGCGCGGAGCGCCGGGGCCCGGCCGGTCCGCGTCCTGCGGGGCGGCGGCGCGGCCGACGTCGAAGGCGGCGAGCTCCCGGTCCAGGGTGTCGGTGGTCGGGACGGGTCCGGCGCTGAGCACCCCGGCGGCGGCTTCGCGCAGGGCCCGCGCGGTGACCTCGGTCAGCCGAGCGGCGCCCGGGTAGGGGCGAGCGCGGGCGAGCCGCAGGATCCGCCGCACCTGGGGGCCGGTGTAGCGGAGGGCGACCGCGCAGTGGGTGAGGGCGCGGTCCACGGCGCCGGCGGAGGCGGGCCGAACCATCACCGGGACCCGGCTGAACCGCAGCTCGTCCAGGTCCGCGCGGGCCCGGTCGGTGGCCGCGGTGACGGCGCCGGGGGCGACGGCACGGCCCGCGCAGGCGTCGGCGGCGAGGTCCGCCAGGTCGGCCAGGGCGGCGGCGGCGCGCGCCAGCCGGCCCCGGTAGTCCGGCGGGGCCGGCTCGGGCCACAGCAGCAGTTCGGCGGCGGCGAGCAGCAGGAGTCCGGCCGTCACGCCGAGCAGCCGCTGCGGGAGGGTGTCGGGGCTGTAGGGCGGGAAGCACGGGAGGATGTAGAGGAGCTGCAGCCCGTTCGCCAGGCCCACCATCCGGGGGCCGCCGACGGAGCCGAAGGACACCGCGAAGCCGACGCCGACCATGCCCAGGGCCGCCGTCCAGGAGTGCACGGCCAGCACGGTGCCGAGGCAGACCAGCCCCCAGGCGAACGGCAGCGTCCACAGGATCGTCCGGACCCTGGACCGCGCCGAGCCCTCCACCCGGGCCAGCACACCGAGGGCGACGGCCGCGAACAGCGCGTAGGTCGCCGACACGGGGCGCTCCAGGCCGTAGCGGAAGGTGTAGAACCCCGCGCAGGCGGCCAGGGTGACCCGGACGGCGCGGTGCAGCACCGCCGGTTCGGGGCGCGCCCGGCCCGGCTTCCCCGCGCGCCCTCGCGATCGGTGCATCGCACCTCGCTCCCGTGTCCCCGTGGGGCCTGCCGCCCCGACGCGCGAAGCCGCCGCCGGGACCAGGCGTCGGACCCTTTCACGGTAGGACGGCACCCACCCGCTCCGCAGCGCGGACCCGCCGCCGCGGCCGAACCGGACCGGCCGGACGGACCGAAGCGGGCGGCGAGGCTCCGGCCGGAGCCTCCGTCGACACGGCACCGTCGGCCCGAGGTGCTACCCGGTGCGGCCCGCCCCCGGACCCGGCCGGGCCCCGCCGCTCGGCGGCTCGGCGTTCAGGTGGCCTTCACCCGGGCCATGACGTGGCGTCGGCCGGGCTTCTCGTGGCGGTGGCACCCTGCGGCAGACCGAGACTACCGACCGGTAGTCCGCACCCGTCCGAAGGGCCGCCGTGAAGCGCACCGCCCCCTCGTCCGCAGTCGTGGCCGTCTCCCTGGCCGTCTCGCTCGCCGCCGGCGTGCTGTTCACCGCGGGCAGCGCCGCCGCGCAGGAGCACGGCGGCGCCTCGCGCGTCGACCGTGACCTCTACGGCACGAAGGCCCCGTACGAGCCGCAGGGCCGGCCCGGCCGCTACCAGACGGCACCGAAGGGCTTCGTCCCGGTCTTCACCGAGAACGTCGCCCGCCACGGCTCCCGCGCCATGTCGGACAGCGAGGACGGCGACGCCGTGCTCGCCGTCCTGCGCCGGGCCCAGGAGCAGGGCGGCCTCACCGGACTCGGCGCGCGGCTGACCCCGCAGGTGCAGGCGCTGCTGACGGCCGCCGCCTCGATCGGCTACGGCAACCTCTCCGCCCGCGGCGCCGACGAGCAGCGGCAGACGGCGCTGCGCATGGAGCAGCGGCTGCCCTCGCTGTTCCGCGCGATCGCCGCCGAGCAGCAGCCCGTCGTGGTGGAGACCTCGGGCGTGGCGCGCGCGGTGGCGAGCGCCGGTGCCTTCACCGCCGGCCTGACCGCCGGGGAGCCGGCCCTGGCGGGTGCGATCAAGGCTCCGGTGACCGACAAGAACCTGCTGTACTTCCACAAGCAGCCGCAGAACGCCGACTACCAGGCGTACCTGGCGAACGACCCGGACCTGGCCGAGGTCCTGGCCGACATCGAGCACCGGCCGCGCACCGCGGCGGCGGCCCGCCACACCGTCGGGCGGCTGTTCCGCGCGGCCTTCGCCGACACGCTCTCCGCCGACGAGCAGATCGCCTTCGCCCGTGCGCTGCACCAGCTCTACAGTGCGGCGCCCGATCTGAGCGTGGAGGCGCCCGACGTCGACCTCACGCCCTTCCTGGTCCCGGACGACGCCCGGTGGTTCGCCTACCTGGACGACGCCGAGGAGTTCTACGAATCGGGCCCCGCCTTCAGCGGACGCACCATCACCTACCGGATGGCCGGCGTGCTCCTCGACGACCTCCTGGCGCAGGCCACCGCCAAGGCCGCCGGGACCAGCGGCAACGGCGCGGTGCTGCGCTTCACCCACGCCGAGGAGATCGAGCCCCTCGCCGCCCTGATGGGCCTCCCCGGCAGCACCGAGCCCGCCGACCCGGACGAGCCGTACACCTACCGGAACAATCCGTGGCGCGGCGCCGAGGTCGCCCCGATGGCCGCCAACATCCAGTGGGACCTCTTCAGCAAGGCCCCCGCCGACGGCCGCCCGGCCGCCCACCTGGTGCGCATGCTCTACAACGAGAAGGAGACGGCCTTCAAGGCGTCCTGCCGTCCCGTCACCAAGGACAGCTACTTCTACGCCCTCGACGAACTCAAGCACTGCCTCGCCCACTCCTGAACCGCACCCCGACGCCGCGGCCGGCCCGGACACCGCCCGGGCCGGCCGCGGGGGCGTTCGGGTCGAGGTCAGGAGGTCTCCAGGCCCAGGCCGGTGACGCGGAGGAAGCCGTGGTCGGCCAGCTGGGGCGAGAGGCCGATGCCCGGGCGGCGGGCGGTGATGTGGCCGGGGCCGAGGCCGAAGCCGGAGTCGCCGTTGATCCCGCGGGCCGCCAGTTCGGTGGTGATCAGCGCGGCGACCTCGCGGGCGGTCTCCTCCGTCGGGACCTTGTACTCGGCCTTGAAGCGGCGGCCCGACGGCTGCCAGCCGTCCGCCGTCATCGCCGCCGCGACCTCGTCCAGGTCGCCGGGGCGCGGGCCGACCCGGAGCAGCACGCCCTTCACCGCGCTGTAGGTGACGGAGAGTCCGCCGCTGATCTGCGGCGCGGCTATCGTGAACATGGCCTTCTCACCCGGCCGCTGCACCGGCAGCTGCTCGATCCACGCCGCGAGCAGGCACTCCAGCCCCTCCCGCAGGTGCGGCAGCGACAGGGCGAGCCGCCCGCCCGGCAGGACGTCGGCCGTGCCGCCGGGTGCCTGGACGGGCATGTGGAGCTGCCAGCTGTACGGCAGCCGCGGGAAGTCGCTCGGCCCGTCGGGGCCGCCGGCCGGACCGCCCCACTCGAAGATGTTGTGCTCGTCCTGCTCGAAGGCCGCGGCCGGTTCGGTCTCCAGGCGGACCCGCCGCCCGCCGCAGAGCAGCCGCAGCAGCCGGCCGTCCGCACCGGCCTCGCGCCAGCGGACGTCCGGCCCGTCGGGGCCGCCGCCGAACATGGTCGGCTCACCGAGGACGGCGCAGACCGCCCGGTAGATCTCGCCGAACACGGCCCGCCGGTGCTCCAGCGTCGACGGGCCGAGCTCGAAGCGGTGCAGGTCCAGCACGTCGTAGCTGCCCTCCCGGGCCTTGCGCAGGACGGAGGCGCGCAGGGCGAAGGACGGCACGCAGAGCGGGTCGGCGGTGCTGATGTCGACGTAGCCGTCGCCGAACGCGGCAGTGGCCCCGGGCAGTTCGGCGACCGCCCGGCGGACCTCCTCGGCCGGCAGGAACCCGTCGGGCGCGTCGTGCAGCAGCGGGACGAGCGCAGCGACCACGGCGGGCAGTTCGGGGCTGACGTGCCGGACCTCCCGGACGTGCGGCTGGATCGCGATCCAGGCCCGGCGGTCGTTGGCCTGGAGCAGCATGGTGCGCCCGGCGGACTGCCAGCGCAGGCCGAAGCCGTCGGCGGCGGTCGGCACGGTCGTGGGCGCGCCGACCGCGCGCAGCGCCTCGGAGAGCGTGCGCAGCGCGGTGCGGCGCTCCTCCTCCGGCGTCGGCAGGCGGAACTGCAGCAGCGGCACCCAGGCCCGCCGGAAGGTGTCGGCCTTCGGTTCGGTGGCGCCGAGGAAGAGTTCGGCACCGGCCGGCCAGCTGAGTTCGGCCTGCAGACCGACGACGAGGATGTCGGTGAACACCCGGCGGATCTTCCAGTCGGACCGTGCGTCGACCAGCCGCTCGACGTCCGCCCGCGTCCAGCAGTCGTCGAGGTCGTGCAGGGTACGGACCAGCTCGACGGTGGTCGGCAGATCGGCGGTCCAGGTCACGGCGGGGGTGTCGGTGTTCACGGCGTCGTTCATGCGGACGATCATCGCAGTGCCCACCGACAACCGGTCCCGAAGGGCCCGACCCTGGTGGGGGGTCAGAGGTGCAGCTGACCGGCGAGCGTCTCGGCGAGCCTGCGGAGCGGTTCACCGGTCAGGGCCGGGTCCGGGGACGCCGCGTCCGCGCCCTGGCTGACGATCAGGGCCAGGTCTCCCTGGTCGGTGACCGGGACCCGGGCGATGCCGACCGAGGCCGCGCCCGGGGTGGTGCGGGCCTCGCCGGGGGCGGGCTGGTCGTTGGAGGCCGTGACCAGTTGGTCCGGGGAGAGCTTCCCGGCCCGTTGGATGTAGGGGAGTGCCAGGCTGACCGCGATCCGCTCGGCCGGTGCGACGATCACGCCGATCTCCAGCGGGGCCGTCCCGGCGGTGTAGGAGCACCAGACCTGGAGGTGCTCGGGCCGTGCGGGGACGGTGCCCGCCGACGGGACCGCAGTGCCGCCGGACGGCAGGGGCCGGGCCTCCTCGGGCGGGACGACCTCGGCCCGCACCGGCGGTTCCGTCCCGGCGGCGGGGGTGACGGCGCGTCCGTTCCCGCTCGCCTCCAGGGCCGCGCCGGGGTCGAGCCCGAACGGACACGGCGGGTTCGAAGCCAGGCCCCGCACGGTCGACTTCAACGCGGAGTACGAGAGGGTCGCCCCGCCGGACGGCCCGGACGGCGCGGCCGACCCGCCGGAGGACGAGCAGGCGGCCGTGCCGAGCAGCAGGCCGGCGGAGGCCAGCAGGGCGAGCGCGGTCTTACCCTCAGGTGTCATCCGGCCAGCCTACGGTGACGACCGCCGGAGCCCGGTCGCGGGACCGGCTCCGCGCGGCCGCAGTACCGTCAGAGTGGCGATGCCGTGGAGGACCGGGCCGGCGGCGAGGTCCGACGGGCGGGTGCCCGGCGGCACCACGATCACCACCACCGCCCGTCTGCCGGCGGCGGCCGCGAGCCACCCGGCCGGGACCGGGACCTCCGGGGCCGGCTCCCAGACCTCGCCGCCGCCCACCAGCCGCAACCGGACCGGCACGCCCCCGCGGGTCTCCAGCACCGCGTCCGTGTCCGGCGGCTCCCCCGCCGCCGGGGCGAAGCCGCTCGCCAGCGCCGCCGCGACGAAGGCCCGGTGCAGTGGCGGGCCGGTCTCCACCACGACCACCGCGAAGGGCGGACCGGCCGCCGCCTCCCGCACCACGGGCGCCCAGACCACCGGTACCGGCGCCGGTACCGGCGCCGCGCCGCGCGAGGAGCTCGCCGCCGGTTTGCGGCGGCCGAGCCCCGATCCCGACCCCGGTCCCGATCCGGGACCGAACCTCCCGTCCGGCAGACGCACCGGACCCCCCGCCCCCCAGATCATCCCGCCGTCACCCCGCCGTCTTCCGGGTCCGTTTCCGGACCGCGCTCCCGTACTGAGGACTGATCATGTCGCCGATCCTGCCGCGCCCATCGGCCCGCGCGCCTGAGTACGCGTACTCAATCCGCCGGGGAGCGGAACACCCCCTACGGGGGTTGCCCCACGGCGACCGGACGGAGGGTCAGGAATGTTCCACCACACCGCCGTTGAGCGCGGTGCCGGTACCGGTGCGCAGATGGAGGGCGGTGCGGCCGGTGCGGCGGGTGGTCACCAGGCCGGCGCCGCGCAGGGCGCCGAGGTGCTGGGAGACGGCGCTCGGGCTGACGCCCAGGCGGTCGGCGAGCTCGGGGGTCGACAGCGGTTCGCCCAGCGCGTCGAGCAGGGCCGCGCGGGTGCGGCCGAGGACGGCGGCCAGCCCGTTCGAGGTGGGTCGGGGGCGCTCCCAGAGCAGTCCGACGCCGGCCGCCGGGTAGCGGATCGAGGCGGCGGCGCGCGGCGCGTGGTCGACGAGCACGTCCGGCCAGACGAAGACGGACGGCATCAGCACCAGGCCGTGGCCGCCCGCCGCGACCGTCCACGGCGCTCCGCCCGGGGCGGTGGGCCGTCGGCGGCCGCCCACCAGGAGTTCCCCCTCCCGCCACACCACGTCACCGTGCAGGTCGGCGAAGAGGCCCTCCACCCCGCCGTCCACCAGCGCGACCGCCCGCCGGCCGAGGTCCGCCTCCAGGACCGCCCGCATCCGCCCCCAGTGCGGGGCGACCAGCCGGGCGTGGCAGCGCTCCAGGGCGTCGGCGGCCCGGGCCAGCAGCTCGGCCGGCTCCGGCAGTCCGCGGACCCGGGCCGCGCCCAACCCGGCGAGGCACTCGGCGGCGACCCAGTCGGGGTCCGCCGCCCGCAGGCCCGCCAGTTCGGTCCCGAAGGCGGGCACCCGCTCGTCCGGGAGCGGGAACAGGAAGGCGGGCAGGCAGCCCTCCACCAGGGTGCGCAGCAGCGGCAGTTCGGGCTCGGCCGCGAGGGCCGGACGGGCCTCGCGCACCCACGGCCGGTGCACCTGGTGGCCGCCCACGCCGAGCGCCACCCGCAGCCCGAGCACCGTCTCGGTCAGCGGCGACACCGCGAGCCGCACCCGGGCCACCTCCGCCGCCGACAACCGGATCTCCACCGCCACGCCCGGCACCACCCCTCGATCATTAAGCCGTGGCTGAACGATAGCCGGGCGCTCCCGGCAGCCCGCAGGCTGTCCGCCATGGACGCCATGGAGTTCTTCACCTCGTACGACGGCACCGCGCTCGCCTACCGCACCGTGGGCGACGGCCCGCCGCTGCTCTGCCTGCCCGGCGGCCCCGGCCGCGCCGCCGAGTACCTCGGCGACCTCGGCGGCCTGGCCGCGACCCGCACGCTGATCCTGCCCGACACCCGGGGCTCCGGCGCCTCCGCGACGCCCGCCGACCCGACCACCTACCGCGTCGACCGGCTGGTCGACGACGTCGAGGCACTGCGCCGCCACCTCGGCCTGGACCGCCTCGACCTGCTGGGCCACTCCGCCGGGGGCAGCCTCGCCCTGCTGTACGCCGCCGCGCACCCCGACCGGCTGACCGGCCTGGCCCTCGTCACGCCGTCCTTCGCGGCCGTCGGCCTGGCCTCCGACACCGGCGCGGAGGAGGTGATCGCCACCCGCGCCGCCGAACCCTGGCACGCCGGGGCCGTCGCCGCCTACCGCCGGGTGAAGTCCGCCCGCAGCTTCGCCGAGGCCGCCCCGCACCGGCTCGCCTTCGAGCCGCTGATGTACGGCCGCTGGGACGCCGCGGCCCGCGCCCACGCCGCCGCCGACCCGGCCCAGCGCTCACTGCCGGTGAGCGAGCACTACTACGCCGGGTACACCCCGGAGACCGAGCGGCTGCGGGCGCGCCTGGGCGCGCTGACCTGCCCCGTCCTGCTCCTGGCCGGCGAGCTGGACCTCTGGCCGACGGCAGCCTCCGCCGCCGCGGCCGCGTCGCTCTTCCCGGACGTCACCCTCGCCGTCCAGCCCGGCGCCGGGCACTACCCGTGGCTGGACGACCCGGCGGCCTTCACCACGACGGTGGAGACCTTCCTCCGGGGGAGCGCCGTCACGGGAGCAGGCTCGTCGCTCCGCCGATGACGGGAGGCGCTCCGCCTTCCGGCTTCAGGGAGTCAACCGGTCGATCTCGGCGAGCACGCGGTCCGCGTGCGGGCGCACCCGTGCCCGCAACGCCGGACTCCAGCTCTCCTCGGCATAGCGCCGGTCGAGGTAGAGCCGGCGGGCGTGCGCGAGCACGGGGCGGTGCTCCTCCGGGAGCCGGGCGAGGGCCCAGTCGGCGGCGGCGTCCTTGGTCCTGATCCGGCCGGTGGCGAGCGTGCTCCAGATCCGGGCGAGGGTCAGCAGCACGTTGCGGGTGTCGCCCTCCAGGTCGTCGAGCAGCCCGGCCGTGCCCGCCGCGCTCGCCCGGAGCAGGTCGGCCGGCGGGACCGGGGCGAGGACCTCGGCGGGCGGCGGGCCGGCCAGGGGGCGGTCTCCGGTCAGCACCGTCGTGAGCAGCACGGCGAGGTCCGGCATCGGCTCGGGACCGGGGAGCATCCCGGCGGCGTACTCGGCGCGCAGCCACTCGCCGTACTGGAAGTCGCAGGTCGGCGGGTACTGCCACGGCCGGACCTCGGCCCCGACGACCGCCGTCAGCTCGACCGGGCGGGCGCCGTCCGCCGAGCCGGAGATCCCGAGCAGGCCTCCGAGGAGCGCGCGCCGCTCCCGCTCGTCCAGCGACCGCCGGCAGACCAGCAGGACGTCCAGGTCGCTGGCCGGCCTGAGGCCGCCGAGCACGGACGACCCGTGGAGGTAGAGGCCGACGGCGTTCCCGTCCAGCGTGCCGCGGACCAGGTCCGCGATCTCCTGGAGCTGCTGCACTGCGCCAGTGTCCATCGCGTCAGTGTGCCCCGCCGGACGGTCCGGCCGCACGGTGTTTCGGGTCGGCGCACGGCCCCGCACCGCCCGCCTACGCCCGCCCCCCCGGAAGGGAAAAGGGGAGGACGGGCGTGCGGGGTGCGGAGAGCGGAACCGGCTCAGGCGACCGTGAGGACGATCTTGCCGGTGGTGCGCCCCTGCTCGCCGAGCTCGTGCGCCTTCGCGGCCTCGGCCAGCGGCAGGACCGCCTCGACCACCGGCCGCAGCGCACCGCGCTCCACCAGCGCGGCGATCTCCCGCAGGCCCAGGTGGTCCGGCTCGACCAGGACCCACACGGCCCGCACCCCGTCCGGGGCGCCGGCGGGGACGTCGTCCGGGCCGGGCAGGGTGATCAGCCGGCCGCCGGGCCGGAGCACCTTCAGGGAGCGCTCGGCGGTCTCGCCGCCGAGGCCGTCGAGCACCACGTCGACCTCGGACACGGCGTCCTCGAACGGCACGGCCCGGTAGTCGATCACCTCGTCCGCGCCCAGCTCGCGCACCAGGTCGTGCTTGCCGGCGCTGGCGGTGCCGATCACGTACGCGCCGCGGGCCTTGGCGATCTGCACCGCGAAGTGGCCGACCCCGCCGGCCGCGGCGTGCACCAGCACGCGCTCGCCGGGGCGGACGTCCGCCGTGTCGACCAGGGCCTGCCAGGCGGTGAGCGCGGCCAGCGGCAGGGCCGCCGCCTCGACGTGGGTGAGGCCCGCCGGCTTCGGGGCGAGGTGCCGGGCCGGCGCGACCACGTACTCGGCGTAGCCGCCGGCCTGGCGCGGGAAGAGCGGCATCCCGAAGACCTCGTCGCCGGGCCGGAACACCCCCACGCCCGGTCCGACCGCCTCGACCGTGCCGGACACGTCCCAGCCGACCACCGGGAGGTCGCCCCACTCGATCAGCCCGCCGCTCGCCCGGGTCTTCCAGTCCACCGGGTTCACGCCGGCCGCGTGCACCCGCACCAGGACCTCGTTCAGTCCCGGCTCGGGGCGCTCGACCTCGCGCTCGACCAGGTTCTCCGCTCCGCCCCACTGCTCCACGACCACTGCACGCATGGTGTCCGCCACGCCTTTCCTCGATCCGTTCACCGCCGGGGACCCCGGCGCCGAAGTCCACGATCCGGCATCCCGGGCCGCCGCGGTGTTGGCCGTCCGGCCATGGTGTGACAGGATCTGGCCATGGGTACGGAGACGGACAACGCGGCCACGAGGGCCGAGCGGACCGGCACCACCGAGGCCGCGGCACCCCGGCGGCACCGGATCGCGGTGCTCGCCCTGCCCGGCGTCCCGCCGTTCGAGCTCGGGATCCCCTCCCGTGTCTTCGGCAGCGCCGAGGACTCCGCGGGGCGCCCGCTCTACGAGGTCACCGTCTGCACCGCGGACGGCGCCCCCGTCCTCAGCGATGCCGGCTTCATCGTGCAGCCCGCGGCCGGCCCCGAGGCGCTGGCGGTCGCGGACACCGTGATCGTCCCGCCCACGCACGCCATGCCCGAGCTGGGCCGCGGCGGCCCACTGCCCCCGGAGGTCACCGCGGCCGTCGACCGCATCCGCCCGGGCACCCGTCTGGTGTCGATCTGCACCGGCTCCTACGTCCTGGCCGCCGCCGGGCTGCTCGACGGCCGGCCCGCCACCACCCACTGGAACCTCGCACCGGAGTTCCGTCGCGCCTACCCCAAGGTCAGGGTCGACGAGGACGTGCTGTTCGTCGACGACGGCGACGTGCTGACCTCCGCCGGGGTGGCCGCGGGCGTCGACCTGTGCCTGCACGTGATCCGCCGCGACCACGGCGCGGCGGTCGCCAACCGGGCCGCCCGGATGTGCGTCGTGCCGCCCTGGCGGGACGGCGGGCAGGCCCAGTACATCGACCGCCCCGTCCCCGAGCCCACCGTCGCCAGCACCACCGCCACCCGCGCCTGGGCCCTGGAGCACCTCGGCGAACCGCTGTCGCTGACCCGCCTCGCCGACCACGCCCGGATGAGCCTGCGCTCGTTCACCCGGCGCTTCCGCGACGAGGCCGGCATGACGCCGGTGCAGTGGCTGACCGCGCAACGGCTGGAGATGGCGAAGCAGTTGCTGGAGACCACCGACCTCCCGATCGACCTGGTCGCGCACCGCTGCGGCTTCGGCTCCGCCAACTCCCTGCGCGCCCACATGCGGACCGCCTTCGGGGTCTCCCCCGCCGCCTACCGCCGCACCTTCAGCCCGCACGATCCCGCGCTCGCCGCGTCCGCGCAGGTCCCCGCGCCCGCGTCCGTTCTGACGGCCGCGCCCGCATCCGGCTGACCCCCGTCACGGCCGGATGCGGGCGACCCGGGCCCGGTGGGTGCGGCCCGGGGACGCGTCCCGGAAGGTGCGGTCCGGGGAGGCGTCCCGGAAGGTGCGGTCCGGGGAGACGTCCCGGAAGGTGCGGTCCGGGGAGACGTCCCGGAAGGTGCGGTCCGGGGAGGCGTCCCGGAAGGTGCGGTCCCCGGCCCGTGGGGTGACCGGGGCCGCACCCGTCGCGGTCAGCAGCTGGAGTTGACCGGCCCGGCCCAGTCCGCGCCGCCGTACCAGTGCTCGGTGCCGTAGGCCCAGTTGCAGCCGTTGACCGACGCCATCGCCATCCAGGCGTCCGGGTCGACCGCGTGGATGTCGACCCGGCCCACGGTCACGTCCTTGGTGTTGACGCCGTACGGACCCCAGTACGCGTTGTAGCCGTACGGCGACCTGAGCCCGACGTACACCTGGGCCCCGGGGTTGTTCGCCTGGAAGGCGCCCGCCCACTGCCAGTGCGCCAGCACGTGACCGCAGCCGTCGTACTGCTGCTCGACCTGCCCGGCGTACTGGCCGTGCCAGTAGACGTTGCCGGGCAGCCCGATGTTGATGATGGTGCAGGCGGTGCTGCTCGCGCTCGCCGGCGCGGCCGTGGCCACCCCGCCCGCCGCGATCCCCACCGCGAGCAGAGCGGCTGCCGCCTTCGACCTGACGCTGGTCTTCCGCATGGTGTGTCCCTCCCCGGTTCCGGCGCACGGCGCCGGAGCCTGTCCGTGGTCTCGGTCGCGTCCCGGAACGGCCGGCCTGGTCGGCGGGCGTCTCCGGGACACGCTCCGACCCTGCTCGACGGGGCGTAGCAGTCCGATCGCATTCCGCTCGCAGACTGGTAGCATCCGTCCGTTCGGGCGGGGGCGACGCTGGCGGGGGGCGGGCGTGCGGTTCGAGGTACTGGGTCCGTTACGGGTGTCCGGCCCGGACGGCGAGATCACCGTGGGCGGACCGCGGCTGCGGGCGCTGCTGGCCCTGCTGCTGGTGCGGGCCGGGTGGACGGTCACCGGTGACCAACTGGCCGAGGCGGTGTGGGACACCGGGGTGTCGCCGCGCAGCCGGGCCGCGCTGCCCAGCTATGTGATGCGCCTGCGGCGCGCGCTGGGCCCGGAGGCCGGCGCCCGGGTGGTGACCCGCAGCGGCGGGTACGCCGTCGAGTTGGCCGAGGACGAACTGGACCTGCTCGCCTTCCGGGACCTCTGTGCGCGGGCGCAGACCCTGGTGGACGGCGGTGACCCGGGTGCGGCCGAGCCGGTGCTCGGCGAGGCGCTGGGGCTGTGGCGGGGCGAGCCGCTGGTGGACGTCCCGGAGAGCGCCGTGCTGCGGGCCGAGCTGGATCTGCTGGACAGCGCCCGGGTCCGTGCCCGGCACCAGCACATCGAGGTGCGGTTGGGGCTGGGTCGGCACGCCGGACTGCTGGGCGAACTGGCCGGGCTGACCGGGGCCCACCCGTTCGACGAGCGACTGAGGGCCCATCTGATGCTGGCGCTGCACCGCAGTGGGCGGCGGGCCGAGGCGCTGGAGGTGTTCCAGGCCGGCCGGCACGTGCTGGTCGAGCAGCTTGGCATCGAACCCGGGGCGCAGCTCCAGGAGTTGCACCGGGCGGTGCTCGCCGACGACCCGGCGCTGCTCCTGGCGCCGGGCGCGGCGCCCGCCGTCGCGATCCTCCGGGCGCCGCAGGAGCGGACGGAGCCACAGGAACCGAAGGAGCAGCAGGAGCCGGAGGAGCCGCAGCAGCCGACGGTCGCCGGGCCCGGCGTTCCGGCGCGGCCGGCGGAGGAGACGCTGGAGAGCGAACCGCCGGCCCTCCGGAGCGCCGCGCCGCGCGTGCGGCGCCGACCGCGGCGCCCGGTCCGGTCGTCCGCCTGGGTCGGTGGCGCGGTGGCCGTGCTGCTGGCCACCACCGCGGTCTCCGACGGCCTTCCGCCCCTGGCGCCCGCCCCGGCAGCCGGCCCGGCCGGTGTCGCCTTGCCCGCGAGCCGCGACGGCTACGTCACCCGGATCGCGAGCGAGGGGACCCCGGTCGAGCTCACCCATGCCAAGGGCGAGGAGCTGGAGGTCGGCACGCCCGTCCGGGAGGGCGACACGCTGGTCGTCTCCGTGCTGCTCGGCGGTGTGGGGCCCGGGCCGGTCTCGGTGACCGACACGGTCGACAACCGCTACCGGCTGGTCGGCGACCCGATCGACGTGGACGGCAGCCGGCTGGCGGTCTTCGTGTCGGTGCGGGCCAGGGCCATGGACCAGCTCGACATGATCCGGATCCTCTGGCCGGACGCCGCGCAGGGCTTCGTGACGGTGGACGAGTTCCGGGGCGTCGGGGCGGCCGGCCCGTGGGCGCAGTCGTTCTCCGACGAGGGGCCCGACGCGGACCGCACGAGCCTGGGGCTGGGCGGCATGATCCCGTGCGAGACGGGGGACGTGCTGTTCGGCGCGATCGCCAGCAACGGCGCCACCGCACCGGACCTCCCCGTCGGCTGGCACCCGCTGCCCGCCGTGGAGCGGCTCGGCGTGCGCCGGGCGCCCGGGCCGGCCGATCTCCGGCTGACGACCGCCTACCGGACCTGGAGCGGCCCCCCGACCTCCGCCGCCGAGGACTCCGGGACCGCGGCCAAGGGCTGGCGCGCCGTCCTGTTCCGCCTGCGGTAGGGCCTGTGGTGGAAGCGGCCGAAGGACTGCGGCAGGTTCACAGCCCGCGGATGGCTTCGCCCAGGTCGGAGCCGTAGGAAGCCCAGCAGATCAGCGAGCCGTCGACGTCGAGCTCTCCCATGAACCACTCGCCGTCGGCTCGGGCGAGGCACAGGCCGTGGAAGGCCAGGATGACGTCGGGCCGGAGGACGTCGTAGTCGGCGCTGCCGAAGTGCTCGACGACGACGAATCGTTCGAGCGGGAGCAGATCCGCTTCGGCATCGCCCGACGCCGAACGGATCCGCTCGACGGTCCATCCGTCCGGGAGTTCCGCGTTCACTGCCGCATGATCGCAGCCGGGGTGCCCCACCGCCACTCGTTCACGGCGGTCACCAGCACCGACGGCCGACGGCGGGCTCGTCGCGGCCGTCAGGCGGGGCGGGGGATGCCCAGGGCGCGGACGAGCTGGTTCAGTTCCTCCTCGAACAGCTTGTCCGGGGCGGCCAGTTGGCTGCGCAGGTGGCCGTACACCTCCAGGGACACCAGGCCGTGCAGGTGGCCCCAGAGCCGCAGGGCCAGGGCGACGCCGGCCGGGGGGAGGTCGGGGAAGGCCGGGCGGATCTTGTCGAGCAGGCCGGGGTCGAAGTCGGGCCAGTCGAACCGGCTGTCCGCGTACTGGTGCCGGGCGTGCGGCCAGGCGGCGGCCGCGAGGGCGGCGAGGCCGGTGCAGGTGCGGCGGGCGGCGTCGGGGGCGGCGCCGCCGTCGGGGGCCCGGTAGCCGGGGACGGGGTCGCCGTAGACGAGCCGGAAGCCCTCGGGGTTGGCCAGGGCCCAGTTCCGGAAGGCGTGTGCCCAGGCGCCGATCCGGGCGGCGGGGTGGGCGTCGGTGGAGGAGGCCCAGGCGGCGTCCACGGCGTCGGCGAGCGCGGTGTACACGTCGTTGATGAGCGTGGTGACGAGCTCGTCGCGGGTGGCGAAGTAGCCGTAGATGGCGTTGGCCGTCATGCCCATCTCGCGGGCGATGGCGCGCAGGGTGATGGCGTCGGGGCCGCCGGTGGCCATCAGCCGCAGGGCGACGGCCTTGATCTCGGCCGTGGTCTCGGCCCTGAGCCGCTCGCGCCGGCCGGTGCTCGCCCGCCCCGCCGTGCCCGCCGTGCCTGCCGCGCCTGCCGTTCCGGTCGTTGCTGTCACGCGGACACTCTACAGCGTCTCGATTGGTGGGTGCCGTAACGAAACTTCACGGCGTATAGTTTTGACACGGCGTCACCGATTCTGCGGTGACGTCCCTGTCCGCGCGCACCGTCGCGCCCGGTCACACAACAGCCACCCAGGCACGGGTACAAGGGGAGAACCATGCACATCGGCGTCATCGGGGCCACCGGGACCATCGGCAGCAGGATCGTCGCCGAGGCCCTCCACCGGGGGCACCGCGTCACCGCCCTCAGCCGTGACGCGGCGAAGGCCGGCACCGGCGAGAGCCGGGAGAACGTCGACTGGGCGGACGTCGACGTCCTGGACGCGGAGAGCATCGCCGCCGTCCTGCCCGGCCTCGACGTCCTGATCAGCTGCTACCAGCCCGGCAACGCCGCCCGGGACTTCGCGGACACCGTCGAACGCTCGATCGCCGACCCGACCGTCCACGTCACCGCCGCGCGGGCGCTGCTCGCCGCGCTCGACCGCCACCCCCGCACCCGGCTGATCGTGATCGGCGGCGCGGGCAGCCTCGAGGTCGCCCCCGGCGTGGCGCTGGCCGACGACGAGGAGCTCCTGCACGCGACCCTCGACGGGCTGGGCCTGCCGCGCGCGTACGCGGCCTCGGTCCGCGGCGCCCGGGACGGCCTGAACGTGCTGCGCACGTCCAACCGCCGCTGGACGTACTTCAGCCCGGCCGAGTGGATCGGCCCCGGCGAGCGCACCGGCCGCTTCCGGATCGGAGGCGACCGGGCGGTCCGGGACGCCGAGGGACGCTCCCGGATCTCCGCCGAGGACGCCGCCGTCGCGATCGTGGACGAGGTCGAGCTGCCGCGCTTCGTCCAGCGCCGCTTCACGGCCGGCTACTGACCACCGGCCGCCGGCCCCGGAAGGCCGCGCCCCCGCCGAGTGCTTCCACGGCACCGGCGGGGGCCGGCCGCGGGTCAGAGCTTGCGGGCCGCGTGCACCTCGTTGAGGTGGATCAGGACGTCGTACGCCTGCCCGACGGCCAGGGTCGGCACGGGGTCGGTGACGAAGACCGAGCCGGCCTCGTACGTCGGGCGGGCGGTGTTCAGCCAGTCCCGGGCCGCGCGCGGGGCGGTGCGCAGGTCCACGTAGTAGTCCCGGTGACGGACCAGATCGAGGGTGTGCTCCGTCTTCTCGGGCGTGGCCGGCGGCACCGTGACGCTCTTCCAGCCGCCGCCCAGGACCTCGTCGTTGGTCAGGAAGGAGCCGCGGTCGAAGGTGAAGCCGATCGCGACGTAGTCCCGGCCGAGGGCGTCCCGCAGGTGGGAGCCCTGGGGCTTCGGATAGAGGAAGGTGTCGGTGGCCAGGTAGCCGACGTGCCCGTTGTGCGCCGACAGCAGCACCTTGCCGCCGGTGCGCCGCTGCCACCACGTGACGTTCTCGGCCATGGCCCGGTCGCGCAGCTGCTCCGCGACGGCGACGGTGGCGCGGTCGGCGAGGTCGAAGGAGGCGAAGGCGAAGGTCTGGGCGATGTTGCGGGCGTGCTGGACCGCCCACTCGTGGCCCTCCTCGCCGGGGGTGCCGCTCGCGGTGACCAGGTCCAGCGCGGCCTGGGCCCTGGTGGCGTTCGTCCGGCGCTCGGCGACCGGCCTGCGCAGGTAGGAGAACACGTCGTCGAAGGGGCGCAGGCCGGCGTAGAGCCCGTCGAGCTCCGGCAGCGCCTCGGGTCGAACCCCACGGACGTAGGAGACCACCCGTTCGAAGATCCGGTCGCCGAGCCGCGGGGCTCCGAGATCGTCCCCCAGGAAGTGGACCGGGCGCTGCGGGTGGCTCCGGTTGTACTCCCGCATCCAGGTGAGCAGGCTGACGAACTCCTCGCGCTCCCACGGGCTTCCGCCCAGCACCTCGGCGACGATCCGCCGCGCGTCGCCCCGGCCGCCCTGGAGGAACTCGTCGATCAGCAGACCGCCGGACCAACTGGTCTCCAGGGCGAAGGTGGTGAAGCCCTGCTCCTCGACGAGGTGCCGGAAGAGCCGCTCCTTCATCGCGAAGAACTCGTGCGACCCGTGGGTCGCCTCGCCGAGCCCGACCACCGTGGCGTCGCCGATCATCCCGTCCAGCGCCCGCAGGTCGGCGGTGCGGCCGCCGGGTTCCGTCGTCCGCAGCGGCTGGGCCACCCGGTCCAGCGCGCGCACGACGGCTGCCTGCCGGGCGTCCTGCGGGACGACGAGCGCCGGCCCCGCCGGAGCGGCGACCGCCCCCACCGGGGCCAGCACGGCCGCCGCCGCCATCGCCGCCGTTGCCGCCAGCAGTCCCCGCCGACCGATCCACTCACTGCGTGCCATGTGCTCCGACCACTCCTCGACTCGAAAGGTTCTCGACGTTCGGTGAGTTGATCTTCGCGGCGGTGGCGGTGGCGGCGCACTGGGGGCGACCACCCTCTTGACCGGGGGATTTCCCCCTGCCGCGGACCCGGGCTGGCTGGTGGCGCCCCCGCGGCTCCCGGCTCCGGGTGACTCCCCGCGGCCGGCCCTCACATGCTCCGCAGGGCCCGCTCGCACTCCCGGCAGCGCTGCTCGGCCAACGCGGGCGGGTACCACGGCTCGCCCAGGCCCGGCCGGAAGTGGGCGTGCTCCATTCCCGCCGTGTCCCGCCCGCACAGGGTGCGCGGCAGCGGATCCTCCGGCACGTCGGGGTCCGCGCCGGCCGCGTGCACGCCCAGGACGGCGGGCTCCACCCCGTCCGGGCCGAGCAGCTGCCCGGGTTCCAGCTCGTACAGGACGACGATCGAGGCCATGGCACGAGGATCCGTTACCGGGAGGCCGCCGGACACCCCGGTGGGCTGTTCGTGGGCGGGCGGGGCGGTCGGCGTCGCGCGCCCACGCACGCGCCCGGACACGCCGAACCCGACCGCCCGGCCGGTGCGGCCGGGAGTCGGGTGTCCGCGGAATGAGGGGGAACGAGGGGGTCAGTAGTAGTGGCGACGTCCGCCGACGGCGTGCCCGAAGGCACCGGCGATCCACAGCACGAGGCCGATGAGGACGAGGACGATCCCGATGGTCCACAGGATCGAGATGCCTGTGACGAAGCCGATGATGAGCAGTATGACGCCGAGGACGATCACGGAAGCCTCCCGGTCGGTACGGGTGGGCGGGGCCGCGGGGGCCGGGTGACCTGCCCTTCTCCGGCCGCGCTCCGAGCCTGCGTCTACCACCCGCCCGGCAGGGCAAACACGGTCCGCCCGAGGAAATGCGCAGCGTTGCCGCCCGCGGTGGGCGCCGTCGCTACGCGACCTGGCGGCCCGGCGCGGGGTACTCCGCGAACAGGGCACGCCGCTCCTCCTCGGTCAGGCCGCCCCACACGCCGTAGGGCTCCCGGGTGGCGAGCGCGTACCGCCGGCACGGCACCCGGACCGGGCAGCGGGCGCAGACCGACTTCGCGTGCTGCTCGCGCTCCTTCGCGGCGGCGCCGCGCTCGTTGGCGGGGTGGAAGAAGATGCTGCTGTCGACGGTGCGGCAGGCCCCCTCCAGCTGCCAGTTCCAGTGCTGCTCGATGGGCGCGGGGAGGCGGGATATGTTGGTCACGGCGTGCCTTTCCTGGCGGATCGGGCGGTTTCGTCCGCTCGTCTAACCCCGATGGGCCCGTTCATGCCCCCGTTCATGCCCCCGAACTCGGCGGGCCGGGCGCACCGGCGGGTCAGGCGGACAGCAGCCGGTGGAGCCAGCTGTCCCAGTCGATGCGGTCGGACTCCGAGCCGACCGGCACCGAGCGGCCGGTGGCGGTGAGGAACCGGGCCAGTGGGCGGGCGGGGGCGTTCAGGAGCGCAACGCCGTCCGGGCCGCCCAGGGCGATGAAGACGTGCCGCCCGGTGCCGCTGGGCTCGATGTGGACGTCGCCCTCCCCCACCGGTCCGTGCAGTCCGGCGGCCAGCAGGTCGCGGGCCAGGACCCAGACCGCCGCCTCGCCGCAGCCGAAGTCCAGTCGGACGGCGTAGGGGTCGGCGGCCTCGTAGCGGCACTCGACCGCCAGGTCGCGCCCCTGGGCCTCTCCGGTGATCAGACGCATCGTCAGTTGTGCGGCCACTGCTTCCGGCATCGGCCTCGCCCCCCGCCCCTCGTGGTGCCGAACGCTGTCGGACCGCGTGTGCCCCGAACGGCCGTGTCCATGCACCCCGGTGGAACGGGCGGACGGCGGTTCGGGGCGGGGCGTGAGCCGGGCGCGCGGGGCAGCCCGGCGGGATCAGTCGCCGCGGAGCAGCCGCAGGGTGCCGACCTCGGCCCAGATCGTCTTCCCCTGGCTGTGCGGCTCGGCACCCCAGCGGTCGGCGGTCCGCTGCACGATGAACAGGCCGTGGCCCCCGGGCAGGGCAGGGTCGTGCGGACGGCGCGGCTCGGGCAGCACGGGGCTGCGGTCGCTGACCTCGATCCGCAGGCGGGCGTCGGTGACGTCCAGCACCAGCTCCAGCGGGCCGTCGCCGTGCAGCATCGCGTTGGCGACGAGCTCCGCCACCAGCAGGACGACGTCGTCGGCGGCCCCGTCACCGCCGCCGGGCACGGGGGCGGACGGGAACCACTCGGCGAGCGCCCGGGTGGTGAAGGTCCTGGCGTGGGCGACCGGCTTGGGGAGGGCTGCCAGGGTCAGCCGTCTGCGCTGACCGCCGACGGGTGCCTCGGGCCCGGCCCGGTGCGGGTCGCCGTCCAGGGTTCCCCGGCTCATCGTCATCTGAGGGCGCCCTTTCGGATCGACGGCGATCTGTCGCGGGGTCGGTTTCCCGGCGGCTCGGGAAGTATGCCCGCTGCGGGTGCGATCCAAGGACGCATCCGGGAACGAAGGTGAAGAACCGGCGGAGGCGGTGCTCCCGCCGCGGTCGGACGGGCCGTCGCCGGCCCGGGCCCGGGCGGCGGCGGGAGCACCGCCGACCTGAGCACGGCCGGCCCGGGCGCCGCCGACGTGAGCACCGCCGGCCGCGCGGGCCCGGCCGCCGACCGGCGGCTCACCCGACCAGGGCCGAGTCGACCGAGTCATGGATCGTGAACACCGTCTTCGCGCCGGTCAGGTCGAGCACCCGCATCACGGTGGGCGGGACGGCGGCGAGCCGCAGCCCGACGCCGCCCCGCTCCGCCGCGAGACGGGTCCTGAGCAGCACGTTCAGCCCGGACGAGTCGCAGAAACCCACCCCGTGGAGGTCGATCACCAGCGCTCCGGGGCGCTGCGCGACCAGGGTGTCGAGCATGTCGGCGGCCGGCGCCAGGGTCTCGATGTCGAGATCGCCCGCGAGGCTGCAGACCACCGCGCCGGCGGGTCCTGGGCGGGTTTCCACCATCAGCCCCGGCCGGGACGGGTTCACCGCCGCCAGCGCGGTGTCTCCCGGGTCGTTGTCGGATGGCCTCATCGTCGTCCCCTCCATGTTCGTGCCTTCCGACCATACGGAGGTCGAGCCCGTCGGCCAAGTGACGGGTCGTGGCCCGGGGGCGCCGCGCCCCCGGTTCCCGTGCCGCACGGCACCCTCAGGCGTCCTCCAGACCCTCGCGCAGTTGCCGCAGCGTGCGGGCGAGGAGCCGGGAGACGTGCATCTGGGAGAGGCCGAGGCGGGCGCCGATCTGGGACTGCGTCATGTCCTCGCAGAAGCGCATCGACAGGATCCGGCGCTCGCGCTCCGGCAGCGCGGCCACCAGGGGCTTCAGCGCGACGAGGTCCTCGACCAGTTCGAGGTCGTGGTCCTCGGTGCCGAGCTGGTCGGTGAGCGGGCCGGGGCCGTCGCCGTCCTCGGACCCGCCGACGTCCAGCGAACCGGCGGTGTGGCCGTTGGCGGCCGTCAGGCCCTCGATGACCTCCTCGGGGCTGAGCGAGAGGTGCTCGGCCAGCTCGGCCACCGTCGGGGCGCGGTCCAGGCGCTGTGCCAGGCGCTCCTGCGCCCGGGCGAGCGTGATCCGCAGCTCCTGGAGGCGGCGCGGCACGTGGACGGCCCAGGTGGTGTCGCGGAAGTGCCGCCGTATCTCGCCGAGCACGGTCGGCATGGCGAAGGTGGTGAACTCGACGCCGAGCTCGGGGTCGAAGCGGTCGATGGCCTTGATCAGGCCGACCGCACCGACCTGGAGGAGGTCCTCCTTGGGCTCGCTGTGCGCGTTGAAGCGGCGGATCGCGAACCGCACCAGGGAGAGGTTCATCTCCACCAGGGTGGCCCGGACGTACGAGTACTCCCGGGTCCCCTCCTCCAGCGTGGCCAGTCGGCGCAGCAGGGTGCGGGTGAGGTCGCGGGCGTCCGTGGGCGCGATCTCGCGCGGGTCCTCCACCTCCGCGAACTCGGGCGGCAGGAGGTCGCGCAGCCCGGTGGCGGGCGTGCTGCCGGGGACGCGGGAGGCGGAACCGGCCGCGGATGCCGCGGGCCCGGTCGCGCGGATGGGGTCCGCCGTCGGGGCAGCGGCGGAAACGAGCAGTTCACCGGTGGTGGCCACCTTGGGAGTCCTTCCGTCGTGTCGACACGGTCCTGGCCCGGTACCCCGGATCCGCGGAAGGATGCAGAATCCCCTTGTGGAGATTCGGTGAACCCCTGCATGACCTCGTGCCGGCCCGGGTGCGCCTCCTCACTCGATCCAGACCAGCAGACCGTGCCGCCGGGTGGCCACCGCCCCGAGGAAGTCGGTCAGGGCACGGTACTCGGCCGTCACCAGGTGGAGCGCCTCGTCGGAGGTCCACAGCCCGTTCGGGTAGACCCGCGCCCCGGCGAGGTCGGCCGCGCCGATCCCCTCGACGAGCCGCCCGGGGTCGAGCTCCACGAGCGCCGCGGCGGCGAGGCGGACCCGGTCGGGCGCGATCCGGCACGGCGGGCCGAAACCCCAGTCCTCGGCGCCGGGCAGCTCCTCCTCGCCGTGGACGACGTCGACCGGGAACTCCCGGCGGCGGAGCAGGAAGTCCAGCGCCTGCCAGGCCCGGCCGGTGTCGTGCATCCGCGCCCAGGCACCGCCGGCCCGGCCGCCGTGCCGGCCCTCGTCCACCTCCTCCGCGAACTCCCGGGCCCAGTCCGGCTCCCGCTCCGCCCGTTCCAACTCTCCGGCACTGAGCCGCAGGTACCTCCCGATCATGCTCATGGTCGCAGCCTAGGACGGACCACCGACAGCGGCCGCCGCGCCGGGAGGCCCCGCACGAGGGCCCGCACGGACGCCCCGCAGGAGGGCCACGCACGAAGGCCCGCACGCGAGCCGGTCGCGTGCGGGCGGGGGACGGTGGAGCGGGAGCCGTTACGCGGCCGGCGGCGGGACGACCGGGACGAGGATGAGCCTGCTGGTGGTCTGCACGCCCGCGTTGATGGCGGCGAGCTGCAGCGGGTACTTGATCGGGTCGTTCCGCACGCCCCAGAGCAGGGTGGCGTTGATCCAGGCCGCCTCGCGGGCCGCCGAGATGCTGAAGGCGCTGACGGCGTGCTTGAGCGTCTCGGCGGGCCCGGTGGCGATCTTGACGATCTGCAGCTCGAACTCGGCCCGGATCTCGGCCTCGACGCTCGCCAGCAGGTCGTTGACCTTCTCGAAGTCCTCGTGGACGGGCGCGGTGTCGGGCGTGGCGTCGCGCTCCTTGCAGGTCTCGACCACGGCCAGGGCGAGGTCGTGGTTGATGTGGGCGTTCATCCCGGCCAGCGCGAACTGGATCGGCCAGAGCACCCGGTTGCCGCGCGCCGCGAACAGCGGCTGCCACGAGGGGTCGACCGGGCGGTGGGCCTTGGCGGAGTCGACGTTCCGCAGGTAGAGGCCCGCGAAGATCACGTCCATCCGCTCCAGGAACGCGTTGTCCTTGAAGGTGCCGGCGGTGACGTGCTCCTTCACCAGCTCGGTGACCTTCAGGTACACCCGGTTGAAGCAGGCCACGCCGTCGCGGGGGTCGAGCTCGGCGTCGATCTCCTCCATCCGGGAGATCACCCCGTCGATGGTGGTGGGGAGTTGGTTGGCCACGGGAGGTCCTCCAGGGGGCGTGCTGAGGCTGACGGTTCGACAGGGACGGTGCGAACCGGGCGATCCAGCACGAAAGATAGTGCACGGACGGTCCGGCGCCCGGGAGGCGCCGCGCGCGCCGCTCCGAGCCGTCCCGGCCCCAGCACCCGTCGGCCGCACCGCTGCGCCGGTGCGGTCGGCGCGCTCGGTACGGTCGGTGCGGTCCGGGCGGTCCGTACGTTCAGCGCGGGCGGTAGGCGGCGGCCGGCGGGGCGGCGGCGTCCACCGGGACGGCCAGGACGGCGCCCGACGGGGCCGACGCGTCGGCCAGGCCGATGCGGGCCGTGGTGACCAGCAGCCGGCCGCCGGTCGGCGGGAGGCAGACCGAGGTGGGCTGCGGCGCCGGCAGCTCGACGACGGCCGAGAGGGTGCCGTCGGGCTCGTAGCGGTGGACGGCGGCACCTCCCCAGACGGCCACCCAGAGCCGGCCCGCCGTGTCGACGGTCATGCCGTCGGGGAAGCCGCGGGTGAGCCGGGCGAACTCCACTGTCTCCAACGGGTTCCCGTCGGCGTCGAGGGTGCAGCGGTGGATCACGCCGGCGGTGCTGTCCGCGACGTGGAGCAGCCGCCCGTCCGCACTGAACGCCGGGCCGTTGACGACGGTCAGGCCGGTGAGCACCCGGTGGACCGAGCCGTCGGGGTCGGTGCGGTAGAGCGAGCCCGCCCCCGGACTCTCGTCGTAGGCCAGGCTGCCGGCCCAGAAGCGGCCGTGCGGGTCGCAGGCGCCGTCGTTCATCCGCATGGGGGTCGCGGCGCCCTCCTCCGGGCGGGCCAGCCAGTCGACCGAGCCGTCCGGGCCGAGCAGGGCGATGCCGGTGCCCGCCGCGGCGATCCAGTGGCCCGGCCGGCCCTCGACCGGCGCCACCGCCCCCAGCGGCACGTCCAGGCGCAGGAGTTCGCGCGGCGTGCCGGGCTCGGTGCCGGAGACTTCGAGGAGCCGCCCGCTGAGGATGTCGGTGAAGACGAGCCGACCGTCCACCCAGCGGGCGCCCTCCCCGAGTTCGTACGCGCCGGGGGCCCAGACGACGGGGTGCTGGTCCTGCTCGGGCATGGTGTTCGCTCCGTTTCTGAAGGGTCCGGCGGGCTCGGGGCGCCGGTGACGAGCGCTGCTGCCGGTGCCGGCGCGCCGGGGCCGTGCTGGACGCGGCCCGCCAATCCTTCGCAGGCGTCGGGCACTTCACACCGTAGTCGCTGCGATTTCCCCTGAACATGTCCGAACGGGCAGTCGACTCCCCGGAATCCCGGAGGGGTGCGCGGGGAAGGAATGGTTGTCGCACCCACGGTCGGCACACCCACCCTCACTCACCGGGATGACCATGAACTCACTCGCGCGCCGCGCGCTGGCGGCGGGGGCCGCCCTGCTCGCCTGCGTCGCCATGACGGCGGGGACCAGCGCCGCCGCCCCGCCCGCCGCCCCGCCCGCCACCACTCCGGCCGCCGGTGCGGCGGCGCCGGCGGTGCTCGACGGGCCGGCCCTGGCCGCCTCCTGGGCCGGACCGCTCAGCACCCGCGGCCGGTACGTCGTCGACGCCACCGGCGCCCGCTTCAAACTCAAGTCCGGCAACTGGGCGGGTGCCCAGGGCACCTGGCAGGGCAGCGGCTCGACCACCGACCCGGCCAACAACCAGGCCGGACAGGTCTCCTACAACCTGCCGCTCGGCCTGGACCGGGCCCCGATCGCCGACATCCTGGGCGGCTTCCACCGCCTCGGCATCAACAGCGTCCGACTCCCCTTCGCCAACGCCATGCTCCACGACACCACGACGGTGCCCGACGTCGCCGTCGCCGCCAACCCGCACCTGCGCGGCAGGACCCCGCTGCAGGTCTACGACGCGGTGGTGGCCGCCCTGACCGCCGACGGCTTCGCGGTGATCCTCAACAACCACACCACCAGCTACCGGTTCTGCTGCGGCCTGGACGGCAACGAGCGCTGGAACAGCGGCCAGTCCACCGCCCAGTGGATCGACGACTGGGTCTTCCTGGTCGACCGGTACCGGGACGACAAGCGCGTGGTCGGCGCCGACCTGCGCAACGAGGTCCGCCGCGACCTCTGGGACGACCCCAACTGGGGCCTGGGCGACAGCCACGACCAGTACGCCGCCTTCGAGGAGGCCGGGAACCGGATCCTCCGGACCGCCCCGGACCTGCTCGTCGTCATGGAGGGCATCAACTGGTACGGGATACCGGCCGCCGGGTTCAGCCACGGCCGCCCGCAGCTCACCCCGGTCCGCACCCTCTCGCACACCCTCCTCGACTCGGGCAAACTGGTCTACTCCGCCCACTTCTACGGCTACACCGGCCCGGCCAACACCGGCGCGGGCAGCGGCCCCGGCTCCACCGGCGACCCCCGCTACCAGGACTTCACCCCCGAGCAGCTGGCCCGGGTCGTGAACGACGAGGCCCTGTTCGTCACGCAGTCCGGCCAGCACTTCACCGCGCCCGTGTGGATCAGCGAGTTCGGCGCCGGCGGCCGGGGCTCCACCGACGCCGCCGAGCACGCCTGGTTCGACAACTTCACCCGGATCCTGGCGGCCGACGACACCGACTTCGCGATCTGGCCGCTGGTCGGCTGGCACACCGGCGGCGTCCCCAACGACAGCTGGGCGCTGCTCCACTTCGACACCGCCGGCCGGGCGCTCAGCCTGGAGGACCAGGGCGACTGGCGCGCCCCGTACTGGAACCGGCTGATCGCCGCGCCCTCGTACACCGGCCAGGTCGCGGCCGTCCCGCACTGGAACGTGCTCGACCTCGACCACGGCGACTTCGACGTCTCCCGGCGGATGCTCGCCCGGTCCGACTGGAGCCCCGGCAACCGCAAGGGCAACTGCCCCGACGGCCAGCGGCTGGTCGGCCTCGGCCGCGGTGACAGCCGCGGCCTCTGCACCGACGCCGGAGAGCCCGCCACCGGCGCCGGCGACTGGGTGACCGTCACCGACGAGCGCTACGTCACGCGCGGCGACTGGGCCTCCGGCTACAACAAGCTCCAGTGCCCGGACGGACGGTTCGCCGTCGGCTTCGCCGTGCGCTCCGACGCGATGTCGGCGCTGCTCTGCGCTCCTGCGGCCGGCGCGCTGCCGACCGCCGGGCGGACCCTCTGGTTCGACCACGGCGACAACCGCCCCACCAGCGGCGGTTCGGCGGGCAGCGACTGGGCCGCTGGGCACTACAAGGGCCAGTGCGCCGACCACGAGTACCTCGCCGGGGTCGCGTTCACCTGGAAGTGGCTGCACTACGGCGTCCCGGACGCGGTGCTCTGCCGACCGACCGGCTGACGGGCCGACGGGCCGACGTCGGATCGGTTCCGTTCCCTGACGGAGCGGTTCACCGGCCGGGTGCGACCGGCCGGTGAACCACCGCGCACCGGGGCCGGGCGAGACGTGCTCAGGCGGGGTGACCCGCGTCGACGTCGGCCACGTCGCGGTAGGACAGCACGGCGGCGCCCTCGGGCGGGGCGCCGACCGCCACCGGGGCCAGCAGCAGACCGGCGTGATCACCCCAGTCCACACGGTCCAGCACCCGGCCGACGAACCAGGCCGGCGCCTCCGCGAGCAGCGGCACCCCGTACGGGCCGTGGTACCACTCGACCCCCGCGAACTTGTCCGTGTCGTCGCCGCTGCGGCCCCCGAACAGTTCGGCCAGCCCGTGCCCGTACGGCAGCAGGTGAACACCGAGCGCATCGGCCGCCAGGGCCGCGTCGTAGGTGTGGTTCGCCTTGGAGATCCACACCACGAACCGCGCCGGATCGATCGAGCACTGCCCCGCGAACCCGACCAGGCACCCGGCCGGCTCCCGCCCGGGCTCCCCCGGCGCCGTCACCACGTACACCGGGTAGTCGAGCAGGTCCGTGAACGCGTCGAACTCACCCATGACACCAGCCTAGGCCCTCTCGCCCCGGCCATCGACGGACCGGCCGCCGGGATGCGGTGGCCGGGGCGAGGTGGTCGACTCGAGGTGATGGGGGTTTCCGTCCACCGCGGACAGGAGGCTGACCGATGCCGAAGGTGTCCAAGGAGACGGCGACGCAGGTCCAGGAGTTCGGACCGGTGATCGACCGCCGCGCGGAGTTCGGTGGCTACACGGTCGAGTTCGTCTCCTTCGGAGCCGATGTCGACCTGGAGGGGCCGCTCCAGGCCTTGCCGGGCGGGGCGTGCCAGTGCCCGCACTGGGGCTATGTGATCGCGGGCCGCATGCGCTACGTGTTCCGGGACCACGAGGAGGTGTACGAGGCCGGGGACGCGTTCTTCCAGTTCCCGAGCCACCGGCCGTACGTCGAGGCCGGCACCGAGCTGTTGCAGTTCAGCCCGACCGATCTGCTCGCCGTGACCGAGCAGGCGATGGCCGACTGGACGGAGAAGCAGGCGGACGACGCACCGTAACCGGAGGGCCCGTCGCCCCGCGTCGTCCGGCGGGCCGGGCGCCCGTGTGCTCCGGACCGCACGGGTCTTGCCTGAGCGCGCACAGGGCGCGCCGAGCTGCTGCCGCGCGCCGCCCGGGCCTGCATGCTGGAACTGCGGCCGACCGGAACACCCGGATCCCCCGACCTTCCGGCGGCCCGGTGCGTTCGTCCCCACGGGGCGAACGCCCTCTCCGACCCTGCTCGTTGAGCACGACCGAAAGGCCATCATGCCCTTCCTCACCCTCTCCGACGGCTCCCAGAAGTTCTACAAGGACTGGGGCACCGGGCGCCCCGTCGTCCTCTCCCACGGGTGGCCGCTGAACGCGGACGCCTGGGAGGGCCTGTCCGTGGCGCTCGCCGAGGCCGGATTCCGGGTGATCGCCCACGACCGTCGCGGGCACGGCCGGTCCACCCAGACCTGGGACGGCAACCACATGGACCAGTACGCCGACGACCTGGCCGAGCTGATGGACCAGCTGGACCTCACGGACGCGGTGCTGGTCGGCCACTCCACCGGTGGCGGCGAGGTCGCCCGCTACCTCGGCCGGCACGGCACCGCACGGGTCCGCAAGGCCGTGCTGCTGGGCGCCGTCCCGCCGCTCATGCTGCAGACCGACACCAACCCCGAGGGCACCCCGATCTCGGCCTTCGACGGCATCCGGGCGGGCGTCGCCGCCGACCGGTCGCAGTTCTACTACGACCTCAGCGAGGCCTTCTACGGCTTCAACCGCCCCGGCGCCGAGGTCTCCGAGGGCAAGCGCCGCGAGTTCTGGCTGCAGGGCATGCAGGCCGGGCTCAAGAACGCCCTCGACTGCGTGGCGGCCTTCTCGGAGACCGACTTCACCGAGGACCTCAAGAAGATCGACGTCCCGGTGCTGGTCGCCCACGGCGACGACGACCAGATCGTCCCGATCGCCGCCTCCGCCGAGAAGAGCGTCAAGCTGCTCCCCCAGGGCACCCTCAAGGTCTACCCGGGCGCCCCGCACGGCCTGGTCGGCGCGTACGAGGCCGCGTTCACCGAGGACCTGATCGCCTTCGTCGCCGCCTGACCGGCGGCCCGTCGGGCGGGCCGGTCCGCGCCCCGCGAGGTGCGCGGACCGGCCCGCTGGGGCCTGCCCGGTCGGAGGTCCGGCCCGCTCAGGCCTGCCCGGCGCGGAACACGGCCTTGATGAGCCGGTCCAGCGCCTTCGGGAACTCCTGCGCCGGGTCCATCGCGGCGTCGCCCATGGTCAGTCCTGCGGTGAGGGTCGTGCTGCCGTCGGGCGTGGCGATCATCAGCGCGCCGAAGCCGCCGGGGGCGCCGCCGTTGTGGTGGACGATCGTGCCGTGCTCCGGGCCCAGGTCCTGCACGAACAGCCCGAAGCCGTAGCCCAGCATCCCGTGCGGCTCGCGCATCTGCTCCAGCAGCGGGGCCGGCAGCAGCCGGCCGCCGAGCAGCGCGGAGAAGAAGGTGTGCAGGTCACGGGTGGTGGAGCTCATGTCTCCGGCGCCGACCAGCAGGGAGAGGTTCTGCCGGGTGACGTCGACGACCTTCCACTCCGCACCGTCCTGGAAGCGGCAGTAGCCGTGGGCGTGCGGCTCGGGGAGCTCCGGGGAGTCGCCCGGCACCACCGTGTCCCGCAGTCCGAGGGGTTCCAGGATCCGCCGCCGCATCTGCTCGGCGTACGGGAGGCCGCCGACGGCCTCGATCAGCAGCACGGCCACCGTGTAGTTGGTGTTGGAGTAGCTCTGGTCGGCGCCCGGCTCGAACCGGGCCGGGCGGGCGAGGGCGAACCGCACCAGCTCCTCCGGCCGGTAGCTGTGGAACCGGTTCTCCACCCACGGCTTGCCGAGCCCGGGGAGCCCCGGGACGAAGGTGCCGTCGGGGTCGAGCTCACCGGTGTAGTTGTACAGCCCGCTGGTGTGCTGCAGCAGCATCCGCACCGTGATCCGACCGTCCAGGCCGAACCCGGGCAGGTGGTCGGCCACCGGGCTGTCCAGCCCGATCGCACCCTCCGCGACCAGCTGCAGGACCAGCGTCGCGACGAAGGTCTTGGTGGTGCTGCCCACCCAGAACCGCCCGTCCGCCGGCGGCTGCTCGTCGCCGCCCAGCTCGCGCACGCCGGCCGTGCCGACCCACGCGCCCCGCGCGTCGTGCACCCGCGCCTGCACCCCGGCGAAGCCGGCGTCGACGAAGGCCTGCACGGCCTCCTGCAGCTCCGGTCGCTCCGGGTGCTCCGGGTGCTCCGTCCCGGCGGCGGCCTGCGACGGGGTGGGCTCGTCCTGCGCGGTGGCGGTGGCGGTGACGGACATGGTGGTGCCTTCCTTCGGTTCCGCCGGCGGCGGACGTGGACACGGATCCCTCGACCGGTCTGCGTGAGCCTTCGGGGATCTCTGAACAACGACGAAGCTACATTGCATTCAGATATTGGTCAACGCTTGATGAAAGCTCAGATCAAGGCGAAACAACGCATTTATGGCCTTTCTTTGCAATGACAGTGACGCTTAATGCAATGATCGACTCCGCTCTCCTTTGCAATGGAGTCCCGGCTGCCGACATACTGTGCGACGGGTGTGCGGGCGCCGGGCTCCACACCGTCGGCAGAACGGAGACGGGACCGATGCCCGGAGGCAGACTCACCAACGAGGACCGTCGGCAGATCGCGACGGGCCTGGCCGAGGGCCTCGGCTACGCGGAGATCGGCCGCCGACTGGGGCGGCCCGCCTCGACCGTCATGCGGGAGGTCACCCGCAACGGCGGCGCCGACGGCTACGGCGCGGACCGGGCCCACGAGGCCACCCGGGACCGCGCGCGCCGACGCAAGCAGGCCGAGCCCGAGGCGGCGCCGGTCCCCGACGGCGGCCACGGGCGCGACCCCCGGGCGGTGCAGGAGCTGACCGAGTCCTGGAGCGCCGTGCTGGCCGGCCAGGGCATGCCCCGGGTGGCCGCCGGCGTGCTCGCCTGCCTCTACGTCACCGACTCCGGCACCCTCACCGCCGCCGACCTGGGCCGCCGACTGCGGGTCAGCGCGGCGTCGATCTCCCATGCCGTCACCTTCCTCGAACAGCAGGGACTGCTCCGTCGGGAGAAGACCCCCGGCATACGGCGCGAGCACTACGTCATCGACGACGGGATCTGGGCCCGCACCCTGCTGGTCACCCTCCGGATGAACGACGCCCTGATCGCCGAGGCGAAGCGCGCCGCCACCGTCCTCGGCGACACCACCCCGGCGGGCGCCCGCTTCGAAACCTCCGCCGAACTCCTGCTCCTGGTGAACGACGCCCTCCGCCGGGGCATGGAGCAGTGGCACCACGCCCGGGCCGGACGCTCCGACGGCGGGTGACCCGGGCACCGGGGTCGCCGGGGCTTGCCGTGGTGGGGAGCGGTGTGATCGGATCCCGGAGGCATCGCGTGCCGGTGGCGGACTGCGTCAGGCATGGAGGTGCGACAACCGAAGGGACGGCCCTGCGTGGCTTCCCAGGACGGCGACCGGACGGTCGCCCTGAGCCGGCAACTGGTGCTGGCACACGACGAACTGCGTCGACTGATCAAGGACCTCAAGGCCGGTGCGCGGCACCGGCGGACCGGCGGCGACTCGCTCGCCACCCACTGTCTGGCCTTCTGCTCCGCGTTGGAGACCCACCACCGGGGCGAGGACGACGGGTTGTTCGCCCAGTTGGTGCGCGAGCGGCCGGAGCTCGCGGGGACGATCACCAAGCTGGTCGAGGACCACGGACTGATCTCCTCGATCCTGACCCGGCTGGCCGAGCTCGCGCAGCAGACCGCCGCCGCGGACGGAGCGGGACCGGGACCGGGACCGGACGAGGCCATCGGGCGGGAGCTCGACGGGCTGGCGGCGATCATGGAGTCCCACTTCCGCTACGAGGAGCGGGTGATCGGCGAGGCCCTCGACCGGACGGTGCCGGCCGGGGACTGGCCGGCACCGGTCTTCCGGTTCGCCGGGTCGTGACACCGCGGGGCCGGCCGGGTCCCACTCCCCCGCCCCGGATCCGTCCGGGGGCGGGGGCCGTGTCGGCCCCTCCGGTGCCCCCGGCGAGAATGGCCCGGTGACCACTGCTCTGAACCCCGCCGACGCCGCGTTCGCCCGCGACCCCTACCCGTTCTACGCCGCGCTGCGCGAGCAGGGACCGGCGGCCCGGGTGGCCCTGTCCAACGGGACCACGGCGTGGTTGGTGACCGGCTACCGGCCGGCCCGGGCGGTGCTGGCCGATCCGCGGTTCTCGAACGTCCCGGCGCCGCGGGCCGGCGGGGCCGCCCGGGTGGGACCGGCGGCCGGCGCGCGGTCCGTGCTGGAGCGCCACATGCTCAACACCGACGGCGGCGAGCACCGCCGACTGCGCCGGCTGGCCTCGGTGGCCTTCACCCCCCGCCGGGTGGACGCCCTCGGCGAGCGGATCGCCCGGCTCACCGACACCGTGCTCGCCGGGCTCGCGGCCCGGCTGGAGAACGAGGAGGCCGTCGACCTGGTCGACGACTTCGCCTTCCCGCTGCCCGTCCTGGTGATCAGCGAGATCCTCGGCGTGCCCGAGGAGGACCGCCTCGACCTGCGCACCTGGACGTACCGCGTCGGCTCCCCGGCCGGCGCGCTCGCCCCCGGGGAGATCGACGAGGCCTGGCAGAGCCTGCACCGGTACTTCACCGGGCTGATCGCCGACAAGCGCCGGCAGCCGGGCGAGGACCTGTTCAGCCTGCTCGCCCAGGACGACGACGCCGAGGCCCTGGACGACACCGAGCTGCTGGCGATGGCGTTCCTGCTGCTCTTCGCCGGCTACGAGACGACGATGAACCTGCTGGCCTCCGCCTCGCTGCTGCTGCTCGGCCACCCCGAGGAGCTGGCCGCCGCGCGGCGGGAGGGCGAGGCCCGGTGGGCCGCGGTGGCGGAGGAGACGCTGCGGCACGCCAGCCCGTTGGAGGGCACCACCTGGCGGCGCACGAGCGAGGAGGTCGACCTCGGCTCCGGCACGGTCGTCCCGGCGGACAGCTCCGTGCTGGTCGTGCTGGCGGCCGCCAACCGCGACCCGGAGGTCTTCCCGGACCCGGACGCCTTCCGGCCCGACCGGTTCGCCCCCGGCGAAGGCCGGGCGCTGCCGCACGTGGCGTTCGGGCACGGCCCGCACATCTGCCTCGGGGCGCGGCTGGCCCGGCTGGAGGCGACGATCGCCCTCCCCCGGCTCTTCGACGCGCTGCCGGACCTGCGGCTCGCCGCCGACCCCGACACCCTCCCGTACCGCCCGGGCCTGCTGGTCCGCGGGCCCCGCAGCCTCCCGGTGCGCCGGGCGGCGCGCTGAGCGTCACGCCGGGCGTCCGGCCGACGGCCCCGTTTCACCGCTCGGGGAAGGAGAAGGTGTAGCCCTCCGCCTTCAGCCGGGGCAGGAGACGCTCCAGGGCCTCGACGGTCTGGGCGCGGTTGCCGCCGCCGTCGTGGAGGAGCACGGTCGGGCCGCGCCGCAGCTGCTCCTGCGCCGTCTCGACGATCCGGTCCACGCCGGGGCGTTCGAAGTCCCGGGTGTCGACGTTCCAGCCGAGCGGGCGCATGCCGTGCGCGGCGGCGATCTGGCGGCTCTCCGGGGTGAAGGCGCCGCCGGGCGCGCGGTAGTAGGGGACGGGGGCGCCGCCGGTGGCGTCCTGGATCATCCGCAGGCCGTCGACGATCTCCTTCTCCTGGTAGGCGGTGTCCTTGTGGTCCATCGCGGTGTCGTGGCTGACGGAGTGGTCGCACAGGCGGTGGCCGGCGGCGACCACCTGGCGCGCCAGTTCGGGGTGGGCCCGGGCGTTGGGGCCGAGCATGCAGAAGACGGCCTTGGCGTCGTTGCGGGCCAGCACGGCGAGGACGCGGGGCGTCCACTGCGGGTCGGGGCCGTCGTCGATGGTGAGATTGACGGTCTTGCCGGCGTCCTCGGAGCGGCGGGAGATGCTCATGTCGACCACCGGGGCGGGCAGGTCCGGGCTGGGCCCCGGATCGGCCGTGGCGCCGGTGGACGCACCGGCAGCCGTCCCGGCCGAGAACGGGGACCCGGCGAGGCCCGGCAGGTGCTCGGGCCCCTTCATCAGCAGCCCGGCGGCGCCCAGCAGGGTGAACGTCGCGGCGCCCAGGACGGCGGTCCGCAGCAGCGCGGTGCGGCACCGGGACGGGCGGGCGGGCCGTCCGAGCCGGGGGTACCAGCTGGACGGGGTGGCGTCGCCGTCGGACGGCTGTCCGGCGGTATGCGCGACGTCGGCGACATCGGACGGCTGTCCGACGGAATCGGCGACGTCGGCGACATCGGACGGCTTCGGCTCCTGGTGCGGGCGCACGGTGCTCCTCGAAGGGCGGGTACGGTTCGACGGCCCCGGCGGGGTGCCGGGGTCGGTGTGCCTCCACCGTCGGCCGCGCGCTTGCGGGCCCTGTGAGCCCCGTATGAGCATTTCGCAACAAGGTGGCCCCCACCCGTGCCACAGCCGCATTTCCGCAGGTCGAGACCGGATACTGGCTGGCATGTCACGGGTACTGCTGATCGAGGACGACGATTCGGTGCGGGAGGCGCTGGCCCTGGGCCTGCGCCGCCAGGGCCACGAGGTGCGCACCGCCGCCTCCGGCGAGGAGGGGCTGGAGCAGGCCCACCGGGAGCCACCGGAGCTCGTGGTGCTGGACCTGATGCTGCCCGGGATCGACGGCTTCGAGGTGTGCCGGCAGCTGCGCCGGACCGGGCCGACGCCGGTGATCATGCTGACCGCGCGCGGCGACGACATCGACACCGTGCTCGGCCTGGAGGCCGGCGCCGACGACTACGTGGTCAAGCCCGCGCAGTCCCGGGTGCTGGACGCCCGGATCCGCGCGGTGCTGCGCCGCTCGGGCGGGGCCGGGGCGGACGCGGAGCGCGAGACGCTGGGCGATCTGGTGCTGGACCGGGCGGCGCTGACGGTGACCAAGCACGGCGCGCCGCTGCCGCTGGCGCCCGGCGATCTGCGGCTGCTGCTGGAGCTCGCCGCCGCGCCGGGGCGGGTGTTCAGCCGCGAGCAGCTCCTGGAGTCGGTGTGGGGGCTGGGCCGCCAGGACGACATCCGCCTGGTGGACGCCGGGGTGAACCGGCTGCGCGCCAAGATCGAGGACAGCCCGGCCGAGCCCCGCTACATCCAGACCGTCCGCGGCTTCGGCTACCGCTTCGGTCCGCTGTGACGGCCGAACCTCCGGACCGGGAGCGTGCCCCTCGCGGCGCCGTCCCCCGCGGCCCCGTCCCCCGCCGGGTCCGGCTGCGCCGGGCGGTCGCCGGGCTGCGGCCCCGGCTGCTGGCCGCCTTCGTCGCCGTCGCCGCGCTGAGCGCGCTGGCCACCGCCGCGCTCACCTACCGGGCCGCCACCAACTCCACCCTGGAACTGACCCAGGACACTGCCCTGGACGAGCTGCGCCGCCGCGTCGACGTCCTCGCCCCGGCCCTGCCGTTCCCGCCGACCCAGGGTGAACTCGACCGCCTGGCGGGTCAGTTGTCCGGAACCCGAGGGTTCCGGGACTGGCGGGTGCTGGCCGCCCACGGCACCGACCACTCCGAGTGGACCCAGCCGGTCGCCGTGCCGGCCGCCCTGCAGCGCACGGTCGGCGCCGGACACGCGGCCTTCCAGCGCTTCACGGCCGACGGCCGCCCCTGGCTCGCCGTCGGCATCCCCGTCACCTACGCCGCCGACCGCGCCGCCGCCTCCGGCCTGGCCGTCTACGCGGTGCTCCCGCTCGACCGCGAGCAGAGCGCCGCCCACGGACTGCTCGCCGCGGCCGCCGGGGCCGGCGCGTTCGCCGCCGTCCTCGCCGCGGGCCTGGCCCTGCTGGCCGCCCGCCAGCTCCTGCGGCCCGTCCGCGCCCTCGGTGACGCCGCCCACGCCCTCGCCCAGGGCCGGCTGGACACCCGACTGTCCGTCACCGGCCACGACGAACTCGCCCAGCTCTCCAAGACGTTCAACCACACCGCGCGCACCCTCCAGGGCACCATCGAGGAGCTGCGCGCCGTCGAGTCCCAGGGCCGGCAGTTCGCCGCCGACGTCTCCCACGAGCTGCGCACCCCACTGGCCGCCATGGTCGCCGTCACCGACATCCTCGACGAGGACGCCGAACAGCTCCCCGCCGACACCGCCACCGCCCTGCGCATGATCAGCAACGAGACCGGCCGGCTGGCCCGGCTGGTCAACGACCTCATCGAGATCTCCCGCCTCGACGCCGGCGCCGCCCCGCTGCGCACCGAGGACGTCGACGCCGTCACCGCCGTCCGCGAGAGCCTCGACCTGCGCGGCTGGAGCGACCGGGTGGACCTCGCCCTGCCCGCCGCCCTCCCCGTCCGCATCGACCCGCGCCGCTTCGACGTCGTCGTCGCCAACCTCGTCGGCAACGCCCTGCGCCACGGCCGCCCGCCCGTCCGGCTCGCCCTGCGGGAGACCGACGGCGACCTGGTGCTCACCGTCACCGACCGCGGCCCCGGCATCCCGCCCGCCGAACTGCCGCACCTGTTCGACCGGTTCTACAAGGCCGACAGGGCCCGCCGCCGCTCCGAGGGCAGCGGCCTCGGCCTGGCCATCGCCCAGGAGAACGCCCGCCTGCACGGCGGCCTGATCGAGGCCGGCAACGCGCCCGGCGGCGGTGCGGTGTTCACCCTCGTCCTGCCCCGCGGGATCGTCACCGAGGAGCCCGCGTGAACCTCCGCCCCCGCATCGCCGCCACGACCGCCGCGACCGCCCTGCTGCTGCCGGCCGTCGGCTGCTCCGTCACCGTCTCCGACACCGGAGCCGTCCGCAGCGGCCTGCCGGCCACCGGCATCCGGCCCGGCACCCGCCTCTACTTCCCCGGCCCGGAGGGCCTGCGCCCGGTCGTCCGCCCGGACGGCCCGCGCGAGGACCTCCAGCAGACCCTCGACACCCTGCTCGCCGGCCCGACCAGGACCGAACGCCGCGACGGCCTCTACACCGACCTCCCCGCCAACGCCCGGGTGCAGGCCACCAGCACCCCCGGCACGGTCACCCTGAAACTCTCCTGGTCGACGGCCGCCCTGACCACCACCGCCACCCAACAACTCGTCTGCACCGCCGAAGACGCCCCCACCCCCGGCC
>JOHN01000052.1 GCA_000719695.1 Streptomyces sp. NRRL F-6131
CACCTGGCACGGCGTCGGCGAACCGGCCGTCCCCGTCCGCGACCTCGCCCGCGCCGCCGGCCGCGCCGCCGGCGTGCTCGCCCCGCCGCGCGCGGTGCCGGCGGCGCAGGTCGCCGACGTCTTCGGCCCGCTCTTCGCCGACGCGCTCGCCCTCGACCAGAGCGTCAGCGGCGCCGCCGCCCGTAGCGCGCTCGGCTGGCGGCCGGGCCGCCCGGGGCCGGTGACCGAGCTGGTGTCGGGCTCGTACCGACCGGTCGAGGTGTTCGGCGCCCCGGACGGCCCCGGGACCGCCGCCGAGGTCGCCGCGATCCGCCGCCTCGTCGCCGAGGTCGAGTACGCCCAGCAGAACGAGTTGGTCGACCGGTTCCTGGGCGTCTTCCGCCAGGAGGACCCGGTGTGGACCACCGGCCACGGCAAGCGGCTGTCGGGCTTCGAGGAGATCGCGGCCTTCACCCGCAAGGTGCTGCCCGGTGCGACGGCCGAGTCCACCGCCGTCTACGACGTCGAACGCGTGCTGTTCCTGCGGCCCGACGTCGCCGCGGTGAACGTCCGCCAGCAGCCGGTCGGCCCTGACGGCGCCCGGATCGCCGACCGGCCCGAGGGCCGCCCCTTCTACATCCTGGTCAAGGAGGACGGCACCTGGCGGGTCGGCGCCGCCCAGAACACCGTCGTGGCCGACTGACGAGGGCGCACACGGCTTCGAAGCAGTGGAGAAGGAGCACTCCATGACGATTCGTCAAATGTCTGACGAGGAGATCGCTCCACAGCCCGCCGCGTACCGGACCCGGTGTCGCCTACGAGGCGCCGATCGCGTTCACCCGGGCCCGGCAGCTCGAAAAGGGCTACACGCAGCCGCAGTTCTGGCTGCTGCGCAACCTTGTCAGTGAACGACCCCTCGCCCGAAGGCGAGGGGATGACCCTGGCCGCGGAGTCCGCGGTGCTCGTGGAGCGCGGCCGGCTGAGAGAGTGTTGGGTTATTGATCGGCTGCGTGGCGTGATGCGCCGGGGGTGATCGTCGCGGGAGGGGTATCCGCGACGATCACCGCCATGTGTGTCTGCGTGTGCAAGCCTTCCTACGCCTCGTCGTTGACGGATGGCCAGTGGGCCGTGGTGGAGCCTCTGCTGCCGGAGCGGGATCCGCGCCGAGGCGGGCGGCCGTTGAAGTTCCCGCGCAGGCCGGTCGTGGACACCGTGGTGTATGTGCTGGTCAGCGGGTGTGCGTGGCGCCTGGTGCCGCACGACCTCGCCCCGTGGGACGTGGCCTACCGCTGGTTCCGCGCCTGGACGGCCGACGGCACGTGGAGCCGTGTCCGCGACACGCTGCGCGAGCGGGTCAGGTCGGCGGACGGGCGGGATCCGCAGCCCTCGGCGGCGGTGCTGGACTCGCAGTCGGCCCGCAGTCACCAGGGCGGGCAGGCGATCGGCTACGACGCGGGCAAACGCGTGCGGGGCCGCAAGCGGCATCTGCTCGTGGACACCTGCGGACTCGTGCTGCGGGCGGTCGTGCACTCCGCTTCGGTGCAGGACCGGGCGGGCGCGAAGCTGGTCCTCGCCGGCCGTCTTGCTGAGGCCGGGGCCTCGACGACCCGGTCGTCCGTCACGCGCATGACGTCGCATGACGTTGACGCTCTGCACGCACTGGCCGGGGCGTGAACTGCGAGGCGCGGTCCTCCACGAGGGCCGTCCACCATTCCGTACAGGCTTCGCGCCCGACGACCCGTTCCCCGTGCGGCGCGGGCCGGACGCTCTCCGTGACGCAGTCCTCCGCGATCAGGCCGGCCAGGAGGCAGGCCTCCCGGCCGGTGAACGGGAGCCCTCCGGGACCGGCTCCTCGCCGTCGTCGACCGGCTCGGCCGCCGGCCACCGCGGCCTGCGCACTCGCGGAGCACGTCGTGGATGCCGGGCTTCCCCCCCCAGCCGCCGCGGCGACGGACGCCCAGCCGGGGGCGTAGTGCGGACGCGACGGGAAACCCGACGGTGAGGTGATCCTGCCGGAAGGAGCGGTCAACCCTGGGGGATGTGCGGGGTGAGCGACTCGGAGGACGGGCTGGAGGACCGGACCGCCACCACAGCTGGGCCCCTCGCCACCTTAGGTTCTAGCGATCCTCGCAACACTCATGATCATGGGAGTTGCGAGGACTGTGGGCGGTAAGAGGCTCGATCCGGAGTTGAAGAGGCTGTTCTTCGAACGGCTTGATGCTGTGGGAAGCGTCTCCCCCGTAGCGCGCGAGCTGGGGCTGAACCTGAACACGGCGTTCACTCTGGCACGCAAAGCCGGCGCCAGCTACGGGCACCTGGGCCACCCCGGGCGCGAGGAGTACATGAAGCTTCGGGCCCGGGGCATCTCCAGGCGGGAGGCCGCCGAGCGGGTCGGAGCGCACCCTCGCACAGCCCTGGACTGGGACTGGGGCATCCGAAAGTCCAACAACTCGCGGATCCACCCCGACGGCCGACGTGTGAACTACACGACGGGAACCGTCACGATGTCCGGCGTGATCATCGCTGCATCGGCGAGGCCGGTGAGTCTCAAGTCCCTTGAGAAGAAGCTCCACCCCAGGCTGCTCTCGCTCTCCGAGCGTGAGCAGATACGCGACCTGCGCGCCGCCGGCCAGTCGCTGCGAGCCATAGGACGGGCCCTGGGACGCCCGGCCAGCACCATCTCGCGCGAACTGCGGAACAACTCGGGGACCGCCGAGTACCACCCCTACGCGGCGCACAGGGCCTCCGCCGCGCGCAGACCCCGCCCGAAGGAGCGCAAGCTGCTGCGCGAAGGTCCGCTGCGCGACTTCGTCCAGGACGGCCTGCACAGACGGTGGTCCCCGGAACAGATCTGCCGCGCTCTGGCCAAGACCCATCCGGACGACCAGAGCATGCGGGTGAGCGTGGAAACGATCTACCAGGCTCTGTACTTCCAGGCCCGCGGCGGCCTGAAGCGGGAAGTCCAAGCGGCCGTCCGCACTGGTCGAACGCGCCGCAAAACGCGCCGGAACCCCGAACGGCGCACTTCCCGGTTCATCGACCCGATGGTGATGATCAGCGACCGCCCCGCCGACATCGAGGACCGGGCCGTGCCCGGCCACTGGGAAGGCGACCTGATCCTCGGCGCGGGCGGGCGCTCCGCGATCGCCACCCTGGTCGAGCGCAGCACCCGCTACACCATGCTGGTCCACCTGCCGGGCGAGACCCACGACGCCGAGACCGTCCGCGACGCGCTCGTCCGCACCGTCCAGACCCTTCCCGCCCACCTGCGCGGCTCGCTCACCTGGGACCAGGGCCCCGAGATGGCACGCCACAAACAGTTCACCGCGGCCACCGGCATACCGGTCTACTTCTGCGATCCCGCCTCGCCCTGGCAGCGCGGCTCCAACGAGAACACGAACGGCCTGCTGCGGCAGTACTTCCCCAAGGGCAGCGACCTCTCGGTCCACGGGGCCGAGCACTTGGCCGCAGTCGCCGACCAGCTCAACGGGCGCCCGCGCAGGACGCTCGGCTGGGACACTCCCGCCGACCGCCTGCGCCGACTGCTCACGGCCTGACCGACCCCGTGGACGGAACCGGCGGGCCCGCGCCAGCGAAGTTGCAACCTGTACCCAGGTACAGATTTACCGTCGTGGATGTCCCCGGCGCGCACCGCGCAGGGGCGGATACGAGGAGCGGGCCGATGACCGAGCTGAGCTGGGTGCCGACGTCGTGCACCCTGCCGACCGAGCAGCAGCCGCTGCGGGTGGCCGAGTGGGACGGGTTGTTCGCCGGGCCACCTCACCGCGGTGGCCCGGCCGGACCGTCTGCGGCTGCGCCTGGTGCTCGTCGGCGGCGAGGACTTCGAGGAGCGGGTGCGGGATCTGGCGGGGCGGGAGAGCGGGTGCTGCTCGTTCTTCACCTTCACCGTCACCCCGGCCGGCGGTGGCGAGGTGCACCTCGGCGTCGCCGTCGACCCGGCCCACGAGCGGGTGCTGGCCGCCCTCCACGAGCGGATCGGCGCCGACGGCGGCCGGCCGTGAGCGCCGGGGGCCTGCGCTCCGGGCAGGTCGCCGACGCGGCCGGGGTGAACGTCCAGACCCTGCGCTACTACGAGCGCCGCGGCCTGCTGCCGGAGCCCGATCGCTCCCCGGGCGGCCACCGCCTCTACGACGAGCAGGCCGTCACCGTACTGCGCGTCATCAAGGCCGCCCAGCGCCTCGGCTTCACCCTGGACGAGGTCGCCGAGTTGCTGGAGACCGGCCGCCACCGCCATGGCCGCCCCGTCCCCGGACTCCAGGAACGGGCCCGGGCCAAACTCGCCGAGGTCGAGGAGAAGATCGCCGACCTCACCACCATCCGCGACGCCCTCACCACTGCCCTCGACGCCGGCTGCGACGACCTCACCCTGTGCGCCGGCAGCGCGTGCTGCCCCATCCCCTTCACCGGCCTCGCCGAGGAGAGCCGCCATGCCGGACCCTGCTGCTGACCAGCCCGCCCATCGCGCCCCCAAGGCCCTGGGCGCGCTCGCCGCCCTGGCCTGCGTGGCCTGTTGCGCGCTGGCCGCCCTGATCGCCGCCGGCGTCGTCGGTGCCGGGGCCGGGGCGGTGGTCGGTTGGTTGCCCGCCATCGCCGCCGCACTGGCGGTGCTCGCCGCTGGGACCTGGTGGCTCGGTCGACGCCGGGCCGCGCGGGGCTGCGGCTCCACGGCCTGCGGAGGCGGCGGGTGCGGCTGCTCGGGCAGCCAGGACCCACTCAAGATCACTCCCGCTGCCCGTCGGTAGGGTCGCCGTTCATGACCGTCCTGCGCTCCATCGCCCTGTTCCTCGCTGCCGCCCTGTTCGAGATCGGCGGCGCCTGGCTGGTCTGGCAGGGCGTGCGGGAGCACAAGGGCTGGGCCTGGATCGGCGCCGGCGTCATCGCCCTCGGCATCTACGGCTTTGTCGCCACCCTGCAAGAGGACGCCAACTTCGGCCGCATCCTCGCCGCCTACGGCGGCGTCTTCGTCGCCGGGTCGCTGGCCTGGGCCATGGCGATGGACGGCTACCGGCCCGACCGCGCCGACATCATCGGTGCCCTCATCTGCCTGGCCGGCGTCGCCGTCATCATGTACGCCCCCCGCAGCCACTGACCGGCACGATCCCGCACCCCGTACCTCCGACGACGGCAGCCCCCACTTCAAACAACGAAGTGGGGGCTGCCTGCTACTGTCGCGGGACGTCAACAGCTGGTGTGTTGCGACGACCGTTGGAAACCGCCCTACCCCGGTGGCCATGACCACCGCACCGCCGAGGGCGGCGGCCACGCCGAGCGCGTCCAGTCGGGCGTCGGCGCGCAGCACCAGCAGCGCGATCCCCGCGATGCCGGTCACGGCGGCCAACACGGTACGGAGGGTGAGGCGTTGGCCGAGCAACGCGGCGGACAGCGCGGCCACCAGCAGTGGCTGGACGGACCCGACCGTGGCGGCCACCCCGCCCGGGAGCCGGTAGGCGGCGACGAACAGCAAGGCGAAGAAGACACCGATGTTCAGCGTTCCGAGCACCAGCGACCTCCACCACCAACTCCCCCTCGGCAGTCGCCTGGTGAGCAGGAGCAGCAACAGGCCCGCAGGCAGCGCTCGGAGCGCGGCGGCCAGCAGCGGCCGTCCGGGCGGTAGCAGTTCGGTGGTCGCCAGGTAGGTGGAGCCCCAGACGGCGGGGGCCAGGGCGGTCAGCAGCACGACCGCCGCCCGACTGCCCGCGAGGTTGCGCAGGGTGGTTGTGTTCATGGACCTCTCCAGGTCACGAGTGGGAGTGGGTCAGCGATGGATCGGGCTGGGCTGTGCCGGTGGTGACGCCGAGGCGGCCGCCACGGCTCGCGGAAGTTCCTCCTGCCGGGACTTCGGCGGTCGCCGAAGTGGGAGATGTCCGCGTCGGCTCTGCGCGGTGGCGGGAGACCCGCTCCCGGCCGGCCCTGCCGGGGTACTGGCCGGCGCGGCCCCGGCCGGGCGTTCGCGGCTCGGTGGCCCCGCCGCGGGCGGGCGGCACGGCCCCGGCCGCCGTGGTGAACACCGCCTCGGCCGGCAGTCGCCGTTCCAGGGCGAGCAGCAGGACGGCCCCCGCCGTCGAGCCGGCCGCCAGGACCAGCCAGGGCAGCCGGCCGTCGACCGTCAGCAGGCCGGTGAACAGGGACGGGGCCAGGGTCTGGGACAGTGCCCAGGACAGTTGATAGGTCGCCAGGTAGCGGCCGCGCGCCTCGGTGGGAGCGGCGCTCACCGAGAGTGCGCCCGCGCTCGGGCTGTGCACCAGCTCGCCGACCGTGTAGAGGACCAGGAGCCCGACCATGCCGGCCATCACGCCTTCGGGGGGCATGCCGTCCAGCAGGGCGTAGCCGAGGAAGGCGGCGGCGAAGATCAGGGCGCCGACCGCGGCCACCCGGGTGCGTCGGGCGAAGCGCCGGCCGAGCCTGCCGACCGGCACGCCGGCAAAGGCGCAGAGCGCGGTGTTGACCGCGAACAGCGGGCCGGCCACCGAGGCGGGCAGGTCGAACTGGGTCACGGCGTACACCGGCAGCAGCACACTGAGCGCCGAATACCCCAGGGCGATCAGGAAGTTGGCCAGGGTGAGCCCGGTGTACGGGCGGTCGCGCAGCACCGCGCGGTAGCCGGCCCGCGGGCGACCGCTCGCGAGGCGGGCCGGGTGAGGTGTCCTGATCCGCAGCGCGAACAGTGCCGCGATGAAGAAGGTGGCCGCGTTCACCCAGGCGACCGCCAGGAAGCCGCTGTCACCGCCGAGTTGGACCAGTCCGGCGGCGAGCAGGCCGCCGGCGCCGAGGCCGGCGTTGTTCACGCTCCGGGTGAGTGCCATCAGCCGGTCCCGGTGCTCCCCCTGGGCGAGGTCTCCGATCAGGGCCTGCTGGGTGGCGGGGAACGCCTGGGCGCCGGCCGCGGTGAGAGTGGCGACCAGGGCGAAGGCCGGCAGGGTGGTGCCGAGCGGGAAGGCCAGGAAGCCGAGCCCGCGCATCAGGTAGAGGGCCAGCCGCACCCGCCGGGCGCCGAACCGGTCGACGGCCCAGCCACCGACCGGCATGGCGCCCATGGCCAGCAGTCCGGCGACCGTCAGGACGGTACCGATCGTCGCCAGTGGCAGTCCGGTGATGCGCTGGAAGAAGACCAGGCTGAACGGCACGTACATGCCGGTGCCCACCGCGTCCACCAGCATCCCGGCGATCAGGTTCCGCTCACCGGTCACCCGGTGTTCTTTCTCCCTCATTCCCTCTCCTCAAGTCGACTGTGCGGTCCGTGCTGGTCGTGCGGTCCGTGCTGTCCGTGGATCAAGGTCCGGCGATCGATCGCCCGGGTGGCGGGTGTGGGTGTCCCGGGTGCCTTCGTGGGTGCGCGGCCGTGCCCGGTCCGCCGGCCCGTGGTCGATCCTCCAGCTCCCCCGCAGTGCCCATCAAGGAAGAAGATCAGCCGGGTTCGATAACCCAGCCTTATTGATCGATTCCGGGTCGGCGCCGAGCGCTCGATGCGGATCGGAGCCGGGCGACAGGTAGCAGTCGTGGTTCCGGCACCGTCGAGCACCGGAGCTGACCCGAGGCCGGATGCTGTTGGCTGTCCTCGCTGCCGAGGGTGAGATCCCGTCGGTCGGCGACCGCCGGCCGGTCTGTCCGCCGTCCCGCGCTCCTGCCTCCTGCGCGCGGCCGACCCCCTTAGGAAGCAGAATGGGAGGAGGACAACCAGGCCCACCGAGCAGCGGGCGGGCGTCGGACCGATCGCGCCCGGACGGCGAGGGCAACGGGCAGTGCCGGATCCCCATAGAAAGTGACGCTCGGTGACCTCCGGGCGCAGGGCCACGCGGACCGGTGGGTCGCGCCCCTCCCGTACAGCCACGACTCCTCGCTCCTGCCGCGCAGAGTGTGCCGTGCAGCGTGAAAGGAGCAGCCGCCATGGCACTCCGCTCTCCCCGATTCGTCGGTGATCCGACGCTGGAAGCATGCCTCGCGGGCACCCACAGGATGCAGCAGCCCGAGCAGGGCCTGGGTGTCAAGCGGGTCCAGGAGGGTCTGCTGGCCCTGGGCCGCCCGGTCGGGCCGGACGGGGCCGACGGCAAGTTCGGTCCGAACACCGGCGCCGCGGTCTCGGCCTACAAGGCCGACTCGGGTCTGGAGCCCACCGACCCGGTGGTCGGGGCAGGGACCACGGCGACGCTGGACGGGGACCTGTTCGTGGATCCGCCCACGCTGGACCCGGCCTTCGCAGAGTTCAGTCCGGCCGTGGTGAACCGCCTGCTCGAACCGTTCGTCGGACTCGAACTCGCCGCGCTCACCGGCAGTCCGTTGAACTCATGGCGACACATGGTCGGACGATTCGCGCTCGAAAGGCTGGACTCCGGCGAACTGCTCGGCATCGTGGCGAACAGCCGCAGCGGCGACCTGCGCGGCGCCTACCTCGCCGTCGCCGATCCGGTGCAACCCGGGCAGAGCGCGGAGCAGCTCTTCGACAGCACGGTCGCGACCCTGGGCAACTCCTCGGCGGTCACCCTCAACTTCGACACCACCGAGGGCCCCACGGCCAACCTCGTCCTGCTCGGCGACCACGTCGTCCTCGGTTGGGCGACCATCCTCCGCCCAGGCGTCGGACGCGCACCGAGCACCCTGCGGGCCACCCTGTTCCACGAGCTCAACCACGTCCGCAACACCTTCACCCTGGCGGCGCTGCGCCAGACCCCCGACACCGACACCTTCGTCGACACCGCGCTCGCCCAGGCGAGTTCCGCCACCGGCATTCCGACCGCCCGGATCATGGAGGACTTCGTCGCGGAGATCTCTGCCCGTCACCTGGAGTGGATCGCGATCAAGGAGTCGCAGGGCGATCCGACGGCGCCGCGCTTCCTCCAGCCGGAGCCGCTCATGGAGGCTGCACGGGTCTACGTCGAGCAGACCCACATGTTCCACGGCAACGGATACCTTCCCGGGATCATCGCCCAGGGGCAGTCGGCGACCCTGCGCCAGATCTCCCTGTGGCTGCAACGCTGCCAGGAGATGACGTTCAGCGACGACGACGAGGAGGACGCGCGTACCAGCACCCTGTTCGGCGACGCGGCGGCGGTCGCCGAACAGCACGCCGCGTCACCACCCCCCGTCCCGGCGCCGGCGGACGGGTTGAGCCCGCTGCTCGGGGATTTCGTCCTCCCGGAGTAGGCCCTGCCCCGTCCGGTCCTGTCCAGCCCCGGCTCGCCGGGGGTGCCCAATAGGGCAATGTCGGGGTGCGTCGCGCGATCTCGGAAAGCTCACCGTTGACACTGAAGTTGGTCTAGTCCACCGTGGGTGGAGCAAGGTCGTCGACCTGGGTCCGGCGGGGTTCCGCGCACCGGTACCGGGACCGCTCGGGACTCAACGACGGCCTCGACTCGACGACTTCACCGCGGCTTTGAGTGAGTCATGCGGCACGGCCGTGCCCCGGTCCCCGGACCGGCGGGCGGATCCGACGATCGACTGGAGACGCCGCATGCACGGCAGCTGCCCGGGCCGGCCCGGAATCGTGGTGGCGGGCGCGCCCCGCGCACCGGAGCGCCGCGCGGGATGCCGGTCGTCCTCACCCAACCGCCCATCGCTGTCACGGATCTGACGCTCAGACGGAGAGCCCCACACCATGCAACGAGTCTGCCTCGCCCTGCCCACCATGCGTCCCTGCCCCGGCACCATCGTGGACCTCGCCGAGGAGGCGGCCTACGCCGTCGCGAACTTCGGGGTCGAGGTGCACCTCCTCGTCCTCGACACCACCACCGCCGCCGAGTTCGCGAAGAACGCGGACGCCGTGGCCTCCCTGGTCCCCACTCCCGGCGTGTTCGTCCACCACCTCGGGGAGGAGGAGCAGCGGGACTTCTTCCGCCGGGTGGCCGAGAAGTCCGGTGGCGCCGACCCCGGGCTGCTGCTCGACCTGATGCTCCCGCCGGCCGTCGCGTACGGTTCCTGCGTCAACCGGCTCTTCCTGGCCGCGGCCGCCCTGGGCTGCACCTCGGCGCACCTGCGCAACGACGACTTCGACTACCAGGTCGTCGACGGCCGGAAGATGTTCCCGATCCACCACGAGCTGCTCTCGATCGGCCGACCGGCCGGCGAGGTGGTGGCCGGGGTGACCCGCTCGGAGCTGGACCCGGCCGACGCGGACAAGCCGGTGATGCTGGTCAGCGGCTCCTTCATCGGTGAACTCAACGTGGACATCGGCGAGATCCTGGAGCTGGACCCGGAGGTCTACCGCGACGTGGTGCGGCTGTGGACCCCGCCGGTCTGGCCGGACGAGGACCGGGACGCGATGGTCGACGTCTCCTTCAAGGGCGCCGGCTCCGAACCGTTCACCGAGGACGACTCCGTCGTGGGCGTGCCCGACATCTGGGACGTCTACATGTGCAACATCGCCCTGGACCACCGGGCCTACGAGGTGCTGCCGCTGCTGCCCTCGATCGAGACCATCGGCACCGACTACGCGCTGCTGCACGCCATGGTCCACTCCCGGATGCCGGGCGTCATCCACAACCGCCACATCGTCAACTACTACACGCCCGAGCGCCGGATCGGCGCCGGCTTCATCTCCTACCAGCTGCGGTTCGTCAAGTTCCTGCTCTCGATGCTGTACCTGTACCCGGTCTACGGCGGCATGATCGACCTCGGCCGCGGGCTGCTGGACGAGCGGCACGGGCTGAAGGTCGAGCCGATCCTCGAGCTGGTGCGGGGAAGCGTCGACTGGGACCGGACCGGGAACGAGCACTGCCTGGACGTCCTGGACCGCTCCTACCGCAAGCTGGGCGGCAAGTACACCGAGCTCGCGGACGTGGTCGCCGAGCGGCGGCAGCGGTTGCTGGACGAGGCGCGGGCGGACGCCGAGCGCTGGGCCGTGCTGGTGGAGGCCTGGGCGCCGATGGTGGCCGCGGCCCGCACCGAGGGCCTCCGTACGACCGGGGCGGCCGGGTGAGCGACGACTTCGTGATCCGGCAGCTGGCCGAGGACGACTGGGACGCCGTGGTCGCGCTGGAGCACGACGCCTACGCGGCCGACGGCCTGTCGGAGGGCCGGGAGGCCCTGCGGTCCCGCGCCCTCCCCTCGCCGGAGACCTGCTTCGTGCTGGAGCAGGACGGCGCGGTCCGCGGCTACCTGCTGAGCCTGCCGTACCCGTCGCTGCGCTGCCCGGACCTCGCCGAGGCGGAGAACACCGCCTTCGCGTCGGACAACCTGCACGTCCACGACCTGGTGATCGCCGAGGACCTGCGCGGCCGGGAGGTCGCGCTGGGGTTCATGCGGTACTTCCGGGCGCGGGCGGAGGAGCTGGGCTTCGAGCGGATCTCGATGGTCGCGGTGCGCGGGGCGGACATCCTGCTGCGGATCATCGGCTACCGCTCGCACCGGGAGGTGGCCGTCCCCGCGTCCTACGGGCGGCGCGCGGTCTACATGTCGATGCCGGTGCACTGATCGACGGGACGACGCGGAAGAGGGGCCCCCGGCGCGCGCCGGGGGCCCTGCCCGTTTCCCCTGGCCGGGGCCCTGCCCGTTTCCCCCGGTGGGCCCGTCGGGTGACCCTCCGGGCGTGGGGGCGGGCGGGGGACGGCGGACTGTCGGACAGTCGAAGGACTGTACGACCTTCCGATCATGAGACGAGCCCCCATGCGCCTGCCCCGCCGTCCGCTCGTCGCGGTGGCCGTGCCGTTGCTCCTCGCCGCCGCCGGTTGCGGCACGCCTGCCGAGCCACCGCCGGTGGAGGACCGGAGCCCCGCCCCCACCGCCACCGCGTCCCCGAACGGACCGCGGCCGTTCACGCTGGTCGCCACCGGCGATGTGCTGCCGCACACCGAGATCATCCGGCAGGCCCAGGAGGACGCCGGCGGGACGGGGTACGACTTCGGCCGGATGCTCGCCGGGGTCGCGCCGCTGATCGGCGGTGCGGACCTCGCCGTCTGCCACATGGAGACCGTCTACGGCGCCGACGGCGGCCCGTTCACCGGCTGGCCGACGTTCAAGTCGCCGGCGCAGGTCGCCCGGGGCCTCAAGGACGCGGGGTACACCGCCTGCGACACCGCCTCCAACCACACCCTGGACGACGGCGCAGCCGGCATCCGGCGCACGCTCGACGCGATGGACGCCGTCGGCCTGGCGCACACCGGGAGCGCCCGCGACGAGACCGAGGCGGGACGGCCGGCGCTGCTGCGGGCGGGCGGCGCCACCGTGGCCCACCTCGCCTACACCTACGGGACGAACGGCATCCCGCTCCCGGCGGACCGGCCCTGGGCGGTGAACCTGATCGACCGCGACCGGATCCTCGCCGACGCGCGCGCCGCCCGGACGGGTGGTGCGGACGTCGTCGTGGTGAGCGTCCACTGGGGCACCGAGTGGCAGGACGCGCCGAACGAGCAGCAGCTCACCCTGGCCCGCGAACTGGCGGCCGACCAGGGCGGCGGCCGGTCCGACGTCGACCTGGTCCTCGGCACCCACGCCCACGTCCCCCAGGCGTACGAGAAGATCAACGGCACCTGGATCGTCTACGGCCTCGGCGACCAGCTCGCCGGTCACATGTTCAGCTACGACGGCGCCGAGGACCCGCGCGGCAACTGGAGCACGATCGCGCGCTTCACCTTCGCCCCGCCGGACGCTCCGGGGCAGCGGTGGACGGTCGCCGGGGCCGACTTCGTCCCGCAGATCACCGACCTCGGCCCGCCCTACCGCGTCCTCGACCTGCGGGAGGCCGCCCGCCGCGAGCCAGGCCGGGCCGACTACGCCCGGGCGCTGGCGCACATCCACTCGGTGGTGCTCAGCCGGGGAGCCGGCGCGGCGGGGCTGACCATGGCCGAGTAGCCCCCCGGGCCGGAGCCCCCGGGCCGGCGCAGCCCGGCCGCCACCCCCGGGAGTGCTCAGGAGGCCCGGCGGCGCAGGGCGATGAGGGCGGCACCGGCGAGGCAGGCGACGGCGGCGGTGAGGTAGGCGAGGTGGTAGCCGGCGAGGTGGTCGTCCCGGGTGCCGGCGACCAGGACCATCACCGCCACGCCCGCGCTCGCGCCGATCTGCTGGGTCACGACGTTCACCGCGCCGGCGACGGCGTGCTGCTCGCCGGGGACGCCGGAGAGGGCGGCGGAGGTCATCGAGGGGAAGTTGAGGCCCTGCCCGATGCCGCTGAGCACCAGACCGGGCAGCACGTGCAGGACGTAGTCGCCGTCCGACGGCGTGGTCAGCCAGAGGCCGGTGCCGACCCCGATCAGGACGAGGCCGACCGCCATCAGGGTGTGCGGGGTCCAGCGGGCGAGCAGGCGGCCGGTGGCGAAGTTGGCGGTGAGGAACACGGCCGCCGACATCGGCACCAGCGCGAGACCGGACTCGAAGGGCGAGTAGTCCAGCATCCCCTGGAGGTAGAGCGGGGCGAAGAACAGCATCCCGACCGACCCCATGTACTGGAGGAACGCCGCCAGGCTCGCGGCCCGGACCGGGGCGAGCCGGAAGAGGCCGAGCGGCAGGACCGGGTCGGCGGTGCGGCTCTCGCGCACGACGAACAGCACCAGGAAGAGCGCGGCGACGCCGAGCAGGGCCCAGGCCGCGGCGCCGTCGCCGCTCACGCCGACGACGAACAGGGTGAGGCCGACGGTCCCGGTGATCGCGCCGGGCAGGTCCAGCCGGCCGCGGTAGCCGGCGCCGTCGGGCAGACCGGCGCGGGTCGCGGCCAGCACGCCGAGGCCGAGGAGCACGGAGAACCACAACACCGAGCGCCAGCCCCAGAGCTGGGTCAGCACGCCGCCCAGCATCACCCCGCCGCTGAAGCTCGCGGCGCCGACCGCCGCGTAGACGCTGAAGGCCCGGTTGCGGGCCGGACCGGCCGGAAACGTCTCGGTGAGCAGGGCCAGCGCGGCCGGTCCCGACAGGGCGGCGCCGATGCCCTGGGCGGCCCGCGCACCCAGCAGGACGGCGGTGTTCGGAGCCGCCGCCCCGACCAGGGCGGACACGGTGAACAGGGCGACACCGGCCTCGAACACCCGCCGCCGTCCGAGCACGTCGGCCAGCCGGCCGCCCACCAGCAGGAAGCCGGCGAAGGTGACGGCGTAGGCGGTCATGACCCACTGGAGCGTGGTGTCGGCCAGGTGGAAGCGCTCCCCCACCGAGGGGAGCGCGGCGTTGAGCACCCCGAGGCCGCTGACGTCCAGGGCCAGCGCCCCGGCCAGCACGCCGAGTGCCAGCCCCGGCCGGCTCACCGCCTTGACTGCGAGGTCGGTCATGCGGGCCTCCCGTCGGCGACGTGACGGGCGGCGGCCCCGTGGAGCGGAACCGGCGCCGGTCGGAACTGCGCGGGCCCGAGCCACGCGGGTCGGAGCTGCGCCGGTCGGAACTGCGCTGGTCGGAGCTGCGGGGAACGGCCCGGCAAGGAGCCCACGACGCCGACCGACGCCGTCTCAGGTGTCTCAACTGCCATGGGCCCAGCTTGCATTGGTCACTCAACCGCTGTCCAGTGCACCTGTACACGGATCGTACCTGAGCGTGACGCCGCGTCCCAGGAGATCGAATCGGACACTTTGGCGATCAAATCTCGCCACCGCGTCGACGGACCCGCGATTTGCGCAATCCTGTAGTCGGTGCACCCTCCGCGCTCAACGGCGGATGAGGAGACCACCGGCCCGTCGTAGGCCGCTGATGTGCGATGACTCAAGCAACCTCGAAGCTCCTGACGCTCAGCATGCCTGGCTGAGCCGTGCCGTTCGGCGCTTCGGGTCTTTTCTTCTTGCCGAGGGAGGAGCAGCGTTGCCTGGCCGCGAACCCACCTATGTCATGCGCAGGTCGAATACCTGGCCGGTTCGGCGCCCGCTGTCCGGGCGGCGCCCGACCGGGCACTGAACCCCCCGACCGGGCAAGGAATCCCCGACCGCCCACCTCCCCCCACCGGCCTCCGGGCACCGCCGACCCCCCGCCTCCGGTCGGCGGCGAAGCCCCGCCCGCCCCCTTTCCCACCGCCCTGCTGAGGGAGTCGCCATGCCTCAAGAGCACGCAGCGCGAGACATCTCCACCGTCACCGACTTTCTGCTGAATCAATTCTCCGAACTGCTGAACGTTCCCGTGAGCAGCGTGGACCGCCGAGCGCCGATGCACCGGTACGGACTGGAATCGGTGCAGTCGGTGGCCCTCGCCGCCTCGCTGTCCGAGTTCCTCGGGTGGCGGGTGCCGGCCACCTGGATGTGGCAGTACCCGACCGTCGAAGGGCTGGCCAGGGCCCTCGTCGACGGTCCGCAGGCCGCCGAGCCCGCCGCCCCGGGCGCCGAGCGGCGCGCGCCCTCCAACGAGCCGGTGGCGATCGTGGGCATCGGCTGCCGGTTCCCCGGCGGGCCGGACCCGGCCGCGTTCTGGCAGCTGCTGGTCGACGGCGGCGACGCCGTCGGGCCGGTGCCGGCCGCCCGCCGGGCCCTGCTGAACGACCGGGTGCGCTGGGGCGGATTCATCGACGACATCGACCAGTTCGACCCGTTGTTCTTCGGCATCTCCCCCCGCGAAGCCGTCCAGATGGACCCCCAGCAGCGCCTGGTCCTGGAGCTCTGCTGGGAGGCCCTGGAGGACGCCGGCATCGCGCCGCACAGTCTGGTCGACAGCGACACCGGCGTGTTCATGGCCTCCTGTTGGGGCGACTACGCGGCACTGGCGCACTACCGCGGACCGGACGTCCAGATCACCCCGCACACCGCGACCGGCATGCACGACGGCATCATCGCCAACCGCGTCTCGTACGTCCTCGGCCTCCAGGGCCCGAGCATGGCCATCGACGCCGCCTGCGCCGGCTCGCTGGTCTCGGTGCACGTCGGCTGCCAGTCGATCTGGATGGGCGAGAGCGACCTGGTGCTGGCCGGTGGCGTGAACCTGAGCTTCGTCTCCGACTACTACACCGCCATGGACGCGATGGGCGCCCTCGCCCCGGACGGCCGCTGCAAGTCCTTCGACGCCCGCGCCAACGGCTACGTCCGGGGCGAGGGCGCCGGTGTCGTCGTGCTCGCCCCGCTGAGCGTGGCGCTGGAGCGCGACCTGCCGGTGTACTGCCTGATCAAGGGCAGCTCCTCCAACAACGACGGCCTGAGCAACGGCATGACCGCGCCGAGCCCGCAGGCGCAGGAGAAGATGCTCCGCACCGCGTACCGGCGGGCGGGCATCGCGCCGCACCTGGTCGACTACATCGAGGCGCACGGGTCGGCGACGCCCCTCGGCGACCCGATCGAGGCCAACGCGATCGGCGCCGTCCTCGGCGGGGGCGGGCGCACGGAGCCGCTGCGGCTCGGTTCGGTCAAGTCCAACGTCGGGCACCTGGAGGCGGCGGCGGGCATCGTCGGGCTGGTCAAGCTCGCGATGTCGATGCGCAACGGGGTGCTGCCGCCGAGCCTGCACTACAGCGCGCCGAACCCGCAGATCATGTTCGACGAGTACCGGCTCACCGTCCAGGACCGGTTGACGCCGTGGCCGCGGCGCTCGGACGCCCGGCGCGGCGGCGTCAGCTCGTTCGGCTTCGGCGGCGCGATCTGCCACGTCGCCGTCGAGGAACTGCCCCGGCCGGAGGCCTCGCTGCTGCTGCTGGCCGCGGACTCCCCGGAGGCGCTGGCCGAGCGGGCCCGGGCCCTGCGGGACGGGGCCGACCTGCGCGCGCTCTGCGCCCGGACGCCCGGCGACGGCCCGTTCCGGCTCGCCGCCGCCGCCCGCGACATGGCCGAACTCCGCACCCAGCTGGACGCGTTCGCCGCCGGTACGGGCGCCGCCGGGCTGAGCGTCGGCGAACGGGCCGACCGTGCGCCCCGGGTGGCGTTCCTGTTCTCCGGCAACGGCTCGCAGTGGGTGGGCATGGGCCGCCAACTCCTTGCCGGACTGCCCGTGTTCCGCCGGTCCATGATGAAGTCCGACCGGCGGATGCGGGAGCTGCTGGGCTTCTCGCTCGTCGACCAGCTGCTCTCCCCCGACGGCCGCCTCGACGACATGGACGTCTTCCAGCCGCTGCTGTTCTCGATCCAGGTGGCGCTGGCCGAGGCCTGGCGCTCGCTGGGCGTGGAACCCGACGTCGTCCTCGGCCAGAGCGTCGGCGAGTTCGCCGCCTGCCACGTCGCCGGCGTGCTCGACTTCGACGACGCCTCCCGGCTGGCCGCCCACCACGGCCGGCTCCTCCAGCAGTTGGCCGTGGGGCGCGGCGAGGGCATCGTGGTGATGACCCCGGCGGACGAGGTCCGGCCGTACCTGACCGGCGGGCTCACCGTCTCCGGGTACAACGGCCTCAACTCCACCCTGGTGACCGGCACCCCGCAGGAGATCGACGACCTCGTCCGGCGGCTGACCGAGGCGGAGGTCACCAACCACCGGGTGCGGATGGGCCACGCCCCGCACTCCGCCCTGGTCGACCAGGTGCTCGCGCCGCTGAAGGCCGAACTCGACGGCCTCCGGCCCCGGACCGCCCGCATCCCGATGATCTCCACGGTCACCGGTGCGCGCGTCGACGGCGCGGAGCTCGGGCCGGACTACTGGGCGGCCAACCTGCGCCAGGAGATCCGGGTGGTCGACGCCCTGACGACCCTGCGCGACGACCACGACATCGACGCGGTGATCGAGCTCAGTCCGCACCCCGTCCTGCTCAAGTCGGTGTCGGAGATCCTGCCCGCGACCACCCTGCCCTCGATGCGCCGCGGCGCCGACGAGGCCTCGACCCTGCTCGGCTCGCTCGGCGCCCTGTACGCCGCCGGGCTGCCGGTGGCCGCCCACCCGTTCCTCGCGGGCGACCGCGGGCGCCACGTCGCCCCGGACCGCGCCGGCGGGACCCCGGGGCCGGGGACGGCGCCGGGCCAGGGCGACGCCGGCGCCGACGGGCTGCCGCACCTCGTCCCCGTCTCGGCCCGGACGGCGGGCGCGCTCGCCGACACCTGCCGCGAACTGTCCAACCACGTCGAACGCCACGCGGACCTGCGGGTCTCCGACCTCGCCTACACGCTCTCCGCCCGGCGCAGCCACCACAACCACCGGATCGCGCTGTTCGCCCGCACCCGGCAGGACGTCCTGGACGGACTCGCCCGGGTCGCCGCCGGCGAGTCGCACCCCGACCTCCTCACGGGCACGGTCTCCGGCACCGCCGACCGGCGGGTGGCGCTGGTGTTCTCCGGCGGCGGCACCCAGTGGGTCGGCATGGGCCGTGAACTCCTGCGCTCGCACGCCGGTTTCCGCTCCTGGATGCGGGCCTGCGACGCCGCCGTGCGGGCGGCCGGCGGCTGCTCGGTGCTCGACCAGCTCGCCGCTCCGGCCGAGCGGGCCAGGTACGAGGAGATGGACTTCCAGCAGCCGGTGCTGTTCGCCCTCCAGGTCTCGCTGGCGAGGGTCTGGCTCGACCTCGGCATCCGGCCGGCCGCCGTGGTCGGCCACAGCCTGGGCGAGGTCGCGGCCGCCTGCGTCGCCGGCGCGCTGTCGCTGGAGGACGCCGCCCGGGTCGTGGTCGCCCGCTCGCACCTGCTGGAGCGCAAGGCCGCCGCGGGCGCCATGATCGCGGTCGACCTCCCGGAGGAGGAGCTGCTGCCGAGGCTCGCCCCGTACGCCGCGCACGCGGCGATCGCCGTGGTCAACAGCCCCACCAGCGCGGCCGTCTCCGGCTCGCCCGAGGCCGTCGACGCGCTGCAGGCGGACCTCGAGCGGGACGGGATCTCGGTCCGCCGGATCCGCGTCGAGCGCCCGGTGCACAGCCCCGGCATGGACCCGCTGATCCGGCCGCTGCGCGAGAGCATCGACGGCATCACCCCGCTGACCCCCGAGTTCGACTTCCACTCCACGGCGCTGGCCGGCGCGGTGAACCCGGTCGCCGACGTCGACTACTGGGTGCACAACCTGCGCAACCAGGTCCGGTTCGCCGAGACCGTCGGGGCGCTGGTCGACCGGGGGATCGGCACCTTCGTCGAGATCGGCCCGCACGAGACGCTGCGCGGCGCGGTCGAGGAGATCGCGCTGACCCGCGGCGTCCAGGTGCACGCGATCAACTCGCTGCGGCGCGGGGAGAGTGACGTCCGCTGCCTGCTGGGCGCCGCCGCGTCGCTCCACGTCCGGGGCGTGCCGCTGACCTTCGACCCGCTGTTCGCCGACGACGTCGAGCTGGTGGAGACCCCGCTCGTCCAGTGGCAGAAGGACCGCTACTGGATCGACACCGAGCCCCACCGCGCCCCCGCCACGCTCGGGGCGCCCGGCGCCGGCGCCCTCGTCGGGACCGTGACCGCGGCCACCGCCGTCCCCGTGGCGGAGGCCCGGCCGACGGAGGCCCCGGCGGTGCCAGGACAGGTGCAAGGACAGGTACGAGGACAGGTACGAGGACAGGTGCAAGGACAGGCACAGGCGCAGCGGCCGGTGGCGGAGGTCGTCCTCGCCGAGCTGGCCGACGCGCTGGGTGTCCCGGTGAGCCGGTTCGACGCGGACGCCGGTCTGCGGGACTTCGGCCTGGACTCGATGCTGGCGATCCGGCTGGTCAACCGGATGCAGTCGCTGTTCGGGCACCGGGTGTCGCCGGTGGTGTTCCTGGACGGCCGGTCCATCGCCGAGGTGGTGGACCACTTCACCGGGATCCTCGACGGCGCGCCCGCACCGGCACCGGCACCCGTAGCCGCTCCCGTCCCCGCACCCGCGTCGGCGCCCGTCCCGGCCACGCCGTCAGCACCCGCAGCACCCGACCGGACGTTCCTCGACGAGCTGTCCGAGCTGGACGCCGAGGAGCTGGTGGAGGAGCTGGACGCCCGCGGGCTGCTGGAGGCCACCGGCGCACCGGCCCTGGAGCAGCTGCGCGCCGACGGCCTCGGCCTCACCCTGGCGCCCGCCTCGCACGGCCAGGCCTCGCTCTGGTTCATGCAGATGGTCGCCCCGGACGCCGTGCCCTACAACTTCATGGTGACCGCCCGGATCCGGGCGGAGGTCGACGAGGAGGCGCTGGAGCGCGCCGTGCGGGCCGTGCTGGACCGGCACCCCGCCCTGCGTACCCTCTTCGTGGAGGCGGGCGGCAGCCCCTACCAGGTCGTCCTGGACGAGCCGGTGTACGAGTTCGTGGTGGCGGACACCACCGGCCTGGACGACGAGCAGGCCCGCGAGGAGCTCGCCCGGTACGGGCACGAGCCGCTCGACATGGACAACGGGCCGCTGGTGCGGATCGTCCTGCTGCGGCGCGGTCCGGCCGAGCACCTCCTGCTGGTGCTGGTCCACCACATCGCCTCGGACGCGGCGTCCGCCGACGTGATGATCCGGGAGATCCAGGAGTTCTACGAGGGCGCCGACCCCGCCGGCCGCGCGCCGGCCGCCCCGTACACGGAGTTCGTCGCCTGGGAACGGCAGTGGCTGGCCGGGCCGGCGGCCGACGCGGCCCTGGACTGGTGGTCGGAGAAGCTGGCCGATCCGCCGGCCCACCTCGACCTGTCCAGCAAGGAGCGGCCGCCGGGCGTCACCTACGAGGGCCGCGACCTCGCGTTCCGCTGGAGCGCCGAAGAGACCCGCCTGCTCCGGGAGTTCGCGGTGCGCGAGGGCGTGTCGGTGAGCACGGTCGTGCTGGCCGGGTTCTTCGCCACGCTCAACCGGGCGGTCGGGACGGAGGATTCGGTGCTGGCCACCGCGATCGCCCAACGCTCCGAGCCCGGTTGGGAGTCGGCCGTCGGCTACTACCTCAACACGGTGCTGGTCCGGGCCGAACCGGCCGCCGACCGCAGCTTCCGCGAGCTGCTGCGCGAGGTCCACGCCTTCTCGCTCGGCCTCCTGGAGCACATGAACTACCCCCTCGACCTGCTGGCGTCCCAGCTGAAGCCGCCGCGCGTCGAGGGCCGCTCGCCCTGGTTCGACGTGGTGGTGAACTGGCTGTCCTCGGACGCGTTCCCGCGCTCCGTGAAGCTCTTCCACGGCGTCGGCGACACCCTCGCGCCGGACGGCGCGCTCCCGCTCGAACCGCTTCAGGTGCGCCGGCACCTCGCCAAGTTCGACCTCGAGATCTCCATGGCCGACATCGACGGCGAGGTGGCCGGCCACGTCCAGTTCAAACCGAGCTACCTGGAAAGGCAGACCGTGACGGCACTGCTCGCGCTGTACCGCACCGTGCTCTTCGACTCGATCGCCCGACCCGAGCTGCCGCTCGGCGCGATCGCACCGGCCGGCCTCCCCGAGGGGACGGACCGGTGACCGAGACCCTGCACTCCGAGTTCGTCGCCCAGGCGGTCAAGAATCCCGACGCGATCGCCGTCCACTCCGAGGCCGGCGTCCTGACCTACGGCGAACTGAACGCGCGTTCCCAGGAGTTGGCCGATCGGCTGGTCGCCGACGGCGCGGGCCCCGGTGTGCCGGTCGGCATCTGCGTCGAACGCACCCCCGATCTGCTGGTCGCGATCCTGGCGGCCCTGCGCGCCGGCTCCTGCTACCTGCCGCTGGACCCGAACTACCCGGCCGACCGGCTGGCCTTCATGGTCCGCGACAGCGGGACCCGTCTGCTGCTCACCACGCCCGCGTCCAGGGCCAGTTGTCCGCCCGGCCCGACCGTGGTCGTGCTCGGGGCGGCCGGGTCGACCGGGCCAGGCGCGACGGTCCCGGCCGTGACGACCGAGCCCGGCGCGAAGCCCGTGGCCGTGGTGCCCGACGACACCGCGTACCTCATCTACACCTCCGGCTCCACCGGCACGCCCAAGGGCGTCGCCGTCCGGCACGCCGGCTGCGTGGCGATGCTCGCCGAGATGGACCGCGTCCTGGAGGGCTGCGACCTGAGCGGCATCGCGGCGGCCAGCTCGGTCTGCTTCGACATGTCCGTGATGGAGATCTTCAACGCGCTCTGCCGCGGCGGCGCCGTCGTCCTCGTCGAGAGCGCCGTGCACCTGACGGAGAGCAGCCACGCCGACCGGATCACCCATCTGAACGTCGTCCCCTCGGTCATGAACGGCCTGCTCGACGCCGGGGCGGTGCCCCCGAACGTGCGCTCCATCGTGTTCGGCGGCGAGGCGCTGCGCCGCAAGCTGGTGGACCGGGCCTACCGGGAGACCGGCGCCGTCCGGGTCTTCAACGCCTACGGCCCCACCGAGGGCACCGTGTTCTGCTCGTTCGGCCCGGTGCCCGAGGAGGGGACGGACGAGCCGACGATCGGCCCGCCGACCGTCACCGACCGGGTCTACGTGCTCGACGCGAACCTGGAGCGGGTCCCGGCCGGGGAGGCCGGCGAGCTCTACCTCGGCGGCGTCGGTCTCGCGCACGGCTACGTCAACCGGCCGCGCACCACGGCGGAACGCTTCGTGCCGGACCCGTTCCTGGACGGCGAGCGGATGTACCGCACCGGCGACCTGGTCGCGTTCACCGAGGACGGCGAGCTCCGCTTCCTCGGCCGCACCGACCACCAGGTCAAGCTGCGCGGCTACCGCATCGAGCTGGAGGAGGTCGAGGCCCGGCTGACCGGCTGCCCCGAGGTCCGGGAGGCCGCCGCCGTCGTCCGGGGCAACCGGCTCGTCGGCTACGTCGTGCCCGCGGGTGACGGCGGCGCACCGAAGGACACCGCACCGAAGGGCGCCGCACCCGACGCAACCGTCGCGGACGGGAGCACGGCGCCGGACGGCCCCCGGCTGGACGCCGCGCTGCAGAGCGCCGTCACCGCCCGGCTCGCCGTCGAACTGCCCGACTACATGGTGCCCGCGACCCTGGTGGTGCTGTCCGCCCTGCCGCTGGGACCGGGCGGCAAGCTCGACCGCAACGCGCTGCCCGAGCCGCCGGCCGCCGACACGGGCGCGCCCCGGACCGCCGCGAGCACCCCGACCGAGATCGCCCTGGCGGAGGTCTGGGGCCAGCTGCTCGACCTCGAACCGTCGGGCATCGACGTGCAGGCCGCCTTCTACGACCTGGGCGGCGACTCGCTGCTGCTGGTCCGCCTGGCCCGGCTGATGACCCGGCGCTTCGAACGCCGCGTCCGGGTGCCCGACCTGTTCAGCTTCCGCGACATCGCCTCCCTCGCCCGTTGGCTCGACGACGAGAGCGGCGCCACCCCCGAGGTGGTCCGGTCGGCCCGCGAACGCGCCGACGCCCGCCGCGCCGCGCTGCGCGGCCGCGGCGCGGGCCGCTGAGCACCTCCCCACTCGACACGAAGCAGGAGCCTTCCCATGACCGACAGCCCCGAGCAGGAGTACGACCCGGGTGACGTGGCCGTCATCGGCATGTCCCTGCGGGCGCCCGGCGCCCGCACCAAGGAACAGTTCTGGGACAACCTGGTGCACGGCCGGGAGTCCATCTCCTTCCTGGCCAAGGACGACATCCACGTCGACGAGACCCTGATCCACAGCCCGTCCTACGTGCGGGCCTGCGGCGTGCTCGACACGTACGACAAGTTCGACCCGTCGGTGTTCGGCATCAGCGACCGGATGGCGGCCGCGATGACCCCGGAGAACCGGCTGTACCTGGAGAGCGCCTGGGAGTCGCTGGAGGACGGCGGCTACGACCCGGACCGGCTGACCGCCGAGATCGGCATGTACGGCGCCAACAACCCGCAGACCGCCGCGCTCTACAGCTCCCCGCCGGACCGGGTGTCGGTCGGCCCCGAGGCGATCGAGGCCAGCCTGGCCTGGTCGCCGGACACCATGACCTCCAACGCGCTGTACTACCTGGGCCTCACCGGCGAGGCCGTCACCGTCGCCGCCGTCTGCGCCGGGTTCCACTACGCGGTGCACCTGGCCTGCCAGTCGCTGCTGCTCGGGCAGACCGACATGGCGATCGCCGGCGGCTCGATGGTCCGCCTGCCGCACCCGCGCGGTCACCTGTGGGAGGAGAACCGCGTCCTGTCGAAGGACGGCCACTGCCGCCCGTTCGACGCCAACGGCACCGGCACCGCGCTGTCCAGCGGGGTCGTCACCGTGCTGCTGAAGCCGCTGGGCCGGGCCGTCGCCGACCGCGACCACGTCTACGCCGTGGTCCGGGGCTCGGCCGTCAACAACAACGGCGTCAGCGCGATGGCGTACGGCCTGGCGCAGCCGGAGCGGCTGAGCGCCTGCATCGCCAACGCCATGCAGGTGGGCGGCGTCACCCCGGACACGGTGTCGATGTACGAGGCCAACGGCCTCGGCATGCCGATGACCGACGAGCTGGAGGTGCACGCGGCGAGCATCGCCTTCGGCAAGCAGACCGCGACCACCTCGATCGGCGGCGTCAAGGGCAACGTCGGCCACGGCGGCGTGGTGTCGGGCGGCTTCGGCGCGATCAAGGCCGCCCTGGCGCTGTACCACCGGACGCTGCCGGCCACGATCAACCTGACCGAGGTCAACCCGGACCTCGACTTCCCCAGCACCCCCTTCGTGCCGCAGCTCGAGACGGCCGCCTGGGAGCCGGAGGCCGGCATCCGCCGCGCGGGCATCACCTCGCTCGGCGGCGGCGGCTACAACGCCCACCTGCTGCTGGAGGAGGCGCCCGCGGCCGCCGGGCGCGCCCCCGAGAACGCGGGCCGGCCGCGGCTGGCCACCCTGTCCGCCCTCGACGACGAGGCGCTGGCGCAGCAGCGCGCCCGGCTCAGGGAGCGGCTGGAGGCCGACCCCGGCCTCCGGCTGGACGACATCTGCTTCAGCCTCAACCTGGGCCGCAAGGTGATGGCCCGCCGCTGGGCGGCCGTGGTGCACAGCCGCGAGGAGCTGCTCGCGGCGCTGGCCGGCGACGCCACCGGCGGTCCGGTCACCTCGACCGCCGCCGCACCGCGGGCGGACGCCGACTCCTTCGCCCGCACCGACCGCGGGATCGTGCCGGCCGGGACGGACGCGGGGGCGCTGGCCGAGCTGGCGGCCGCCTGGGTGACCGGGCGGCAGGTGGACTTCGAGGCCCTGCACCGCGGCGAGTCCAGCCACCGGGTGCCGCTGCCCACCTACCCGTTCCGGCCGCGCCGGTTCTGGCGGACGGACTGGTGACCGTGAGCACGCCCGCGCCGGACACCCCGGACGCGCTGGACGCCCTGGACCTCGGCGACCCGGCCACCTTCGCCGACCACGACCTCGACGGCCACTGGCGCGCCCTGCGGGACCGCGCCCCGCTGCACTGGAACCCGCCGACGGACGGCCGCCGGGGGTTCTGGGTGCTCACCCGTCACGAGGACATCCTCACCACCTACCGGGACAACGTGAACTTCACGTCCGAGCGCGGCAACGTGCTCGTGACGCTGCTGGAGGGCGGCGACGCGGCGGCCGGCCGGATGCTGGCCGTCACCGACGGGCACCGGCACCACGAGCTGCGCAAGATCCTCCAGCGGGTGCTGTCGCCGCGGGTGCTCGACGAGGTCGCCCGGACGGTCCGGGCCAACACCCGGCAGTGGATCCGCGAGGCGGTCGAGGCCGGCAGCTGCGAGTTCGCCGAGGAGATCGCGAGCCGGATCCCGATGACCACCATCTCGAAGCTGCTCGGGGTGCCCGAGGAGGACCGGGAGTACCTGCTCGGGCTGACCAAGGCGGCGCTCTCGGCGGACGACGAGGGCGTCGACGAGGTCGACTCCGAGATGGCCCGCAACGAGATCCTGATGTATTTCATGGACGTCGTCGAGGAGCGGCGCGAGGCACCGGGCGACGACGTGATCAGCATGCTGATCGCCAGTTCGATCGACGGCGTGCCGCTCACCGACGAGGACGTCGTGCTCAACTGCTACAGCCTGATCATCGGGGGCGACGAGACCAGCCGGCTGACGATGATCGACTGCGTCCACACCCTCGCGGCCCGGCCCGAGGAGTGGCGGCGGCTCAAACGCGGCGAGGTCGCCGTCGAGACCGCGGTGGACGAGGTGCTGCGCTGGGCGTCGCCCACCATGCACTTCGGCCGCAGCGTCGCCCGGGAGACCGAACTGCACGGCACCCGGCTGCGGCCGGGCGAGATCGTCACCCTCTGGCACGCCTCCGGCAACCGGGACGAGCGGGTCTTCGACCGGCCCGGGGCGTTCGACCTCGGCCGCACCCCCAACAAGCACATGGCCTTCGGCTACGGCCCGCACTTCTGCGTCGGCTCGTACCTGGCCAAGGTGGAGATCGCCGAACTGCTCACGGCCCTGCGGGACTTCACCACCGGCTTCGAGCGGACCGGGGAGGCCCGGCGGATCCGCTCCAACTTCCTGACCGGCTTCGCGACGATGCCGGTGCGCTTCCACCCCGACCACTCCGGACTGAAAGAGGTCGACCGATGAGCGGCAACCCCTTCGACGACGACGGCGGGGACGGGAGCCGCGAGGGCGGCTGGCTGGTCGTGGTGAACGCCGCCGGACAGTACGCGCTGTGGCGGCCCCACCTCGGCCTGCCGGCCGGCTGGCGGACCGTCCACTCCTGCCCGGACCGCGACGGCGCCCTCGACCACGTCGAGCACCTCGTCACCGCGGCGGTGGGCACACCGGCGGCCTGACGCCGACCAACACCCGATCAGCGAGCGCAGCAGGAGTGCGGATGAACATCTACATGTCAGGACAGGGGGCGTTCGCGGTCCAGGTCGCGGAGGCCCTGCTGGACGAGGGGCACAAGGTCGTCGGCGCGGCGGCCCCGCGGCTCCGCAAGGGGAAGTCCGACGAGGGCGACGCGATGTGCTGGGACCGGCTGCGCTCCTGGGCGTACCACCGGGACGTCCCGTGGACGGACTCGGCCGAACTCCGGGCGATGCACGTCCCGGACGGCGTGGACATCATCCTCGCCGCGCACTCGCACGCCTTCCTCGGCCGCCGGACCCGGGCCAGGGCCGCCGTCGCCACCATCGGCTACCACCCCAGTCTGCTGCCGCTGCACCGCGGCCGGGACGCCATCCGGTGGACGATCCGCGACGGCGACCGGGTGACCGGCGGGAGCGTCTACCACCTCACCGAACGCACCGACGGCGGCCCGCTCGCCGCCCAGGAGCACCTCCTGGTGCCCCCGGGCTCGACCGCGCAGACCCTCTGGCGCGACCACCTGGCACCGCTCGGCGTCCGCCTGCTCCTGAAGGTGGTCGCCGACCTCGCCGCGAACCGGCGGATCGAGGTCCCGCAGGACGAGAAGCTGGCGACCTGGGAACCCGCGATGGACGCCCCGCCGCTGTTCAAGCCCGAACTCATCGCCCTGCCGGGCACCGACACCGTCCGGGTCGACAGCAGCCGCTGGGCCCTCCACGACGGCTGACCCGAACCCTCGACGGCCCCGCGCACGGTGCGTGCGCGGGGCCGTCGTGCTCCGGCGCCCGTCGCGGGGGCCGGAGCACGCCGGGTAGGGGGCCCTCCGGGGCCTTCACCGTTACAGCTTGACGGCAAGTGTCACAATGTAACGCGCGCGGGCCAGTGGGCCCGGCGATGGCCGATTCCAGCAGCTCGGAGCACGTCATGCACCCCTTCCTCGACCATCCGGGGCCGCTCGCCTTCGCACACCGGGGCGGTGACCTCGGTCGGCCGGAGAACTCCCTGGCCGCGTTCGAGGCCGCCGTCGCGCTCGGGTACCGGTACCTGGAGACGGATGTGCACGCCACCTCGGACGGGGTGCTGGTCGCGTTCCACGACAGCCGGCTCGACCGGGTCACCGACCGGCGCGGGGCGGTGGCCGAGCTGCCGTGGCGCAGCGTGCGGGAGGCCCGGATCGGCGGGACCGAGCCCGTTCCGCTGATGGAGGACCTGCTCGGCGCGTTCCCCGAGGCCCGCTTCAACATCGACGTCAAGGCGGCCCCCGCCGTCGGACCGCTGGTCGAGGCGGTCCGCCGGACCGGGGCCTGGGACCGGGTCTGCGTCGGCGGCTTCTCCGACTCCCGGCTCGCCGCCGTGCGCGCCGCCGCCGGGCCCCGGCTGGCCACCTCGCTCGGGCCGCGGGAGGTGGCGCGGCTGCGACTGCGGTCGCTGGCCGGGCCGTTCGGGCGCGGCGGCGGGGCGCCGTGGACCGGGGCGTGCGCCCAGGTGCCCGAGCGGCACAAGGGGGTGCGGGTGGTCGACCGGGCCTTCGTGCGCGCCGCGCACCGCCTGGGCCTGCAGGTTCACGTCTGGACTGTGGACGACGCCACACGGATCCGGGCTCTCCTGGACCTCGGGGTGGATGGCATCATGGCCGATCGCATCGACGTCCTGCGCGATGTCCTCCGCGAGCGCGGCTGCTGGCCCCACGGCGGCAACGGCTCCAGCCCGGTGATAGGAACCGCCCCATGACCACCGCGACCGACCTGCCGGAGCATCCGGCGACCGCCACCGACGACGGCCGCGCGCTGCGCCGCATGCAGTTCGGCTGGTACGTCAACGACTGGGCCAACGCGGCCTTCTCGGCCACCGTCCTGACGGTGTTCCTCGGGCCGTACCTGACCTCGATCGCCAAGGAGGCGGCCGACGCCCAGGGCGATGTGCACCCGCTCGGCCTGTCGATCCGGGCGGGCTCGTTCTTCCCGTACACGGTGTCGTTCTCGGTGCTGCTGTCGGTCGGCGCGATGCTGCTGATGGGGACGGTCGCGGACCGCACCGGGCGGCACAAGGAGCTGATGTGCGGGGCGGCGTACGTCGGCGCGGCCGCCACGATGGGGATGTTCTTCCTCGGCGGTGACCGCTACCTGCTCGGCGGCGGCCTGCTGGTGGTCGCGAACATCGCCTACGCGGTGTCGGTGGCGCTCTCCTACGCCTACCTGCCCGGTCTGGCCTCGCCCGACGAGCGGGACGCGGTCTCGTCCAAGGGCTGGGCGTACGGGTACGCGGGCGGCGGGCTGCTGCTGATCGCCAACCTGGCGCTGTTCCAGGGCCACGACGCCTTCGGGCTCTCCTCGGGCACCGCCGTGCGGATCTGCCTGGCCTCGGCGGGGCTGTGGTGGGCGATCTTCACCGTGGTGCCGCTGCTGCGGCTGCCCTCGCGGGCGGGCGTGCTCCCGACCGGGCCCGCCACGGCCGCCGCGGCCGCCAGGAGCAGCGCGACCGGCGAGACCGATGCGGCCGCCAGGACCGACGAGCCGGCCGCCGGGAGCCTGCGCGAACTCGGCCGCACCCTGCGCGGCATGCGCCGCTACCCGCTGACGCTGCTCTACCTGGGCGCCTTCCTCTGCTACAACGACGGCATCCAGACCGTCGTCTCGCAGGCCTCGCTCTACGGCAGCGAGGAGCTGGGCATGGACCAGACCTCGCTGGTCGTCGCCGTGCTGCTGGTGCAGATCGTGGCGATCGGCGGCGCACTGCTGCTCGGCCGGATCGCGCACCGCTTCGGCGCCAAGAGCACCATCCTGGGCTCGCTGGTCGGCTGGGTGGTCACCCTCGCGCTCGGCTACTTCATGCCGGCCCACCAGCCCGTCTGGTTCTACGCCCTCGCCTGCATGATCGGCCTGGTGCTCGGCGGCAGCCAGGCGCTGTCCCGCTCGCTGTTCTCGCACCTGATCCCGGCGGGCCGGGAGGCCGAGTACTTCAGCGTGTACAAGGTCAGCGACCGCGGCACGAGCTGGATGGGCCCGCTGGTGTTCGGCCTGGCCTACCAGATCACCGGCAGCTACCGCTCGGCGATCATCTCGCTGCTGGTGTTCTTCGTGATCGGCTTCGCCGTGCTGCTGAAGGTCCCCGTCCGGCGGGCGATCGAGGCGGTCGGCAACCCGGTGCCCGAGCGGCTCTGACCGCTCAGCCGGGGACGGCGGGCTTCCAGCCGAGGGCCGGGGCCAGGTGGGCGGCGATGTCGGTGAGGATCTGCACGTAGTCCTCGTGGCCGAAGGTGAACGGCAGGGCGAAGACCACCTCGTCCACCTCCCGGAACCCGGCGTGGGCGGACAGCTGCTCGGCGATCGCGGCGGACGGTCCGACCAGGTCCCGGGCGAACATCGTGCGCGCCGGGCCCTGCGGGGCGGCGGTCCGCGGGGTGCGGGCGCGGACGTACTCCTCGTAGCGCGCCCGCTGCCCGGGGGTGGCGCTGTCGGTGGGGATCACCACCAGGCCCTGCGAGACCCGGGCCAGGGCGCCCCGCGGGTGGTGGGCGCGGAAGGCGGCGATCTGCGAGCGCTGGATCTCGGCGAAGTCCTCCGACTCCTCCGCCCGCACCACGTTGCTGGTGAGCAGGGAGAGCCCCTGCTCACCGGCCCAGCGGGCCGAGCGCAGGCTCCCGCCGCCGTACCAGACGCGGTCGGCCAGGCCCGGCGAGACCGGCTGGACGCGGTCGGAGTAGACCTCGATGCCCTCGACCCCGCCGAAGTCGGTGGCCGGCTCGCCGCGCAGGAAGCCCAGCAGCCGGCTCACCCGCGCGTAGCCGAAGTCCTCGGCCTCCGCGGTGTCCGGGTACAGCGCGCCGGCGACCCGCTCCCAGTGGCCGGGACGGCCCACGCTCACGCCGGGGTTGAGCCGGCCGCCGGACAGCAGGTCGGTGGTGGCGAGGTCCTCGGCCAGGCGCAGCGGGTTCTCCCAGCCGACCGGGACGACGGCCGTGCCCAGCTCGATGCGCCGGGTGCGCTGGGTGGCCGCGGCGAGCACGGCGACCGGCGAGGAGATGCCGTACTGGAGGTGGCGGTGGCGCACCCAGGCGCTGTCGTAGCCCAGCCGCTCGCCGAGTTCGACGAGTCGCAGGGTCGACTCGTGCCCCTGGGCCGGGTCGGCGGGGTCGAACAGTCCGATGGTCAGGAATCCCAGCCTGCGCAGGGGCCTCGCGTGCGACGGCACCGGTCTCCTCTTTCCTCGGCGTCCGGGCCCGGACGGCGGTCGGGCCCGGACGGCGGTCGGCCGGGCGGCGTGCCGTCCACCGTCACACAGCGGCCGGGGACGCTCAAGGGCCGCCGGGGATTCGTCATCGGGCGCAACATCCCTGTCACGCACCCGCATCGGCCCCGACGGCCCCGGTGTCCCGGTGTCCCGGTGTCCTTGGTGTCCCCGGTGTCCCGCGTCGGCGGGTCAGCCGCGGGCGAGCAGCTCCAGGGTGTCGATCACCCGGTTGGAGAAGCCCCACTCGTTGTCGTACCAGGCCACGACCTTGACGTGCTTGCCGTCGACCCGGGTGAGGGCCGCGTCGAAGATGGACGAGGCGGGCTCGCCGGTGATGTCGCCGGAGACGAGCGGCTCGTCGGCGTAGTCGAGGATGCCCTTGAGGGGGCCGTCGGCGGCGGCGCGGTAGGCGGCGAGCACCTCGTCGAGGGTGACCTCGCGCTCGACCGTGGTGTTCAGCTCGACGATCGAGCCGACCGGGACCGGCACCCGGATCGAGTCGCCCGAGAGCTTGCCGTCGAGCTGCGGCAGGACCAGGCCGATGGCCTTGGCGGCGCCGGTGGTGGTCGGCACGATGTTGACCCCGGCGGCGCGGGCCCGGCGCAGGTCGCGGTGCGGGCCGTCCTGGAGGTTCTGCTCCTGGGTGTAGGCGTGCACGGTGGTCATGAAGCCGTGCTCGATGCCGGCCAGTTCGTCCAGCACGGAGGCCAGCGGGGCCAGCGCGTTGGTGGTGCAGGAGGCGTTGGAGACGATCACGTGCGCGGCCGGGTCGTAGTCCGCGGTGTTGACGCCGTAGGCCAGCGTGACGTCCGCGCCGTCGGACGGGGCGCTCACCAGGACCCGCGCGGCGCCGGCCTTGAGGTGGGCGCGGGCGGCCTCCGCCGAGGTGAACCGGCCGGTCGCCTCCAGGACGAGGTCGACGCCGAGCTCGGCCCACGGCAGGGCGGCGGGGTCGCGCTCGGCCAGCACCTTGATCCGGCGGCCGTCGACGACCAGCTCGTCGCCCTCGACCGTGACGGGGTGGCGGAAGCGGCCGAGCGAGCTGTCGAAGCGGAGCAGGTGGGCGAGCGAGTCGACGGAGCTGAGGTCGTTGATGGCGACCACCTCCAGCTCGCTGCCGCGCTCCACCAGGGCGCGCAGGCTGTTGCGGCCGATGCGGCCGAACCCGTTGATGGCGATGCGGGTCATGGAGGGCTCCCTCTGTGCTTCCGGCGTGGTCCGGTGGCCCGGTGGTCCGGGGTGGTCCGTCGGGTGGTGACGCATCCATGATCCGAAGTTCGGCCCGCACCGGACAGGGGCTGGATCGACATGGTGCGCAAGGATCCCGCCACCGCACTCGGCGGCCCGTCCCGGGGCCCGCTCAGTCCTCGGCGCGGGCCGCGAAGGTGTGCCGGTACTCGGTGGGAGAGGTGCCGAGGACGCGGTGGAAGTGCAGCCGCAGGTTCGCCCCCGTGCCGAGCCCGACCCGGTCGGCGATCTGCTCCACCCCCAGGTCCGTGCGTTCCAGCAGCTCCCGCGCCAGGTCCACCCGGGCCCGCAGCACCCACTGCATCGGCGTGTAGCCGGTGTCCTCCACGAACCGCCGGGAGAAGGTCCGCGCCGAGACCCGCGCGTGCCGGGCGAGCCCCTCCAGCGTCAGCGACTCGGCCAGGTGCGCCAGCGCCCACTCCCGGGTGTCGGCGAAGAGGTCCCCCAGCGGCTCGGGCACGCTGCGCGGCACGTACTGGGCCTGGCCGCCGCTGCGGTACGGCGCGGCCACCAGCCGGCGCGCGACGTGGTTGGACAGGCCCACCCCGTGGTCGCGGCGCACCAGGTGCAGGCACAGGTCGATGCCGGAGGCCGCGCCCGCCGAGGTGAGCACCGCGCCCTCGTCCACGAACAGCACGTTCTCGTCGACCCGGATCCGCGGATGGCGCTCCGCCAGGACCTTGGCGTAGTGCCAGTGGGTGGTCGCCCGCTTCCCGTCGAGCAGCCCCGTCGCGGCCAGCGCGAACGCCCCGGTCGAGATGGCCGCCAACCGGGCGCCCCGGGCGTGCGCGGCGACCAGCGCCGCGACGACGGCGGCCGGCGGCGCGGTGGTCGCGGGATCGCGGTAGCCGGGGACGAACACCGTGTCGGCGTGCTCCAGCGCTTCGAGGCCCTCCGCCACGTGGTACGACAGGCCGTCGCCGCCGGCCACCAGACCGGGCGCCGGACCGCACACCCGGACGGTGTACGGCATGCTCGGCCGGCTGGAGAACACCTGCGCGGGGATGCCCACGTCCAGCGGCTTCGCCCCCTCCAGGACGAGGACGGCGACCTGGTGCTTCCTGCGGTTCATCGGACCGGCTCCGCTCCCCCGCGGTCGACCCGGGCGCCGCGGCACGCCCCGGCCGGCACCACACCGACCGCAAGCATCCTGCCACCGGCGGCCGGGCCGGAGCGGACCCCGGGCCGACCACCGGACGGGACGAGGACGCGGCTACGGAGTGGCGGGGGCGGTCGGGACGGGCCCGGTGGCACGGGCGGCGAGGGGCTTGACGGCCTCGCTCTTCACCAGCCAGGCCACGCCGAAGGCGAAGACCGACACCGCCTCGCCGAGGTAGGGCAGGGTCAGCGGCCAGTCCCGGGCCAGGTGCAGCACCCCGGCCACGGCGACGGTCAGCACGCCCGCCACGATCACCCAGCCGCAGACCAGGTACACCCAGTCCTGCGCCGGGCGCCGACCACCGGCGGCCGGGGAGTCCGCGAACAGTCGCAGACAGAAGTACCCGAGCACGCCGAACAGGCCCGCCGCGAAGGCGAGATGGAGCATGCCGACGGTCGTCTGGGCGGTGCTGGGGTGCGGCACGAGGGAGGACGGCGGCTCGGTGGGGAACAACGCCACCCCGATCGCCAGCACCCCGGCCACCGAACTCAGCCGGTCCTCCCGGCGGTCGTGGCGGTAGCAGATCAGGAAGACGCCGATGGCGCAGAGACCGCCGACGAAGACGTTGCGCATGTGGGTGTAGTAGGACGCGCTCATCGAGCTGAGCAGGGCGATCCGGGCGGAGGTGAGGCTGTTGCCGACCGGCAGGGCGATCGGCAGCAGGAACCCGAGGACCCCGACGCCGAGGCGCAGGCGCCGCACGGTGCGGCCGTCCTGGGCCCGGGGATCGACGGGGATGGGGACTTCGGCAGGGAGGTGGGCGGACATGACGAGGCCTCCTTCGACACGCTGAGGCTGTCTGCACCGCGGCCGGAACGGCGGCCGCGGCAAGGTGATACCCGCGCGCCGGCGACCGGGAACCCCGCTGCGGCCTGCGGTTCTGACCGTCCGTCATCACCGGTGCGGTGGCGTCTCCTCGGTCGACGGGCCGTCGACGGGCCGGAGCAGTTCGTCGACGCGCTGCGCCCGGCGCAGCGGTTCGAACCGCACCGCGCCCGCCGGGTCGACCGTGAAGCCGTGCACGGCCGGCTCGGGCAGGCTGTTGTACTGGAAGTGGGTCGTCGCGTAGTAGGCGCCGGTGTCGAGCAGCGCGACCAGGTCGCCGGGCTCCAGCAGCGGCAGCGCCCGGCCGGTGGCGACCAGGTCGCCGGCGAAGCAGCACGGCCCGGCGACGTCCTGCGGCACCGGCGCGCCGTCCTTGGCCGCGCCCGAGGGGTGGTGCGCGGTGATCCGCAGCGGCCAGGCCCGCGGCATGAACACCGTGCGGGTCGCCACCTGGGCCCCGGCGTGGGTGACGGCGATCCGCCGGCCCCCGGCGGTCTTGGTGTACTCGACGTAGGCGGCGGTGAACCCGTTCTTGGCCAGCAGCGAGCGGCCGAACTCGGTGGCCAGCCGGTAGCGGCCGCCGAACAGCTCCGGGGTGTGCTCCCGCAGCCGCTCGACGTACTCGGCGAAGGTGGGCGCGGTGGTGTCGTCGGCGAAGTTGACGGGCAGTCCGCCGCCGAGGTCGATGCCGACCACCTGTCGGCGTCCCAGCTCCTCGTTCACCCGCTCGGCGAAGGCCACGGCCTGGGCGACGCCGGCCGCCAGGAGGTCCAGCGGGCAGCCCTGCGAGCCGACGTGCACATGGATCCAGGTCAGCCAGGGGCGCTCCCGGAACGCTTCGACCAGCCGCTCGGCGTTCCCCTCGTCGGCCAGCGCGATGCCGAACTTGGAGGTCGCGGTGGCGGTGCTCATCGCCCCGATCGACCCGCCGCCGATCTGCGGATTGACCCGGACGCCGATCCGGGAGCGCGGCGTGCCGGTGCCCACCAGGACGTCGATCCGCTCCAGTTCCTGCCAGTTGTCGACGTTGACGGCGACCCCGAGGTCCAGTGCGGCGGTCAGCTCCCGCCGGGTCTTCGCGGGCGAGTCCAACACCGTCCGGGCCGGGTCGAACCCGGCCGCCAGCGCCTGCGCGAACTCCCCCGGACTCGCCACCTCGCAGCCCATGCCCAGCTCCCGCAACCGGGACAGCAGCGGGACGAGACAGTTGGCCTTCGCCGCGAAGGTGTGCAGCACGTCGAGCGAGGACGGGAAGGCGGCGCGGAGTGCGGCGACGCTCGCGGCCACGCCGTCGAGGTCGACGAAGGCGGCGAGCAGCGCGTCCTCGGGGTCGAGCAGCCGGCGGCGCACGGCCTCGCGCAGCACGAGCTCACGGCGGGCCGCGGCGGCCGGGTCGGCGGATCGCTGAGGGGTCGTCATGGTCCGGCACTCCCCTGACTCGTCGGGCGGGTCGGAGGTCCAGTCTGCCCGAGGCGTTGCAGTCCGGTGACACGGACGGCCCGATTCCGTCGATCGTTCGCCCTGGGTTCGGTCAAGAAGCGCCGCCGCGCGGCCAAGGTCACCAAGGTCGGCGGACTCCGCCACCGCGCACAGATCCTCGGCCTCGACAACGCCGTGATGGACACCCTGGAGGCCGACCAGCACGACATCGGCGCCGTCGCCGACGGCGTCCACATCGTCCTCACCGCCGGCGGCCGGATCAGCGCCCACCTGTGACGGGACCACCGGGCGCCCGTCGACGCTCCTCACCGTTCGGGCCGGCAGGTCGGGCCGCGTCCAGCCGGCTGTCCCCGATCCTCCGCCACGTGCTCCGGGTCGTCGTGGGCCGGTGAGCCCCACGGTGATCCACTACGCTGCAGCCATGACTGCCCTTCGGCCGGCCGTGGTGCTGCACGGCACCCGGTACACCGCGCGGCTGGACGGGGACGAGGTCGTCCTGACGCGCCGCCGCTCCACCCACCGCATACCCGTGACGGCGATCGACCGGATCGACGTCCGACCGGGCCGGGTGGACGTGGTGCTGCTCGCCGCGGGAGGGGAGGCCCGGGTGTATCCCGTCGCGCACCACAACGGCGCGGCGGCGGAGGCCTTCGCCCGGACAGCCGCCACCGCACTGCCCGAGCGGGCGGCGGACCTGTCCGTGGACGGCGCCGCGCTGGTCACGACCACCGTCGAACCGCATCGGCGGGGCTCGCTGACCAGGCCGTTCGACTCCTGGCGGAAGATGCTGGCCTGGTTCTACCTGGCGGGCCTGGTCTCGCCCTTCCTCGCCGGGTCGGTGACGTCGGAGCACCGGATCGCGTCCAAGCCGGCGCTGGCCTGGATGATCACCCTGCCGATCACCGTCCTCGTGGTGATCGGCCTCCGCGACTTCACCTCCTCGCTCAGGATCGGCTGGCTGCTCTACCGCCGTGGCATCACGGTGACCGCCCGGGTCACCGGCCACGACGACGACGGCGACGCGGAGAGCCCCAGCCACTACGCCCGGTACGCCTTCACCGACGCCAAGGGCGTCGACCGCCGGCACACCGCGAAGGATCAGCCGGGCTACGTCCGCGGCGACACCGTGGACATCTGCTACGACCCGGCCGACCCCGGCCTGGTCCGCCGCCGGGCGGGTCTCGGTCGGCGCCTCGCCTGGGGAACGTTCCTGGGCCTCCCGCTGGTGCTGGCCGCCGCCGTCCTGGGCGTCGGGGCGGTCGGCTACATCCTCGCCTGGCCGTATCTGGGCGGGCCGCAGTAGCGTCCGCGACACGCCTCACCCCTCCGCCGCCAGGTCGACGAAGAGGGCCGCGGACCAGCCGAAGCCGGAGGTCGCGCGGGGGGCGCGGGCGCCGGTGAGGGGGTTCCAGTACTCGTAGAGGCCGCCGGCGTCGCGGACCATGGCGAGGGTCCGCTCGCGGAGTTCGGCGGCGGTGCCGGGGAAGCCGGAGCGGCGCAGGCCCTCGATCAGCAGGTAGTTGATGTTGAGCCAGACGGGGCCTCGCCACATCGCCTCGGGGTCGAAGGCCGGGTCGTCGAAGGCCACGGTGGGGACGGGCCGGTCGCCCCAGTAGGCGGGTGAGCGGAGGGTGCGTTCCAGGGCGCCGGCGATCCCGGTGGGCAGTCGGCCGGTGAACAGGGGCATGAGGTCGAGCGCGGTGCGGACGGGCACGGGGGCGCCGGCCGCCAGGGTGGTGAAGCGGGTGCCGTCCCAGCGGCGGGCGACCAGGAGGTCGGTGTGGGCGGCGGCGCGCCCGCGCCATCCGGCGGCCTCGGCGGGCCGGTCGAGGGCGTCGGCGATGTCGGCCAGCCGGTCGGCCTCCAGGGCCAGGTAGGAGTTGAGGTCGGGCGGTTCGGCGCGCGGGCCGTAGTCCCAGACCGGGCTGTCGTCGAGGCCGGACGAGTAGGGGTGCAGGTACTCGGGGAGGCCGTCGCCGTCCGGGTCGGAGGCGGCGAACCACCAGGCGTGGGCGCGGACCAGCCGGGGGTAGGCGGCGGCGAGGAAGGGGAGGTCGGGGTCGGTCTCGTGGACCTTCCAGACCGCCCAGGCGGCGAGCGGCGGCTTGGTGACCGGCACCGGTGCGCGTTCGGGCCGCGCGCCGTTGGCGCTGCCGACGTGTTCGGCGAGCCGGGCGTGGTCGGCGCGCGGCAGGTCGGTGGTGTCGGCGAGCACGCCGTGCTCGTGCACGACGTCGGGGAGCCGGCCGTCGGGGAGCTGGTGGTCGAGGAGGAGCAGGATCTGGTCCCGGGCGAGCGCCGGGTCGGCGTGGCGCAGCGCGACGGCGTGGAAGAGGGCGTCCCAGTTCCAGACGCCCAGGTAGCCGTACTTGGACGGGACCAGGCCCTCCCGGCCGGCGAACGGCAGCAGGTTGACGGCGAGCGTCCACCAGGCCGTCCGGGCGCATCCGGTGAGGTCGGGCCGGACGGGCGGCATCCGGTCGAACCAGTCCGCCCAGCGGGCCTCGGCGGCGGCGCGCACGGCGGGCGGCGACCACTCCCCCGGCGGCCCGTGCAGGACGTGGCAGCCGTCGAGCACGAGCGAGCGTCCGGTGCCGTCGGGCAGCCGCCAGGAGGCGCGGGCGCCGTGCCCGGCGAGCACCAGGGTGGCGGGGTCGGCGAACAACAGCGCCGCCCCGCCGGTGAATTCGACCGCCACGGGGGTCGCGGAGCGGACCGGCAGCGGGTGCCCGGAGGCGTCGCGCAGGACGAGTGCGGTGAGTTCGGTGGTGTCGGCGAGCGGGGTCTCGTACTCGGCCCGGGCGACCCGCAGTCCGTCGGGGGCGGCGGTGACCAGCAGTCGCGAGCCGCGTTCGGTGAACGGCCGCTCGACGAGGTCGAGTTGGACACCGTGGGAAGAGGTCGGGGACATCAGCGGCCTCCCAGGCCCGAGGAGGCCATGCTGTTGAGGATCTTGCGCTGGCCGACCAGGAAGGCGATCAGCATCGGCACCACGGTCATCGCGGAGAGCGCCGCGGTGAGGCCGTAGTCGACGCCGCCGCGCTGCGAGTTGAAGGAGTCGAGCAGCAGCGGGACGGTGAAGAGCTCCGAGGTGTTGAGGAACACCAGCGGGAAGAAGTAGCTGTTCCAGCTGGCCAGGAAGACGATGATGCCGAGGGTCCACAGGCCGGGCCGGATGTTGGGCAGGACGATCCGCCAGAAGATCGTCCAGCGGCCGGCGCCGTCGATCCGGGCGGCCTCCTCCAGTTCGACCGGGACGGCCCTGATGAACTGGCGGAGCAGGAAGACGGCGAACGGGTTGGCGACCGCGGGCAGGATCAACGCCAGGTGGGAGTCGATCAGTTGGAGCTTGGCCAGCATGATGTACAGCGGCACGATCGTCACCTGGGCGGGCACCATCTGGGTGGCCAGGAAGAGGCCGAACAGCGGGCCGGAGCCGCGGAACGGGATCCGGGCGAAGGCGTAGGCGGCCATGGCGCCGGTGAGCAGGGTGGCGGCGACGGTGATCGCCGCGATGTACATGCTGTTCCAGTAGGCGCGCCCGATCGGCACCTCGTGGAGCACGTCGGGGTAGTTCTGCGCGCGCCAGGGCGTCGGCAGCCAGGAGAGCGGCTCGTTGATCATCTGGCTGACGCCCTTGAAGGAGGTCAGGACCATCCAGACGAACGGGAAGAGCATCAGCAGGCCGCCGAGGACGAGGCCGGTGTGCAGGAGGAGCTGCCGGGGGGCGGTGGAGTGTCGGACGGTCATGGCGGCGCCTCAGGACTCGTAGTGGACGAAGCGCTTCTGCGCCTTGAACTGGATCGCCGTGACGATCAGCGTGAGCAGCAGCAGGAGCAGGGCGGCGGCGCTCGACAGTCCGAAGTGGAACTCCCGGAAGCCCTGTTGGTAGACCTTGTAGACGATGGTCTGGGCGCCCTCGTTGTGGTCCGGGTTGACCAGCACGTAGACGAGGTCGAAGGCCTGGAACGAGCTGATCACCGACACCACCACGGTGAAGAAGACGGTGGGCGAGAGCAGCGGCAGGGTGACGGAGCGCAGGGTCTGCCAGGGCCCGGCGCCGTCGATCCGGGCGGCTTCCAGCAGGTTGGTCGGGACGGTGGCGAGGCCGGCCAGGAAGATCACCACGTTGAGGCCGAGCGAGGACCAGATCGTCACCACGGCGACGGCGACCACCACCCAGTCCGGGTCGGCCAGCCAGTCCGGCAGGGTGATCCCGAACAGGTCGTGGACGGTGCCGTTGAGGATGCCGTCGGTGCCGCTGCCGAGGATCATCTGCCAGATCACGGAGACCGCGACCGAGCTGGTGACGACCGGCAGGAAGTAGACGACGCGGTAGGCGGTCCGGCCGCGCACCCCGTGCAGGGCGAGGGCGATCAGCAGGGCCAGGGCGAGGCCGCCGGGCACCGTGATCAGGCCGATCTTGAGGGTGTTCCACACCGCGCGGCCGAACTCGGGGTCGGTCAGCTGGGTGCGGAAGTTGTCCAGTCCGACCCAGGTGGCGTCGCCGAGGCCGTCCCAGCGCATGAAGGAGAGCACCACGGCGAAGCCGAGCGGGCCGACCAGGAAGACCAGCAGACCGAGCAGCTGGGGGGCGAGGAAGACGAGGGCCCACCGCCGGTCGCGGCGGCGCCAGAGCGGCTCGGTGCCGCCGCGCGCGGTGGGGGCGCTGCCCGCCGGGCCGGCGGCGGAACGCTCCCGCCGCCGGGCCGAGGCCTGGGTGAGGGCGTTCACCCCTGCTGGCCCTTCATGCCGTCGACCAGGCTCTGCAGCTGGGTCATGCCCTCGTCGAAGCCGGTCTTGCCCTCCCAGATCTTCATCAGCTGGTCGTTGATGGCCTTGGTCAGGCCGGGGACGGCGACCTCGTCGGGGTAGTTGGCGAAGCCCCGGTCGCGCACGTCGAGGAAGGTCCCGGCGTGCGGCGGGTAGTGGTCGGCGGTGACGAGGTCCTCGGCGCCCCGGACGGACGGGACGGCGCTGCCGCCCTTGAGCCGCAGCCGCTGGCCCTCCTTGCTGACGAACTCGGTGAGGAAGGTGAAGGCCTCCTTCGGGTGCTTGCTGTCCTTGTTGACGGTCAGGTAGGAGGCGGCGACGGCGCCGGGTATCGGCTGTCCGCTCTCGGACGGGAACGGCACGATGTCGTAGCTCTCGCGGTCGCCGCCCTTGTCGATGCCCTCGATGACCCAGCGGCCGCCGGCGTAGAAGCCGGCCTTGTGCTTGATGAACTGGGTGGCCGCGCCGTTGCCCTCGGGCAGCAGGTCGGCGGAGGCGAAGGTCTTGTCCCGGTAGCCGTCGGCGAGGGTCTTCAGCGCCCGGCGGGTCTTCGGGTCGGTGGTGGCGACGAACTTCCCGCCGTCCCAGACCTTGCCGCCGAAGCCGTTGACCATGCTGTAGTTGGCGCCGTACCAGTTCCAGAAGATCGAACCGGTCCGGTCCGCCGCCTTGAGCTTGGCGTTCATCTCCAGGAACTTCGCCATGGTCCACCGGCCGGCCTCGTTGAGCGCGGCCGGGTCCTCGGTGATGCCGGCGGCGGCGAGGGCCTTCTTGTCGAACCAGAGCACCTCGGGGTTGGTGTCGTTGGGGACGCCGTAGGTGACGCCGTCCTTCTTGGCGCCGCCGTAGATGCCCTCGAAGAAGTCGGCCGGCTTGCTGCGGCTGTCCGGTCCGGCGAGCTGCTGGTCGAGCGGGGAGAGCGCGCCGTCGGCGACGAGTTTGCCGATGTAGTCGTCGCCGACGTAGAAGACGTCGGGGGCGGTCTTCGAGGTGAGCTGGGTGAGCAGCTTGGGGTGGTAGTCCTCGTAGGAGGCGACCTGCTCCAGTTTGAGGGTGATGTTCGGGTGCCGCTTGGCGAAGTCGTCGGTGAAGGTCTTGAAGACGGCCATGTCCTCGGCCGAGCCCCAGGTCGACCAGCGGAGCGTGACCTTGCCGCCGTCGGCGCCGTCACCGCCGGCGCCGCCCGCGCCGTTGGTGCCGCTGCACGCGGTGACGGTGGCGGCCAGCGCCGTGGCGGCGGCGAGCAGGGCTGTTCTTCTCGTGAAAGCGGACATCGGGTGCCTCCTGGGCTTTCGTGAGCATGGGGGGGAGGGGATCGCGCGGGTGGTGCGCGGATGGTGCGCGTCGGGGCCGGGCCCGTCAGGCCAGGCCGCCGCCGTCGACGACGAGCGCGGAGCCGGTCATGTAGCTGCTGGCGTCACCGGCCAGGAAGAGCACCGCGGCGGCGATCTCCTCCGGCGAACCGGCCCGGCCCATCGGCCGGTCGGCGGCGTCCTTCTCGAACGCCGCCCACTCCTCCTGGAGCTGGCGCGCCTCGTCGCGGAGCATCGGCGTCATGGTGTCGCCCGGGTTGACGGAGTTGACGCGGATCCCGGCGGCGGCGTGGTCGATCGCCAGGGCGCGCGTCATGTTGACGACCGCGGCCTTGGAGGCGCAGTAGGACAGCGCGTTGCCGCCGCCCTTCAGCCCCCATCCGGAGCCGGTGTTGACGATCGAACCGCCCTCGGTCATGGCCGGCACGGCGAACCGGCACATCAGGTAGACGGACCGCACGTTGACGGCCATCACCCGGTCCCAGTCCTCGGCGGAGATCTCCAGCGCCGTCTGGCGGCGGATGATGCCGGCGTTGTTGAACAGCACGTGCAGCCCGCCGAAGGTCTGCACGGCGATGGTGACGATCCGCTCGCAGTCGGTCTCCGAGGAGACGTCGGCGCGCACCGCCACCGCCCGTCCGCCGCCCGCCTCGATCTCACGGACGACCTCGCCGGCGTCGGCGAGGTCGGCGACGACCACGGCGGCTCCCTCGGCCGCGAACAGTCGCGCGGTGGCCCGGCCGATGCCGGAGGCACCGCCGGTGACGATGGCGACCTTGTTGCGCAGGGTGCCGGTGTTTCCGGTGTGGTTCATGGGAGCTCCTCACTCGCCGACCTGATGCGGTACAGCACTGATTCACGGTGTCCGGTGACCACCCGGACGTGGCCGTCGAACGCGACGTCGGCCTGCGGGTCGCCGCTGTCGACCAGCAGGGGCCGCCCGCCGAGCGCGGCGAGCTTCTGCTGGGTGGCGAGCACGACGATCCCGGCGAGCGCGGCCAGGACCCGCGGGCTGAACTGCTGGTTGCCGCGCCCGATCACGAAACCCTGCCCACCGATCACCGACAACACACCATGCGTCACCTGTGACATGGCAATGGTGTGCAGCTGCCGCTCGGTCACGTCCGGGGCGAGCAGGGCGCCGTCCCGGACCACGTCCACCCCGAGCGGTGTCAGCCCCAGGCCGAGCGCCCGCCCGACGGCGAGCGTGGTGGCACCGGGCCCGAGTGCGTACGCGGTGCCGGGGCGCATGCCCGCCACCACCGCCCGGGCGATGGACTCCGCCGAGCCGGGCGGCGCCGCCGAGGAGCCGGTCTTGCGCCCGCTCAGCCGGGCCGGCGCGGCCGGCACCCGCACGGTGCCGTGCAGCCGGGCGCCGACCAGGCCCGCGCGGTACGCCTCCTCGTCCAGGTCGACCACCTCCGCGTCGACGGTCCGGCCGTCGAACACGGCGGCGGTCGCGCCCGCCGCGGCCGGGCTGACGGCGAAGCAGCCGGAGTAGACCTTCACCCCGGCGGGCACGCCGAGCACCGGCGGGAGCGGTCCGGCGTCCAGGACGTCGCGCGCCGTCCCGTCGCCGCCCGCGAACAGCAGCAGGTCCACCGCGCCGAGCGCCACCACCGCCGCCCGGGTGTCGTCGGCGCCGGTGCGCGACGCCGTCGGCCGGTGGGCGACCTCGTACGGGACGCCCGCCGCCCGGGCGCTCTCCTCCCCCATCGGCCCGGCCACGGTGCGCACCCGGACGTCCGGGCGGCGGGCGTGCAGGGCGCGCAGCGCGGCCGCGGCCCGGGCGGACGCCCGGGGGACGGCGCCCAGCGCCAACGCCCTGGCCTGGACGTCCGGCCCGTCGCTGCCCTTGAGGGCGACGGCGCCGCCGAGGCCGGCCACCGGGTTCACGACCAGTCCGACGATCATGCCCGGGGCCGCGCGCCGTGCTTGCGGAGGTAGGCCCGCCAGCTGGGCGACCACTGCGCCGGATCGTCCAGCGAGGACGGGTCGATCCGGTGCACCGTCTGCCGGTAGGGCGCGTTGCGGACGAACTCCGGGTCCTTGCGGGCCTCGTCGGCGACGTGGGCGAGGATCGCCGCGTACTCGTCGAGGTCCTCCCGGGAGTAGGACTCGGTGGGCTCCAGGGTGAACGGCTCGGGCACCACGTACGGGTGGTGGCTGGTCCAGTAGTGCACGCCGAAGTCCGCCGCGCGGACGCCGATCTCCTCGGAGTGCACGCCGGTCTCCTCGGCGAGTTCCTGCCAGGAGTAGCGGACCTGCTCGACCCGGCGTCGGTCGGCCCACGGCACCGAGGCCCCGGGGATCCGGGCGACCTTGGCCAGCAGGTAGTTGTTGTTGAGCACGGCCGTCTCCGCCACCTCGCGCAGGCCCTCGGCGCCGAGCGCCATCACCCAGGCGTAGGCGCGCACCACGTTGGGGGTGACGCCGAGGAAGGGCCGGACCTTGCCGACCGTCTGCCCGGGGGTGGCCAGGGTGAAGGCGCCCTCCCCGCCGTCCTCGACCCGGTCGACCACCGGGCCGGGCAGGAAGGGCACCAGCGCCTCGGAGACCCCGCAGGCGCCGGCCGCGGGGCCGCCGCAGGCGTGCGGGGTGGAGAAGGTCTTGTGCAGGTTGAAGTGGCACAGGTCGAAGCCGGCGTCCCGGGCCCGGGTGATGCCGAGGATGCCGTTGGCGTTGGCCTGGTCGTAGCAGGCCAGGCCGCCGGCCCCGTGGACCAGGTCGACGAACTCCCGGATCCGCGGGTTGAAGATCCCGGTGTCCTCCGGGTTGGTGATCATCAGCGCGGCGGTGCGCGGGCCGACCGCGGCGCGCAGCGCCTCGATGTCCGGGTTGCCGTCGGCGTCCGGCATGAGGGTGATCACCTCGTAGCCGGCCACCTTGGCGCAGGCCGCGTTCGAGGGGTGCGAGAACATCGTGGTGATCACCTGGTCGCGCTGCTCCGCATCGCCGCGCGAGGCGTGGTAGGCGCGGATCATCGCGATGTTGGCCCAGATCGCCGCGGAGCCCGCGCCGGGCTGCAGCGAGACCCGCGCCATGCCGGAGACCTCCTTGAGGATCTGCTCCAGCCGCCAGTAGATCTCCAGCACGCCCTGCACGGTGGACTCCGGCTGCAGGGGGTGCAGTTCGGCGACCCGCGGGTCCCGGGCGAAGCCGTCGTTGACCTTGGGGCTGTACTTCATGGTGCAGGTGCCCTGGCCGACGTCGATGTTGAAGTCGGCGCCCAGGGTCTCCTGGGAGAGCCGCAGGTAGTGCCGGACCACCTGGTTCTGGGAGAGCTCGGGCAGCGCCGGCGGGGTGCGGCGGGCGATCCCCTCGGGCAGCTCGACCAGGGGGGCGTCCGGGGCGGGGACGCCCACGCCGCGCCGGCCGGGCCGGGACAGTTCGAAGACGATCTCCTCGTCCCAGCGGGCCTGGTGGAAGCGCCGCAGGCCCGGCTTGGGCGTGACCGGCAGACTGGCGAACGGTTCGGTGTGCGAGCTCACTCAGCGCCTCCGGGGGCTGCGAGGGCGTCCTTGACGGCCGCCGCGAGGGTGTCGATGTCGGCGATCGAGTGCCGTTCGGTGACGCAGACCAGGACCTCCCGGTCCCCGAGCCGCACGCCGCCGAGGATGCCCCGGCGGTGCAGGGCGGCGAGCAGCGCGTCGGCGTCCGGCACCTCGACGGCGAACTCCCGGAAGTGCACGGCCTCCCGGTGGCGGACCACGGCCCCGGCGGCCTCCAGCGCGCGCATCGCGTAGCGGGTGCGGGCGAGGATCGTCTCGCCGATCTCGCGCATGCCCTGCGGGCCCATCAGCGCGAGGTAGACACCGGCGGTGATGCCCCACAGGGCGGCCGCGGTGCCGACCCACTCCTTGCCCTCCTCGCGCAGCGCGAAGGACGTCCGGTCGTAGAAGACGTCGCCGAAGCCGTACTCGCCGGGCACGGCGGTCGGGGCGATGCCGAACAGCCGGGACGGGAACTCGGCGACCAGCGCCTCGTCGTCGTGGGCGGCGATGAACCCGGCCTGGCCGCCGCCGTACTGCGGGTGCATGCCGAGCGACTGGATGTCCCCGCAGACCAGGTCGGCCCCGTAGGAGGCGGGCGGGGCGAGCACGCCGAGCGAGATCGGGTCGGTGCCGACGACCAGCAGCGCGCCGACGCCGTGCGCGAGGTCCGCCAGCTCCCGGCCGCGGGTCTCGACGACGCCGTGCACGGTGGGCGTCTCCAGGTAGAGGGCGGCGAAGGTGTCGTCCAGCCGGACCTCGCCCAGCTCGCCCGAGTCGGCCACCGGGGCGAGCAGCACCGCCACGTCCGGCGCGAGGTAGTCGCGGATCTTGGCGAGCTTGTCGGCGGCGATCGCGCCGCTGACCAGCACCTTGGCGCGGCCGGTGCGGCGGGCGGCCATCCGCAGGGCGGTGCCGGCGGCCTGGTAGCCGTCGTACACGGGGACGTTGACGACGTCCATCTCCAGCAGTTCGGCCATCATCGAGACGTACTCGAAGAGGGCCTGGAAGCGGCCGTGGTCCTCGTAGGGCTCGCCCGCGTAGGCGGTGAGGAACTCGCCGCGGCCGTTGACCTCGTCGCACACCGCCGGGACGTGGTGGGCGTAGCAGCCGTGGCCGAGGAAGCTCAGCAGCTCGGCCGGGTCGGTGTTGCGGGCCAGCAGGCCGCGCACGTGGCGCACCAGGCCGGGCTCGTCGGCGAACGGCGCGGGCAGGTCGAGCGGGCGGTCGAGCCGCAGGTCGGCGGGGATGTCGCGGTAGAACTCGGCGACGTCGGGGGCGCCGATCTCCGCGAGCATCGCCGCCCGCGTCTCGGGCCCCGCGTTGGGGATGTAGGGATGGACCACGGGCACTCCTCGGGTCAGGGCTTCGGGACGGGGTTCGGGGCCGACTTCGGGGCCGGCTTCGGGACGGGGTTCAGGACGGGCTTCCGGACGGGGTTCAGGACGGGCTTCCGGACGGGGTTCAGGACGGCTTCAGGACGACGGCGTCGTGGGGTGCGAGGGTGACCGGCCCACCGGGCAGCGGACGGCCGGTCAGCAGGTCGGTGAGCACGGCGCCGGGGTCGGTGGACAGCGGGACGGTGACCGTGGCGCCGCCGTGGTTGAGCAGGAAGAGGTACGGGCCGCGGCGGCAGGCCTCGACGCCCTCGGGGAGTTCGCCCCCGGCGGCACCGGTGACGCCGGTGACGCCGGTGATCCCGGCCTCGGCCAGCAGCCCGTCCAGCAGCGGGGCCGGGTCCTCGGGCAGACAGCTCAGGTAGGTGGCGGTGCCGCGCCGGGTGACCGCCGGGCGGCCGTCCAGCGGGCCGCCCCGGTAGCGGGCCAGCACCTCGGCGCCGTCGGCCTCCAGCCACTCGGTCCAGGTGCGGGCGAGGAGCCGGGTGCCGTCCGCCGTCTCCACCTGCTGGGTGACGCCGTCGGGCAGCGGCCGCCACTCCTCGACCCGCACCCCGAGCAGTTCGCGCAGCGGTCCGGGCGCGCCGCCGTCGTGGACCTGGTCTGCGGCGTCGACCACCCCGCTGAACGGGCCGACCACCAGGTGGCCGGGGAAGGCGGCCAGCGCGGCGGCGTGCCCGGCGGTGCACAGGTAGAGGTTGGGGGCGATCACCAGCCGGTAGCCGGAGAGGTCGCGCCCGGGCGGCGCCAGGTCGACGGCGATGCCGCGGGCGTGCAGCGGCGCGTACCAGGAGAGCAGCAGCTCGTGCAGCCGCAGCCGGTCGGAGGGCATCGACTCGGGCGCCTCCAGACCCCACCAGCTCTCCCAGTCCAGCAGCAGGGCGACCTCGGCCGCGGTGGTGCTGCCGGCCACCTCGGCGAGCCGGCGGACGTCCGCGCCGAGGGCGAGCGTCTCGCGCCACTGCCGCGTCCCGGTGCCGCCGTGCGGGAGCATCGCCGAGTGGAACTTCTCCGGGCCGTACCTGGCCTGGCGCCACTGGAAGAACATCACGCCGTCCGAGCCGTGGGCGAGCGCCTGGAGGCTGTGCAGGCGCATCACGCCCGGGTCCTTGGGGACGTTGACGGGCCGCCAGCTGACCGCGCTCGGGGCGGACTCCAGGAGCAGCCAGGGCTGTCGCTTGAGCGAGCGCATCAGGTCGTAGCTGAGCGCGGCCTTCACCGCGGCCCGCGGGTCGGCCGGGTCCGGGTAGGCGTCGTCGCTGACCACGTCCTCGGCGGCGGCCCACGTCCAGTAGTCGAGGTCGCGCAGGACGCTCATGAAGTTGGTGGTCACCGGGACGTCCGGGGTGACCTCCTTGAGCACCGCGCGCTCGGCCTCGAAGCAGGCGAGCAGGGCGTCGCTGGAGAACCGCCGCCAGTCGAGCAGCTGCGCCGGGTTGACCGGGCCGGGGGCCTTGCGGGGCGGCTCGATCTGCGTCCAGTCGGTGTAGTGCTGGCCCCAGCAGGACGCGCCCCAGGCGGCGTTGAGGCCGTCGAGGGAGCGGTGGCGCGCCTTCAGCCAGCGGCGGAAGTCGCGGGCCGACTCCGCGCAGAAGCACTCGGTGGTGTGGTCGCCGTACTCGTTGCTGATGTGCCACATCGCGAGCGCGGGGTGGTCGCGGTAGCGCTCGGCCATCGCCCGGGCGAGCCGGACGGTGGCGGCGCGGAAGACCGGGGAGGACGGGCAGTAGCCCTGGCGGGAGCCGAACTCCAGCCGGGTGCCGGCGGCGTCGACCGGCCGGACCTCCGGGTGGTCGCGGACCAGCCAGGGCGGCGGGGTCGCGGTGGCGGTGGCGAGGTCGACGGCGATGCCGTGCGCGTGGAGCAGGTCGAGCACCCGGTCGAGCCAGCCGAAGTCGTGGACGCCGGGCTCGGGTTCCAGCCGGGACCAGGAGAAGACGGCGACGGTGACGAGGTTGACCCCCGCCTCGGCCATCAGCCGGACGTCCTCCCGCCACACCTCCTCGGGCCACTGTTCGGGGTTGTAGTCGCCCCCGAACAGCAGTCCCGGCACCCGTGTCAGGCCCATGCTCCGCCTCCCCAAGGGGTCGAGGACCCCGTTCCGAATTTTGTATTCAAAATGCATAGTGCAGTACACTGCATGCGGTCAAGAGGTAAGCTGCGCACGCATTCGAAAAAGGGGGATCCCGATGGCGATCGAGCGCCGCCCGTTGCGCGAGCAGATCCGCGACGAGCTGATGGACCGGCTCACCCGCGGCGAGTTCCCGGCCGGAACCGATGTCAACGAGGCCGTGCTGGCCGCCGAACTCGGCGTCAGCCGCACCCCGCTGCGCGAGGCCCTGATCGCCCTGGCCGGCGAGGGCGTGCTGGAGAGCAACCAGGGCCGCGGCTTCCGCTTCGCACCGGTCAGCCGCAAGGAGTTCCGCGAGCTGGTCGCGATCGTGGCGGCCCTGGAGTCGTTGGCCCTGGAGTCCTCCGACCCGGCGCACCTGCGCGCCATCGCACCCCGGCTGCTGGACCTCGCCCAGGGCTTCCCCGACCAGGTCGCCGCGCACGCGACGGTGGACCGGCGGGACGACGAGTGGCACGGGCTCCTGCTCAGCGGCTGCTCCAACGAGCGCCTGCTGGACCTGCTCACCCGGGTCAAGGCCGGGATGCGGCGGTACGAGAACCTGGTCGTCGCGGAGGACGAGCCGGTGGCGCGCGAGTCCGAGGAGCACTGCGAGATCGCCCGCCGGCTGCTGGAGGACGACCTGCCCGGCGCGATCACGGCGCTGCGCGCCAACTGGGTGGGCGGGATGGAGCGGATGCTCGCGCACATCCCGGCGGACTGAGGGCCCCACGTCGCGGACGGGCGCGGCCCGGCAGTCGTTGCCCGGTCAAGTCTCGTGCGAACAGCCCGTGTTGCTCCGGGCCATCGGCTGCCGCTCCGGGCAATCGGCGCGGTGGCGGGATGTCGTCGAAGGCTCGCCCGGGCCATTGACGGCATCCCGCCCGAGCCGGTTGGCTCGATCCCGAGCCGGCCGCCGGGGGGCGGGCCGCGCGGTGACGGCGAACGCCGGGCGCGCGGCGAGGGCGTGACGCAGGGAGACACCTCATGAGCAGCACCACCACCACACCGAACGCCGGCCGCGGCCGGCCCGGCGGACACCGGCGACGCACCGCCGGAGCCTGCGCCCTGCTGGCCGCCGGCCTCCTGGCCGGCGCCGCCGGCACCGCGACCGCCGCCCCGTCCGCGCCGTCCGCCCCGTCCACGCCGTTCTGGGCCGGCGGGACCGCCCGGGTCAGCACCGGCACCGGCGGCGCCCAGCCCGACGGCGCCTCCTGGGCCAACGGCCTGAGCGCCGACGGCCGGTACGCCGTCCTCGGCTCCGACGCCACCAACCTGGTGCCCGGCGACACCAACGGCGGGACGGACGTGTTCGTCCGCGACCTCACCACCGGCCGCACCGAACGGGTCAGCCTCACCGCCTCCGGCGCCCAGGCCGCGGGCTCCTCGTACGACGGCTCGATCAGCGGCAACGGCCGCTACGTCGTCTTCACCTCCACCGCCGCACTGGTACCGGGCGACACCAACACCGCCGAGGACATCTACCTCCGCGACCGCTGGACCGGCCGCACCGAACGGCTCACCACCGGCGACCCCACCCGCGAGGAACCGGCCCGGGACTCCTACCTGGCGTCGATCAGCTGGGACGGCCGGTACGTCTCCTTCGCGTCCAGCCGGACGGACCTGGTGCCCGGCGCGGTCAACCCGCTCGCCAACGTCTACCTGCTCGACCGGTGGAGCGGCACCACCCGGCTGGTCACCCGGGGCGTCGACGGCGCGCCCGCCGACCGCCCGTCCGCCGCTCCGGTGATCAGCGGCGACGGCAGCAAGGTCGGCTTCATCTCCAAGGCCACCAACCTGCTCCCGCCCGAGGAGGGCGGCGGCGAGGCCGTCCGCACCTCCGGCGCCCCGGCCGCCGCCTTCGCCTCCGCGTCCGCCGACGATCACGTGTCCGGCCGCCCCGCCCGCCCCGGGGCCTCCCCCGCCGGCGCCGCCTCCGGGGCCCGCGCCGAGCTCACCAAGCCGCGCCACTACCCGTTCTACGTGCACGACGTCGCCACCGGGCGGCTCAGCGGCGGCAGCATCGACGCGACCGGCCGGCTGCTCGGCGCCTCCACCGGGGCGTTCAGCCCCGACGGCCGCTTCGCGCTGTTCTCGCTGCCCGTGCCGAACACGCCCGACAGCACCGGCTGGGAGCGCCACTTCGAGGTCTTCGTCCGTGACCTGCGGCAGGGCACCGTCCGCCGCCTCCCGGCCGGCCTGCCGGGCACCGTGACGACCGGCTCCTCCTACAGCGCGGTGATGGCGGCCGGCAACCGTTGGGTCTACTTCACCTCCGACGCCGAGAACCTCGTCCCCGGCGACACCAACCAGGCCGACGACGTCTTCCGCCACGACCTGTGGACCGGCCGCACCGAGCGCCTCAGCGTCTCCACCGACGGCGCCCAGAGCCCCGGCCACTCCTCCGGCCCCGTGGTCGACGGCCTCGGCACCACCGTGCTCTTCACCGCCGAGGACGGCACCCTCGTCCCCGGCGACACCAACACCGCGAGCGACGCCTTCACCCGTCGCCTCCCGCTCTTCTGACCCCTCACCACCCCCGGCCGCGTCCCACGAGCACCCCGCCCGCCCCACGATCAGTAGCCGGACCCCCTCGGGCCCGGGGCGCGTCGGCCGGTCCGCCGTGCCCCGGGAAGGGCACGGCGGCCGCCGCGCGGGCGGTCACGGGACTCCACGTGTGTGGCCGGAAGGGCGGAGCAGGGGACAGCCCCGTTCACGCGGCACACCGCCCGCGGTTCCGGGTCAGGTGCCCTGGTAGGCGAAGGCCGCCCAGACGTCGAGGGCGTCCGGGGAACGGCGGGCCAGTGAGACGAGTTCGGGCGGCGCTCCCGGTGGCAGCCGACGGTCGGGGTCGAGGGCCCACAGCTGGGTGCGGCGCAGCGCCTCGGCGGGCGGGTCCCCGGCCGCGAGGCGGCCGTGGAAGACGTACATCAGCACGCACACCATCTCGTCCACCACCTCCCAGCGGGAGCCGACCGTGCCCGTCGCCCCGGCGGCGAGGAAGGCGCTGGAGAGGGTGAGCGCCTCGTCGAGGTCGCCGCCGGTGTGGTCGCTGACGCAGGCGTCGAGGACGACCAGCCCGCCGGGCGACCCCGGCGGGCGGCCGAGGGCCTGGCGGAGGATGTCGCCGACCGGCAGCCGGCCCTGCCGGTCCCCGGCGGCCGGGTCGGGGGCGAGGGCGAGGTAGGCGTCGAGCGGCGAACGCCCGGACGGCAGGGCGTGGCAGGCCAGGTGGAGGACGGACGCCCCGGACCGGCCGGGCGCGGGCAGGGCGGCCAGCACCTCGCCCGGGGTGCCCGCCCCCACCGCGTCCTCGACGTAGCCGAGCAGGGTGCCGTGCGGGTAGTGGTCGGCGTGCAGGTACTCGGCCTCGACCTCGGCGAACATCAGCTCCCGGGTCGGGTCGCCGACGATCACCGGCCGTTCGGCCAGGGGCAGTCGGGGACGCCGGACGACCTCGCAGAACTGCCGGGCGGAGGCCGCGTACGAGATCACCGCCCGTTCCACCACCCGCACCGGCCGGCCGCCGTCGCGCAGTCCGCTGCTGAGCAGGCCGGCGTGCCAGGGCACGCCGCCGAACGCGCCGAACGGCACCAGCACCAGCCTCGGCGGCGTCCCCGGCGCCGGGTGGCCGCCGGCGGCACGCAGGGCCGGGTGGCGCAGCAGCGGGCGCATCACATGGGTGCCGGCCCAGTCGCAGAGTTCGGCGAGGGTGGCCTGCCAGCGGCGGCGGGCGGCGACCCGCTCCGGGTGGCGGGGCGGCAGGCGGTCGAGGGTGGCCTGGCGGTCGCGGTGCGCCTGCCGGTAGGCGTCCAGCGGGCCGAGCCCGTTGGTGCTGACCAGGGTCAGCGGCAGCAGGTCGACGGCGGCGCCGCCGTCCTCCCGCACGGTGATCAGCAGCGCCTCGCCGCAGCGTCCTCCCGCGGGCGGCAGCAGGTAGACCAGGGCGTCGGCGTCGGCCGCGCGCAGGCTGCGGGCGATCTCCTCGACCGACGGCATGAACATCAGCGCCGTCCCGGTCGGGGAGGCGGCGAGGGCGGTGAGCGCGCGGCGGCGCAGGTCGTCCGGCATGGGGATGTCGGCGCCGCCGGGGAGGGAGTCGAGCAGGGTGCCGGGCAGGCCGAGCAGGGCGTCGAAGCCGACGGGGGCGGCGGCGAGGCCGTCCTCGGGTCCGGCGTCGGGTCCGTCCCCGGGTCCGCCGTCGGCTGCGCCGCCGGTCAGCCAGGCGTCGGCGAGGTCCTGGTGTCCCGAGAGCCGCAGCAGGTCGGGCACGTCGGTGGTGGCGGTGGAGGCGTGCAGCACCAGGCCGCGGCCCAGCTCCAACGCCTCGACGACGGAGCGCAGGTACGGCTCGTCGCCGTGGCCGTCACCCTCACCCGCGTCGTCCGCTGCGGCCCCGGTGGCAGCCTCCCGGGCCGCGTGGTCCCGGTCGGCGAGGCACCAGTGGGCGATCTTCAGCGCCTCGGACGCGGCGTCCCGGGCCAGCGCCAGGGCCGGTTCGGCCGACGCCTGGAGCAGGGTCGCGGCGGCGAGTTCGCGCAGCCCGGCCAGCCCGGCCTCCCGGCCGAGCCGGCGGTCCCCCGGCCCGAGCCGCTCGCGGTGGGCGTCGGCGATGATCCCGCTCACCTTGGCGAGCACCCGGGTGGGCGTCCCGTGCCGCATCCACGCGCGGACGGCCCCGGCGGCGGCCAGCGCGTCGGCGACATCGGCGGGCCGGCGCGCGTGACGGTAGCGCTCCAGCAGCAGCGCCGCCCGCAGCACCGTGCCCCGGGACCCCTCCAGGGTGGTGGCGTCGGTCTCGGCGAGGAAGGCGTCGAGGTAGCGCAGGGCGCCCGCCGCATGGTGCTCGTTGAACGGGCGCTGCACGGCGAGCATGACGAGCGCACCGGCGGCCCGCATGGTGAGGACGGCCTTGTGCAGGTGCCCGGCCGGCGTCCGGTCCGCCGCCTCCGTCATCAGACCGACGGCCTGCGCCAGCCGCTCCGGCGACGACGACGTGTGCACCACGAGGATGAACATCGCCGCCCCCAGGTCACCGCGCGCCAGCAGCCGCAGCGGATCGTCCTCGGGAACCGCCAGGACGACCCGCTCCAGCTCGGCCACCGCCCGGCCCATCCAGGCGATGTCCCGGGCCGCCAGGGCCGTCTGGAACTCCAGCATCAGCCGGCTCCGTTCGAGCATCGGCCGCTGCCGCCCGAGCAGCCGCCCCACGCCCGGATGGTCGCTGGTCGCGAGGAAGGTCAGCACCTCGTCGGCGTAGCGGCGGGACAGCTCCAGGTCCTGGTGGTCGCCGCCCAGGAGGTGGCGCTGGTAGAGGCTGACGGACAGGTTCTCCAGGTGGACGACCCGGTTGATGTCGTCCGGTGCGGACCGGCGGAACGCGGCGCGTTCGTGCCGGATCGCCGCGTCCAGGTCGGCGGCGGCGTTGGTGAGCGCGAACCGCTTGCTCATCACCGCGGCCAGCGAGCCGTCCAGGTGCTCCTCCGACCAGAGGGTGCCCGAGGGGCGGGCCCGGGCGTCGTCGAGCAGTCCGATCACCCGGTCCAGTTCGGCCCGGTCGGTGGAGAACTCGTCCCTGGCGATCGAGGCGTGGGCGAGCTGCTGGAGGACGTCGCTGCGCCGGACGCCGTGGTCCTCGTCCCGCATGGTCTCGACGGCCCGGCTGAGGTGGTGGTGGGCCTCCTCCCGCCGGTAGGTCTCCGGCTCCTGCTCGCACAGCGCGTTGACCATGGTCCCGAGGACGGCGTGCGAGGGCGGCCGCACCGGATCGTCCTCGGCCATCCCGGCCAGGCCCTCGCGCAGCACCTCGATCGCCTCCCGGGCCTCGTCGGTGGCGATGTACCGGTCGAGCCGGGCGAGGCCGCCGAGGGTGCTGCCGAGCAGCCAGCGCGCGAGGCCGCCCGCCGGATGCCCGGGCGGGAGCAGCCGGCGCAGGTCGTACAGCCGGGCAAGCCGGTGGGCGGCGTCCTCGGGGAGGACGCCGTCGCCGCCCCGGGCCGCGTACTGGTCGACCAGCCGGAGGCCGGCGCGCAGCCGGGCCGGCGCGTCCGGCTCGGTGGTGGCGGCGACCCACTCCAGGTGGAGGACGGCGCGGCCGACCGCGACGGCGTCCCCGCCGCCGTCCTCCTCCGGGCCGAGCAGCAGCCTGACGAGGCGTTCGCGGGCGAGCACCTCCAGCGGCTCGGCGAGGTCGGCCGGCCCCGGCTCGGCGTCCGGCGCGGGCCGGACCGGTGCGGCGCCGGGCTCGGGCCGGGGCTGCGGGCGCAGCCGGTCGAGCAGTCCCTCCAGGACGGCGTCGGCGGCCACCCGGTCGGCGGCGGCGCCGTCGCGCTCGTGCCGGTCGGCGAGCGCGCAGCCGAGGGTCGCGAGGACGCCGGGGTCCTGCTCGTCGTACGCGTCCGGCACCACCGGCCCGGGACCACCCACCCCGAGCGCGTGCCAGGGCCCGAGCGGCACCGGGAGGGGGCAGGCGAGGCGCAGCGCCTCGATCGCCCGGTCCAGGTCGTCCGGGCGGGCGTGCTCCTCGTCCCCGCGGTCCCCGCGGTCCCCGTCCTCCCCCTCCTCCCCGTCGCCGCCGTCCTCGTACCGCGCGTGCAGCAGCAGCCCGAGCCGCGCCGCCACCTCCGCCCGCTCCTCCGCGGCCGGGTCGAGCACGGCCGCGGAGAGCGTCAACAGCTCCACGGCAGCCGCCCGTTCGGCCCGCACGGCGGCCCGGATCTCCTCGTCCTCGACGAACTCCGACTGCTCGACGCCCCGCCAGTACCGGACGGAGAGCGTCACCCCGAGCAGGTACCACACCTCGGCGAGCGCCCCGGCCGGCGCGTCCGGCCCGGCCTCCTCCAACAACCCCCGAGCCGCCACGAACGCGGTCAACGCCCCCGACAACGCCAGAGCGGCCCGCCGCGGATCCACCGCTGCATCGTGCTCGTCCAGCAGCCCCCGCCCCCGCCCCACCAACCCCGCAACCTCGTCCCCCACCACGGACCC
>JOHN01000053.1 GCA_000719695.1 Streptomyces sp. NRRL F-6131
CACCCGGCCCACTCCCTGCCGACCGACGCCTGAGCCGTCCCGCGCCCCGCCCCCGACCCCGCCCGACCCCGTCGAGCCCTCACCAACCCCCGCCCGGTCCCACCGACTTGGGCGTCCTGGCCCACCTGTTCCGGGTGGCCGGTATGGTGAGGGCCCGTCGAACGGATCTCCAGAGGGGTGGGGCCGGTGACCGAAACGGTGACGATCGATCTCGGGGACGGCACGACCGTCCGGGCCGAGGTCGTCGGCGAAGTGAACTTCCAGCAGCCGGAAGGGCCTTCGGACGTCTGGGCGGACTCCGGCGACGCCGGGTTCGGCACGGGCCGGCGGGCGGCCGCGCAGCTGGGGTCGGCCGTCGCGCTCACCCTGGACCAGGTGCGCAGCACCGTACAGGGCGTGGGCCGTTGGGCGGCCGAGACCATCGCGCGCGGGGAGGCGGGCTCCCCCGACTCCTTCGAGGTCGAGTTCGGGCTCAAGCTGGCGGTGAAGTCGGGCCAGTTGCTCGGGGTGATCGCCGAGGCCGGCAGTGAGGCCGGGCTGACCGTCCGGCTCTCCTGGGACCTCGCCGAGCGCCGCCGTCAGCAGGCGGCGGCCCGGGGTGGTGCCCCGGACTCCGGAGGGGCCGACGCCGAGTGACCGCAGCCGTCCGGCCCGGCCTCGCCGCCTCCGCGGCGCTGCGCCGCTGCACCGTCACGATCACCGTCGCCGGGGACTTCCGCGGCAGCGGGTTCCTGGTCGCGCCCGGTCTCGCCGTCACCGCCGCGCACGTCCTCGCCGGGGCGCTGGCCCAGGACCCGGCGGTTCCGGTCGCGGTCCGGCACGAGGACCACGACCACCCCGTCCCGGCCGGCCTGGTCCGGCTGGCGCCGGCGACCGGCGACGGCGGTCGGCTGCACCCCTTCCCCGACCTGGCCCTGCTCGCCGTCCCCGACTGGACCGGCCACCCGGTGGCCCGGCTCGCGGACACCGAGGCCGAGCCGGACGCCGTCCTCACGGCCCTCGGGCACTCCACCCACACCCCCGGTTCCGGTGCCCGGCCCGACACCCTCGCCCTGCGGGTCGTCGGCGTCGCCGGGGACTTCGTCGGTGTGCGCGGGGACGGCATCCGCGACGGGCACAGCGGCAGCATGCTGGTCGACGCGGACGGCCTGGTGCGGGGCGTGCTCAAGGGGAGCCGCTCCTACCAGCGGGACGAGGGCGGCTGGTTCACCCCGGTCGGCGCGCTGAGGGAGCTGCTCGGTACGGCGGGGATCGACCTGACCGGAGTGGGCGGACCGCCCGGACCGGCGCCCGAGCCGCCGACCGACGCCGAGCTGGTGACCGCCCTGATCGCCTTCGACCTGCTGCGCCGCGCCGAAGGCCGCCACGACCTGCTCGACACCATGGGCCGTCACCTCGCACTGCGGCACTCCTTCGAGGCCGAGGAGCGCTCGGAGCGCCGCGCGCACCTGCACCGGATCGTCCGGGCCTGCCGCAGCTTCCGCGACGGCCGGGCGGCGCTCCGGGCGCTGTACACCGCGCTGGCCGAGCTCGCCCCGGACGACGGTGCGCTCGACGCGCTCGGGGCCGCGGTCGGACGCGCGGTCGGCAGTCCGGTCGGCAGTCCGGTCGGCGCGGTGGCCGAAGGCGCGACCGGGCGCCCGGCCGGAGGCGCGAACGGCGAGCGGGAGAACGGGTAACCGGATGTACCCGAGACCGCCCGGGCCGCCCGGACCGCCCGTGCCGCCCGCCGCCGCCCCGGGGCCGTGGCCGGAGGAGGCGGAGGACGTGCTCACCGACGTCCTCCTCGGTTTCCGGGGGATGTTCCGCCTCACCTTCCGCCAGGACGTCCTGGAGACCATGGGCCGCTCGGCCAGGGCCCGCGGCATCCAGGCGGACGTCCGCGAGGACGACACCCCGCGCCCGCACGTCCGGGAACTGCTCCGGGCGATCCGCGCCTTCCGTGACCCGTGGGGCGCCCTGGACTCCCTCGCCGACGCGCTGAAGGACCTGGCGCCGGACGACGGCGCGCGGGCGTGGCTGGAGCTCACCCGGCAGGTCCTGGACCGTGGTACGGAGCTGCCCGTCGGCGAACTGCTGGCGGTGATCGGCGAGTTGCACGAGATCCCGGCACCCGCCAAACCGGCCCGCCACCTGCCGCGAAACACCCGCGGGCTGCGGAACCGGGCCGTCGAGGAGGAGACCCTGCCGGTGCTCCTGCAGCTCCTCGTCGACCGGCGCGACGGCGACCCGCTCGGACCGCTGCTGGCGTTCCTCGGCGCGCTCGGCGGCGATCCCGAGGTCGCGCGGCACCACGACCTCCCGGCCCTGCGGCGACTCCTCGCCACCCACGCCGACCGCGCGCCGGTGCCCCCGGCGGCCGGCCCGGCGGGCGAACGGCTGATCGTCCAGGTCCGGCTGGACGAGGAGAGCGCGGCGCACGTCGGCGACTGCCGGTACCGCCTGCACGTCTCCTACTACCGCCAGCCGCTCGCCGGCGGACCGTTCCTGCGGGTCGGCAGCCACCAGGACACCGCGTCGTTCACCAAGAGCGAGCTGCTCGACTCCGGCAGCACGCGGCTCGGCGCCTGGAAGGAGCTGAAACAGGCGGTCTTCGGCTCGGCCGGCCCGGTCCGGATCGAGTTCCTGCTACCACGCTCGATCCTCGGGTACGCCGCCGAGCTCTGGTCCACCGGACCCACCGGCCGGCCCCTCGGCCAGTACCACCCGGTGGTAGTCCGGCAGCTCGAACGGTACACCGAGCCGTTCCTCAACCGCAGTTACTGGCGGGACCGTTGGGAGCACCTGGACACCCGGGGCGCCGACCCGGCCGAGGTCCTCGACCGGATCGGCTGGCCGTCGCTCGACCCGGCGCACGCCGCCGACCTGCCCGGCTGGTTGGAGGACCGCCCCGAGCTCGCCTGCCTGGGCCTCGACATCCCGTACGAGCAGCTCGACCCCGAGGTGCAGTACGCGGTGGACAACGCGATGTACATCGACGGCGTGCCCGTCCTGCTCTGGCGGCGGGTCGCCGGGGGCGCGGGCACGCTCGTCGAGAGCCTGCGCGAGCACCGGCCGACCCGGCTGGCCGAACTGCCCGACACCGTCCACCGGTACCGGCGGCAGGTCCGCGGCCGGGCCCCGGAACCGGGCCGGACGGTCACCCTGCTCTGGGACGACCCGGACTGCGTGGACCCGGACCAGGACCACCTCTTCCCGGGGATGGTCGGATGACCGCGCAGCCCGGCACGACCCGCCCCCGCACGGCCCGCCCCCGCACGACCCGTCCCCGCACCACCGACCCCGCACCACCGACCCCGCACCGCGAACCCCACGACGACGAGCGGCGATTCAGGAGCGCGCATGACCGAGGACTGGTGGATCTACCGGGGCACCGGCGTCCCGCACGACGGGATCGCCGGCCTCCCCGCGGCGCCCGCCTGGCGCGCCTTCGGCGACCCCGACGACGATCCCGCGCAGCTGCCGCCACCGCCTCCGGAGGCCACCACGGCCGGTTCGACCGCCCGCCGGCTCGGCCGGGTCCGGCAGGCCGCGGCCTACCAGGCGGACGAACGGGAGGTGCGGCTGGTGAACCTCGCCCTGCACCTGCGCCGCCCGCTGCTGATCACCGGCAAGCCCGGCGTCGGCAAGTCCACCCTCGCCTACGCCGTCGCCCACGAGCTGCGCCTGGGCCCGGTGCTGCGCTGGGCGATCAGCAGCCGCTCCTCGCTGCGCGACGGGCAGTACAGCTACGACGCGATCGGGCGGCTGCACGAGGCCGGACTCTCGCGGGAGGACGACCGGCGGGCCGACTCGGCCCGGGTCCCCTGGCGGGACCCGACCCCGACCCCGACTCCGGTCCCGCCTCCGCCTCCGCCGCCGCTGCCGGACCGGACCCCGTGGGACCCGCGGCACGGGGCCCACCCGGAACGGACTGCACCGGACCGGCCCGGCTCCCCGGGCATCGGACGGTTCCTGCGGTTGGGCCCGCTCGGCACGGCGCTGCTGCCCTGGCGGACGCCGCGCGTGCTGCTGATAGACGAGATCGACAAGAGCGACATCGACCTGCCCAACGACCTGCTGAACGTCTTCGAGGAGGGCGAGTTCGAGATCCCCGAGCTGCTCCGCCTCGGCCCCGGCCCCCAGGAGGTCGGCACCGCCGACCACGGCCGGACGGCGGTGGTGCGGGGCGGTGTGGTGCGCTGCGCGCAGTTCCCGCTGGTCGTGCTCACCAGCAACGGCGAACGGGACTTCCCGAGCGCCCTGCTGCGGCGCTGCGTCCGGCTGGAGATCCAGCCGCCGAACGAGGAACGGCTCGCCGCGATGGTCGCCGCGCACCTGGGCGAACAGGCGGCCACCTCCGAGGCGACCACCGAGCTGATCACCGAGTTCCTCCGCCGCCAGCGGGAGGAGGGCGCGGAGCTGGCCAACGACCAGCTGCTCAACGCCCTGCTGATGGCCGGACGCGGGCTCTGGACCGGCGGGCGGGGGCACGACGTCCTGGGCGACGTCCTGCTCCGCCCGCTCAACGAGGGCTGAGCGGACGTGGGGCCGGCGTCGCCGTCGCCACGGTCGCCGGACGGGCCGCCGGACGGGCTGACGGGCGAGCCGCCGGACGGGCCGCCGGACGGGCTGACGGAGGCGCTCGCCGACCTGCTCGACCTCACGGACGGCGGACCGCTGCCGCACGAGGTCGCGGACGTCCTCTGGATCGCCGAGCTGGCCGGACTGCTGGCACCCCCGCCCCCGGTCGAGCAGCCCCGCAGCGCCGAGCCGCCGACCACGCGTGACCGACCGACGCCCGCGCCCCAGGCCGGACCCCCTCGGCGTCCGTCACCCCGGCCCGCCGTCCGGCCGCCGGCGCCCCGCCCTGCGGACGGCGCCGCACCGGCACCGCCGTCCCCTCCGCCGACCACCCGCCGCCCCGGCCCGAACCCCGCCGCCCCGCCACCGGCCGGGCGGCCGTCCGCCGCCCCCCGGGCCGCGCTGCACCCCCGCCCCGGCCCCGCCGGGCCGGACGGCCGGGACCGGCCCGGCGGCCACGCCGTCCAGGTCGCCCAGCCCGCCGCGCTGACCGGCGGACTCGCCCTGGCACGGGCCCTGCGCCCGCTGCGCCGCCCGGTCGACGCCCCCGGGCGGGCCACCCTCGACGAGGACGCGACCGCCGAGGCCACCGCCGAGACCGGCATCCTGCTCCCCGCCTGGCGCCCCGCCCAGCGGCCCCGCTTCTCGGTCGACCTGCTGGTGGACACCGGGGCCACCATGGCCGTCTGGCACCGGCTCGCCGGAGAACTGAGCACCCTGCTGGAGCGGCACGGCGCGTTCGCCGACGTGCGCTGCTGGGCGCTGGACACCGACGGGCCGGTTCCGGCCCTCGCACCGTTCCACCGGCGCCGACCCGGCGCGCGGGCGGTGACCAGGAGCGGCTGGTCCGTCCCGCTCAAGGACCCCACCGGCCGGCGGATCCTGCTCGTCCTCACCGACGGTGTCGGCCCGGCCTGGTACGGGGACGAGCTGCCGGACTTCCTCGCCGCCGTCACCACCGAGCGGCCGACGGCGGCGCTCCAGGTGCTGCCCCGGCGGCTGTGGCACCGGACGGCGCTGCGCACCGCCGCCGTGGAGGCCCGCGTCTCCGTCGCGGGCCGCCCGCTCCCGGCCTTCCGCTCGGACGCCGCCCTGCCCGGCGTCCCGCGCGGCGCCCGGGGCGCCGACCTGCGGGAGGGCGTCCGCTGGCTGCCCGTGCTGGAGGTCGACGCCGACTGGGTCACCCCCTGGGCCGACCTCACCGCCGGCCGTACCTCCGGATGGACGCCGATGCTCGCCGCCCCGATCGGGGGCCTGCCCGAGGACCTGCCGCGTCCGCGGCGCCCGACCGGCCCCGCCGGGGACCCGGCCACGCCCGCCGAGCGCGTCGACCGGTTCCGGGCCGGCAGCTCGCCCACCGCGTACCGGCTGGCCTGCCACCTGGCGGCGGCGCCGCTCAGCCTGCCGGTGATGCGGCTGGTCCAGCGGGCCACCGTGCCGGAGTCCGGGCAGACCGACCTGGCCGAGCTGTTCGTCTCCGGGCTGATCGAGCCCCGGGGCGGGGCGGCCGCCGACCCGGACGAGCAGGTCTACGACTTCCGGGACGGCGTCCGGGACGAGCTGCTCGCCGAGCTGACCCGCACCGAGTCCGTCCACGTGCTGGAGCACGTGCTGGCCCGGGTGTCCGGCCGGGTCGCCGCGACCTTCGGCGGCACGCTCGACTTCCGCGCGGTGGCGAGGGTGGGCGCGGCCGACGGCGGCACCGTCCGGCTGTCGGCGCAGAGCCTGCCGTTCGCCGAGGTCGCGCTGGCGGTCCTGGCGGGGGCGGGCGGCCAGCACGCCGGGCTGGTGGCGCGGCTGGCCGACGCGGTGGCCCGGACGGCGGGCGGAACACCCGTTCCGCCGCCGCCCGTCCGGCGGGAGCTGCTGAACCCCGTCCGCCCGGTCCTGAGCCCGCCGGAGCCGGTCCGGATGATCGGGCGGCGGCGCGAACTCGCCGCCCTCGCGGCGGCGTTCGCCCCCGACCGGGTGTCCGCCGCGCCGGAGCGGCCCGCCCTCGCGGTCGTCGTCGGCGAGACCGGCACGGGCCGGCGCCGGCTGATCCAGGAGTACGCCCGGGCGTACGGGGACCGCCACGCCTTCGTCCACTGGATCGACGCGCGCCGTCCCGACTCCTTGGAGGAGGGACTCGGGAAGCTCAGGGCGGCCCTCGCCGGCTCCGGCGAGTCCCTCGACTCCTCCGCCGCCCTGTGGGCACGGCTGGCACGCCACCGTGACTGGCTCCTCGTCCTCGACGGCGTCCCGAGGAACGCCTGGAACGGCGATCCCCGGTTCCCGCTCCCCTTCCCCCCGCACGGCCGGGGTTGTCTGCTCGTCACGACGGACACCGTCGGCAGCTGGGCCGACCCGGCCGCCACGGTCATCACACTCGGGGCGCTGCGCACCGACGAGGTGCTCGACGAACTGCGCGCCCGGCTGAGCCCGGCGTACGACCCCGACGACGAGGACCTGGAGGCGGCCCTGCGACGGCTGGCGGAGCGACTGCCGCGACGGCCGGACCTGCTCGCCCTCGTGGACCTCGAGGTGTCCCTGTTCATCGCCCTGGACCGGGACCGGTCGACGACGGCCCGTCCCCCCGGTTCCACCGAATCCCCGTCCCCGTCCCCGTCCCCGGACCTGGCGGTCGAGGGCAGCCAGGTGGTGCCCGGACCGCCGCACCGCATTCCGGCCCCGCTCTCCGGTCTCCCCCTGCCGTCCCTCACGTTCACCGGCTCGGAGGAGCGACTCGCCGCCCTCCTCACCTTCCTCGCGCCCGCCCCACCCGGACGGACCGGCGGGCGGACCGCCCTGGTCACCGGTCTCCCCGGCGTCGGAAAGTCCGAACTGGTCCTCCAGGCCGCCGCTACGGCCGTGGACCGGGGATGGTTCCCCACCGGGGTGCTCCACCTCGACCTGGCGACGGACATCGGCACGCCCGCGCAGGCGCTGGGGGCGCTGCTGCGCGATCTCGGTGTCCCGGCCGAGCTGGTTCCGGCCGACCCTCGCGACCGGGCCGCCCTCTACTGGGCCGCCCTCGGCGGGCTCACCGAGCGGAGCGGCCCGGTTCTGCTGGTTCTCGACAACGCGCCGGCGGGGGCGGACCTCGGTCCGCTCCTGCCGGCCCACGTTCCGGTCGTCGCGATGGTCAGCTCCCGGTACTCCCTGCCGATCGACGCCACCCCGTACCAGCTGGGCACACTCACCCGGGAGGAGTCCGTCCGCTTCCTCCAGGAACACCTCGAAGCGGCCCGGCACCTCGACCGCCGCGTCCCCGACGCCCCCCAGCAGGCGCTGGCCCTCGCCGAACTGTGCGGCGGGCTCCCGCTCGCGCTGGCCATCTGCGCCGCCCGGCTGGCCGAGCATCCGCACCGCTCGCTGGCCTCCATGGTCCAGGAGCTGAGCGACCCCACCTTCCGGCTCGCCGGCCTCAGCCACGGCGAACGGAGCCTCCGGGTCGCCTTCACCGACTCGTACGTGCAACTGACCAGCAACGAGGCCCGGTTGCTCCGGCTGCTCTCCGTGTACCCGCACCCCGAGGTGTCCACCCACGTCGCCGCGGGCCTGGCGGGCCTGGCGGACCCGGTCGCGGAGCAGCTCATGGCGGAGCTGGCCCGCGCCGGCCTCGTCGAGGCCACCCCGCCTGCGGGTCACTGGTACTTCCACCCGCTGATCAGGCTCTACGCCGTCAGCCGGGGCGAGGCGATCGCCGATGTCGACGACCGCGCGGGCGCGCTCACGCGCCTGCTGAAGCGCTACCGCTCGATGACGGAGTCCGCGGTCGACCCCCGCGGCGGGCCCGGCGTTCGCTTCCGCGATCCGGAGCGGGCCCGCGCCTGGCTGGAGGCGGAACAGTCGATCATGGTCGCGCTGATCGCCCACGCGGCCCAGCACGGCGACCCCACCGCCACCGTCCTGCTCGCCGGCTCCCTGGCGCAGCCCCTCATTCGCGACCGCCAGTACACCGCCCTGACCACCGTGGCCGAGGGCGTGCGCACCGTCGACCGCCGGCGGGGCAACCGGGAGGGCGCGGAGTGGCTCCTGCGCGCCGTCGTCGAAGCGCTGGACCATGACCCGCGGATCAAGGCCGACCAGGGTCCCGCGCTCGACCGGGTGTTCCGGGTCCTCAGCGGGGCACCGCCGGAGGACGACCTGCGCCTGGCCGTTCAGGTCGCGAACAGCAGCGAGACGGGAGCGCTCCGGCAACTCCTCGCCGACCTGCTGCACGGCTCCCCCGTCGAGGGGAGGCTGCTCGACGCGCCGCTCGGGTTCGGCGCCGAGCTGTTGCTCACCGTCCCCGCCGCCGCCGATCCCCTTGCCACCGCCGGAGCCGTCATCCTGGATCTGTGGGACCGGATCAAACGGCTCGGCCCCACTGCCCGGCCACGCACACAGGTCGGCGTGGCCGTGCTGCTCGGCCCAGTGCCCGTGCGCCTGCCCGGCGCGGTCCGGCTGAGAGAGCGGCTCGTGGAACAGCCCCAACGCGCTCCGGTTGCGGCAGTCGTCGTCTCCCGGGCGGTGTTCGACCTGCTCACCGAACGCTTCGGCGGGGACATGACCACCAGCTTCGACCTGCTGCTCCCCGCCGGAGCCAGGCCACCCCGGGAGGACGAGGCCTACCTCTACCGGGGCGACCCGCAGCTGCTGGGCCTGATCCTCTCCCAGCCCTCGGCGGGCCGGATCATCGAGTCCTGAGCCCGCCCCGCCGACGAGGGTGGGGCGGGCCCGGTGGAGGTGTCAGGCGAGGCATTCGGCGGCGGGCCGGGACTCCAGGTACCCGTACTTGGTGTCCAGCAGGGTCTTCACCGTGTAGGAGTCGCTGCCGAGTTCGGCCGGCTTCAGCTTCTCGTTCAGGTACTGCTGGACGCCGTTGCCGGGCTGGGCGAAGCCGGAGGCGATGGCGCCCTGTTCGACCTTCAAGGGCTTCTTCACGAGGTAGCAGTGGTAGGCCTCGACCTCGGGGCCGTCGTCGACGACGGGGTTGAGGCTGTCCGGCGGGAGGGCGCGCTCGGGGAAGGACGTGCCGGTCTTGGAGAGGTAACGGCCGTAGTAGGCGCCGAAGCGGTCCAGCTTGGTGCCCGCCGGGATCTCGACGGTCGTCCGGTCGATGGCCCCGTTGACGTCGCGGAAGCCGTCCTGGGCCGGGTACTTCCAGTCGAGGCCGTCGCGGTACCAGGAGAGGAACTGCTGGGGCGTCAGGCCGCCGAACCGGTCGTAGTTCTTGAGCAGCTTGGCGACCGTGGCCGGCAGGACCTTGGGGCCGAGCTCCTTGAAGCCGCAGTAGTACTTCTTCTTGTCCTCGGCGGTCGGCCGGTACTGCTCGCGCGGACAGTCGGTCGGGTCGGCCTGGACGTCGCCGGCCCTGACCGTGGCGGCGGCGCTCTGGGTGGCGGCGGTGCCGGTCACCAGCAGGGCGGCCGCCAGGGAGAGCGCGGCGAAGTGGCGGGAGCGCATGGGGGTGTGTCCTCCGGGGGGTCGGAGAGGAGGTCCGCGGGCCGGTCGCGCTGGGGCGGGCGGTCCGCGGAACGGGACCGATCGGCACCGGAAGCTACACGCCCCCACCGCGACGCTTCGTGGACGAAACGCCCACCCGGACCGCCGTTCACCCGATCGGCGGGGGTCGGTACGACCGCACCAAGTGCACCGTCGGGCAGGGGCGTTGATCCCACCGGCGAGGGATGCCGACGGCCGCCGCCGCACTCCCGGCGCGCCCTTCGGCGCCGGAGGCCCCGGGGGGCGGGGGTGGATATTTCATGAGGAGAAATATTCAGCTACTCATGGGTGTTCTCCGAGGGAACGTGCGCGGGACAGGCCCGCCGCGATGGAGGACAGGAGCCACCCCGTGCGTGTCGAGATCTGGAGCGACATCAACTGCCCGTGGTGCTACATCGGCAAGGCACGGTTCGAGCGAGCCCTGGAGCGCTTCCCCCACCGGGAGGACGTGGAGGTCGTCCACCGCTCGTTCGAACTCGACCCGCGGGCGCCGCAGGAGGCCAGGCCGGTGGTCCCACTGATCGCCGCCAAGTACGGGATCGGGCTGGAGCAGGCCGAGGCGGCGGAGCAGCGGATCGCCGACAACGCCGAGGCCGAGGGCCTGGCCTACCTCCGGTCCGGGCGCGACGCCGCGAACTCCTTCGACATGCACCGGCTGCTCCACTTCGCCGCGGAGCACGGACGGCAGGCCGCGCTGCTGGACGCCCTCTACCGGGCGAACTTCGCCGAGGAGCGGTCCGCGTTCGCGGCCGGGCGGCTGGTGGAGCTGGCGGTCGAGGCGGGCCTCGACGGCGCGGCGGCGGCCCGGGTGCTCGCCGATCCGGACGCCTACGCCGAGGCGGTGCGCGAGGACGAGGCGACGGCGAGCGCGATGGGCGCCACCGGCGTGCCGTTCTTCGTGTTCGACCGCCGGCTCGGGGTCTCGGGCGCCCAGCCGGCCGAGACCTTCACGGCGGCACTGGAGCAGGCCTGGGACAGCCGGACGCCCGTCCCGCTCGTCCGGGTCGGCGCGGACACCGGCGTGGACGGGGACAGCGGCGCGGCCTGCGGGCCGGACGGCTGCGAGGTGCCGCGGCGCTGAGGCGGCCCACCCGTCGGTGCGGGATGCTGGTCGGCGGGACGGCCGTTCCGCCGCTCCCGGCACCGACGGCCCCGGCACCGACGGGAGGGTGACGCGCCATGCGGACCGCGATCGTGGTGGGCGGCGGGCCCAACGGGCTCGCCGCCGCCGTCCGGCTCGCCCGGGCCGGGGTGCGGGTGACCGTGCTGGAGGCCGCCGAGGAGGTCGGCGGCGGGGCCCGCAGCGGGGAGGCGATCCTGCCGGGGCTGCTGCACGACCACTGCTCGGCGATCCACCCGATGACCATCGGCTCGCCCTTCCTGCGCGGCCTCGGCCTGGAGCGCTTCGGGCTGGAGTTCCGGCTGCCGGAGATCGACTGCGCGCACCCGCTGGACGACGGCACGGCCGGCGTCCTGCACCGCTCGGTCGCCGAGACCGCCGCCGGGCTCGGCGGGGCCGACGGCCGGCGCTGGCGGCAGCTGTTCGAGGGACCGGTGGCCGGGTACGACCGGCTCGCCGACGACCTCATGGGCCCGCTGCTGCAGCTGCCCCGCCACCCGCTGCGGCTCGCCCGGTTCGGGGTGCCCGCGCTGCTCCCGGCCACCGCCGTCGCCCGGGCGTTCGCCGGGGAGCGGGCCCGGGCGCTGTTCGGCGGGGCCGCAGCCCACGCGTTCCAGCCGCTGCACCGGCCGCTCAGCGCCGCCGTCGGCCTCGGGCTGCTGACCGCCGGACACCGCTACGGCTGGGCCGTCGCCGTCGGCGGCTCGGGGGCGATCACCCGGGCGCTGGTCGCGCTGCTCACCGAACTGGGCGGGGTGGTCGAGACCGGAGTGCGGGTCCGCTCGGCGGAGCAGCTGCCGCCCGCCGACCTCGTCCTGTACGACCTCGCGCCCGGCGCCGTCGCCGACATCCTGGGCGACCGCCTGCCGCCCCGCAGCGCCGGCGCCTACCGCCGGTTCCGGCACGGGCCGGGCGCGTTCAAGGTGGACTTCGCCGTGGCCGGCGGTGTCCCCTGGACCGCCGAGCCGGCCCGCCGCGCCGGCACCGTCCACCTCGGCGGCAGCTTCGCCGAGCTCGTGGCCGCCGAGCGCACCGTCGCCGCCGGGCGGATGCCGGAGCGCCCCTTCGTCCTGGTCGGCCAGCAGTACCTGGCCGACCCCGGCCGCTCCGTCGGCGACGTCCACCCGCTGTGGACGTACGCCCATGTGCCGCACGGCTGGACCGGGGACGCCACGGAGGCGATCATCGCCCGGATCGAGGGCTTCGCCCCCGGGTTCCGCGACCGCGTCCTCGGACTGACCGTCCGCCGCCCCGCCGACTTCGCCGCCGCCAACCCCAACTTCGTCGGCGGCGACATCATGACCGGCGCCAAGGACGCGCCCCAGCTCCTGTTCGGCCCGCGCCCCACCCTCCACCCGTACGCCACCGGCCTCCCCGGCCACTACCTCTGCTCCGCCGCCACCCCGCCGGGCCCCGGCGTCCACGGCATGTGCGGCGCCAACGCCGCCGAGGCGGCGCTGCGGTGGCTGCGCGGGCGCTACGCAGAATGATCTACAGCGGCGCCGGAGCCAGACGATACGCCTTCATTCTGAAATGATCAGCTCAGAGGATGGTCCACTGCTGGTAGTGATCGCGACCGTGGAGCCCGGCGATCCGTTGACGGACCTCGGCGGCGGTCGCGGATCCGGGCTCGGCACGGCGGGCGTTGGTGGTCAGCATGCGCAGTTCTCGAAGTGCGGCGAGGACGGAGAATCCGTCCCAGGTCCTGATGTCGTGGCCGTACCGGTTGGCGAAGGCCTGGTAGTGAGCAGGTCCGTAGCCGAACCGCCTGCAGTGGATCTCCACGGTAACGAGGTCCACCTCGGGCTGGTCGAAGGCCGCGGTGTCCCAGTCGCACAACACCGCCTCGCCGTCGCCTGCGTGGAGGGCATTGCGGTGTTGAGGGTCGCTTTGGATGACGGACGGCGCCAGCACGTAGGAGACGTCGGCGAGTTCATGCTCCAGCTGATCCAGCCTGCCCGTGAGGAAGGCGATCTCCTCGGAGGTGAGGGCGGTGGTCACGGCGAGCGAACGACGGATGGCCGCAGCCAAGTCGACCCGAGGAAGTGGTACCGGCGGCTCGGTGAGCCGGTGGAGGGCACGCAAGGGGTCGGCGAGTTGCTCGGCGGCGACGGGGTGTGTGGGCTGCGGCAGGTACGTCCAGTACGTCGCATAGTGGCCGCCCAGGTCGACGGGCTGGCTCACGGGGTACAGGGTAACGGTCGGGAGACCTTGTGCGGTGAGCCAGTAGACGAGGTCGACGGTCCGCCGCACGGCCGCCGCGGGGGTGCCGTTGCGGGCGATCTTCACGACGGCGGAGTCGGTGGCAAAGACGGCGTTGGTGTGGCCTCTGATCAGGCGGGCGCTGGCCGGATCGAGTCCTGCGGCGGCGCAGGCCCGGCCCAGGAGGCGGGTGAGGTCGGCTGCGGCGAAGCCGCCGGCGTCCGTCGCGATCGTCGTCATACGGCCCAGGCTGTCGTACCGGCCCGGGCGCTGTCACCTCGGTACAGTCGGCATGCTCAGCATCTCGCCGAGTTCGCGCACCGGCCGCACGGTGCGCAGTTGCGGCGGCAGTATGGCGATCACGTCCTGGGCCCGGGCGCCGAGGATTGTCGTGCGGTGTGCCTCGGGCACTTGATGGTAGGCGTCGGCGGCGAGTTGGCAGGCTTCGGTGAGCCTGTGGGCGTGAACCAGGCACATGGCGCGTTCAAGGCCGAGGAGCGCCGGGTCGATGCCGGTCCGCTCGGGGTACAGCCGCAATGCCTGGTCCTGGGCATGGCATGCGTATTGGGTGTCCCCGGTCGAGGTGTAGGTGCCGCTGCGGTAGAGCAGCAGGCGTCTTTCCGGGAAGGCCCAGGCGTCGTCGTCGGGACCGGGGTCGCAGGCCTGCCAGATCTTCTCGGCGTGGCGGATGGCGGTGCGGGCACCTTCATGGTCGCCTTGCCGGGCCAAGGCCCTGGCCTCGGCCGCGGCGGCGAACGCGGCGGTGAGGCTTGGCCGATTTCGGCAGATCAGGCGCGCTTCGTGAGCCAGGCCGACGGCGGCCTCAAGAGGACCGTAGTAGTACGGGAGCATCGCGGCCTGGACACGGACGCGGGCCCGCAGTTCGGGATCACCGCTGTCATCGGCGGCCGTTCGTGCGGTGTCGTACCACTGACCGGCATGGCGCAAGCCGCCGAGCTTCATCAGAGCGTCGGCGACCAGGGTGGCACCGATGGCGGTCAGTGCGGAGAGCTGGACCTGCACGGCGGCGGGCTGCCGGTCAGCAGAGAGCACTCGGATCTCTTCCAGGTCCTCCAGGAGGACCGAAACCATCTGCTCGGGCGGCGTGAAGACATACAGCCGACGGGCAGTGACCATCCGCTCTTCCATCTGGTCCAACTGCGCCGTGCTGACGGTCGCAGCCGCAAGGGTACGGTTCACGGCTCGACGGATCTCGTCGAGCCGCTGATCCAGCGGCTCGACGCCGCGCAGGGCGGTCCGGCTCCCGACAGCCAGTGCGATCGGTGCGATCGGTGCGCTGGATGAAGGAGCAGCCAGGCCGAGGTCGTTGGCATCGGTGTCGTACAGCTCGCACAGCAACTCCGCACTGCGCCGGCGGGGATGGCTCGCACCGGTCTCCCACGTGCTCATCCGATCGATGGTGATGCCACCGGCTTCCACTCCCTTGCGGGCACACAGCGCCTTGTAGTGCGCTACGGCGTCGGAGAGAGTCCAGCCGCGGGCGAGGCGGTGAGCCCGCAGGCGGGTGACCGAGCAGCATTCCTGAAGACTGTCGATGATCACCCCGATTCCCGTCCCGCGATCAGCGGCCTCCGCGATCAACCGCTCTGCACACAGCGCACCGTGACCTTTCGTCATAGCAGGGCATTCTTCCTCCACCTGCCGACTCAGTGGTAGTCACCCGGTCGTGAAGCCAGGAAACCGTTTCCCGGTTCCGGGGCGGTTCTGGAAATCCGGAGATGTGATTTCCCTGGTCCGGACCGCATTCCTGGTTCCGGGCATTTGCCCGCTTCGCACCCCAGGGGCGACGGTGAGGACACCCCGGGAGCGATGTCGCCGCCCCACGGGGCCGGCTGTTTGTCCTCTCGACGGATCTGCGGTGTCACACCGGGGATCCGTCCCTGATCGAGGAACGATGACATGGCAGCAGTACTCAACGACTCGGAGCCGACCGCTCGTCTCCGGCAATGGTCCAACCTGGAAGTGGCGGCCGTGGTGGCCGTCCTCTGGGGAGCCCCGACCGGCCCCCACCCGTCCATTCACACCACGGGATTCCCCTACGAGAGGCAGTCCGCGGTCCTCGCGCGGCGTTTCGTCCGCTCGGTGCTCGAACAGTGGAACCTTGGACGTCTCGTCGATGACGCCCTCGTCGTGGTCAGCGAGTTGGTCACCAACGCCGTCCTGCACGGGCGCTCTGCCGGTACCGACGAAGCGGACCCGGCCATCGGCCCGATCACCGTGTCGACGGCGTTCCGGACGGGTGTTGTGGGCCTGCTGGTCGAAGACCACAACCCTCAGGCACCGCTCGCTCGTTCGGCGTGCCCCAATGCCACAACGGGACGCGGGCTGCCGTTGGTCGCCGCACTGAGCACGGCGTGGACCTGTCGGCCGACTCGGAACGGCGGCAAGGGAATCTACGCCTTCTGGCGCCTCGACGACCCCAGCTTCCCTCCCTCTGCCGCCCCGAGGACGTGATGGCAGGGCCCCACGACCACCTGGACGACATCGTGCGGTTCTCCCGCCCACGGTCCGCCCAACGCCACCGCGCCTGTGTCGCGGTGGCCGCCGGATGCGTGCTGATGCTCTCTGCGTTCGGTGCTGCGGTCCTGGCCGTCCGCGTCCTGGTCCGGCTCGTCCCCGTACTGGCGGGTCCACGCACGTGGCAAGCAACGCTGCTGGTCGTCTTCCTGGTCGCCGCAGCCATCGGCGCGGCTGTGGCCGACGCCGCCGGCCCCGTCGACCGCGATGAGGAGAGCCCTCGATGACCGTCCACCGAGCCGTCGTGCGTAGGACGGCTGCGGCGGAGTCAGGCCGCTATCTCGGACCGAAGGCGCGCCAGCGCTCCCTGCGCCTTCTCCTGGACGTCCGGAATGGCGTCGCTGCTGCGGATCACGCGCTGAATCTGATGCGGGAGGCGGTGGAGCACAGCCCCGTCGAGCGCGGCCTGCATCTGCTCGCGGGCGGCGCTGTGATCGCCGCGACGCAGCAGGACCTGCCCGGCCGTCACCGCGGAGATGATGCGCCACTGCGGGCTGGTCTGCAACGCCGGGTTGGGCGACCGTTCCACCAGGTCGACCGCCTGCGGGAGCCGGCCAGTGGCGGCAAGCCCGCGCAGTCGCACTTCGTGAAGAGTGAACTCCGAGAACAGCGGAGTGGAATCGGCAGTGTCGAGAAGGCGGCTGCCCTCGGACACCGCATCGTCGAACATCGCGACGTCCTTTGCCGTCCCGGCGGCGCGGGCCAGCAGGATGACCGCAGCGGCCCGATCGTGAGGGGTCCGTGCAAGATCGCGGGCCCGGACCAGTCTTTCCAGAGCCGCTCGATGGAGTCCGGCCTTTCGCAGCTCGTTGCCGTGGTGGCGCAGCGCGTACGCGTGGAGCGTCCGATCGTCGAGGTGGCGCGAAATGACCACCCCTTTGCCGGTCCATCGGGCAGCAGTAGGCAGACGTTCCTCGGGCAGTACGTGTCCGAGTGCGACCCCGAGGCCGACCCGGGCTCCGGCGAGCAGCCGCAGGATCTCGACCTCCACGTGACCGTCGTTGACCCGACTCTCCAACCGCATGACCAGCGGCCACAGTTCATCGACGGCAGCGCCGGCATGACCGGTCTGGCGCGCGATCTCGGCCAGGCGCAACACGCTCTCAGCAAACTGGATGACGGCTCGATGGTCCCGGTCAGTCGCATCGGTGATTCCGAAACAGTGCGACGGAAGCTTCAGCCGCTCAGCGATGTGACGCAGAACGCCGGTGTCGGTGATGGTCCGCGAGCCCGTCTCCACGCGGGAGATGTAGCTGGTGGAGTAGCCAAGGAGATCGGCCAGCTCCTGCTGGGGCAGGTCGTGCAATTCGCGGTAGAGGGCGAGGATCTCGGGAAGGCTGCGTCGACGCAGGACGTCCTGAGCACGAGGCGTGGTCCAGTGCCAGCGGATGCCGTCGTGCAACTCTCAACTCCGGTCGAGCAGCGCGTACCAGCGGGCAATGGAGTCCTTGTAGCCCTGCGGCATGACAAGTCCGTCGATCTCGTGCTGGTGAAAGAGCCCGGCTTCCTTGTGTTCATGGCTGACCACTGGGGGTCGGTCCGCGTCGACCGCCGTGCAGCCGTACGTCACGATGAAGACCCGCCGACCCGGCAACGGCTCGTACATCCACACGTCCAACAGGGGCCCGGCGGTGGCCTTCCAGCCGCTCTCCTCGCGAATCTCGGTCTCCACCCGCTGTTCGGGGGTGTCCCCACCCTCCAGCTTTCCACCGGGCAGCTCCCACTCCTGCCGCTCGTTCTTCAGCAGCAGGACCCTCCCTTCGGGGTCGAGGACGACGCCTTTGATCGAGATCGGGAAGGTCGCTGGGATGTAAGGACGTTCGGGCTGCTGGCTCATGTGTTCTTCCACGGTGCGCGACGGGGCACAGACATCCCGAACCTAGCATCCGAGCAGAGTTCGGCCCGCACCTCCGGCGGCTCTTCGGCTTTGACCATTTGTCACTTTGCATCCGCGGTCGGGACGAGGAGAGTTTGTCGCCACTCAACCCGCAGGGCTCTCTCAGAGGGGATCTCCGTGTCTGCTTTCTTCCGGTTGGACTTCTGCGAGCTGCGCGCCCTCACGGAGCACGCCGGTCCCGGGCGCGAGCAGATCGGCCTGTCGCTGGGCCGCTGGGGCGTCGCCGGTCTGTCGGGGCTCCTCAGCCGTGACGACGTGCTGGCCGCATCACGGCTTCTGCTGTCGAAGCTTCTGCCCCACCCCGACAGCGACTCCGACGGCCTCACCACCCTCCGCGGCAGCGAAACCACCGCCTCGGGCCCCGGCCGCGCCGGCCTCGGCCGGGACGCTCTCACCGCGCATACCGAGCGGGCGCAGCTCGCCGTCCCTCCGCGCCTGGTGCTTCTGGCCTGCATCCGTCCCGGTCGAACCGGCGGGCACCTCCTGCTCACCGATGGGCAGGCCGTCCTCGGCGAGTTGGCCACCTTCACACCCGCCGCATTGCAGGCTCTGCACTCACCGCGCGCGGCGTTCTTCGGCGGAGCCGACGGTCGGTTCACCCCCGTGTTCGATCTCCTCCCGTCGGGCCGCTGGCGGATCCGGCTGCGGCAGGACGAGCTCGCACGGTTCCCCCCGGAGGCCGAGGCACACCTACCGGCTCTGCGGAGCGCCATCACCCGGCACACGATCGCCCTGCGCCTGGCTGCCGGACAGGCCGTGATCATCGACAACTACCGTGTCCTGCACGGCCGAACGGCGTTCACGGGTGAACGGCATGTACTCCGGGCCCTCGGGGAGCCGCACGAGGCCCTCGGCCTCGCGGACGGCCTGCTCGATCCGCGAGCGCACCTTCGAGCAAACACGATCGCAACCGTTCCCGGCGGGATCCCCTCGGCCAGCCGTCGGCCGCCCGGCGAAGGCTGACCACCACCGCGCCGCACACCCGCCCACTGTTCTCTGGCGATCCGGGTTGCACGACCGTGTCCCGACGCCGGATCCCGTACGGGAAACCACACAAAGGAGGAACCCGATGGCCCAGCAGATCCAGGTCGACGTCCCGGCCGTCCCGGTCACCGCGGACGACGACTTCGACCTCGACGTCTCGATCGTGGAGGTGGCCGACGCGGCCAGCCTGCAGGTGCTCACCGACGACGGCTGCGGCAGCACCTGCGGCGCCTGCACCACCGGCGTGCACTGACACGCCCCGGTCGGTGCCGCCGGCACCCCGGCGGCACCGACCGTCTCCTTGCCCCGCCTTCATGGACCGAGGTTTCGCCATGCGTTCATCCGTGCAAGAGGTTCCCTACCGCGCCGCCGGTGTGGCACTCGTACGTGCGGTCGCCCGCCCGGAGCCCACAGTGGCGGTCTGGCCGGCTCTCGCCGGTGACAGCCCCGATCGGACGGCCGCGCGGGTCCGCTGGCTCGGCGATGTCTGGGGGGACGGCGAACTCCGGGAGGCGCTCGTCCATGCCAGTCCCGCCCTCGCCGGCCGTGTCCAGCAGTTGCTGACCGTCGACGCGCCGGGATCACGGGAGGTTCGGCGCGCTGCGCTCTCCACCGCGCGCTACCTGCTGCGCGCGTCCGGTCGCCCCACGCCCTTCGGGTACTTCGCCGGTGTCCAGGGCGCCGTGTTCGGCCCGGCGGCAGAGCTTCGGTGGGGCAACGAGCACCACGTCTTCGTGCGGAGCGGAGCCGCCTGGCTTGGCCAGTTGATCGCGCGGTTGGAAAGCTCTCCCGAGTTACTCCCGCGGCTCGCTGTGATGACCGACAATACCGCCCACGTACGCGGGGACAGGCTCGTGATCCCCCACCAGCCAATGACCCGGCCGGCCATCGGCACGGGGACGGCGGAGGTCACGCTCCGGCACACTGCTCCGGTCGCCCTCGCGCTCGCCGTCGCCCGCCAGCCGGTGCAGTTCCAGTCGCTGGCCGACAGGCTTGCCTCGGAGTTCCCCGCTGCGTCCTCCGAGCGGATCACCGGCCTGCTCGCCGAACTCGTCGCCAGGCGTGCCCTGATCACCAGCCTCCACGCTCCTGCGACCGAGCCGGATGCCCTCGGTCACCTGTTGGCTTCGCTGGAACGGGCCGGCGCCGAGCAGGTCTCCGACATCGCGAGTCTCGTCAGGGACCTGCGCGATACCGACGAGCTCCTCGCCGCCCGTAACCGGGCGCCAGGTCCGGCGGACCGTGCCCACGGAGCGACGAGGAACGCCGTCGAGCAGCCCGGAAGACCTTCACTGGCTGTTGACCTGGTCCTGGACGCCGACCTTGTCCTGCCCCGAACCGTCGCCCGCGAGGCCGAACGAGCCGCCCACCTGCTGGCGCGGCTCAGTCCCTTTCCGTGCGGGGTCGCCGCGTGGCGGTCGTACCACCAGCGCTTCTACGAACGCTACGGTCGTGGTGCGCTGGTGCCGCTGCTGGACATGGTGGCGGACAGCGGGATCGGCTGGCCCGACGGCTACCCCGGCACCCGTCGTGCCGCAGCCCCACGCTTCGACGAGCGCGACGCGGCTCTCGCCGCGCTCGCGCAACGGGCGGCGCTCGACGACGCGCACGAGGTCGAGCTCGACGAGGAACTGCTGGCCACCCTGAGCCCGAGCGCCGACGAACCGCGTCTGCCCCCGCACCTGGAGATCTGCTTCCACCTTCTCGCCCGGAGTCAACGTGCCCTTGACAGGGGCAAATTCCGGCTGGAGGTGGTCTCCGTCTCCCGGGCGGCCGGGGTCGCGGTCGGACGCTTCGTCCATCTACTTCCGCCCGACCACCGTGCGGCGTTCACAGGCATGCTCGCCGATCTGCCCACCATGGACGAGCACGCCGTCGCCGCCCAACTCTCCTTCCCACCACTGTCCCCGGCCACCGGGCACGTAGCCCGCAGCCTTGCCACCGGCCGACTGGTGATCAGCCTCGCCGAGCACCGCCCGCGCGCCGACGGCGTCCTGTGCCCGGAGGATCTGGCGGTCGGCTGTGACGGGCGTCGCATGTACCTGGCCGCACCAGCGCTCGGCGTGCGGATCGAGGCCGCCGCCACCCACGCGCTGAACCTGCGGGTCCACACCCCGCCGCTGGCACGGCTCGTCACCGAACTCTCCCGCGCCCAGACCGCCCAGGTCACCCGCTTCTCGTGGGGCTCCCTCGGCTCCCTGCCGTTCCGGCCCCGCCTGCGCTGCGGACGAGTCGTCGTCTCCCCCGCCACCTGGCGGCTCACCGCCGCTGAACTCCCACCCGTGCGCACATCTTGGGGGCAATGGGACGAGGCCTTGTCCGCGTGGCGTGAGCAGCGCGGGGTCGCGCGGCATGTGCTGCTGGCCGCCGACAGCCAAGGCCTGCCGCTCGATCTCGACCGGCCGGGCCACCGCGTCCTGCTGCGCACGCACCTCGGCTCCGCTCCGCACGCCGACCTTGTCGAGAGTCCCGGTCCGGCGGACCTCGGGTGGGCCGGTGGCCGGGCCCATGAGATCGTCGTCCCGCTCACTGCCAGCCGGCCCTCGGCCTGGCCACGTCTGCCGAGGCCCACCGCCGCGCGGGTTCTGCGTCGCGGCCACGGCGACGCCCCCGCCGCCTCCCGGGTGCTCCTCGCCTCGCTCTACGGTGACGTGGAGCGCCAGGACAGCGTGCTCGGCCGCCATCTGCCGAGGCTCCTGGAGCGACTGGGAGCGCCGCCATGGTGGTTCGTTCGCTTCCGCGATCCGGACCAGCACCTGCGGTTGCGGATCACCCTGCCCGACGCCGCGGCCTTCGGGAACGCCGCCGGTGCGGTCAGCACCTGGGCTGCCGAACTCCACCAGGCGGGGCTGGTCTCCGAAGTCGTGTATCCGACCTCCTACGCGGAGACCGGCCGCTGGGGCGAGGGTCCGGCCTGGGCCGCGGCCGAGAACGTGTTCCGTGCCGATTCCGCCGCCGTCCTCGCCCAGCTCTGCTCACCCTCCCTGCCCGGGCGGCAAGCGATGCTGGCCGCCCACGCGGTCGCGATCGCCGCCGGGTTCACGGGCTCGGCCACCGCCGGGTTGCGCTGGCTCGTCGCCAACGTCCCCGCACAAGCCCCGGCCGCCATCCCCCGGCCGATCTTTCGCAAGGCCGTGCAGCTGGCTGACCCCACCGATGGCTGGTCGGCGCTCCGTGACCGACCGGGAGGGGCGGCGATCGCGAACGCCTGGGTGGAACGCCACCGAGCATTGGAGGCCTACCGCCGTCACTTCCCGGGTGACAACACCGCCGGCGTCGAGGTGGACGACGTGCTCGGCTCGCTCCTGCACTGCAACTACGTCCGCGCGCACCGCATCGACTTCGACGACGAGGCCGAGGTCCTGTACCTGGCCCGCGCCGCAGCTCGCGCCCGCCTGTCCCGTGACGGTGACCGATGACCCGCCGACCACACCTCGCCCTCCGGCTGTCCGACCGGATCGCCGAGTTGCTCGCCGACCCCGACGATGTCCCGAGTGCCTGGACGTCACAACCGCAGTGGTGTCAGTCGCTCGCGCACGGCGTTCCCGGCATCGCTCTGCTGCACATCGAACGGGCCGCCGTCGGCCGGGGCCCGTGGGAACGCGTCCGGGCCTGGCTGGCCGTCGCGGCGGACAGTCGGGTCACGTGTGGGGCCGACAGTTATCTCTACTACGGCGCACCGGCGTTGGCGCACGTCCTGAGCTGTGCGGCCGAGGCTCGCCCCGGTTCCTACCAGGGCGCCCTCGCCCAACTCGACCGGGTGGTGGCGGCTGAGGCCGTGCGTCGCTGTGCCGCGGCACACGTCCGGGTCGAGCGCGGCGGCTTCCCGGCGCTGGCGGAGTTCGACACCGTTCGCGGCCTGGCGGGCATCGGCGCCGTTCTGCTGCGCCGAGCCCCGCACGGCGCAGCGATCCGCGCCGTCCTCGCCCACCTGGTCCGCCTCACCGACCAGGTCGAGCGCAACGGCGAGCCACGTCCGGGCTGGTGGACCGCCGATGGCCCGTCCGGCAAGCCGGACCAACGCTTTCCCGACGGGCACGCCAACAACGGGCTGGCGCACGGGATCGCCGGGCCTCTCGCGCTGCTCGCCCTCGCCCTCCGCCGTGGTGTCGAGATCGAGGGCCAACGTGAGGCGATCGGCACCATCCTGGCCTGGCTGAAGCGGTGGCGCGCCGAGCATGCCTGGCCGTACTGGATCACCGGCGCGGACCTGGCTGGTCCTGGCCACGGACCGCTGGCAGCGCAGCGGCCGAGCTGGTGCTACGGCACCGCCGGGGTGGCCCGCGCTCAGCAGCTCGCCGCGCTCGCGCTCGACAACAGACATTTGCGCCACCAGGCCGAGACCGCTCTCGCCGCTGCCCTGCTCGACGTGCCGGCGCTCGCCGCCACCACCGACGTGTCCGTCTGCCACGGCTACGCCGGGCTCGTCCACATCGCCCATCGCAGCGCCGCAGACGCCGCGCCGCACACGGCCACCCGGCTGCGTTCGGCCACCGGCCTGCTCCTGGACACCGTCCACCGGGGGCGCACCGACCCCGACGAGCAGGCCCGCCGTCTGCTCGCCTCGACCGGACCCGCCCTTCTCGATGGGGCCGCCGGAACCGCCCTCGCACTGCTGGCCGCCGCAAGTGGGAACGTCCCGGTGACCCGGTGGGACGCCTGCCTCCTGACCGCCTGACCAAGGACCGATCATGACCACTGGCTGGATCCAGCACGGCATCGCCGTCGCCGACCGCCGCAGCATCGAGCAGTTCGCCGCCCACCGCCTTGCCCCCGTGCTCGCCGCCGCCCAGGACGGCGGCGAGCTGGACAGCTGGTGGTACATGAGAAAGGACCCGCTCCGGCTTCGCTACCGCGCCCAGGCGCCCTCAGCCATGGTCTCGTCGCTCCTGGACGCCCTCTACGAGGAGGGGCTCGTCGAACAGTGGAACCTGGGGATCTATGAGCCGGAGACCACCGCGTTCGGCGGCCAGGACGGCATGGAAGTCGCCCACCGCCTGTTTCACGCCGACAGCCTTCATCTGCTCGCCCGCGCCACACAGCAGGCGTCGTCGAACGTACTCGGCCGGGCCGAGACCGTTGTGGTGCTCATCAGCGCCATGCTCCGCGCCGCCGGCCTCGACTGGTACGAACAGGGCGATGTGTGGGCGCGGTTCGCCGCGTTCCGGGACACTCCTCGTGCCGTCGCTCCCGGCCGCGCGGCCGACCTGACCTTCGCGATGCACCGTCTGATGGGCCTCGACACCCGCCGACTCACCCAGGACGGTGCTCCGCTCTCCGGGCACCGCCGCTGGGTCGACGTCTTCGAGACAACCGGCCAGGATCTCGCCCGCCTCAACCGCTACGGCCGTCTCACCCGCGGGTTACGTGCTGTTCTGGCCCACCACATCCTGTTCCACGCCAATCGCGCCGGGCTGCCGCTCGACCATCAAGCAGCCCTGACAGCAAGGGCATTGGATGTCGTCTTCCAGTCCGGCGACGACCCCGAGCACTCGCAGCCGACCGTCCGCACAATCACTAGGGTCGCCCATATGACTACTCTCAGCAACGGTTCCGTCACTCCCACGTCCGAGCAGCTTCGCGCAACAATGACCGATCAGCTTCTCGATCGGGGGACCATCACGAGCGCGGCGGTGGAGAACGCCTTCCGCGCCGTGCCCCGGGAGCACTTCCTGCCCGGCATCCCGTTGGAGATCGCGTACGCGGACAGCCCCACCTACATCAAGGCGGACGGGAGCGGCACGCAGATCAGTGCCGCCTCGCAACCGGTCATCGTCGCCCTGATGCTCGAACAGCTCGCGGCCCGGCCCGGGGAGCGGATCTTCGAGGCGGGGGCGGGTACGGGGGTGAACGCGGCCTATCTGGCCACCATCGCCGGGCCGGAGGGGCACGTGGTGACGGTGGACGTGGACGTGGATCTGGTCGACGACGCCAGCAGGCACCTCGCGGGCGCGGGCATCACCAACGTCGATGCCGTCCTGGGTGACGGCGCGCTCGGTCACCCGGCCGCCGCTCCCTTCGATCGGGTGATCGCGACCGTGAGCACCAGCGAGATGCCCACCGCCTGGATCGAGCAGGTCAGGCCGACCGGCCGGATCGTGCTTCCGCTGCGACTGCGCGGCACGGCTTCCCGCACGATCGCCTTCGAGCGAGGAGAGGGCGGCTGGGTCTCGGTCGACGATCAGCTCGCGGTCTTCATGCCGCTGCGCGGCAGCATGGACGACGCCCGTCGCACCGTCCGTCTCACGGACGAGGGCGACGTCACCCTGCAGGTCCACAAGGACCAGGGCGAGGCGGTGAACGCCTCCCTGCTGCTCGGCGTCCTCGGCAGCGGACGCCATGAACGGTGGACCGGCGTCACCATCCCGGTCGGCACTACTTATGAGTACCAGGACCTGTGGCTGGCCCTCACTCTGCCCAACTCCCTGATGCGGATGGGCGTGACGGGCGGCGCCCGGGAGCGCGGGGTGGTAGCGCCCATGTTCGGGTGGGGTGCCATGGCCACCGTCCGCGGCGGCTCCCTCGCCTACCTCACGCTGCGCCCCGGCAAGGACGACGCCGACGGCCGCAGGACCTACGAGACCGGCGTCATCGGCCACGGCCCCGACGGCGCCGCGCTCGCCGACCTCGTCGCCCAGGAGATCCGCACCTGGGACCACGGTTTCCGCAAGCGCACCCTGCGCTTCGAGCTCCCGGACGCCCCGGCCACCGCCGATCCGGCCGCCGGCCGTTTCGTCCTGGACCGCCCCCGCCACCCGATCAGCGTCTGCTGGGAGTAGCGCCGTGCACCCGACCGGCCCCGTCGCCCGGCGCTTCCCGCTGGTCGCCCGAAGCCGGCCCGTGTGCCTGCCGCTCGAAGCCCGTGTCGGCCGGCTCGCCGAGCTGGCCGACACGGCCGCCCACCGGCAGGACCCGGGCCTGGCGTCCGCCGTCTTCAACCAGGTCGCGCTGCTCGCCTCCGATCTCGGTCTACGCGAGTACGCACGCGAACTGTGCCACCGTCACGCCGCCTTGTGTCTCACCGGCGGCCCGCTCCCGGCGATGAGCGCGATCCGTGGCCTCGAACCCCTCGTCAACCTCGCCCGGCTCCAGATCCGCGCCGGCAACCATGAACGGGGCCACCGGCTCCTGCTCGACCTCTACCGGGCGGTCACGACCGGCACCGCGACCCTACTTGGCGGCGTCAACGTTCCTGCCCGCCTCACCGAAACCGACGAGCAGCGTGCCGAGGTGCGGGCATGGCTGTGGCGGGTCGTCATCGCCGACGGCGCCCGCGCGCTCACCGCCGCGGGCCGCTGGGGCGATGCCTTGCGCCACATCGAGGAGCACCGTGGCATCGGCCGACGCATCCTCGACGGGCGGCAGGTCGCCGTCCTCGCCCGCGCGACCGCCGGTGACCTCGCCGGCGCCCTCGGTCTGCTGGAAGCCACCGAACCCGGCGATCCGTGGGAGGACGCCGTCACCGCCGTTCTGAAGGCGCTGTGCAGGCCCGGCGACCACCGGGCCACTGAGGAGGCGATCGGCCATTGGCATGGTCTCGCGGACAGTGAGGGGCTTGCTGTCTTCACCACCCGCCTCGGCCTCACCGTGCTCGACGCGTCCGGCTCGGGCACGGCCGCCGCCCGGGACCTCTTCCACGAGCTCGTCGCCCGAACGGCCGCGTCCGCCGACGGGTACGCACTGCGCGACCTCCTTGCCCACCCGGCCGTTCGGGGAGCACTCGCGGTCAGTCACGTCCGTGCCCTCGAAGGCGCGCTCGGCGGGTGCGCGCTGGATTCCGGGGACCTGCCCACCGCTGTCCGTGACCGGCTGGAGAACAGTCTCGGCCGTGCCAGGACGGTGCTGGAAGGCGGGCCGGTCACGGCCGGGGGATGCGGGTGAAGGAGCGGCGGTAGACCCGGGGCGGGACGCCGCGGCGGCGGACGAAGCGCTCCCGCAGGACCGCCGCGCCGCTGTAGCCGACCCGGCGGGCGATCTCCTCCACCGGCAGGTCGGTGGTCTCCAGGAGTTCCTCGGCGGCGGTCAGCCGCAGCTCGCCGAGCCAGGCGTGCGGGGTGGTGCCGGTGGCTGCGGCGAAGCGGCGCAGGAAGGAGCGCTTGCTCATCACGGCGCGGCGGGCCAACTCGTCGACCGGCAGGGGCTCGTGGAGGTTGGCACGAGCCCAGCCGAGCACTTCGGCCAGTCGCTCGTCCTCGCCGTCCTCGGGCACCGGCGCGGCGAGGTACTGGGCCTGTCCGCCGTCGCGGTGCGAGGGCAGCACCATGTCCCGGGCGATGTGGTTGGCGACGGCGGCGCCGTGGTCGCGCCGGATCAGGTGCAGACAGAGGTCGAAGCCCGCGGCCGCCCCGGCGCCGGTGGTGATCCGGCCGTCGTCCAGGTAGAGGGCCTCGGGTTCGACGGTGACGTCCGGGTGACTGCGGGCCAGCAGTCCGGCGAAGCGCCAGTGGGTGGTGGCGCGGCGGCCGTCGAGCAGGCCGGCGGCGGCGAGGGCGAAGCTGCCCACGCAGTGGGCGGCGACCAGCGCGCCCCGGTCGTGGGCGGCCACCAGGGCGTCCAGGACGGCGGGCGGGGGCGGGGTGCGGAATCCGGCGCCCGGGAGGGCGAGCACGAGGTCGGCGGCGGCGAGCCGGTCCAGGCCGTGCCCGATCGCCAGCGGCACGCCGAGGTCGGTGTCGACGCTGCCGGGGCGGTCGGCGCAGAGCGCGAAGTCGAAGCCCGGCAGTTCCTTCCCGTGCGGGCCGAAGACCTCGGCGACGATGCCGACGGCGAGCATGCCGGCGCCGGGCGGGACGTAGGCGGCGACGGTCGTGAAGGGAGCCATCCGCGCAGTCTGGCAGAGCCCGCACCTGCTTGGCACTTTTCCTGCGATCAGTGGCGTTGGTGCCACTCGTCGAGGCCGACGAGGTCCGACAGGATCGAGACATGACCGACGCACCGCACGGCCGCAGCGCCGCCTTCACCGTCCTGACCACCGGCTACGTGGGCTCCACCGGCCCCGGGGTCGCCGCCACCGTCTCCTACGTCACGGACGCGGGACGGCACGTGATCTTCGATCCGGGCATGGTGGCGAGCCACGACGACATCCTCGGCCCGCTCGCCGAGCTGGGGCTCGGCCCCGAGGACATCACCGACGTCGTCCTCAGCCACCACCACCCGGACAACACCATGAACGTGGGCCTCTTCCCCCGCGCCCGGGTGCACGACCACAAGGTGGAGTACCTGGGGCACCAGTGGACGAACCGGGACGCCGAGGGGTACGAGCTCACCCCGTCGCTGCGCCTGATCCGCACCCCCGGGCACAGCCACGAGGACATCACGCTACTGGCGGGCACGGCTGAGGGCGTGGTGGCGTTCGCCGGAGACCTGTGGTGGCACGCCGCCGGGCCGGCCGACGACCCGGTGGCCCCGGACCGTGAGCAGCTGCGCGCCTCCCGGCTGCGGGTGCTGGCGGCGGCGGACCTGATCGTTCCGGGGCACGGCGCTCCGTTCAAGGGGGACGACTCCACCCCGCGGTAGCAGGCGGAACGTGGCCACTGGGCCGAATGCGTGTATCGCTCTCTTGACTGGCGTCACCGAAGCGCGATACTTGCCTCACTCCCGCTCGCCCGATGAGGTGGCCCGCCCATGGAGCTCTCTCCCTCTGCGCACGTGGACACGTTCTGTCGCGACAACCTGCCACCCTTCGAGGAGTGGCCCGAATTCCGCTTCGACCTACCGGAGTTGGTCTATCCGGACCGACTGAACTGCGCGCACGAACTGCTCGACGCGACGATCGAGCAGTTCGGCGCCGACCGGCGCTGCCTGGTCACGCCGGACGGCCACTGGACGTACGGCGAACTGCGTGAGCGCGCCGACGCGGTGGCCCGGCTGCTGACCGAACGGTTCGGCCTGGTACCCGGCAACCGGGTCCTGCTGCGCGGCCCCAACGCACCCTGGCTGGTGGCCTGTTGGCTCGGCGTCCTGAAGGCCGGCGGGGTGGTGGTGACCACCATGCCGCTGCTCCGGGCGGCCGAGCTGACCGCCCTGCACGAGGTCGCGGCGCCCGTCCTGGCGCTCTGCGACCACCGGTTCCTGGCGGAGCTGGAACAGGCCCGGACGCCGGGACTGACCGTGGTGCCGTACGGCGGCACCGGGCCGGCGGACCTCACCGCACGCTGCGCCGGGCTGACCGGCCCGTTCACCGCCGTACCGACCGCCGCCGACGACGTCGCGCTGATCGCCTTCACCTCCGGCACCACCGGCCGGCCCAAGGCCACCCTGCACTTCCACCGCGACGTGCTCGCCAACGCCGACACCTTCTCCCGCCACCTGCTGCGGCCCACCCCGGACGACCTGTTCGCGGGCACCCCGCCACTCGCCTTCACCTTCGGGCTCGGCGGACTGGTGGTCTTCCCGCTGCGGGCCGGCGCGGCCACCCTGCTGCTGGAGCAGGCCACCCCCGAGCAGCTCGCCGAGCACGTCCACCGGCACGGGGTCAGCGTGCTGTTCACCGCGCCGACGGCCTACCGGGCGATCCTCGCCGCCGGGCTGGCCGACCGGCTCGCCGGCGTGCGGCGGTGCGTCTCGGCCGGCGAGCACCTGCCGGCCGCCGTCTGGGAGGCGTTCCGCGCCGCCACCGGGCAACGGCTGATCGACGGCATCGGGGCCACCGAACTGCTGCACGTCTTCATCTCCGCCGCCGACGACGACATCCGCCCGGGCGCGACCGGCCGGCCGGTGCCCGGCTACCGGGCGGCGATACTCGACGAAGAGGGCCGGCCGGTGCCGGACGGGCAGCCGGGGCGGCTCGCCGTCAAGGGCCCGACCGGCTGCCGCTACCTGCGCGACGAGCGCCAGCACGACTACGTGCGGGACGGCTGGAACCTCACCGGCGACACCTATGTCCGCGACCCGGACGGGTACTTCTGGTACCGGGCGCGCAACGACGACATGATCGTCTCCTCCGGCTACAACATCGCCGGGCCCGAGGTGGAGCAGGTGCTCGCCGACCACCCCGGCGTCGCGGACTGCGCGGTCGTCGGGGTGCCGGACGAGCGGCGCGGCACGGTGGTCAAGGCGTACGTGGTGCTGCGTCCGGGCACGGCCGCCGGACCGGAGACCGTCCGGGCGCTCCAGGAGCACGTCAAACAGGCCATCGCGCCGTACAAGTACCCGCGCGCGGTGGAGTTCGTCGACGCCCTGCCACGCACCGCGACGGGGAAGCTGGCGCGCGCCGAACTGCGCCGCCGGGCGGCGCCCGGGGCGGCCGGCCCGACGGCGGCCCCCACGCCGGCCAGTGTGAGCACCGAGCGGCGGGTCGAGTGGTCGGACACCGACGCGGCCGGCCACTACCACTTCTCGGCCGTCCAGCGCTGGGCCGAGGCGGCGGAGGCGACGCTGCTGCGCCGGCTCGGCCTGGACGGGCTGTTCGGTCGGATCCCGCGGGTGCACTTCGAGGCCGACTACCGCGAGCGGCTCTGGTTCGGCGACCTGGTCCGCACCGAGCTGCGGGTCGACCGGATCGGCGGCTCCTCGCTGCACTACGTCTTCGAGGTGCACGGGCCGAACGGCCTGGCCGCCAGCGGGCGGATGTCGGTGGTGCACGCGGCGCCGCACGCCAAGGGCACCGAACCGTGGCCGGAGCAGGTGCGGCACGCGCTGGCCGGGGCCGGACGCCAGGAGCCGGAGGTGGTCCGGTGACCGGCCGGGCGGCAGAAGCCGGGGGCGGAGGCGGTCCGGCGACCGGCCGGGCGCAGCGGATCGCGGTGATCGGCGCCGGCCCCGGCGGGCTCTACTTCGCCGCCCTGGCCAAGCGGTCGGCCCCGGAGCGGGACATCACGGTCTTCGAACGGGACGGCCGCGAGGACGAGTTCGGCTTCGGCGTGGTCTTCTCCGACGAGACCCTGGACGGCATCGCCCAGGCCGATCCCCGGGTGTTCGCGGCGATGAGCGCGGAGTTCGCCCGCTGGAGCGACATCGACGTGCGGTACGCCGGGCAGGTGCGCACCAGCGGGGGGCACGGCTTCGCCGCGCTGGACCGCAACCGGCTCCGCGCGATCCTGCAACGGCGCTGCGCGGAGCTGGCGGTGGACGTCCGCTACCGCACGCCCGCCCCGCCGGTCGCGCGGCTCGCCGAGGAGTACGACCTGGTGGTCGCCGCCGACGGCATCCACTCGGCGACCCGCGCGGCGTACGCCTCGACCTTCCGGCCGGAGCTGGACGAGCGGCACGCCCGCTACATGTGGCTGGCCACGGACAAGGTCTTCGACGCCTTCACCTTCCTGGTCGAGCGCTTCGACTTCGGGGTGCTCCAGGTGCACGCCTACCCGTACAGCGCCGAACGGTCGACGTTCATCGTCGAGATCGGCGAGGAGGCGTGGCGCCGGGCGGGCTTCGAGGCCCTCGCCGACCGGGAGTTCGCGCGCGGCGAGAGCGATGTCGCGAGCGTGCGGCGCTGCGCGGAGCTGCTCGCCGGGCACCTGGACGGGCACCGGCTGATCCCGAACGCCTCCCGCTGGATCCGCTTCACCACGGTGCGCAACGCGACCTGGCGGCACCGGAACGTGGTGCTGCTCGGCGACGCCGCGCACTCGGCGCACTTCTCGATCGGCTCGGGCACCAAGCTGGCCCTGGAGGACGCCCTGGCGCTCGCCGCGAGCCTCGTCGAACAGCCCACGGTGGCGGAGGCGTCGGCCGCCTACGAGGCCGAGCGGCGGCCGGTGGTGGAGTCCACCCAGCGGGCCGCGCAGGCCAGTCTGGAGTGGTTCGAGACGATCGACCGGCGGACCGGGCAGGACGCCGACCGGTTCGCGTTCAACCTGCTCACCCGGAGCCGGCGGGTCACCTACGGGAACCTGCGGGCCCGCGACCCCGGCTTCGTGGCGGCGGTGGAGAGCGCGTTCGCCGGGGGCGCCGAACCGGCCGGGGCGGCCGCGGTGCCGCCGATGTTCCGGCCGCTGAAGCTGGCCGCGCTGGAGCTGCGCAACCGGGTGGTGGTGCCGCCGCTGGCCACCTTCACGTCCGTGGACGCGCTGCCGAGCGCCTTCGACCGGGCGCAGCTGACCGCCCACGCCCTCGGCGGCGCCGGGCTGGTGATCGCCGGGATGACGGCGGTCACCCCGGAAGGCCGGGCCACCGACCGCTGCCCCGGCCTGTGGAACGACCGCCAGGAGGCGGCCTGGCGCCAACTCGTCGACGACGTCCGGAAGGTGAGCGACAGCCCGGTCGGGATCCAGCTGACCCACGCCGGTCGGCGGGCCGCCCGGGCGGTGCCCGGACCGGACGGGACCGGGCGACCCCTCGCCGAGGGGGGCTGGCCGCTGCTGGCCGCCTCGCCGCTGCCCTGGGACGCCGACAGCCGGCGGCCGCACGAGGCGAACGCGGTCGAACTCGCTGCCGTCGCGGCGGACTTCGCGGCGGCGGCGGAGCGTGCGGCGCGGGCCGGCTTCGACGTGCTGGAGCTCCAGTTCGGCCACGGCCACCTGGTCTCCGGCTTCCTGTCGCCGCTGACCAACCGGCGCACCGACCGCTACGGCGGCCCGCTCGCCCAGCGGCTGCGGCTGCCGCTGGAGGTGCTGGCGGCGGTCCGCGCGGTCTGGCCGGCCGGGCGGCCGCTGCTGGCGCGGATCTCGGCGAGCGACTGGGCGCCGGGCGGCACCACCGAGGCGGAGGCCGTCGCGATCTGCCGGGCCCTCGCGGACGGCGGGGTGGACGCGGTGGACGTCTCCACCGGCGAGGTCGTGGCCCACCAGCGGCCGCCGTACGGGCGCGGCTACCAGACCCCGTTCGCCGAACTGGTGCGGGCCGCCACCGGGCTGCCCACCGTCGCGGTCGGCGCGATCTCCGGGCACGACGACGCCAACTCGGTGCTGCTGGCCGGGCGGGCCGACCTGGTGGCGGTCGGCCGGGCCCAGCTGTACGACCCGCTGTGGACCCTGCACGCCGCCGCCGAGCAGGGGTACGCCGGGCCGGGGGCGCGCTGGCCCGACCCGTGGGCGGCGGGCAGCCGGCCACCACCGGGGCCGGGCGCCGACCGGGTGGCGCCGCGGCTGCGGCTGGTGCGCGAGCCCGAACCGCCCGTGCACCGCCGCTGGCGGCCCGGCCCGAGCGGGCCCGTCGGCGCCACCGGCCCCGGTGGACCCGCCGGACCCGCCGAGTCCACCCAGTCCGCCGAGAACGCCGAGCACGCCGAGCACGCCGAACGCCCCGGCCCGACCGAGGAGGAGCGATGACCGCGCCCGTCGCCGCCGCGCTGCGGCTGCCCCGCTTCACCGCCGCCGCCGTCCAGGCCGCCCCCGTCTTCCTGGACCCGGCCGCCACGGTGGCCAAGGCGGTCGCACTGATCCACGAGGCCGCCGACCACGGCGCCTCCCTGGTGGTCTTCCCCGAGGTGTTCGTCCCCGGCTACCCCTACTGGAACTGGACGATGAACCCGATCCAGGGCTCGCCCTGGTACGAGCGCCTCTACCGCGCCTCGGTGGACGTCCCCGGTCCCTACGTCGACGCGCTGCGCGCCGCCGCCCGCCGGGCCGGCGTCGTGCTGGTGATCGGCGTCAACGAACGCGGCCCGCACAGCCTCGGGGCGCTGTACAACACCCTGCTGGTCATCGACGCCGACGGCGAACTGCTGAACGTGCACCGCAAGTTGGTGCCCACCTGGGCCGAGAAGCTGACCTGGACGCCGGGCGACGGCAGCACCCTGCGGGTCCACGACACCGCCGTCGGACCGCTCGGCGCGCTGGCCTGCGGCGAGAACACCAACCCGCTGGCCCGCTTCACCCTCCTCGCCCAGGGCGAACTCGTCCACGTGGCCAGCTACATCGCGCTGCCGGTCGCCCCCGAGGACTACGACATGGCGGAGGCGATCGCGCTGCGCGCCGCCGCCCACTGCTTCGAGGGCAAGGTGTTCACCGTCGTCTCCTGCTCGACGATCTCGCCCGAGATCGTCGACGCCGTCGCCGGCGAGGACCAGCAGGTGCGCAAGCAACTCGCCCGCCCGCGTAGCGCGTTGTCCGGGATCTTCGGCCCCGACGGCCGCGCGGTGACCGAACCGCTGGTGGACGAGGAGGGCATCGTCTACGCCGAGATCGACCTCGGCCGCTGTGTGCAGCCCAAGCAGATGCACGACATCGTCGGCCACTACAACCGCTTCGACGTCTTCCGGCTGCACGTGGACAACCGTCCGCAGCGCCCCCTGACACTGCCGGACCCGCCCCCGAAGGAGGAGGAATGACCGCCTACGACGACGACCGGATCGGCCGCGCCCGGGTCACCGACAACCCCGAACTCGCCGCCTACTACGAGGAGCTGGCCAAGGTCGACGCGGGCGCGCTGTGGACCGTGGCGAACGAGATCGAGCCCTGGTACCCGCAGCCCCGGTCGGTCCCGGTGCTCTGGCGCTACGCCGACCTGCGCCCGCTGGTGCGCAAGGCCCTGCCGCTGGTCAAGGCCGACGACGCGGGCCGCCGGGTGGTCATGCTGGTGAACCCCGGCCGCCGCGAACTCAGCGCCGCCGTCGGCCTGCTGTACACCGGCCTGCAGATCATGGGCCCCGGCGAGGCGATGACCGCCCACCGCCACCAGGCCTCCGCGCTGCGCTTCGTCCACGAGGGCACCGGCGCCTGGACCGTCGTCGACGGCCAGAAACTCAAGGTCGGCCCGCGCGACTTCGCGATCACGCCCAACAGCACCTGGCACGAGCACGGGAACGAGTCCGCCGACGGCCCGGTGATCTGGCAGGACGGCCTGGACATCCCGCTGGTCAACATGCTCGACGCCAACTTCTACGAAGTCCACCCCGAGCTGTACCAGCGGCCCGGCCCGGTGGCCAACTCCTCGCTGCTCACCTACAGCGGCAATCTGCTGCCGTACGGCGCGGAGAAGTGGACCCGGCCGTACTCGCCGCTGCTCGGCTGGCCCTGGGAGCCCAGCTACCACGCGCTCGCCCAACTCGCCCGGGCCGCCGAGGGATCGCCCTACGACGGGGTGATCATGGAGTACACCAACCCGGTCACCGGCGGCTCGGTGATGCCCACCATGAGCGCCCACCTCCAGCTGCTGCGCCCCGGCCAGGCGACCCGCGCCCACCGGCACACCGGCTCGGTCGTCTACACGGCCGCCAAGGGGCGGGGCGTCTCGGTGGTCGCCGGGCACCGCTTCGAGTGGCAGCAGGGCGACATCTTCGTGGTGCCGTCCTGGGCCTGGCACGAGCACGCGAACCTCGACCCCGGCGAGGACGCCTGCCTGTTCTCCTTCAACGACTTCCCGGTGATGCACTCGCTCGGCCTGTACCGCGAGGAGCCCTACCCGGACCACGACGGGCACCAGCCCACCACCAGGCCGTGACTCGACGGGTACCGGCCCACCCCACCCCGTGACCAGGAGCGCACACCCATGCGGCTGTTGACCTACTGCACCCCCGGCGACGACACCCCCCGCCCCGGCGCCCTGCTGGACGGGGACCGGGTCGCCGACCTGTCCGCCCTCGCCTCCGCCGCCGGCCTCCGGCTGCCCCCCGACCTGCTGGGGCTGATCGCGGCCGGGGAGCCGGCCCTGGCCACCGCCCGCGAGCTGCTCGCCGACCCCGACCCCGCCCGGCTCCGCCCGCTCGCCGAGGTCGAGCTGCGCGCGCCGCTGCGGCCCGGCAAGATCGTCGGCGTCGGCCTCAACTACGTCGAGCACGTCGCCGAGTCGCACCGCACCCTGGACACCGAGCGCGAACTGCCCGACCGGCCCGTGCTGTTCAGCAAGCCCTCCACCGCCGTCACCGGCCCCGGCCAGCCGATCCTGCACAACGCCGACCTCACCAAGCAGCTCGACTGGGAGTGCGAACTCGCCGTCGTCATCGGCGCACCGGCCTTCCGGGTGAGCGAGGCCGACGCCTGGCGGCACGTCTTCGGCTACAGCATCGTCAACGACGTCAGCGCCCGCGACCAGCGCCGCTCCGGCCAGTGGTTCTTCTCCAAGGGCCAGGACAGCTACGCGCCGTTCGGCCCGGTCGTGGTGACCGCCGACGAGATCCCCGACCCGCAGCGGCTCGACCTGTCCCTGCGGGTCAACGGCGAACTGCGACAGGACTCCAACACCCGCCACATGCTGTTCGGCATCGCCCGGCTGATCGCCGACATCTCCTCCGGCGTCACCCTGGAGCCCGGCGACGTCATCTCCACCGGCTCGCCGTCCGGCGTCGGCGCGGGGATGGTGCCCCCGCAGTTCCTCCAGCCCGGCGACCTGGTCGAGGCCACCGTCGAGGGGATCGGCACCCTCGCCAACCCGGTGGTCGACGCCCGCTGACCGGCCGCCCGCCCACCGGCCGCCCGCCCACCGGCCGCCCGTCCACCGGCCGCCCGCTCCGCGGCCGCCCCCTCCATGGCCGCCCGCTCTCCCCGCAGAGGAGCCCGTCCGATGACCGCCCCGACGAACGCCCCGACGAACGCCCCGACCGCCACCACCTACCGGATCGGCCAGATCGTCCCGAGCTCCAACGTCACCATGGAGACCGAGGTGCCCGCCCTGCTGCGGGCCCGCGAACGGGTCGCGCCCGAGCGGTTCACCTTCCACTCCAGCCGGATGCGGATGACCAGGGTCACCCCCGAACAGCTGCGCGCCATGGACGCCGAGTCCGACCGGTGCGCCACCGAACTCGCCGACGCCCGGGTCGACGTGCTCGGCTACGCCTGCCTGGTCGCCGTCATGGCCACCGGCCCCGGCTACCACCGGGAGGCCGAACAGCGGCTGCACCGGCGCACCGCCGAGAACGGCGCCGCCGCACCCGTGGTCACCAGCGCCGGCGCACTGGTGACCGGACTGCACACCATCGGCGCCAAGAAGGTCGCCGTCGTCACCCCCTACCTGCGGCCGCTGGCCCGCACCGTCGTCGACTACCTCGGCCACGAGGGCATCGAGGTGCTGGACTTCGCGGCCCTGGAGATCGCCGACAACCTCGACGTCGCCGCCCACGACCCGGCGAAGCTCCCGGCGATCGCCGCCGGGCTCGCGCACAGCCGGGCCGACGCGGTGGTGCTGTCCGCGTGCGTGCAGATGCCCTCGCTGTCGGCGATCGAGGAGGCCGAGCAGCGGCTCGGCAAGCCGGTCGTCTCGGCGGCCGTCTGCACCGCCCACCAACTGCTGCGCGCCCTCGGCCTGCCGGCCTTCGCCCCCGGCGCCGGGCACCTGCTCTCCGGCGCCTACGCCGAGGCCTGACCGGCGCGTCATCCGGCCGGGGTCGGCCGGGGTCGGCCGGGTCGACCGGGGCCGGACCGCGGTCCGGGGCCCAGCGCTATGATCACCACGAGCCGTCGGGAGGAGATCCGGATGACCGAGAGCACGCCCCGGCCGAGCTCGCTGATCCAGACCGTCTACGGCGAGTTCGTCCGCCGCCTCGGCGGCTGGATATCCATCGCCGACCTGATCGCCCTGATGGCCGAGCTGGACGTCGACGCACCCGCCGTCCGCTCGGCCATCTCGCGCCTGAAGAAGGCCGGCACCCTCCTCCAGGAGCGCCGCCCCGGGGACGGCGTCGGCACCGGCACCGGCTACCGCCTCTCCCCCGCGATGGAACCGGTCTTCGACGAGGGCGACCGCCGGATCTTCCGCAGCCTGGCACCCGCCGAACTCGCCGACGGCTGGGTGGTGGCCGTCTTCTCCGTCCCCGAGTCCGCCCGCGCCCACCGCCACACCCTGCGCTCGCGGCTCAGCTGGCTCGGCTTCGGCAACGCCGCCCCCGGCGTCTGGCTGGCCCCCGCCCGGGTGCTGCCCGACGCCCGACGCCTGCTCGAACGCCACGGCCTGGACGCCTACGTCCACCTCTTCCTCTCCGCCGAGTACGCCGGGTTCACCGATCTGCGCACCGCCGTCGCGGCCTGGTGGGACTTCCCCGCCATCGAGGCCCAGTACGCGGCCTTCACCGACGCCTGGCAGCCCACCCTCGCCGCCCTGTGCCCGCGCACCGACGACGGTCGCGACATCGACGATCGCGACAACGACAGCCGGTCCGACAATGCCGGCCGGTCCGACAGCGACACCGACATCGACCGCGACATCGAGCCGGCCGCGGCGTTCCGCGCCTACGTCCCGATGCTCACCCAGTGGCGCCGGCTGCCCTACCTCGACCCGGGCCTGCCCGCGCCGCTGCTGCCCGCCGACTGGAACGCCGTCGCGGCCCGGGCCGTCTTCACCGGACTGCACGCCCGGCTCGCCGGACCGAGCCTGCGCCACGTCGAGAAGGTCACCGGGCCGGCGACCGCCGCCCACCACCGCCAGGAGCCGCGATGACCCACCAGCCCCCCGCCGACCTGCTCGTCCGCGCGGCCGCCGTGCACACCCTCGTCCCCGGCGAACCGCCGCAGCGCGCCCTCGCCGTCACCGGCACCCGGATCACCGCCCTGGCCGCCGACCCGCACGGCCTGGACGCGCTGATCGGTCCCGGCACCGAGGTGGTCGACGCCCCCGGGGCGACCGTGCTGCCCGCCTTCGACGACACCCACACCCATCTGATCCTCGCCGGGCACAGCGTCCACGGCGTCCCCGTCCACCGCGCCACCGACCTGCCCGGTTTCCTCGCCCTGCTCCGCGAGCGCGCCGCCCGCACCCGCGCCGGCGAGTGGATCCGCACCACCGTCAACTGGCAGGAGATCAACCTCACCGAGCAGCGGATGCCCACCACCGAGGAGCTGGACACCGCCACCGCCGACCACCCCGTGCTGGTCCGCCGCGGCGCCTACAACATGGTGCTCAACTCCGCCGCGCTGCGGCTCGCCGGAATCACCGCCGCCACCCCCGACCCGCCCGGCGGCGTGATCGAGCGCGACCCGGACGGCCGACTCACCGGTCGCCTGATCAACAAGGCGATCGAGCTCGTCGAACGCGTCCTGCCGCAGCCCGGCCTCGCCGAGCGGATCGACGGCCTGCGCGCGGCCTCCGCCGACTACGCCGCCACCGGCATCGGCACCGTCCGCGACTGCCTCGTCCCCGTCGAGGACCTCGACGTGCTGCGCGCCGCCCGCGCCGAGGGCGCCCTCGCCGTCCGGGTCCGCGCCCTGGTCTCCGGCTTCGCCGTCCGCACCCCCGAGGAGGTGGACGGGCTCCTCGACCGCGTCGAAGCCTGGCGGGCCGCCGGCCACGAGGACGATCAACTCTCCGTCTGGGGCGTCAAGTTCGGCATCGACGGCGGCTTCGAGGCGGGCGCGCTGGAGGAGCCGTACCAGGGGCAGCCCTGCTACCACGGCCGGCTGCTGTGGGAGCCGAAGGAACTCGCCGACGCCGTCGACCGGGTGGTCGGGCGCGGCCTGCGGGTCGGCGTGCACGCCTGGGGCGACCGCGGGCTGCGCACCCTGCTCGACGTCTTCGAGGACGTGCTCGCCCGCCGACCCGGACTGCCCACCGGCACCCTCGTCGTCGAGCACGGCGGGCTCGCCCGCGCGGACCAGCGGGCCCGGGCCGTCGCCCTCGGCATCCCGGTGACCGTCCAGCACCCGCTGCTGCACGACGGCGCGCCCACCCAGCAACGGGCCTGGGGCGCGGAACGCACCGGCGCGCTCTTCCCGCTGCGCGAGTGGCTCGACGAGGGCGCGCTGCTCGCCGCCGGTTCGGACTTCCCGGTCGGCCCGTACGGCGCGATGGTGTCGGTGTGGGGCATGACCACCCGCGGCACCGTGGCCGGGGTGGTGGGTCCGGAGCACGCGATCGAACGGTCCGAGGCGATCGCCCTGCACACGGTGGCGGCGGCCCGGCTCACCGGCGAGAGCGCGGACCGCGGCTCGCTGCGGCCGGGCGCGCTCGCCGACCTGACGCTGTGGCCCGCCGACCCGCTGAGCTGCCCGGTGGAGGAGCTGCGGGAGCTGCTGCCCGAGCGCACGCTGGTCGGCGGGCGCACCGTGCACCGACGCTGAGCAGCGCTACTGACCCGCGTCAGCGTCCGCCGGAGCCGTGGGAAGGGCCTTCCAGGGGCCGGACCTCCTGGAGCAGGCCCCAGGTGAAGTCCGCCGTGCGGGCCTGCGGGCGGCCCTCGGCGTCCGGGGCGGTGAAGTCCAGCCGGAACCGGTTCGGCGCACTGCCCTCGCGCGGCACCGCGGGCGGGAACGCCGCCCCCAGGTCGGCCACCACACAGCTCCACGGGGCCAGATCGGCGAGCGTGCGCAGCACCGGCGCCGGGGCGTCCGGCGCCCGCACCAACCAGGCGTTCAACAGCGGCGCACCCGCCCCGGCCGGGCCGACCAGGACCTCGAAGCGCAGCTCCGGCCAGAGCGGCAGCACCCACTGGCGCGCGGAACAGGCGAGGTCCCCGATCCGCCGCGCCACCACCGCCTCGGGCGTCCCGAGCACGGCGGCGTACCGGCGGGCGCCGGCGGGGTACGTCGGCGAGCGCAGCATCGCCTGCCAGCGCTTGTTGGCCTCCCGCATCCCGACCCGGGTCCCGCCGAGGCGCCGGACGGCGTCCTCGACCAGCTCCGGCCTGAAGTCCGCCATCCGCCGCAGCAGGACCAGCTGGAACTCCGTCACCCCGAACCCGTGCACCGCCACCTCGCCAGGCTACCGGGGCCCACCGCGCCCGGGCCGCGACACCGCCGGACGCGGCGGTGCGCGGCACACCTACCGGGCCCGGGTCGGGTACGGCGCGAAGGTGCTGGTGTGTTCGTCGACTCGCCGACGTCATCGGCCTGGACACCGTCCAGGCCATCGCCCGGTCGATGTACGACGAGTACAAGGAACCCCTCTACGCACCCCCACCCCTCCTCACCCGTATGGCCGAAGCCGGCCACCCGGGCCGCAAAACCGGCCACCCCCGACACCCTGACCCCCGCACCAGAACGGCCCGGCCGGGATCACTCGATCCCGGCCGGGCCGTTCCTTCCTCACCGTCAACCGAAGGGCAGAACGGCGGTACTACCGGTGGCGAGCACCCGCGCGTACTCGTCCTCGCCCAGCGCCCGGTAGTTGAGCACCGGGTCCCCCGCCCGGACGAGGGCCGTCGCACACCCGAGACACCAGGGCCGCGGCGGCCGCACGTCGACGTCCTCGATCGCCGCGGGGGCGGCATGGCAGTTCGCGCAATCGTCCGTCATCGGATCCTCCGTGGTCAGGACGCGGCGCGGCACCGGATTCAGGCGCTCGTCCCGCGGTCGCACGCCAGCAGCGTACTCGGCACGCGGCATCCCGAGCGCCTCCTCCCTCAGCGCAGGGCGACCGCTGCGGTCGAGCGTTCGGTGGCGATCTTGATGGCGAAGCCCGCCAGCGCGGTGCCCATCACGTAGCGGTGCACCCGCTGCCAGAGCGGGTGCCGGGAGAAGAATCCGGCGACGGAGCCGGCCGTGACGATGAAGAACGCGTTGCCCGCGACGCCCACGACGATCAGCGTCAGCCCCAACAGCACGCCCTGCAGGCCGACATGGCCGCGCTCCGGCTCGACGAACTGCGGCAGCAGGGAGATGTAGAGGATCGCCACCTTGGGGTTGAGCAGGCAGGTGAGGAAGCCCATCAGGAAGAGCTTGCGGGGCCCGTCCGGTGCCAACTCCTGCGCGGTGAAGGCCGATCGGCCACCCGGACGGACGGCCTTCCAGGCCAGCCAGAGCAGGTAACCCGCTCCGGCGAGCTTGATCGCCAGGTAGATCTCCGGCACCACCGCGAAGACGGTGGCGATACCGGCGGACACCGCGAAGAGGTAGACCAGGAAGCCGAGCGCGACCCCCGCCAGCGAGACCAACCCCGCCCGGCGGCCCTGCGCGATCGAACGGGAGACCAGGTAGATCATGTTCGGCCCCGGCGTCATCACCATACCGAGCTCCACCAACGCGATCCCCGCTATTGCCCCGAGCCCGATCACAGCACTACCTCCGTACGCGCGTTCGTTTACGCGCAACCTAGCAGCTCAGGGGCGTGGCGGACGGAGTGAGCCGAACCACAACGCCGCACGACACGAGGTTCTCCTCGGTCAACAGCGCTACGGCAAAAGGCCGTTCCTCGCCCGATCAGCGAGGCGGTGCGGGCCGAGGTAGTAGGAGAGCGCCGCGTGCGAAGGGCCGTCCGGGATCCCGCCCGAGACCAGGAGCCGGACGACCTCGGCCTCCGGCAGCCACTCCACCAAGGCGGCCTCGGAGGCGTCCTGCGGCTCGCCGATCCGGGTGCAGCCGGTCACGTGGTACGCCCGGAAGTGGGCGTCGCTGATCCCGGCCATGGCGTCGTACTCGGTCATCAACTCGACCCGACCAGGCCGCCACCCGGTCTCCTCCTCCACCTCCCGGGCCACGGCCACAGCGGGCTCCTCACCCGGATCCGCCCAGCCGGCCGGAACCTCCCAGCCCCAGCGGCCGGTGATGAACCGGTGCCGGTGGATGAGCAGGAAGCGCCCGCCGTCGTCGGTGACGACGGCGGTCGTCGAGGCGCGCGGCATCCGGACCACATGGTGCTCCACCCGCCCGACACCGGGGATGTCGACGTCGTCGAGCCACAACTCGACCCACGAGGACCCGTACACCTCCCGACGGCCGTACACCTGCCACTCCGCTCCCGCCACCGGACCTCCTCACCCACGCACGACCTGACGGCCCGACCCTCTCACGGTGGGCGCCCACGAGGTGGATCGCATCGAGTGGATCCCACTCGATGCGATCCGGGGAATGATCGATCCGCCCGAAGCCGTGGCCGGCGAGACGGCTCCGAGGGCTCGCGCCTCCTCCCTACTAAGCTGCGGGTATGACGATCAGGGCTGTGGTGTTCGACGTCGGGGAGTGTCTGGTCGACGAGACCCGGGAGTACGGCACCTGGGCCGACTGGCTCGGGGTGCCGAGACACACGTTCGTCGCCCAGTTCGGCGCGGTCATCGCCCAGGGTCGCGACTACCGGGAGGCGTTCCAGGTGTTCCGGCCCGGGTTCGACCTGTACGCGGAACGCGAGCGCCGGGTGGAGGCCGGCCAACCGGAGACCTTCGGCGAGGAGGACCTGTACGCGGACGTTCGCCCCGCCTTCGCCGAGCTCCGCGCCGCAGGACTGCACCTGACGATCGCCGGCAATCAAACGGTTCGAGCGGGCAGAATCCTCCGCGAGCTCTTCACCGGCGATGTCGACCTGATCGGCACCTCCGACGACTGGGGCGCGTCGAAGCCTGATCCCGGCTTCTTCCAAAAGGTCGCCGAAGTCGTCCCGGCGAGACCGGGTGAGATCCTCTACGTCGGCGACCGGCTCGACAACGATGTGTTGCCCGCGCGGTCCGCAGGGATGCGGACCGCGCTGATCAAGCGCGGGCCGTGGGGCTGGATCCAGCAGCACGACCCGGCGACCGCGCAGGCCACCTTCCGCATCGACTCGCTGCTGGAACTGCCCGGGCTGATCGCGAAGGCTAACGCTGCAGAGAGCTGAGCGTCGCACTCCACGAGTAGAGGCGGTCGTCGACCCGCCGGACGGCTTCCGAACCGTCCCACGGCGCGAGCGCCCGCCGGGCGTCGCGCACCCGGTCCATGCCGGTGGCGTACCAGGTGACGGCGAGCTGGTCGAGCGCCTGCTCCAGCAGTGCGCACGCCGCCCCGGGATCTCCGGTCGCGGCCTCCAGGGCGGCCAGGTCCCCGAGTACGACGATGCGCTGTTTGCCGTCGGTCTCGGGCAGTTCGGCGAGCACCTGTTGGAGGGTGCTCCGCGCCTGCGGAACCAGCCCAGCCGTGAGCTCGGTGTTGCCGCGGAAGGCACGCAGCCGAACGGGCGAGAACCAGGTGAACCAGTCCGGCGGCAGCACGTCACCTCCTACCGCCAGAACGTCCTCCGCGTGACGCAGGAGAGCGAGCGCGGCACGCTGGTCGCCGCAGCGGGTCAGGCACTCTGCCTCGACCGCGTCGAGCCACGCGAGCACCTCGGCTGCGACGGCGGGCGCTCGTCTGGCATAGGTTCGGGCCGCCTGCATCCGCTCGCGGGCCACCGGCAGGCGGCCGGCCCAGCCTGGCACGAAGGCGGAGTGCGCGAGGACGGCCGCGCCGAGGAGGCTGTCATCGGCTTCACCGGCGGCTTGCAGTGCGCGTACGAGCGTCGCGTCGGCGGCGCCCGGTTGCCGCAGGTCGAAGAACTCGATCCGTGCCAGGAGCAGGAGCGACTCGGCGAGAGCCGAGGCGAGGATGCGGCGCGGGATGCCGGACGTCTCGCCGAGCAGTGCGGTTCCGAGGTTGGCGTGCTCTGCGACGGCACGGTGGAGGATCGCGGGGGCGACGGAGGGATAGAGGCGGCGGTGGGCCTCCGTGACGGTCCCGAAGTCGGCTCCGATCGTGGTGGGTTGGGACCCGGTGTGGCCAACGGGGCGCGGCAGCGCTCCGCGTAGAGCGGTCGGAGCCGGTGAGACCGCGGGACCGGCGGGGAGCGTCGCATCGACTGTCGGCGCAGCGCCCCTGTCCCAGGGCGGGCGAAATCCGAGATCCTCGACCGGCTGGTGGAGGACGTGGGTGAGAAGACGCTGGTAGTCCTCCTGCGGCCAGGGCGGGGAGTCCGACTCCCAGCGCCGGACTTGGCGGACGCTCACCACGATGCTCAGGCCGAGCTGACGTGCGGATCTGCTGAGCGCGTCCGCGAAGGCCTGCTGGCTCGGGCAGCCGACCGCCTGTCGGGCGGCCTTCAGTGCAAGATTGGGCACGGTGTCCTCCACAGGTCCCGATGTCCGCTCAACTCTAGAGGCGAGAAGCCCTTTTGAGGGCTCTATCAAGCGCGCTATTGACTGTCGAGTCCTTGAAGAGTCCTCAGAACGTCCTCCACAGGACCTTCAGGGTGTCCGCTCGGTGGACGACGATGACTCTGTCGCCGACCGGCGTCGTCAGCTCGCTCAGAGGAGGGATCGACCTCGTGCGCCGAGCCCCGACACCGTTCACCCGTGCGCAGAGGGACGGCGTCGCCTGTATCCACTGCGGCGACGGGGGCGGCGTTCTCGCTCCGGACGGCCACGTCTGGATCCCAGGGCTGCCCGGCCTCGGCTGGGCGGTCGTCGCACATCCCACTTGCCGCACGGGCCCCATTCCCCAGGAGGAGTCATGACCGATCGCACCATCTCGTCGCCCGAACCGCCGGAGGCGGAGGCCGGGACGGGCGGGTACTGCCTAACCTGTGGGGACTACGGGTACGGCAGGTACGCGGGGATGCGGACCGCGCTCACGGACTGGATCACCGAGCACCGGGGCTGCAATCCGCCGATTGTCGCGAGTCTGTCCAGGGTGGAGCGTGAGCCCGGTGACGATCGGGCGTGAGCTCCGGACGAGGCGTCGCCGGGCTCGACGTGGGCCGATCTCCCCGTGTGGCCTCCGCGGTGTGGGCGCCGGTTTGGGGAAGGCTCGGCGTGCAGTCGTTGCGTGGTGGTGGCAGCGAGTGTGTTCGTTCCGTCGATGCCAGCGCGAGGAGTCCCGTGATCGAGTACCACGTCCGCGTCCACCCGAGTGCCGACCGGCTGCCGCGGGAGGAGCAGCTCGCCTGGCGGTTGGCCGCCGTGGCCGCGGCGACGGTGGAGCTGGATCCCGAGAGCGCGGCGACGGCCGTCGACCGGGTCGTCGACAATGCCGCGGTGGCCGTCGCCGCGCTGTGGCGACGGCCGGTCGCGGTGGCTCGGGCCCAGGCGCACGCGCACGTCCACCACGCCGCGCCCGGCGCCCGGGTGTTCGGCAGCCTGACGCGGGTGTCGCCGGAGTGGGCGGCGTGGGCCAACGGTACGGCGGTGCGGGAGCTGGACTTCCACGACACGTACCTCGCGGCCGACTACGCCCACCCCGGTGACAACATCCCGCCGTTGCTGGCCGTCGCCCAGCACACCGGCCGGACCGGGGCGGACCTGTTGCGCGGGATCGTCGCCGCCTACGAGGTGCACGTCGCGTTGGTGAAGGGGATCTGCCTGCACGAGCACGGGATCGACCACGTCGCCCATCTGGGCGCGGCGACGGTGTGCGGGATCGGCGCGCTGCTGCGGTTGCCGACGGAGACGGTGTACCAGGCGGTCCAGCAGACGGTGCACACCACGACCGCGACCCGGCAGTCCCGCAAGGGCGGGATCTCCAGCTGGAAGGCGTTCGCCCCGGCCTTCGTGGGCAAGGTCGCGATCGAGGCGGTGGACCGGGCGATGCGCGGGGAGACCTCGCCCTCGCCGGTCTACGAGGGTGAGGACGGGTTCCTGGCCCGGCTGCTCGACGGCCCGCGGTCCGACTACACGGTGCTGCTGCCGGAGGCCGGGGAGGCGCGCCGGGCGATCCTCGACACGTACACCAAGGAGCACTCGGCCGAGTACCAGGCGCAGGCGGTCATCGACCTGGCCCGGCGTCTGCGGGAGCGGACCGGCCCGCTGGAGCGGGTGCGCTCGATCGTGCTGCACACCAGCCGCCACACCCACCGCGTCATCGGCTCCGGCGCCGACGACCCGCAGAAGTACGATCCCGCCGCGAGCCGCGAGACCCTCGACCACTCGGTCCCGTACATCCTCGCGGTGGCCCTGGAGGACGGCGGCTGGCACCACGAGCACTCCTACGCGCCGGAGCGGGCGAACCGCCCCGGGACGGTCGAGCTCTGGCGGAAGATCACCACGGTCGAGGATCCGGAGTGGACCCGCCGCTACCACGACCCGGACCCGGCGCGCCGGGCCTTCGGCGGGCGGCTGGTGATCACCCTGGACGACGGCTCCGTCATCGAGGACGAGCTCGCCGTCGCCGACGCCCACCCGGCCGGGGCCCGTCCGTTCGACCGGGCCGCGTACGAGCGCAAGTTCCGCGCCCTCGTCGAGGGCGTCGTCACCGCCACCGACCAGGACCGCTTCCTGGCCGCCGCGGACAGCCTCGCCGAGCTGCGCGCCACCGATCTCGACGAGCTGTTCCCCGCCGTGGACACCCAGGCGGTGCGCGACCACGACGAGACCCTGCCGGAGGGCCTGTTCTGATGCCGCACACCCGCGCCACCCCGCAGACCCGCAAGACTCCCGCGCAGCGCCGTCGGGCCCTGCGCGAACGGCTCACCACCGGGCGGCTGTTGACCGTGCCGGGCGCGTTCAGTCCGCTCTCCGCCCGGCTGATCCAGGACCTCGGCTTCGAGGCCGCCTACCTCTCCGGGGCCGTCCTCGCCGCCGATCTCGGCCTGCCCGACATCGGCCTGACCACCGCCACCGAGGTCGCCGACCGTGCCCGGCAGACCACCCGGGTCACCGACCTGCCCGTCCTGGTCGACGCCGACACCGGCTTCGGCGAGCCGCTGAACGCCGCCCGCACCGTCCAGCTGATGGAGGACGCCGGCGTGGCCGGTCTGCACCTGGAGGACCAGGTCAACCCCAAGCGGTGCGGCCATCTCGACGGCAAGACGGTGGTGCCCCGGGCGGAGATGGTCCGCCGGCTGCGGGCCGCCGTGGCCGCCCGGCGCGACCCGGACTTCCTGCTGATGGCCCGCACCGACGCCCGGGCGGTCGAGGGGCTGGACGCCGCGATCGACCGGGCCAGGGCCTACGTGGACGCCGGGGCGGACGCGGTGTTCCCCGAGGCGCTCGCCGACGTCGCCGAGTTCGCGGCCTTCCGCAAGGCGGTGGACGTGCCGCTGCTCGCCAACATGACCGAGTTCGGCAAGGGCCCGCTGCTGGACGCCCGGACCCTCCAGGACCTCGGGTACGACATCGCGCTCTACCCCGTCACCCTGCTGCGCCTCGCCATGGGCGCGGCCGAGGACGGGCTGCGCACGCTCGCCGCCGAGGGCACCCAGGCCGCCCTGCTGCCCCGGATGCAGACCCGCTCCCGGCTGTACGAACTCCTCGGGTACGCCGGCTACGCGGCCTTCGACGAGGCCGTCCACGACTTCACCCTCCCGCCCGGTACCTGAGGCTGTTCCGCGGACGAGGAGGTCCGGGGCGGGCCCGACTGTCACCGACCGCCGGGCCCGCACCACCGCCCCAGCAACGCCGCGACGCCGCACCGTCACGGCACCGCAGCGGCGCAGCGGCGCCGTCGTCAGTCGGCGAGTTCCTCGCGCAGCCGGCGGGCGGCGGCGACCAGACTGTCCAGTGAGGCCCGGGTCTCGGTCCAGCCGCGGGTCTTCAGGCCGCAGTCGGGGTTGACCCAGAGCCGCTCGGCCGGGATCGCCGCGAGGCCGGCCCGCAGCAGGGCGACCGCCTCCTCGGTGCTCGGCACCCGCGGGGAGTGGATGTCCCACACCCCCGGTCCGACCTCGCGCGGGTAGCCGGCGGCGGCCAGCTCGCCCGCGACCTCCATGTGGGAGCGGGCGGCCTCCAGGGAGATGACGTCCGCGTCGAGCTCGTCGATCGCGGTCATGATGGCGCCGAACTCGGCGTAGCACATGTGGGTGTGCACCTGGGTGTCGGCGCGGACGCCGGAGGTGGCGAGGCGGAAGGACTCCGTCGCCCAGTCCAGGTACGCGGGCCGGTCGGCGGCCCGCAGCGGCAGGGTCTCGCGCAGGGCGGGTTCGTCGACCTGGACGACGGCGGCGCCGGCGGCCTCCAGGTCGGTGACCTCGTCGCGCAGGGCGAGGGCGACCTGGCGGGCGGTGTCGCCGAGCGGCTGGTCGTCGCGGACGAAGGACCAGGCGAGCATGGTGACCGGACCGGTGAGCATCCCCTTGACCGGACGGCCCGTCAGGCCCTGGGCGTAGCGGAACCAGTCGACCGTCATCGGGTGCGGGCGGGAGATGTCGCCGGCCAGCACCGGCGGGCGCACGTACCGGGTGCCGTAGGACTGCACCCAGCCGTGCCGGGTGGCGAGGTAGCCGGTGAGCTGTTCGGCGAAGTACTGGACCATGTCGTTGCGCTCGGGCTCGCCGTGCACCAGCACGTCCAGGCCGGCCTTCTCCTGGTAGGAGACGACCTCCCGGACCTCGGCCTCCATCCGTTCCCGGTAGGCGGCCGCGTCGATCCTGCCTGCCGCCAGGTCCGCCCGGGCGACGCGCAGTTCGCCGGTCTGCGGGAAGGAGCCGATGGTGGTGGTCGGCAGCAGGGGCAGGCCGAGGCGGGCGCGCTGCGCCTCGGCGCGCTCGGGGTAGGCCTGCGGACGACGGGCGTCGGCGTCGGTGACGGCGGCGACCCGGCTGCGGACGGCGGGGTCGCGGGTGATCGGCGAGCCGGCGCGGGAGGCCAGGTCGGCGCGGTTGGCGGCGAGTTCGGCGGTGATGGCGCCGGTGCCCTCGCGCAGGCCGCGGGCGAGCAGCGCCGCCTCGGTGGCCTTCTGCCGGGCGAAGGCGAGCCAGCGGGCGATCTGCGGGTCGATGTCGCGTTCCGCGGTGGCGTCGATCGGCACGTGCAGCAGGGAGCAGGACGGTGCCACGTCCACCCGGCCGGCGAGGCCGAGCAGGGTGGCGAGGGTGGCGAGGGACTTCCCCAGGTCGTTGATCCAGATGTTGCGGCCGTCGATCACGCCCGCGACCAGCCGCTTGCCCGGCAGGCCGCCGACGGCGGCGAGGTCGTCCAGGTTGGCGGCGGCCGGTCCGGTGAAGTCCAGGGCCAGGCCCTCGACGGGGGCCTTGGCGAGCACCGGCAGGGCCTCGCCGAGGCGGTCGAACCAGCTCGCGACCAGCAGTTTGGGCCGGTCGGTGAGGGCGCCGAGGTCCCGGTAGGCGCGGGCGGCGGCGTTCAGTTCGGCCGGGGTGCGGTCCTGGACGAGCGCGGGCTCGTCCAGCTGGACCCAGTCGGCGCCGGCGGCCTTCAGCTCGCCGAGGAGTTCGGCGTAGACGGGCAGCAGCCGGTCGAGCAGGGTGATCGGCAGGAAGTCCGCCGCCACGTCCGGGGCGGGCTTGGCCAGCAGCAGGTAGGTGACCGGGCCGACCAGGACCGGACGCGCGGTGTGGCCCAGCGCGAGGGCCTCGGTGAACTCGCCGACCGCCTTGGCCGGGTCGGCGACGAAGGTGGTGTCGGGGCCCAACTCGGGCACGAGGTAGTGGTAGTTGGTGTCGAACCACTTGGTCATCTCCAGCGGCGCGACGTCCTGGTTGCCGCGCGCCATGGCGAAGTAGCCGTCCAGCGGGTCGGCGTCGACGGCGGCCCGGTGGCGGGCCGGGATCGCGCCGACGGCGACGGTGGTGTCGAGCACGTGGTCGTACAACGAGAAGTCGCCGGTGGGGACTTCCTGGACGCCGGCCTCGGCGAGCCGGCGCCAGTTCTCCCGGCGCAGCTCGGCGGCGGTGGCACGGAGGGCGTCGGCGGTGACGGCGCCCTTCCAGTAGCCCTCGACCGCCTTCTTGAGTTCGCGGTTCCGGCCCTGGCGGGGGTAGCCGTGCACGGTGGCCCGGGTGGCCGCGGCTGCGGACGTCGCCGTCACGGGCGTCGACGTCGCGGACGTCGGGGGCTTCGCTGTCAAGGGGACTCTCCTTCGCGAGTCTTGCTCCTCGGATGCCCGGGGACGGCACGAGGGCGCGAAGGGATGGCGAACCGGACGGCGGCCGCCGTGAACGGGCGTGCCGGTGCCGTCTGCTGTGGTCGCCGACCCGCCCTCGAGGTCTCCGGACAGCCGTCCGCGGATCGTCCGCGGGCGGGCAGCGGGCAGGTCTTCGGACTCGCGGGCACGCCCGCCCTCGTCGAGGGCGGACACCTACTGGCCGTCGCTTCCCGGGCCCGGCTCGGGCCCAGTGCGTCTGACGGCGGTCGTTCCCGCTCACCGCTGCGGGGCAGTCCCGGACTGGCCAGTCGAAAGGCGTCACCGGGTTCCCTCTTACGACGTCCTGCCTGGCGGGCAGGACGAACCAGCTACGGGGGTCAGCCTAGAGGCAAAGCACCGGACGGGGCAGCACATTCCACGGCGGTGTCCACGGGTTGGAACCAGTGCGCCCGGGTCCGCGGCACGCACCGGCCCCGGTGAGCGGTCCGGTCCGGGCCGGGCCGGGCCGGACCGCTCACCGGGCGCCACTCCCCGCTGTCGCTACACCTCCCGGCCCGCCGGGACGAAGTTGATGCGTTCGCGGACGACGGGGAAACCCGCCTTGGCGAAGTTCGCGGCCATCGGGAAGTTGGGCCGGTCCGTCGCCCCGCTGATGAACTCCGCGCCCTGCTCGACGAGGTGGTGGGTGCAGTCCGCGAGGAGGTCGTAGGCGTAGCCGCGACCGCGCTGCTCCGGGACGACTCCGATGAAGCCGATGGTGGGGCCGGAGGGGTTGTGGGCCGGGATGTGGATGCCGGCCAGCTCGCCCTCCGGTGTGTACGCCGTCCGCCACCACTCCCGGGGGGAGGGGCACCAGTGGAAGAAGTCGAGCTCCTCCTGGGCGGCCCGGTCGACGCCGCCCTCCTCGATGGCCTTGATCGCGTGGGCGTCCAGGGTCACCGAGTGGATCCGGCGCAGGGCGTCGAAGAACACGGCGTCGTCGGGCTCGGCGCTGAACCGCAGCCGGTCGGGCCGCTCGGGCAGGCCCTGCTCCGGTGTCCAGCGGTACAGGAACCGCTCCACCAGGAGTTCGTACCCCGCGGCCCGCGCGGCGGCGAACCGCGCTTCGGCGGCGGCGCTCAGCCCGGTGTCCTCCCGCCAGCCGCCGGGCAGGTTGATCTCGAGCTCGACCTGCCAGGGAGCGGAGCGCAGGAGTTCGACTCCGGCCTCCTCCTCGCCCTCGGCCAGGTCGAACCAGTTGATGTTGACGGGCTCCGGGTCGTCGGAACCGCCCCACCACGCACCGCGCGCGACGACCTCGCCGTCGCGCAGGGCGACCCGCTGCCACTCGGGTCGGAAGGTCGTGCGCCGGTGGCCCTCACGGGCACCCAGGGGGTCGGGGAGCGTGTCGAAAAGATGGGCGTCGCTCGCGGAGAGCGCGCGGATGACCAGACCGGTCATGGATTCCTCCGGGATACAGGCTGCTGGGAGCGCTCCCGGTCAGAACTGACCAACCACGCCGGGACAGCAGAGGAGGGAGCGCTGGAAAGGTATGAACTGCACGGCACTCGCCTCCTTCCGTCCGTCTCAAGGCGTGAAGCCACACCGTACGTGATCTCCCGTGAGTCCGTCCACGGATTTTCCGACCCCCGTGCGGGAGGGACACACGCCCCCGCACCGTCGCGGAGAATTGCCTGGTCGCTGAAGCCCGCCGGCACCAACCGGCGGTGGATCGGGAGAAGGCAGAGGGACCCTGGTGGAGACGAGCACGATGCGGCTCTTCGCGGACTATTTCCAGCTCCATGTGATGGACGAGGACGCCGACGACGACCTGGGCGACGCCTGGACGCCGGAGGCGGTGTCGGACGGTCTCGCGGTCGCGGAGCAGACGCTCGGTATCGGCACCGAGGCCAACACGTTCGTCGACGTGACGGTCGAGGTGCTGGACCGCCGGCCGGGTGAGGCCTTCGACGGCGCGGACCACGTGGTCGAGGCGAGCGTCCAGGTGCCCTCCGGGCGGGTGGCGGTCCTGGGCTGCACCGACTACCTCCCGGATGCCGCGCGCTTCGAGGTCCCCCGGGGCTTCGTCCGCGTCCGCGCCTCGCGCGCGAACCTGGCCGCGGTCCGTCAGCCGGGTGGGGAGGACTCCGACGTGCCGGGAGCCGTCGAGCAGGTTCACCTCCGGATCTGGCCCGCTCCCCACGCCGCACCGGTCGTGATGAAGCGTTGGACCCCCACCGGCTGACCCGCCGGGGGGGGTGAACGCGCCGGGCCCCGGGGAGCAGTCCCGGGGCCCGGCGTCCGAGCGGTGCGGCGCGATACGGCGCGGTACGGTACGGCGCGGCGCGACACCGCGACCGACGGCGGCTCAGTCGGCCGTGTGGACCACCTCGCCCCCGACGTAGGTGCGCAGCACCCGGGCGGCGGCGATCTCCTCCGCCGGACCGGTGAGGATGTCGCGGTCCAGGACCACCAGGTCGGCCAGCCGGCCCGGCGCCAGCACCCCGGCGTCGTCGTGGCCGTTCACATGGGCCGAGCCGGCCGTATAGGCGGCGATCGCGGAGGCCAGGTCGAGCCGCTGCTCGGGCAGGAACACCCGGTCGTCGGTGGCCTCCGGCTCCCGGCGGTTGACCGCCACGTGCAGGCCGGCCAGCGGGTCGGGGCTGCTCACCGGCCAGTCGCTGCCCGCCGCCAGGGTGGCCCCGGCCCGCTGGAGCGCGCCGAACGGGTACTGCCAGGCCGCGCGTTCGGGGCCGAGGAAGGGGATGGTCAGCTCGTCCATCTGCGGCTCGTGCGCCGCCCACAGCGGCTGGATGTTGGCGACCGCACCGAGCCGGGCGAACCGGGGCACGTCGTCGGGGTGGACCACCTGGAGGTGCGCGAGGTGGTGGCGGGTGTCGCGCCACCCGTTGGCGGCCCTGGCGGCCTCGACCGCGTCCAGCGCCTCGCGCACCGCCCGGTCGCCCAGCGCGTGGAAGTGCACCTGGAAGCCCAGCGCGTCGAGGGCGGTGACGTGCTCGCGCAGCGCGAGCGGATCGACGAAGCTGAGGCCGGAGTTGGCGGTGGCGCAACCGCAGCCGTCCAGGTAGGGGCTGGTCATCGCGGCGGTGAAGTTCTCCGCGATGCCGTCCTGCATGATCTTCACCGAGCCGGCCCGGAACCGGCCGTGGCTCAACGCGGCGCGGCGCTCGACGAGTCCGGGGATCTGCTCGGCGCCCCGGTCGCGCTCCCACCAGAGCGCGCCGGTCACCCGGGCGGTCAGCGCGCCGGAGCGCGCGGCGGCCAGGTAGGCGTCGGACGGGTCCGGCTGGCCGTTGAACTCGCCGAGCAGCGCGTCCTGCCAGCCGGTGATGCCGAGCGAGTGCAGCAGCCGCTGCGCCCGCAGCAGCCCGTCCAGCCGGTCGGCGGCGGTGATCGGCGGGACCAGCCGGGCGACCAGGGCGGTGGCGCCCTCCTGGAGCATGCCGCTCGGGGTGCCGTCGGCCTCCCGCTCGATCCGCCCGTCGGCCGGGTCGGGGGTGTTCCGGTCGAGGCCGGCGAGCTCCAGGGCGCGCGTGTTGGCCCAGGCGCCGTGGTGGTCCCGGTTGGTCAGGTAGACCGGGCGGTCCGGGACGGCGGAGTCGAGCAGTTGCCGGGTGGGCAGGCCGCCCTCGAAGCTCTCCATCGACCAGCCGCTGCCGGTGATCCACTCCTGGCCGGGGTTGGCCTCGGCGTAGGCGCGGATCCGCTCCAGGTAGTCGGCGACGCCGACGGTGCCGGTGAGGTCGCAGGCGGCCAGCTCGGTGCCGCCGAAGACCGCGTGGATGTGCGCGTCCTGGAAGCCCGGCAGCAGCAGCTTGCCGGTGAGGTCGACGACCTCGGTGTCCGGACCGATCAGGTCGCGGACCTCGTCGTGGCCGACGGCGGCGATCCGCCCGTCCGTCACCGCCAGGCCGGTCGCCCTGGTCCGGGCGGCGTCGCCGGTGTGCACGGGGCCGCGGGTGAAGACCAGATCGGCCTTGGTCATGGGTGGTGCTCCGTTCTCGGGTCGTGCGTCGTGCGAGCTGGGGGAAGGGGCGGCCGGGTGGGGGCCGGCCGCCGGGGAAGGGCCGTGGGGGGTCGGTGGGCGGCGGGGGCGGTGCGGCGGGGTCGGCGGGCGGGGGGGGGGGGGGGGGGGGAGGGGCGAGGAAGTAGGCCGAGCGCCGTCGCCAGCGCGCCCAGGCGGCCGCCGGCAGACCGGTGACGACCATCAGCACCGCCACCGACAGCTCGAACCAGCCGTTGTCGGCGGACAGTTCGAAGTGGTCGGTGGAATCGTAGAACGTCCAGGCCAGATAGCCGCCGACGACCAGCAGGACCGCCGCGCCGAGCAGCGGGCCGACCACCGCGCGCAGCCCCTCCAACACGCTGGTGCGCAGCAGGTGGCGGAACCGGACGGCGGCCGCGATCGCGGTCAGCGCGTAGTAGAGGGCGACGACGATGCCGATCGCGTTGACGGCGGCCGAGATGAGGTCGTTGACGGTCGGGATGACGACCGAGCAGAGCGCGAGCAGTACGGCGACCCCGGCGATCAGCAGGGTGCCGACGGCGGGGGTCGAGTGCCGCGGGTGGAGTCGGGTCCACACCGGGCCGAGCACACCGTCGCGGCCCATCGCGAACAGGCCGCGGGCGGTCGGGATCACCGAGGACTGCAGGGAGGCCACCGCGGAGAACATCAGCGCGATCAGCGGCAGGGCGGCCAGTGGCTGGTCGGCCAGCCGGGCCCCGAAGTAGGTGAGGCCGTGCGCGCCGTTGTCCGCCAACTCGTCGAGCGGGAGGACGCGTTGGAAGGCCGTGCCGGCCAGCAGGAACAGCAGCAGCATGACCACCAGGGCGAGCGTGCCGGCCCGGGAGGCGTCGCGCGGGTCGCGGACCTCCTCGCCGATGCTGAACACCGACTCGAAGCCCCAGTAGCAGAACACCGCGAGCACCATGCCCTGCGCCACCGCCTCGAACGACGGGATCGCGAAGGGGTTGAACCACTGGAGCGAGAACGGCTGGTCACCGGCGAACAGCCCGTACCCGCAGAAGCCGAGCAGGACGGCGTACTCGAAGACCAGCAGCGCCTTCTGGAGCCGTGCGGCCAGTTCGAGCCCGCGCACCGCGATCAGCGCGGCGCCGACCAGGACGACCAGGCCGATCAGAGTGCACTGGACGGTCGAGTCGGCGTCGAGCCGCAGGCCGGCGACGCTGCGCAGGTGCGCCTCGTCGAGGAGCTGGACGATCGAGGAGCCGGTGACCGTCGTGGTGTAGGCCATGAACACCACCGTGCCGACGGTGTTCACCCAACCGGTGAGGAAGCCCAGCCAGGGGCTGAGCGTGCGGCCCACCCAGCGGTAGCTGCTGCCGGCGTCCGGCTCGGCGGCGTTCAGCCGCCCGTAGCCGCCGGCGATGGCCAGCACCGGGAGGAACGCCAGCAGCATGATCGCGGGGAGGTGCAGTCCGACGACCCCGGCCATCAGACCGAGGCCGATGCCGATGCTGCTGGTCGCGGCGGTACTGGAGGCGGCGATCGCCGCCCCGTCGAGGAGGCCGAGCGAACGGGGCATGGAGACCTGGGAGCCGCTGGTGTCCGTTCTCGGACCGCTGCCCGTGGCCTTCGCCGTCGATGCCAAGGGATCACCGCCTTGGTGGTGGGGGTGTGGGGTGGGGGTGAAGTGCGAGCCATGAAACCGGCGGCCCGGAGACACGTCAATGCTGTTGTCATAAGGGTCGGCGGGTGAACCGGCGGGTGAACCGGCCGTGGGTCCGGCGGGTGGGTCGGCGCTCGGACCCGCGGTGGACCCGCGGCCGACCGCGCACCGCGCCGCGCGCGGGGCGCCGCCGGGGGCGCCCGGAACCCCGGCGGGCGCCCTTTCCCCGCCGCCGCACGGGCCGTACGGTCGCAACCGGCCGACCGTCCGGCCCGCCGCGCCCGACCCTGGAGGGCCCGTGGAACCCCGCTGCCCGTACACCCACGTCCTCGACCCCCGCGCCACCGACCTGCACGCCGAAGCCGCCCATCTGCGCACCCACGGCCCGGCCGTCCGGGTCGAACTCCCCGGCCGGGTCCTCGCCTGGTCGGTGACCCGCGCCGAGGTCGCCCGCCGGCTCCTCGCCGGCAACCGGCTCGCCAAGAACGCCCGCCGCCACTGGCCCGACTGGATCGACGGCCGGGTCGGCCCCGATTGGCCGCTGGCCAGCTGGGTCGCCGTGGAGTCGATGTTCACCAGCGACGACGAGGACCACCACCGACTGCGCACCCTGACCGCCCCGGCCTTCGGCCCCCGCCGCGTCGAGGCGCTGCGGCCCCGGATCCGGGCGATCGTCGACGGGCTGGTCGACGAACTGCGCAGCACCGCGCCCGGCGAGGCGGTCGACCTGCACGCCCGGCTCTCCTACCCGCTGCCCACCACGCTGATCTGCGACCTGTTCGGAGTCCCCGAGGAGCAGCGCGCGGAGGTGCGGCGCGTGGTCGACGGCGTCCTGGAGACCGGCGCCACCCCCGAGCGGGCCGGGGCCGTCCTCGACGACCTGTTCGCCGCCATGGCGCACCTGGTCGCCACCAAGCGGGCGGCCCCGGGCGACGACATGACCAGCGAGCTGATCGCGACCCGGGACGCCGCCGGCTCCCGGCTGAGCGAGCAGGAGCTGATCTCCACGCTGATCCTGATGATCGGCGCCGGCTCCGAGACCACCGTCAACCTGATCGACCACACCGCGGCGCTGCTGCTCTCCCACCCCGAGCAGCTCGCGCTGGTCCGGGGCGGCACGGCCACCTGGCGCGACGCCATCGAGGAGGCGCTGCGACTGGAAGCGCCGGTGATGCACCTGCCGCTGCACTTCGCCGTCGAGGACATCGACCTCGGCGAGGGCGTGCTGATCCGCACCGGCGAACCGGTCCTGATCGCCTACGGGGCGAGCGGCCGGGACCCGGAGCTGCACCCCGACCGCCCCGACGCCTTCGACCTCACCCGGCCCGACAAGACCACGCTGGCCTTCGGCCACGGCCGGCACTACTGCCTGGGCGCCGCGCTCGGCGTGCTGGAGGCCGAGGAGGCCCTGACCGCCCTGTTCGGGACCTTCCCCGACGTCGAACTCGCGGTTCCGGAGAAGGAGTTGCTCCACCAGGAGTCCTTCATCGTGAATGCTCTGCGCGCCCTCCCGGTCCGCCTCTCCCCCGCCGCGCACCGACCCGCCTGACCGCCCGACCCCCGGCCGTCCCGGTCCCCGGCGCGGTTCCGGTCGCGGCGGCGACTGTCGGAGGCGGGGGTTAGCGTACGGTCCATGGACGACGACACCCCCGCCGTACGCCTGGAGCCCTGGTCCGAGGGCGACGCGGAGCTGCTGCGCGCCCTCAACGCGCCCGCGCTGATGACGCACCTCGGCGGCCCGGAGACCGAGGAGCAGCTCACCCGCCGCCACCGCCGGTACGTCGACCTGAGCGCCGACCGCACGGGGGCGGGGCGGATGTTCCGGATCGTGCTGCTGCCGGAGGGGGCGGTCGCGGGGAGCATCGGCTTCTGGGACCGCACCTGGGACGGCGAGGCGGTGTACGAGACGGGCTGGACGGTCCTGCCGGGCTTCCAGGGGCGGGGCGTGGCGAAGGCCGCGACCCGGGCGGTGGTGGCGCGGGCCCGGGCCGCCGGGCTCCGCCGCCACCTGCACGCCTTCCCCTCGGTGGACAACCCCGCGTCGAACGCGGTCTGCCGGGGGGCGGGCTTCGAACTGCTGGGCCGGCGGGACTTCGAGTACCCGCCGGGCCACCCGATCCACTGCAACGACTGGCGGCTCGACCTCGGCCGCCCCTGACCCCGCCGGGCAACCCCCGAGGTCCGGCGTCGCAACTCAGCCGGTGCCCGCCCCGCCGAGCCGGAGGTTCCAGCGGCCGGCCCGCCCGGTCAGTTCGACGACGGCCAGCGGGGGCACGTCCAGTCGTCCGTAGGCCTGGTCCGGGACGCCGAGCGCGTGCAGGGCCGCCGCGCGGACGACGTCCGGTTCGGCGACCACGAGCACCCGGCCGGTCAGCCGGGCCGCCGTCCCGTCCAACCACCCGGCGACCCGGGCGCACAGCTGCCGCACCGACTCGCCCCCGTGCGGGGCGGCGGCCGGGTCGGCCAGCCAGGCCATCACCGCCTCCGGTTCCTCGGCGGCCACCTCGTCGAGGGTCCGCCCGCGCCAGCGTCCGGTGGCGCAGCCGCGCAGCGCGGGATCGGCGACGGCGCCGGGCAGCCCGAGCGCCTCGGCCGTGCGGCGGCAGCGGGCGGACGGCGAGACGAACCGGTGGGCCGCCGCCGGGAGTCCCGGTCCGACGGCGCGGGCAGCACGCACCCCGGCCTCGTCCACCGCAGCCTCGTCCACCGCCGCCTCGTCCGCGCCCCCGGACTCCTCCCCCACCGGGCCCTCGCCCGCCGAGGCTTCGCGCACCGAGTCTTCGTCGGCGAAGCGTGCCTGTCGCAGCGCGGGTCCGATCGCCGGGGAGACGAAGATCACCCGTACCGTCATGCCCTTCCCCCTTCGTACACCTGTCACCCTTGGGGCCCCTCGGAGTGCCGTGCTCCGCACCCTCCCGGCGCGCGAACCCGCAGGTCGCGCCACGGCAACGATTCCGTGCGCGCCCTTGGCGCGGTCGGCACCGGGCGCTACGGTCTCCCCCGACAACTGAAGACGACGGCGAGACGGAAGTCCGGTGGGAATCCGGCACGGTCGCGCCACTGTATGCCGGATCCGGCCGCCTCACGCAACGGCAGGTCCCGGCAAGTCAGACCCGATGGCCGTCGTCCGAGCTCCACCGAACGGGACGCGTGTTTCCCCCAGGAGGTCCTGCCATGGCCCAGTCCGTCTTGTCCCCCAGCCTGCCCGCCGCAGGCTCGGCCCCCGCGTCGCTGCCGATCCGCGCGATCCTCCCCTGGGCGCTGTTCCTCGGCACCCTGATGCTGGTCCTGCTCTACTTCGTCGGCGCCGAGCAGGGCGCCACCTCGGTCTTCTCCGGTGCGACCGTGCACGAGTGGGTGCACGACGGTCGTCACCTGCTCGGCTTCCCCTGCCACTGACCGGAGAACACGCACCGATGAACAACTCCGCATCCGTGCCGTCCGGCACCGTCGGCAGGATCCTGCTGCGCGGCCTGCTGGCCGGTCTGATCGCCGGGCTGGTGGCCTTCGTCTTCGCCTACACCGTCGGCGAGGGCCCCGTCTCGGACTCCATCGCCCAGGAGCAGGCCCACTCCGCCCCGGCCGGGCACCACGACCACGGCGGCGGCTCCGGGGCCGGCGCCGCACAGGACGCCACCGGTCACGACCACGCCGCCGACGACGCCGGGGACGAGGAGGAGGAACTGGTCAGCCGTGACGTGCAGTCCACCGCCGGTCTCGCCACCGGTGTCCTGGTGTACGGCGTCGCCGTCGGCGGGATCGCCGCGCTGGCGTTCTGCTTCGCCCTCGGCCGGGTCGGCCGGTTCGGTCCCCGGGCCACCGCCGCGCTGGTGGCGGGCGCCGCCTTCGTCACCGTCTACTTCGTGCCGTTCCTCAAGTACCCGGCGAACCCGCCGGCGGTCGGCAATCCGGACACCATCGGGAAGCGCACCGCGCTGTTCTTCCTGATGATCGCGCTCAGCGTGCTGATCGGCGTCGCCGCGGTGATCCTCGGCAAGCGCCTGGCCCCGCGGCTGGGCACCTGGAACGCCACCGTCGCGGCCGCTCTCGGCTACGCCGTGGTGATGGCCGCACTGGCCCTCGTCCTGCCGGCCAACGACGACGCCGTCCCGGAGGGGTTCCCGGCCGCGCTGCTGTGGGACTTCCGACTCGCCTCGATCGGGCTCCAGGTGGTGCTGTGGACCGGGTTCGCCCTGGTCTTCGGCGCCCTGTCCCAGCGCGTGCTGGCCCCGGCGGCCCCGGCCGCCGACCGCGCGCCGGTCGCCGCCCCGGCCGTCTGACCGGTCCTCCGCGCGGCACCGCACCACGCACCACCGCACGTCGCACGAAGCACCACCGCACGTCACACGAAGCACCACCGCACCACGCACCACCGCGAGGACCGGGCGCACCCAGCGCACCGGCCCCGACGACTCGACCCCGCCGAGGCGCGCCGGCGGGGTCGAGTCGTCGTCCGTCGTTCCGCACCGCCGCGCGCCGCGCGGACGGCGGGATCAGACCGTGGCCGGCGTCGCCGCCCCCGCCGCAGCCGCCTCGGCCTCGCGCTCCGCCCGGGCCGCCGCCGCGGCGGCACCCTGGGCCCGGGCCCGCTTGGCGTAGCTGACCGTCCAGGTGACCAGCAGCACGGTCACACCGATCGACAGCACCGTGTTCAGCGCCTGCATCGCACCGGTGTCGAGCACGTAGGAGAGCCCGACCCGCAGCGCGGCCTCCAGCAGGTAGGCCACCCCCCAGCCGACGGTCAGGTTCCGCTGCACCCGCCGGAAGCCGGACAGCGCCCAGAGCCCCTCCCACCGCTCCAGCGACTCGGCCGTGCCGTCGGTGGCGAACTTCCGGCCGAAGTAGAACATCAGCGGCCGGGGCGCGGCCAGGCTGGCCAGGCAGACCACGCCGAACAGGCCGGTGATGATCGAGTCCTTGACCAGCAGGAAGTGCGCGTCGGCCGGGCCCGCCAGGGTGACCACGACGGTCAGCGCGAGGAAGATCAGCGAGATCGCCGCGAACTCGTCGACCCGCCGCTTCCACGCCAGGTAGACGCCCAGGTCGAGGACGGGCCAGAGGGCCGAGGTCAGCAGGGCGGTGAACTCGCCGTAGCCGTGGTCGGTGAGCTGGTTGTACGTGATGATCGGCGCGACGATGTTCAGGCCGATGGTGAGCGCCCAGCCGAGTGCGTTCGCACCGCCGCGCTTCTTCGTTGCCTCGGACGGCAAGGTATCCCCCGATGATCTTGATGATGGGCGGACGGACTCTAGCGGATCACCCGTCAGGACCGCCACGGCGGTGCCGATCCCGGACAACAGGTCGTCGACGACCGGTCGACGGGCCGGCCGGGGCGACCGACCGGGCCGTCGAACGGCCCCTCACCGCACGGCCCGTGCCCGCCCCGGTGTTTGGCGGCGTCGACGCCGGACAGACGCCGAGCCGTGGCACGTTCCCGGAGCGGAGAAGGAGGCGCCCGATGCGCGGCAGAAGCGACCTGGCCGGACGGACGGCCCTGGTGACCGGTTCCTCGCGCGGCCTCGGCCTGCTGATCGCCGACGAGCTCACCGCCCGCGGCTGCCGGGTGATGCTCTGTGCCCGGGACGAACTGGCCCTGGAGCGGGCCGTCCGGCGACTGCGCGGCCGCCCCGGCGAGGTGGCGGCCACCGCCTGCGACCTCGTCGCCGCCGACACCCCGACCCGGCTGCTCGCCGCGGTCCGGGACCGGTTCGGCGCCGAGGTGGACCTGCTGGTCAACAACGCCGGACTGATCCAGGTCGGCCCGGTCACCTCCCTGCAGGAACAGGACTTCCGACGGGCCCACGAGCTGATGGTCATGGCGCCGCTGCGCCTCGTCCAAGCGGCGCTGCCCGCGATGCGCGCCCGCGGCGCGGGGTCGATCGTCATGATCGGCTCGATCGGCGGGAAGGTCCCGGCGCCGCACCTGCTGCCGTACGTGACCGCCAAGTTCGGCCTCACCGGCCTCTCCGAGGGACTCGCCGCCGAGCTGGCGCCGCACGGGATCCGGGTCACCACCGTCGTCCCGGGGCTGATGCGCACCGGGTCGCAGACGGCCGCCGAGTTCGCCGGACAGGCCGACCGGGAGTACGCCTGGTTCGCCACCGCCGCGTCGCTGCCGCTGCTGTCGACGGACGCCGGACGGGCGGCGCGCCGGATCGTCCGGGCGGTCGAGACCGGCCGCCGGGAGCTGCTCCTCACCCCGCTCGCCCAGGTCGCGGCCCGCGCCCACGGTCTCGCGCCCGCCACCGCGGGCCGGCTGCTCACCCTCACCGCGCGTCTGCTCCCGTCCGCCGGGGCCGCCCCCGAGCACGGGGTCCCGGGATCCCGGGCGGCGGCCCGGCACCGCCCCGGCGGGCCGGTCGACCGGCTCACCGTGCTCGGCCGCCGGGCCGCCCGGGCCCACAACGAACCACCGGCGTCCTGACCGCGGCGCCCCCGCACCCGACGCCCGGCGAGCGGGACGGCCGGACGCGACCGGAGGAGGACCAGATGAAAGCCCTGACCTGGCACGGACGCCGCGACGTCCGCGTCGACACCGTCCCCGACCCGGTGCTGCGGGACCCGACCGACGTGCTGGTCGAGGTCACCACCACCGGACTCTGCGGATCGGACCTCCACCTGTACGAGGTCCTCGGCGCCTTCCTCGACGAGGGCGACATCCTCGGCCACGAGGCGATGGGCGTGGTGCGGGAGGTCGGCAGCGCCGTCCACGCGGTCGGGGTGGGCGACCGGGTCGTGGTGCCGTTCAACGTCTCCTGCGGCACCTGCCGCATGTGCGTGAACGGCCTGCAGTCCCAGTGCGAGACCACCCAGGTGCGCGCCTACGGGACCGGCGCGGCCCTGTTCGGCTACACCAAGCTCTACGGGCAGGTCCCGGGCGGACAGGCGGAGCTGCTCCGGGTGCCGTTCGGCAACACCCTGCCCGTCGTCGTCCCGCACGGGCCGCCCGACGAGCGCTACGTCCTGCTGTCCGACGTGCTGCCGACCGCCTGGCAGGCCGTGGAGTACGCCGCGGTGCCACCCGGCGGCAGCGTCGCCGTGCTCGGACTCGGGCCGATCGGCGACATGTGCACCCGCATCGCGCGGCACCGCGGCGCGGCCACCGTGATCGGGGTCGACCTCGTGCCCGAGCGGCTGGAGCGCGCCCGGGCCAACGGCGTCGACACGCTCGACCTGGCCCGGCTCGGCTCCCGGGTGGTCGACGCCGCGCGCGACCTCACCGACGGACGCGGTCCGCACGCCGTGATCGACGCCGTCGGCATGGAGGCGCACGGCTCGCCCGCCGCCACCGCCGCGCAGCGGATGACGTCGCTGCTGCCGGACGCGCTGGCCGCCCGGCTGATGACCCGCGTCGGCCTGGACCGGCTGCACGCCCTGCACCTGGCCGTCGACATGGTGCGGCGCGGCGGCACGATCTCGCTGTCCGGCGTGTACGGCGGCATGACCGACCCGCTGCCGATGCTGACCATGTTCGACAAGCAGCTCTGCCTGCGGATGGGCCAGGCCAACGTCCTGCGCTGGATGGACGACCTGCTGCCGCTGCTGGGCGACGGCGACCCGCTCGGGGTGGACGGGTTCGCGACCCACCACCTGCCGCTGGCCGAGGCACCGGCCGCGTACGAGATGTTCCAGCGCAAGCAGGACGGTGTGGTCAAGGTGCTCCTGAAGCCCTGACCGGCGTCATGTCACGGGAGAGCGCGGGCGCGCGGCGACCGGGCGGGCCGGGCGGCAGACCCCGGCGGCCCGGCGGGCGGAGCGCGGACACCCCGGCGGGACGCACCGGGTCGGGACGCACGCCAGCGGGACGCACCGGGTCGGGACGCATCAGGGCGGGACGCACGCCGGCGGGACGCACCGGGTCGGGCCGCGCGCCGTCGGGGCGCAGCCGGCCACCGCGCACCGGGCCGCCGCGGGTCGACGACCGGGTGCCGCCCGGGCTGCGGACCGCCGCCGGGTACGCCTGGCGGCTGGTACTGCTCGGCGTGGCCGCCTACCTGGCCGTCACGGTGCTGACCCGGCTCGAACTGCCGGTGATCGCCCTGTTCGTAGCCCTGGTCATCACCTCCGTGCTGCGGCCCCCGGTCGACCTGCTCGCCCGGGTGGTGCCCCGCGCGCTCGCCGTGCTGCTCACCCTGCTCGTCACCCTCGCGCTGGTCGGCGGGATCCTCACCCTGGTCGGGACGACCGTCGCCGACGAGTGGACCCGGCTGGGCGGCGAGCTGCACGGCGGTCTCGGCCGGATCGACCGCTGGCTCACCGGCGCGCCCTTCCACCTGCACCCCGGCACGGTCACCGATCTACGGGGCAGGATCGGCGAGTTCGTCACCACCCACCGCGAGGCGCTGCTCAGCACCGCGCTCAGCAGCGCGGGCCGGATCGTCGAACTGCTCACCGGCCTGGCACTCGCGGTGTTCTGTTCGGTGTTCTTCCTGCACTCCGGCGACCGGATGTGGGCCTGGGCGCAGCACCAGCTGCCGGCCCGCACCCGCCCGGTGTGGGAGCGGGCGGGCCGCGCCGCCTGGCACACCTTCGCCGGGTACACCCGCGGGGTGCTGATCGTGGCGGCGTCGAACGCCGTCCTGGTCGGCATCGCGCTGGCCGTGCTGCGGGTGCCGCTGGTCCTGCCGCTGGTCGTGCTGGAGTTCGTCGCGGCGCTCGTCCCGCTGATCGGCTCGCCGATCGCCCTGGTGGTCGCGGCCCTGGTCGCGCTGGCCGCCCGCGGTCCGGTGGTGGCGCTGCTGGTGCTCGCCCTGATCGTGGTGATCGGCCAGATCGAGGGGCATCTGCTGCACCCGCTGGTACTGGGCTGGTCGGTGCGGATCCATCCGGTGGTGATCGCGCTCTCGGTGGCCGGCGGCGCCGTGCTCGGTGGTGTGCTGGGCGCGATGGTGGCGGTCCCGGTGGTGTCGGTGACCTGGGCGGTGATCGGCGCCCTGCGCCACGAGTGAACCCACGGATCGTGACGTCCAGTCACCGTCCGTACGGCGACCGGAGTGGTGGTTCACCGAGAAAGACCTTCCCACCTGGGACGATTCACCGGGCAGTCGAGCCGGAAGCCGACCGATCGTCGTGACGCTCGGTTGTTTGCCCCCGCAGGGCCCGGGTAGACGACCCGGCCATGGAACGGCTCTCCGACCGGAGAGGACCGGGGTCGTTCAGGGACTCTTCCAGGGACATCGAGCATGAACAACGCCAAGCTTGCCGTCGCCGTGGGTGGAGGCTACCTCCTCGGGCGCCTGCACAAGGCCCGATGGGCGTTGGCCCTCGCGGGCATGGCGGCGGGAAAACGTCTGAGTGCCAATCCCGGGGTGCTCCTCGGTCAGGTGCTGGAATCCTCGCCCCAGCTGCGTGAGCTGGCCGGCGACGTTCGCGGTGAACTGACCAAGGCCGGGAAGAAGGCGGCCGTCGCGGCCGCGAGCAACCGGGTCAGCGCGCTGACCGACCAGCTCCAGCGGCGGACCGAAGGCCTGCGCGCGGGCACCTCCGGGCGCGACGAGGATCCGGACGAAGCGGAGGACTCCGAGGAGTCGGAGGAGGAACCGGACGAGGCCGAGGAGTCGGAGGAGGAACCGGACGAGGCCGAGGAGCCGGAGGAGGAAGCCGAGGAGGAGCCGAAGGAGAAGCGGCGGGCGCCGCGCTCCAGGAGCGGCTCGTCGGCACGCTCGGCGGCGTCCACCACCCGGCGCGCGGCATCGTCGGCCACCGAGCGGGCCGCCCCGGCCACGGCCAAGCGGGCCGCGTCGAGCACCGCCAAGCGGGCCGTGTCGTCCACGGCCAAGCGCGCGACCGGCGCCGCCGGTACGGCACGCGGGAGCGCGGCGTCCACCGGACGGGCCGCGAGCGCCGCCGCCGGGTCGAAGAGCCCGGCCAAGAAGACGGCCGCCCCGCGCAAGAGCGCGACGGCGACGGCGACGAGGACGACGGCGAAGAAGACGGCGCCGGCCGCGAAGAAGACCACGGCCGCGGCGCGGAAGTCGACGTCGACCGCCACCCGCAAGAGCGCGACCGCGCCGGCGAAGAAGACCGGCACCACCTCGGCGCGCAAGACCACGAGCCCGCGCGCCTCATCGACGCGCAAGCGGGGTTGAGAACCATGGCCGAGCGTACCGAGAACCGAGCCCCGGGCGGGCTGGGCGAGCTGCTGTCGGCCCTCCCCACCGACCGGCTCATCGAGCAGGCGCGCGAACTGGCGGCCGCCGCGGGCGAACGCGCCGTGGCGATGGCCGGCGACAAGATCTCCGAGACCACCGACCGGCTCGTCGACTACGCGGAGAACGGTGGCCGATCGTCGGGCGGTGGTGACGAGTCGGACGGCGGGGGCAGCCCCTCGCCGATGCGGCTGATGCTGGGGGCGGGCGCCGCCGGGTTGAAGCAGGTCGTCAGCTCGAAACTCACCGGCGGGGGCGGGAAGGGCGGTGGCAAGGGCGGGAAGCTCAAGCTCACCAACATCGTCGAGGAGATCGAGGTCGGGGTGCCCGTACGGGTCGCCTACAACCAGTGGACCCAGTTCCAGGACTTCCCCAAGTTCACCAAGCGTCTGGAGAGCGTGGAACAGAAGTCCGACAACAAGATCTCGTGGAAGGCCGGGATCTTCCTGTCGCACCGCGTCTGGGAGTCGACGATCGTCAAACAGGTGCCCGACGAGCTGATCGTCTGGCGGTCCAAGGGCGCCAAGGGCCACGTCAACGGCACGGTGACCTTCCACGAGCTGACGCCCAACCTCACCAAGATCCTGCTGGTCCTGGAGTACCACCCGCAGGGACTGTTCGAACGCACGGGCAACCTGTGGCGGGCCCAGGGCCGACGGACACGCCTCGAACTCAAGCACTTCCGTCGCCATGTGATGACGCAGACCATCCTCGATCCGGACGCGACCGAGGGCTGGCGCGGGGAGATCCGCGACGGTGAGGTCGTGCAGTCCCACGAGGACGCCCTCGAGGAGGAGGAGGAGGAGAAGGACCAGGAGGAGTCGGAGGAGGACGAGCCGGAGGACGGCGCGGACGAGGAGGACACCGCCGGCGAGGACACCGGGGAGTACGAGCCGGAGGACGAGGAAGCCGAAGACCAGGAACCGGAGGACGAGGAGGACGAGGAGGACGAGGAACCGGAGGAGGACGAAGCGGACCAGTCCGACGACGAGGACGAGGGCGCCTACGAGGACGACCAGTACGAGGACGACGAGGAGGACGAGGAGGGTGACGGCGAGGGCGCGGACGACGAGTACGAGGACGACGAAGGTGAGGACGAGGACGAGGACGAGGAGCAGGACGGTTACGGCGACGAGGACGAGTACGACGCCGAGGAGGACTACGCCGACGAGGCCGAGGACGACGACACGGCCCGACCCTCCGCCCGCAAGCGGGCCCCCGCCCGGGCGAGGTGAGCCGTGATGACCGTCGCCCCGCGCCCCACCCACTACCTGGACCGGCCTTCGCCGAGCGGTCTGGTCGACGTCATCGACCTGATCCTCGACAAGGGCCTGGTCATCGACATCTACGTGCGCGTCTCCCTGGTCGGCATCGAGCTGCTGACCATCGACGCCCGCATCGTGATCGCCAGCGTCGACACCTACCTGCGGTTCGCCGAGGCCGTGAACCGCCTGGACCTGACGGAGGACGGGAGCAAGGGCCTGCCCGAGCTGGTGCAGGACATGCAGCACGGCGGCGCCCGGCACAAGACGAAGGGCGCACTCGAAGGCGTCAAGGAGACGGTCGGCGACATGATCGACCGGGTCAAGGGCGATGACGACGACGAACCGGAGCCCGAGCCGAAGGAGCGGCCCCGTCCGCGTCCGCGCGCCCGGCGGAGGGAGCAGGAGTGATGGACGGCCTGCCGCCCGCCGACGAGCGGGCCCGCTACATCTACGGCATCGTGCCGGCCGGGGCCGACGCCACGGGGCTCGAGGGGATCGGGGACCCGCCGGAGCCGGTGTCCCTGGTCCGGCACGGGGAGCTGGCGGCACTCGTCAGCACCGTGCCCACCGACCGACCGCTGGGCACCCCCGCCGACCTGCGGGGCCACGCCCGGGTCCTGGACACGGCGGCCGCCCGCGGCGCGGTGCTGCCGCTGCGGTTCGGCGCGGTGGTCCGCGACACCGGGGCCGTCGCCGACCACCTGCTCGCCCCGCACCAGGAGGCCTTCCGGGGAGCGTTGGCGGACCTCCACGACACCGCCCAGGTCACCCTGCGCGGCACCTACCGGCAGGAGCGCGTCCTGCGGGAGGTGCTCGCCGACCGGGAGGACATCGCCCGGCTGCGCGCCCGGGTCGCCGCCGTCCCGGAGGCGGCCGCCCACTACGAACGGCTGCGGCTCGGCGAGTTGATCGCCCAGGAGATCGCCGCCCGGCGCGGGGAGGACACCGCGCTCGCGCTGGAACGCCTGGCACCGCTCGCGGTGTCCGTCCACACCCAGGACGCCGGCACCGCCGTCGGCGACCAGGCGGTCGGCATGTCCTTCCTGGTCGACAAGAACGGCTGGGACGCGTTCGAGGCCGAGGCGGAGAGCCTCGCCCGCGACTGGGCGGGCCGGATCGACATGCGGCTGCTGGGCCCGCTCGCGCCGTACGACTTCGCCACCGCGGCCGTCGCCGACGCCCGGCCCGCGGAGGAGGCAGCAGGGTCATGGGACTGATCTCCGGACTGTTCACCCTCCCGCTGGCCCCGGTGCGCGGGGTCGTCTGGATCGCGGAGCAGCTCCACGAGCAGGCCCGTCGCGAGTTGTCCGATCCCGCCGTGATCCGGGCCGGACTCGTCGAACTGGAGGCCGCGCGCGCCGACGGCACGATCAGCGAGGCGGACGCCGCCGCGCAGGAGGAGGAACTCGTCCGCCGCCTGTGGCAGTCCGAGGGCGGCGCCGGTCTCCGGGAGGTGTGAACCATGCCCGACCGTGAGCCGCGCCCCGCGCGCCGCCCGACCCGCGCCTCCGCCCCGCCGCCCGAGCCGGACGACGGTCCCCGTCGCACCCCGGCGGAGGACCGCGGTACGGCGGAGGACCGCACGGAGCGCCGCAGCGCCGAACGCCCCGCCCGCCGACGGACGGCCGGGGACGCGGACCGGCCCGCCCCGGCCCGGCGGCGCGACGGGCACGGCCGGGTCGACGCGCGCCACGCCGCCGCACGGGCGGCCGTCGACGTCCAGGAACTCACCGGGCGCAGCCCGGAGGGCATCACCTCGCTCGAACGCACCCCCGACGGCTGGCAGGTGGGCGTCGAGGTGCTGGAGACGCGTCGTGTGCCGGACTCCACCGACATCCTGGCCGTCTACCAGGTCGTGCTGGACACCGAGGGCGAGCTCGTCTCCTACCGCCGGGACCGCCGCTACCACCGGGGACGGGCGAGCGAGGAGCTGTCATGAGTGAGCTGAGCGGCTACGGCGGTGCCGGCCCGCTGGCGCACCTGCCGCGGACGGCCGCGGCGCCGCAGGCCACGAACCTCGCGGACCTGCTGGAGCGGGTGCTGGACAAGGGCATCGTCATCGCCGGGGACATCCGGATCAATCTGCTGGACATCGAGCTGCTGACGATCAGGATCCGTCTGCTCGTCGCCTCCGTGGACCGGGCCCGTGAGATGGGCATCGACTGGTGGGAGCACGACCCGAGCCTCTCCTCGGGCCGGGGCGACCTGGTGGCGGAGAACCGGCTCCTGCGGGAGCGGCTCGACCGGCTCGAAGCCGCCCACGGGGAGGCTTCCGACGAAGGACCGTCCGACGAAGGACCGTCCGACGAAGAACTGTCCGACGAAGGACCGTCCGACGAAGAACTGTCCGACGAAGGGCTGTCCGGCGAAGAACCGTCCGGCGATGCGCCGCCCACGGCGGAGCCGCCCGCCGACGAACCCGCCGCCCGTCCCGCCCGCCGACCCGCCCGCACCCGGCGCGCCCCCCGGACGGACCCGCCATGAGCACCGCCGCCGCCCCCACCCTCACCTGGCTCTACGCGGTCGCCGCAGCCGGGTGCGTCCCCCCGCCCGGTCTGACCGGTGTGGCCGGGGAGGAGCTGCGGGCCGTCACCGCCCCCGGGCTCACCGCGCTGGCGGGCGCGGTGCCGCGGGCGGAGTTCGACGAGGAGCCGCTGCGCGCCCGCCTGGCGGACCCGGACCGGCTGGAGCACGCCGTGCGCGCGCACCACCACGTGGTGGACGCGCTGGCCCGTACCGCCCCCGTGCTGCCCATGCGGTTCGCCAGCCTCTACCGGGACGACGCGCGGGCCGCCGTGATGCTCCGGGAGCACCGGGAGGAGCTGCTGGCCGCGCTCGACCGCGTCACCGACCGCGTCGAGTGGGGCGTCAAGGCCTACGCCAGGGCCGCCGAACCACCCGCCGAGCCACCTGCCGGGCCCGTCGCCGGCGCGGCCCGCCCCGGCACGGACTACCTGCTGCGCCGGCAGGCCCGGCAGCACCGGCGGGAGGCGACCGAGCAGCGGGCCGCCGAGGACGCCCTGCGGGTCCACACCGCGCTCGCGGGCGCGGCCGCCGGGGCCGCCCGCCATCCGTTGCAGCGGGCCGACCCGGCCGGTCACGGCGGGCCGATGGTCCTCAACGGCGCCTACCTCGTGGAGCGGACCGGCACGGGCGACTTCCACGCGGCCGTCGACGCGCTGTCCGCCCGGTTCCCCGGCCTGCTGCTGGAGACCACCGGACCGTGGCCGCCGTACTCGTTCACCACCGCCCGGACCGGGGAGGGATCGCGATGACCACCGGTCCCCGGTCGCCGGGCGCCCGGCCCGGTCCACCGCCCCTGGTGCCGCTGGTGCCCGAGCGGCCGGTCGCCCTGGTCGACCTGTTGGACCGACTGCTCGCCGGGGGCGTGGTCGTCGCCGGGGAGATCACCCTGTCCGTCGCCGAGGTGGACCTGGTCCGGATCAGCCTGCGGGCGATGATCGCCTCCGTCCGCGCCGCGGTCCGGGCCGACGCCGGGACCGCCCTCCCGCCCGCCGGCGCGGACGCCGGGACGCCCACCGGACCGTCCGACCTCCCGCCCGCCGAGGGGGAGCCGCTGTGAGCGCACCGCAGCCGTCGCCCCCCGCGCGCGGCGCGGCGCCCGCCGACCGCCGCGTCCCGCTGGAGCCCGAGACCGTCGCCCGCGATCTCACCTGCCTGGTCCTGACGTTGGTCGAACTCGTCCACCAGCTGATGGAGCGCCAGGCCCTGCGCCGGATCGACCAGGGTGACCTCGACGAGGAGCGGATCGAGCAGCTGGGCCTGACCCTGATGGCGCTGGAGGAGGGCATCGACGAGCTGCGCGAGCACTTCGGCCTCACCCCGGACGACCTGAACGTCGACCTCGGCCCGCTCGGCCCGCTCCTCGCCCCCGACTGACCCGGACCCACCGACCGACCCGAATCCCACCGACCCGAATCCCACCGTGGCCCGAGCGCAACCGGCGGCCCCGCCGTCACGGGCGGAAACATCCGGGCGTTCGCAGGGAATTCTCATCCGGCGCACGCCGGCCCGAGCCCCCGTACCAGGGCGGACGGAACACCCAGGTCCGTGCCGTTGGTGCGTATGCACCGGCCCGCGGGGGTGCCTCGGGCGCCGCGCCGAGACTGAAGTACCGTCGTCGGCAAGGCCATTGACGAGTACGCGGAAAGCGTCGCTAGGATGTCGGCGCCCTCAACGGCGGCCCTCCCGCGGACCGCCCCCGGGTGACGATCTCCGTTCCGTCCGCACGTCGGCTGGAGGGGGCCATGCTGCCGATCGACCCGGCCGGGCGGCCGGAACATCCACCCATCACACCCGGCGACACCGTCGAGCGGCTGGGTGGATACGACGTCCCCGACCCGTACCGCGTGCTGGAGGACGCCTCCGACCCGACGACCCGGGACTGGACGGCCGGCCAACAAGAGCTCCTCCGTCAGGTCCGTGCCGACTGGTCCACGGTGGGGGCGTTCCGCGCGGCGATGACCCGGCTGACCGCCTTCGAACATCTGACCTCGCCCCAACTCGCCGGTGACCTCGCCTTCTTCACCGTGCGCGGGCCCGACGACGAACATCCCGCGCTGGCGGTCGCCGACCCCGACGGCACCCGTCGGATCCTGTTCGACCCGCAGCACCACGACCCCACCGGCTCTACCGCGCTGGGCGGTTGGACCCCCGACCCGACCGGCCGACTGGTGGCCGTGCAGACCGCCGAGGGCGGTTCCGAGGAGTACGCCCTCCGGGTCCTGGAGGTGGCCACCGGCCGCACGGTGGACGGGCCGATCGGCGGCTGCCCGTACAGGGGCGTCGCCTGGCTGACCGGCCAGGACGCCTTCTACCACGTCCGCGGCGGCCCCCGCGGAGACCTCGGCGGCGGCGCCGACGACGGCGCCGCCGACGGGCCCGAGGGCACCGGCGCCCGGCTGTACCTGCACCGGCTCGGCGAGGACCCGGCGGACGACACCGAAGTCCTCGGCGCCGCCCGGTGCGTCGAGGAACCCGGCGCCGAACTGGACGTCCTGCTCGGCGCGGACGGCCGGTACCTGGTGGTCGCCGCCGCCGACGGCCTCTCCAGCGGCAACCGCGTCCGGATCGCCGACCTGACCCTGAGCGCGCCGGAGAAGCCGCACTGGCACCCGCTGACCGCCCTGGACGGCGGCTGGACCTCCCCCTGGCCGGCCACCGACGGCCTGCTCTACCTGCTCACCGACCTGGACGCGGACCGCGGCCGGATCCTGGTCCTGGACCCGGCGGCGCCGGAGCGAGCGCACACCCTCGTCCCCGAGCACGACCACGAGGTGCTGGAATCCTTCGCCGTCCTGGACGACGCCGCGCTGCCCGTCCCGCTGCTGCTGGTGCTCCGCTCGGCCGGCGGCCACGGCCGGATCACCCGGCACGACCTGCGCACCGGCGCGCCGCTCGGCGAGGTCCGGCTGCCCGGCACCGGGGTGATCAGCGAACTGACGTTCCGCCAGGGCGGCCACGAGGCCTGGTTCACCTACTCGGACCCCACCACCCCCGAGACCGTCCACCGCTACGACGCCCACCGCGACAGCACCGAGGTGTGGTGCGCGCCCGGCGCGCCGGAGCCTCCCGCGGTGCTGGTCTCCGAACTGCGCTGCGCCTCCGAGGACGGCACCGAGGTGGTGGTACTGCTCACCCGGCCCGCCGACCGCCCGACCGGGCCTCTGCCGACGATCCTCCAGGGCTACGGCGCCTTCGGCGAACCGCAGGTCGCCGACTACTACGCGGCGGCCCTCGCCTGGGCCGGTCTGGGCGGCCAGTTCGCGGTGGCCCGGGTGCGGGGCGGCGGCGAGCACGGCGAGGCCTGGCACCGCGCCGGCATGCGCGAGCACAAGCGGAACAGCGTCGACGACTTCCTCGCCGCCGCCCGCGCCCTGCACGAGCGGGGACTCTGCCCGCCGGACGGGCTCGGCGCGTTCGGCCAGAGCGCCGGCGGGCTGCTGGTCGGCGCGGCGATGACCCGGCACCCGGAACTGTTCACCGCCGTGGCGGCCACCGCCGCTCTGCTCGACATGGCCCGCTACGAGCTGACCGGCTACGGACCCTACTGGACCGACGAGTTCGGCAGCCGGGAGGTCCCGGAGGAACTCGGCCGGCTGCTCGACCTGTCGCCGTACCACCACGTGGTGCCGGGCACCGCCTACCCGGCGGTGCTGCTGACCGCGTTCGAGGACGACGCCCGGGTCGACCCGCTGCACGCGCGGAAGATGTGCGCCGCGCTGCAGCGGGCGACCTCCTCGGCCCGCCCGGTGCTGCTCCGCCAGGAGGCCGGCATCGGCCACGGGGCACGGGCCCGCAGCGGGCGACTCGCCTATTTCGCCGATGTGCTGGCTTTCCAGGCCGAATATCTTGGACTTTCCGTCCACCCGGGCGAAGAAACCTGAAGATCTCCCAGGAAAAGGTGTTCAGACATCTTGTCCGGGAAGTTCCGCCGTGAATAGCATGGAGAGCGAAATCGGAGGGGGGAGGTGATTCCGATGATCAAGAAGTCCACCAAGCGCTACAGCAGCGCCGCCAGCACCGCCAAGGGCTGAGCCTGAACTGCGGCGGGGCTTCCACCAGCGGGGCCCCGCCGCACCCGCCCGGCACTTCACCACAATTCCCGACCCGTCATTTCGAGCACGGCATTCCGGTCCCAGTATTCCGCCCGCCATTTCCCAGCGCATTCCGCCGGGCTTCTCCGCCGGGCTTCTCCGCCGGGCTTCTCCGCCAGGCTTCTCCGCCGTGCACCGAAATCCGCCACCGTTCGCCGCCGACATCCGCCGCCCACTTTCCGAGGGGTCATCGTGGCACGTCCCGCACTCAAGACGAGCATCCCCTATTTCGTTTCCGACGGGTCGGTCCACTTCCGCCTCGGCGGCGAGCTGACCTCACTGGAGGACTCCGACGGCCGCGTCCTGCGGCTGCTCCAACTCCTCGACGGCAGCCGCGATTTCGACGCCGTCCACCGCGACCTCAGCGCCGACTACCCCGACATCACCGCCGACGACGTGCGCGAGGCCGTCCACGACCTCGACGCCACCGGCCTGGTGCAGGACGCCACCGACCGCGGCGAGGACTTCGACGCCGCGGCGCGCGAGCGCTGGTCCAACAACCTCGGCTTCTTCGAGACCTACGCCTCGCTGGAGACCTCCAAGTACGAGTTCCAGCGCCGCATCCGCAACGCCCGGGTGGCCGTGCTCGGCGTCGGCGGCATCGGCTCGCACACCCTGATCGACCTGGTCGCGATCGGCTTCACCGACATCCGGATCGTCGACTTCGACAAGATCGAGGTCTCCAACTTCAACCGCCAGATCATCTACGGCGAGCCCGACGTCGGCCGCACCAAGGTCCATGTGGCCGCCGAGCGGGCCCGGCGGCTCAACAGCCGGGTGCGGATCGACGCGGTCGAGGCCAAGCTGATGTCCGCCGACGACGTCTACGCCGTGGTGCACGACCGGGACATCGTCATCGCCGTGGTCGACCGGCCCAAGGTGCACGTCGCGCACTGGCTCAACGAGGGCTGCGTCCGGGCCGGCGCCACCCTGATCGGCGGGGGCGTCGACACCCAACGGGCCATCCACTACACCATGGTGCCCGGCGTCAGCGGCTGTGTGGAGTGCTGGTACGGGCAGGTCCGCCGGGACGACCCGACCTCCCGGATGGTGCTGGACGTCCTCGACGACATCGACCGCGAGGGCAGTGCCTACGGCGAGGACACCGCCGCCTTCAACGGACTGGTGGTGGTCGCCGCCGCCCACATGGTCTCCGAGATGGTGCGGCTGGCCTCCCGGGTCTGCCCGCCGCTCGCGGTCGGCCGACTGCTGGAGCAGACCTTCCACAACCCGCGGGTGCGCGAGGCCGAGACCTGGACCCGCGACCCCGACTGCGCCGTCTGCCGCGACGTCCGGCCCGCCGCCGGCAGCGCGTGGCTGACCCGGGTCGACGAGGAGGAACTCCCCTTCTGATTCCCTCCGGTCCGCTCGCATTCCGCCCGTCCGCGCTCCGATCTTCCGACATGCCACGACCGGCCGGGAACCCGGCGGGACCGCCGTACGGACGGCGCCCGCCGGGCTTTCGGCACGCCCGGCCGCCCGACCGCCCGCACCACCTCCGGAACGACCCCCGCACGGTCCCCCGATCACCTCCGAACGGTCGACCTCCGAACGATCCACCTCTGAACGATCAACCTCCGAACTGCACACGGGAGAACGCTGGTGCCCACCGAACAGCCGACCGAGGAACGCCCGACCGCAGGACCGGCGGACATCCGCCTGCGCACCGCGTTCCTGGTCTCCAGCATCGGCGACTGGATCTACCGACTGGCCATTCCGGTCCTCGTCCTGAAGATCACCGGATCAGCCACCTCGACCGCCCTCGCCTACGCGATCGAGTTCATTCCGTACATCGTGATCGGCCTGGTCGCCGGCGTCATCGCGGACCGGTTCGACCGGCGCCGGGTGATGATCCTCTGTGACCTCGCCTCCGGCGTGCTGGCCCTCGCCGTCACCGCGCTGGCCCTGCTCGACCGACCGCCGCTGGCCGCCATCTACCTCTGCGCGTTCCTGCTGGCCTGCGTCCGGCCGTTCTACTTCCCGGCCTTCCAGGGCTTCCTGGTCGACGTGGTGCCCGAGCGGCGGCTCGCCCGGGTCAACTCCTGGACCCAGACGGTCGACAGCGCACTCGGCTTCATCGGCCCGGTGGCCGGCATCGCCTTCGTCGCGGCGCTCGGCGTCTCGCTCTCCGCCCTGGTCAACGCGCTCTCCTTCGGCGCCTCCGCGCTCCTGATCGCCGCGATCGCCCACACCCCCGCCCGTGCCGGCGAACCGACCACGGCCGCCCGGATCGCCAAGGACTTCGCCGACGGCCTCCGCGCGGTCCGGGCGATGCGGGCGGTGCTCTGGGGCACCGTGCTGATGGCCCTGTCCAACCTGGCCGCGTGGACGATCGAGGGCAGCCTCTTCTACCTCGTGCTGGAGGTCGAGGAGAAGCCGAAGGTCGTCCTCGGCCTGGTCCTCGGCGCCCAGGGCCTCGGCGCGGTGGTGGGCGGCGTGCTCGCACCGCGCCTGACGGACCGTTACCGACTGGGTCCGCTGCTGGCGTTCGGCATGGGACTCTCCGGGGCGACGATGGTCCTGCCGGCCCTGGTTCCCACCTGGTGGGCCGTACTGATCGCCTGGGGCGTGGAGGGCGTCGCCACCTCCCTGGTGATCGTCAGCTGGTTCACCGCGCGGCAGAAGGTCGTACCCTCGGCGGTCATCGGCCGGGTGGTCTCGGTCAGCCGGGCCGCCGCCTACGCGACCATCCCGCTCGGCGCCGTGCTCGGCGGCTGGCTGGTCTCCGGCGCCTCCCCCACCCGTACGCTCTTCGTGTGCGCGGCCGTGGTGCAGGCGGTAGTGTTCCTCGGCACCGCGCTCTCCCCGGTGGTGCGCATCGACGCGGGCCCCCGGCCCACCCCGCGGGCCACGGACGACGGGGCGGCCGAGGCCGACCCGGTCGAGGCCGGCTGACCGACAGGCCGGGCGGCCGGGCGGCCGGCGCGGACACCACGGCACCCGAAGGAGGGTTCGGCATGACGGAGACCGGAACACCCAGGGAACGGGTCGCCCGCCGCTACCTCGCCGTCAACGGCGAGCACCCGATGACCGCGGCCGACGACGCCTACGTCGACCGGCACTTCGCCGCCCTGGAGCCGCTCTGCGCCCGCCACGGCCAGGACCCCGACGCCGTCCGCGACCACATGCTCGCCGGCCGTCTCCCGCTGCCCGGCTACCTGCGCTCCGACGGCACCGAGATGGTCGCCCCGGACCTCCTCGAACTGGTCGACGAGGCCGGGGGCCTGGCCAAGCTGCCGGACTGGTTCCGCGGCCACTGGTCGGACCCGGCGGAGGGCGCGGCCGAGTACGAGTCGTACCTCAGCGGCCAGAACGTCTGCCTGCACCGCCTCCACCCGGTCACCATGCGCCGCAAGGCGGAACTCGTCCGGGCCATCACCGAGGCGCTCCCGCAGCCGGACTCACTGGCCGCCCTGCACGCCCTGGTCGACGAACTCGACGCACTGGAGCCGCCGTTCACCGCCTACGACCGCCTCCGCTTCGGCGGTCCGGTCTCCCGCGACACCTGCATCGACGCCGTCCGCCGGGACCACCCGCTCGGCTGAACGGCCGGCGCACCACGTCACCGACGCCAGCGGATGCGCAGCTCCTTCAGCCCGTTCTGGAAGTTGGAGACCAGCCGGGCCGGCGGCACGTCCGACGCCGGCTCCAGCTCCGGCAGCTCGGTGACGACCCGGCGCAGCAGCGCCGACATCTGGAGCCTGGCGAGCCGGGCTCCCACGCAGAAGTGCGGGCCGAAGCCGAAGCTGACGTGGTCGTTGGGCGTGCGGGTGATGTCCAGGCGGTCCGGGTCGCGGAAGACCGCCGGGTCCCGGTTGGCGGCGGCGTGGTAGACGACCACCTTGTCACCGCCGCGGATCCGCTGCCCGCCCAGCACGACGTCCCGGGTGGCGGTGCGGCGGAACTCCACCACCGGCGGCCAGAACCGGAGCAGCTCCTCGACCGCCGATCCGATCAACTCCGGTCGCCGCCGCAGGAGTCGGTACTGGTCGGCATGGGTGAGCAGCGCGTACAGCCCGCCGGGCAGGCCGTTGCGCAGGGTCTCGTTGCCGGCGACCGCGAAGAGGAAGAACATGGTTTCGAACTCGGCGGCGCTCAGGCCGGATTCCCGCAGCCGGGCGACGATGCTGCCGGGCGGTGGCTGTTCGGCGAGCCCGTGGGCGTAGCCGAACATGTCGGCGAGGGCGGCCCGCGAGCGCGGGTTGACCGGGCGGCCGTCGGGGGTGGTGAGGGCTTCCGGGCGGTCGGCCAGTGCGGCCCGCCCCAGGGCGGTGAGGCGGGACGGGTCGGCGGCGCTGGACCGGGCGTGGTCCGGGTCCTGGTAGCCGATGACACGGTTCGACCAGTCGACGAGCAGCTGCTGGTCCTGGTCCGGCACGCCCAGGATCCGGGCCAGCGTCCGGACCGGCAGGTCGGCGGCGAGCGGCACGAAGTCGGCCTCGCCCAACGGACGGACGGCGGCGACGAGTTCGGCCGCGCGCTGCTCGATCGCGGCGGAGAGTTCGGCCAGCGCGCGCGGGGTGAAGGCGGCCGCGACGGCGCGGCGCGGCCGGGAGTGGTCGGGCGGGTCCTGGTTGAGCATCATCGTGCGGGCGAAGTCCAGGTCGGCCGCCGTGTCGGGGTCCCGGATCTGGGTCGCGCCGAGGTGCGAGGAGAACAGCTCCGGGGTGCGCAGCACGTGCTTGACGTCCGCGTGCCGCAGCACCGCCCAGTACCCCGGCCCGGCCGGCCACGCGCCCACCGCCGGCTCCTCCACCCAGCAGACGGCCGCTTCGGCGCGCAGTTCGCGCAGCAGCTCGTACGGCACGCCGTCGGCGTAGGTCTCGGGGAGGAAGATCCGGTTCACCCGCGCCTGATCGAAGCCCATACCGCCCGACCGTACGCCGCGCCCCGGCGCACGGCCAGAAGGCGGGCGCCGCGGCTGCGCCCACCGGTCGCCGGGATCCCGTAGGGTCGGCCAATGGCCAAGTACTTCGACGTGCACCCAGAGTCCCCCCAGCCGCGCACCATCAGCACGGTGGCCGCCAGTCTCCGGTCCGGGGCGCTGGTCGCGTACCCGACCGACTCCTGTTTCGCGCTGGGCTGTCAGTTGGACAACCGCGAGGGCCTGGAGCGGATCCGGTCGATCCGGCGTCTCGACGAGCGCCACCACTTCACCCTGATGTGCGAGGACTTCGCGCAGCTGGGGCAGTTCGTGCAGCTCGACAACAACGTCTTCCGCGCCGTGAAGGCGGCGACGCCGGGCAGCTACACCTTCATCCTGCCCGCCACGAAGGAGGTCCCCCGCCGGCTGATGCACCCGAAGAAGAAGACGGTGGGCGTCCGGATCCCCGACCATGCCGTCACCAGGGCCCTGCTCGCCGAGCTCGGCGAGCCGCTGGTCTCCAGCACCCTGGTGCTGCCCGGCGACGAGGAGCCGATGACCCAGGGCTGGGAGATCAAGGAGCGCCTCGACCACGTGTTGGACGCCGTGGTGGACTCGGGCGACTGCGGCACGGAGATGACGACGGTGGTCGACTTCTCCGGCGGCGCGCCGGAGATCGTCCGCCGGGGAGCCGGCGACCCCGCGCGCTTCGAGTGACCTCCCCGGGGCGCCGGGCGCCCCGGGACTTCGTGCTTCAGGCCCCGCGCTTCAGGCCCCGTGCTTCAGGCCGCGCGCCTCAGGTCTCGGGCCTCAGGCAGTGGCGAGGGCCGCGAGTTCGCGCAGGTCGACGCCGCGGCGCAGCGCCCGCAGGTCGTCCTGGAGGTCGGACGGCGGCACGGCGAGGACGGTGCAGCGGGCGTGGGCGAGGCAGTAGTGGCTCACCGAGCCGCCCTGGAACAGTCGGCGCACCGTGCCGCGCACCGCGCCGTGCCGGCCCGCGCCGACCACCAGCAGGTCCTCCGGCCGGTCGGCCAGCCCGGTCAGCACCGGCCCGGCCGCGCCGCGGACCACCTGGGGTTCGACCCGCAGGCCGGCCGGGAGCCCGCCGAAGGCCTCGTCCAGCGCCTGCTCCAGGCGGGCGGCGGCCATCTCCTGCCAGGCCCGGAGCAGCGGCGGGCAGGGCCGCAGCCGGTAGTTGTACTCCCCGCCGACCGGCGTCCACGCCAGCACCGGCACCAGCACCGCACCCCGATCACGCGCCTCGTCCGCCGCCCGGTGCAGGGCGGTCAGGCTCTCCAACGAGCCGCTGACTCCGACGATGACGCGCGCGCCGTCCGACATGATCCTTCGCTTTCCGGTGTTCGATCGTCCTCTTGCTTGGCGATTATGCTTCCACAAGGGTTGATTACCTGCAAATCGAAGGCGTTAACTGTATATGGCCTTGCATCGCTCGACATCCCCACCGCGAATCCACTGGCGGCGGCCCGACCGGTTCGGCCACCCTGGTCGGCGTGCCCGCACCGAACCACGCCACCCCCGAACCGAAGTACCGGATCCGCGCCGTCCACACCGCCGACACCGTGACCGTCCACCAGGCGTACGCACCCGGGATCGGCGTGCCCGCGGCCCGCGACGGCCGCTTCCCCGAGCAGTGGAAGCGCGACCGGATGACGTGGATCAAGCCCTCCTTCCTCTGGACGATGTACCGCTCCGGATGGGCCACCAAGGAGGGGCAGGAGACCGTGCTCGCCGTCGAGATCGACCGGGCGGGCTTCGCGTGGGCACTGGAGCACGCCTGCCTCGCCCACTACGCGCGCGGGCTGCACCCGGACCGCGCCACCTGGCAGCGGCTGTTGAAGCGCTCCCCCGCCCGGGTCCAGTGGGACCCGGAGCGCGACCTGCACCTGCGGCCGCTGCCCTACCGCTCGCTCCAACTCGGTCTCACCGGGGAGGCCGCCCGGCGGTACGCCGACGAGTGGGTGGTGTCCATCACCGACGTCACCCCCCTCGTCCGGCGGATCCACGGGCACCTGCGGGACGGCGATCCCGAGGCGGCCCGGCGGCTGCTGCCGGACGAGCGGCCCTACCCGATGGCCGGTGGCCTGCCGGCCCACCTGGGCGGGTGAGGGGCAGGGGTGAGGCGCAGGGGTGAGGCGCAGCGTGGGGGGGCGGGGGCGAGGGGCGGGGCGGCGGCGGGCCCGCCGCGCGGCCGCATACGATCGGCGGATGACCAAGCGCAGTGAATCCTCGTCAGCGTCCCCGGTGACGGTGTTCTCGCACGGCTGGGCGGTGCCGTCGGGGAGCTCCGTCCTGTCCGTCGGCTCGGTGGGGTCGGTGCTGTCCGTCGGCTCGGTCGGTTCGGTGCTGTCGGTCGGGTCCGTCGGCAGCTTCCTGTCGATCGGGTCGGCCGGCTCCGCGGCCTCCGCGCTGTCCATCGGCTCGTGGCTGAGCGTCGGCTCGCTGCTCTCCGCGAACTCGCGGTGGTCGGTGCTGTCCTGGCGGTCCCGGCGCGGGTTGATGGTGGCGGGCGCGGTGGCCGTCGTCGCGGGCGCGGCGCTCGCGGGCGGGTCGCCTTCGCGCCGGCGCGGCCGGTAGGGCCGGGCATGGCCCCGACGCTTCCGCCGCTCGGCCCCCGGATACGGCGCCTGCCGCGCAACCCGGCGTTCTGGTACGTCGCCGCGCTGGCCGCGATGTGGCCGGTGCTCCGGCTGCTGCCGCCCGAACGGGTGCACGCGCTGCGCGCCTGGGTGTCCACCGATCTCGGCAATCTGCGGCTGTGGCCGGACGGCCATCCGATCGAGTCGCTGACCCTGTCGGCCTTCGTCCCGCAGGACACCATCTGGGTCTGGCCGGTGTTCGCGCTCTCGCTGTTCGCGGTGGTCGGGGCGCTCGGCGCCCGCCGGGCGGTGGCCTCGGTGGCCCTGGTCCACGTGGCGGCGACCGTGTTCACCGAGGGACTGGTCCGGTGGCGGATCGACCACGGCTCGCTGCCGGCCGAGGCCGCGCACGCGATCGACACCGGCCCGTCCTACGTCGTGGTGACCGCCCTGGCGCTGGCCGCCACCCGGGCCCGGCCGGCCTGGTCGCGGGCGGTGTGGCTGCTGATGATCGCGGTCGCGGCCCCGGACCTGTTCGGCGGACTCGGCGACGGCGAGACCGCCGCCGTCGGCCACCTGGTCTCCCTGCTCGGCGGCCTCGCCGTCGCGGCCGCGCACCGCTTCGGCCTGCTTCCGCCGGCGGCCCGTGGCGCGGCGACCGTCCCCGGTCGACCCGGGTGACGCCCCAGTGAGACGCACGGACGGCGTAGGGACCGCACACCTGGCACGGCCCCTACGCGGGGGATCACCGGGTCAGCGGGTCAGAACTCCAGCACCTCGCGGTCGAGCGGGTACTTCGACCGGTGCGGACCCTCGTACGGCGAGGGCGTGATCGGCAGGACGCCGGTCGGCTGCAGGCCCAGGTTGTCGTCCCAGATCCGGGGCTCGACCTGGCCGACGACCCGGAACTCCCGGAAGGTGAACGGCGGGCTGTCGGTCGGGAAGAACTCGGCCGTGGTCATCACCTGGAAGTGCAGGTGCGGGGTGGTGGAGTTGCCGCTGTTGCCGATCAGCCCGAGGGTCTGGCCCGGTTCGACGCAGTCGCCCTCCCGGACGCGGAGCGAACCGGGTTCCAGGTGGGCGTAGAGCAGGTACCGGCCCGGCGCGACCTCCACGGTGACGTGGTTGCCGACGGTGTCCTCGATCGGCGGGACCGGCGGCGTGACGGGCGGCGGGTTGTCCGGGACGCCGTCCTGGACCTCCACCACCCGGCCGCCGAGCGAGGCCACGACCGGCTGGCGGTAGCTCAGGTAGCTGGTGAGCCGTGCGGGGTCGCCCTCCCAGCTCTGCCCCTGCTCGCCGACCTTGTACCAGTCGATCGCGAAGCGCTGCGGGACCCCGAAGCGGCCGTTGACCGGGCCGAGCCCGCGCCGGTGGTGGGTGTTGCCGCAGCACGACTCGCTGGCGTACCAGGCACCGGGCAGGACCGGCGGGGCCAGGTCCAGCGGCGCGGTGCGGCCGGTCGGGGTGGCCTGCACCGTCTCCTCGAACGGGGCGGGACCGGAGGGCGTCAGGATGGTGCCCACGAGGTGGTGGTCGAGGACCTCGGGCGCCGGCCGGCCGGGCTCGAGGATCAGGTCGAGCCAGATGATCCACTGCTGCGAGCCCTGGATCACCGTCGGCGTCGGCGGCGGGGGCGGCGGGGTGTAGCCGTCGGCGCCCGGCAGGGGGTCGCCCACCGGGTTGGCCGCCTCGGCCAGCGCCTGCCCGCTCAGCGAGCCGACGACCCGCCGGGAGTCGGCGTCGAGGACCTCGACGCGGTCGAGCCGCACCGGTGTGCTGCTGGACAGCGCGCTCGTGGCGAGCAGCTCGTACGAGAGGTGCGTCCTGCCGTCGGTGGCCTCGAACGGCGTCGGTTCGGTCATCACGGCCGCCGTCAACGGGGTGAACTGCGTGCCGGGCGCCAGCCGGACCGTGCCGGTCCCGTGCCCGGGGCCCGCCGAGGCCACCAGGGTGACGGCCGCGAGCGCGGTCGCGGCGAGCCCGCGTAGCAGCGGACCGCGGCACGTGCGGTTGCGAGGGTCGCGCTCTGCCATGGTGCTCTTCCGTTCGTCGGGTCCGGGGCCGCGAAGGACACCGGTACGCCCCGCCCGCCGAGGCGCAGGCCCATGTAACCCGGCGGCACTCCGCTTCGGGCCGAGGCCGCCGCGGTGGGACGCCGAACTGCACCCGTCCAGCCGCAAGCCCCGACCCTCCCGGGGCCGGGACCGCCGGCCCCGTGTCCGGATGTGACAGGGAATCGTCATTGCCGACACCCGGCGGGGCCACCGAGGATGGGGGCATGCCCACTCCGCACCGGGTCGTCATCGCGGTCTTCCCCGATGTCGACCTCCTCGACGTCACGGGCCCGGCCGAGGTGTTCGCGCTGGCCAACCGGGAGACCGACGGCCGCGCGGGCTACCGGGTCCTCCTCGCCGGACCGGCCGCCGGCGCCGTCCGGACCTCGGCCGGGGTGCGGCTGTTCGCCGACCTCTCGTTCGCCGAGGTGGGGGCGGACGTGGACACGCTGCTGGTCCCGGGCGCGGTCGAGCTGACCGGGCACGGGCCGGTGGCCAAGGTCGACGAGACGGTGGTCGACTGGGTGCGGGACACCGCACCGCACGCCCGCCGGGTCGCCTCGGTCTGCGTGGGCGCGCACGTCCTGGCGGCCGCCGGCCTGCTGGACGGGCGGACGGCCACCACCCACTGGTCGACGGCCGCGCAGCTCGCCGCCGACCATCCGGAGGTGACGGTCGACCCCGACCCGATCTTCGTCCGCAGCGACCGCGGCCGGCTGTGGACCGGGGCCGGGATCAGCGCCTGCCTGGACCTCGCGCTCGCCCTGGTCGCCGAGGACCAGGGCGAGCGGACCGCGCTGGCGGTGGCCCGGCAGCTGGTGATGTACCTCAAGCGGCAGGGCGGGCAGAGCCAGTTCTCCGTCCCGCTGAGCCACCCGGCCACCGAGCGCCGCGACATCGACGACCTGCTCCGGTGGATCGGCGACCACCTCGACGGCGAGCTCTCCACGGCGGCGCTGGCCGCCCGGATGTGCCTCAGCGAGCGGCACTTCGCCCGCGTCTTCACCCAGGAGACCGGCACCGGACCGGCCGGCTACGTCGAGGCGGCCCGGGTGGAGGCGGCGCGGCGCCTGCTGGAGACCACCGACCGGCCGCTCGACCAGGTCGCGGCCGCCGCCGGGCTCGGCTCCGCGGAGACCCTCCACCGGGCCTTCCGCCGCCGGCTCGCCACCACGCCGGCCGCGTACCGCCGGCGCTTCCGCACCCCGTCCGCCTGACGGCGGCGCCTCCCCGACTCCCCCGTCCGCGCCACGCCCTGCTCGACCCTGCCCAAGAGCTGCCCAGAAGCTGTCCGGAACTCCCTGACCTTCCTGACCTTCCTGACCTCCCGCACGAACATCCCCGAAAGGCACCCTCGTGACCACGCACGCCCCGGCCACTCCCCTGCGCCACGTGATCGGCCTGGACGACCGGCTGCCCCGGCTGGCCGACGCCGCCCTCCTCATGATCGACTTCCAGAACACCTACCGCACCGGCGTGATGGCCCTGGACGGCGCCGAGGAGGCCCTCGCCGCCGGCGCCGACCTCCTGCGCCGGGCCCGCGCGGCGGGCGCCCCGGTGATCCACATCGTCAACGACGGCGGCCCGGACACCCCGTACGACATCCGCTCCCGCATCGGCGCCATCAGCGACGAGGTCGCGCCCGGCATCGGCGAACCGGTCGTCGTCAAGACCTTCCCCGACGCCTTCCACGCCACCGACCTCGCGCCGACCCTCACCCGTCTCGGCTTCGGCCCGGAGAGCGGCAAGGACCTCGTCCTGGCGGGCTTCATGACCCATATGTGCGTCACTTTCACCGCCCAGGGCGCCTTCCGCCTCGGCTACCGCCCCACCGTCGTCGCCTCGGCCACCGCCACCCGCCCCCTCGCCGCCCCCGACGGCACCGTCGTCCCCGCCGCCACCCTCCAGTCCGCCGCCCTCACCACCGTCACCGACCTCTTCGGCCTGGTCGCCCCCACCCCGGAGGCCCTCCCCGCCTGATCCCCGGACGACGTCGGTGGGCCCGCACCGTACGGTGCGGGCCCACCGACGTGCCGGCGTTCACCGGAGTCAGGTCCCACGACGGCGGCGCGGGGGCGGGGGTGACCCGGGCGGCTCGTCCGGTGCCGTCGCCGGGGGTGCGGCGGGCCGCCCCGGTCGGGCCGCCGCGCCCCCGGCGGACGTCGTCACTCCGCGACGAAGGTGTTGCCGCTCCACTCCCGTCCTGGCCGGCCCGCTGCCCGGCGAGCGGCCTGCCCGGACACGACGGAGGCCCGCACGGGCGGGCGCTCCCCGGAGATCGCTCCCGGGGGCGCGCCCGACCGGGCGGGCCCGACTGCCGGCCCCCCGTCAGCCCGCGGTGTGCCGCAGGATGTCGAGGACCTCGCCGGTGATCGCCGCCTCGTTGCGTTCGAAAGCCGGACCGGTCAGCAGCTCGGGCTGGGCCGGGAGGCCGTCGAGCACCGGGGTGTGCAGGTGGCCGCCCGGCAGCTGCGGGGCGAGCTCCAGGCGCAGCCGGTTGGTGCGGTAGGCGACCTCGTTGGAGAGGTAGCCCCCGCCGCCGCCGGCGACCGCCCGCGAACCGGGGGTCGGGCCGTCCTCCCGGTCGACCGGGCCGTTCTCCCCGGCGGGGATCTCGGTGACGGTGGTGTTCAGCAGGACCGGGTACGGCTGCTGCACGGCGGTCATCGGCCCGGTGGGCAGGCTGGTGGCGATGAACTCCGCGCCGGGACCGAGTCCGGGCGCGGTGACCGGGTGCTCGCGGGTGCCGCCGGAGAGCGCGCCTGCGTTGTCGGGGTAGGGGTCGGCGGAGCGGGCCCGGCCGGCCCACGCCTCCAGGGTGAACAGCCCGGGGTAGCCCTGGCTGATGGTGGTGATGAGGTCCGCGGCGCGGGGGCCGGGGGCCAGCCGCGGGGCGTAGGCCCGCTCGACGATGCCGCGGTCGAAGTCGCCGTAGCGGACCGGGAACAGCACCGAGCGGACCTCGGCCGGCGTGCCGTCGGCCAGGGTGATCCGGCGGCCGTCCAGTTGCAGGGCCGCCGAGCCCGAGGGGTTGGCGCGGCGCGGCTCGGCGTCCAGGCCGAAGGGGTCGAAGCCGCTGACGAAGATCCTTCGGACCCCGGGGCGTCCGCTGAACCCGCCGTCCGTCAGCCCGCGCGACGCGTCCTCGAAGCGCTGTCGCAGGGCGGCCCGGTCGACGGTGAAGTCCGGCTGCCAGCGCGCCAGCCGGACGGTCATGGCGACCCTGGTCCAGTACAGCGGCCGGTCGTCGGCGGCCGGCAGGTCGCCGCCGGGGCGGCGCCCCTGGGCGCGGTCCACGCCGGCCCGCCAGAGCGCCTCGCCCCAAGCGTCGACCAGCCGGCCGGCCTCGGCGGCGGTGCGGGCGGTGCAGAGGGCGGCGGGGAAGCGGCGGACGAACTCGCCGAAGCCCGCGCGTTCGGTCAGGGCGGCGGTCCGCGGGTCGGCGGTGCGCGCCTGTTCCCGGTCGAGCGGCGCGGACTCGACGGTCCGACAGGAGGGGCCGGCCGCCTGGGCGGTGGCGGCGGCGGGGAGGATCGAGGCGGCGAGAGTGCCGATGAGGGTCGCGGCGAGCGCGATCCGGCGCCTGACGGTCGTCATGGCGTGGACATTACAGATACGCCTCCGCCTCCACCAGAGCGCCTTGAAACCGACACGCACAGTGACATCTCCCCGGTGGCGAACCCGGAGATCCACGACAGAACCGGCTCCCAACCCCCTGGCGAGTCACGCGCCGTAGCGGTTTACTGGGAGTGAGCAGGGCAGAAGAGGGAGGCCCGGCGATGGAATGTCCCCACCCACCCGGATTCCACGCTGAGGTCCGCGAGCACTACGCGGCCACCGGCGCCGAAGTGGCCCGACTGCTGCGCTCGGTCTCCGAGGACCTCTGGACAGCGCCCACCCCGTGCCGCGACTGGGACGTGCGCGCACTGGTGAACCACCTGGCCGCGCAGCACCTGTGGGTCTGCCAGGCGATCGCCGGCTACACCCCGGAGCAGATCGGCCATCGTTTCGAGGGCGACGTCCTCTGCCGCAATCCGCAGGGTGTCTGGGCAATGGCGGTGCGCAGCGCGCAACGCGCCCTCTACCGGCCCGGCGCCCCCGACCTCCTGGTGCACCTCACCTACGGGGTGCGGGACGCCGGCGGGTACGCCCGCGAACTGGTCGCCGAGACCGTCGTCCACGGCTGGGACCTCTCCCGGGCCCTCGGCGAGCACGGCCGACTGCCGGCGGGCTCCGCCCGGTACGCGCTCGCGGAGTTCCGCGGCTACCGCGACCTGACGGGGACCGGCCGCTTCGACCCGCCGTTCACCGCGCCGCCGGGCGCGGACGCCGAGGACCAGCTCCTGGCCCTCACCGGCCGCGACCCGGCGTGGTCCGCGGACCGCATCTGACGACACCGCCACGACCGCCCGCACCGTGCCCGTTCCGCCCCTCGCGGCGGTCCCCCGCTCCCCGTCGACCCAGCGCTCGGCCGTCCGGCGCGCCGGTCCCGCGCGGGCCCGTGCCTGCCCCCGGCCGGAAGCGCTGATCGCCGTACCGTGCGCGACTGTTCCGCTGCCGCCGGACCGTGGCGTACCGTGACCGCATGACCACGAACGCGTCCTCGCGGTACGACGCCGTGATCGTCGGCGGCGGGCACAACGGACTGGTGGCGGCCGCGTACCTCGCGCGGGCCGGGCGGCGGGTGCTGGTGCTCGAACGGCTGGCGCGGACGGGTGGGGCGGCGGTCTCCGCCCTCGCGTTCCCGGGCGTCGAGGCCCGGCTGTCCCGGTACTCCTACCTGGTCAGCCTGCTGCCGAGGAAGGTCGTCCGGGACCTCGGGCTGCGGCTGGAGCTGCGGCGGCGCCGGATCTCCTCCTACACCCCCGCCGTCCGCGACGGGAAGCCCACCGGCCTGCTGGTGGACGCGGGCGACACCGCCCGCACCCGGGAGTCGTTCCGGGCGCTGACCGGCGCGGACCGGGAGTGGCGGGCCTGGCAGGAGTTCCAGGCGACGACCGGGCGGCTCGCCGAACGGGTCTTCCCCACGCTCACCGAGCCGCTGCCGTCCCGGGCCGAACTGCGCCGACGGGTCGACGACGAGGCCGCCTGGGCGGCGCTGTTCGAGCGCCCGCTCGGCGAGACGATCGAGCGGACCTTCGCCGACGACCTGGTGCGCGGCGTGGTCCTGACCGACGCCCTGATCGGCACCTTCACCCACGCCCACGACCCCGGGCTCCGGCAGAACCGCTGCTTCCTCTACCACGTGATCGGCAACGGCACGGGCGACTGGGACGTCCCGGTCGGCGGGATGGGCGCGGTCACGGACGCGCTGGCCGGGGCCGCCCTGGCGGCCGGCGCCGAGATCCGCACCGGTCACGAGGTCACCGCGATCGCGACCGACGGCCGCGGCGACGCCGAGGTGTCGTACCGGCACGCGGACGGCGAGGCGACGGTGGCGGCGCGGCGGGTGCTGGTGAACGCCGCGCCGGCGACCCTGGCCCGGCTGCTCGGCACCGACCCGGGGCCCGCGCCCGAGGGCGCCCAGCTGAAGGTCAACATGGTGCTGCGCCGTCTGCCGCGGCTGCGCGACCCCGTCGCCGACCCGCGCGACGCCTTCGCCGGGACCTTCCACATCGCCGAGGGCTACCGGCAGCTGGAGACGGCGTACGCCGAGGCGCGCGCGGGCCGGATCCCCTCGGCGCCGCCGTCCGAGATCTACTGCCACACCCTCACCGACCCGTCGATCCTCGGACCGGAGGCCGTCCGGCAGGGGCTCCAGACGCTGACCCTGTTCGGCCTGCACCTGCCCGCCCGGCTGTTCGGCGACCCGGCGGCCAAGGAGCGTGCCCTGGCCGCGAGCCTGGCGCAGCTGGACGCGGTGCTGGCCGAGCCGATCGCCGACTGCCTGGCGGTCGACGCGGAGGGCCGGCCCTGCGTGGAGGCGCGGACGCCGCCGGAGCTGGAGCGGGAACTCGGCCTGCCGGGCGGCCACATCTTCCACCGCGACCTCGCCTTCCCGTTCGCGGCGGAGGACGACGGCGCGGGCCCGGACGGGAGCTCCGCCGCGCGCTGGGGCGTGGCGACGGCCCGTCCGAACGTGTTGCTGTGCGGCGCGGGCGCCGTCCGCGGCGGCGGCGTCAGCGGCATCCCGGGGCACAATGCGGCGCAGGCCGCCCTGGCGGACCTGGCCCGCACCGGCCGTTAGGCGGGTCAGGCGCGGGGGCGCCGACCCCGCCCCGGGGTCAGGCTCGGGCGCGCACCCGGGCGCCGGGGCCGTTGCAGCCCCCGGCCGCCGTGCTGCCCACGCCGACCTGATGGGACTTTCAGCCGGTGGGGGCACCGCCGCACGGCGCCCCGGTAAGGTGGTCGATCGTGGCCAGTCGTAAAACGTCGATCATGGAAGCTGCCGCGCGGGTGATCGCCCGGCGCGGGGTGCGCGGGCTGCGGGTGGAGGAGCTCGCGGCGGAGGCCGGTGTGTCCACCGCGCTGATCTACTACCACTTCAAGGACCGCACGGGGATCCTCCGGCAGACGCTGGAGTTCATCAACGACCGCGCGGAGCGTTACACGACCGAGCGCGACCCGGACGCCCCGCCGCCGACCGCCCGCGAGGAGCTGGAGCAGACGCTTCTGCTCGAGCTCCAGGAGACCGTCGAGGTCCGGGAGAACAGCACCGCCTGGGGCGAGCTGCGGGCGAGCGCGGTGTTCGACGACACCCTGCGCGAGGACCTGGCGCGGGCGACCCGGATCTGGGTCCAGGAGATCGCCGAACTGCTCGGGGCGGTGCAGCCGATGTCCTCGGCGGTCGCACTGGCCGGTGCGGCCGAGCGACTGACCGCGCTGCTGGAGGGCCTGAGCACCCGCTGGCTCAGCGGCAGCCTGCCGCTGGCGCACGCCCGGACGCTGATGAGCGAGGCGATCGACACCGAGGTGGCCCGGCTCGGCTCCTGAGCGGAGCCGCCGACCCGGGCATCCGCCGACACCCCCCCGGGTCGTCACGCTCCGCGAGCTGCCTAGCCTCCTGCGTGATGGCACGCCGAAAAGTTTGACTGATTTTTCAGTCAGTGCGACGCTGAGCCGGCAGGCGGGGCGCTGCCGCCGGCCCGTTCCCGTGGTGCGCCGGTGCGTGACGACGCGAAGAGTGGACCCGGTGACCCCGTGCCCCCTGGCCCCGTGCACCCCCCGGCACCGCCGCACGATCGGAGAACCCTGATGACCCGCTACCACCACGACCGCTCCGCCGAGGACTTCCCCCGGGTGCCGGCGGACGACGTCCCGCACGCGCGGACCTGGATGTCCTGGCCGTCCCGGCGGGGCGTGTGGGGGCTGCGTCTGGGCGGGGTCCAGGAGGACATCGCCCTGATCGCCCGCACGATCGCCGAGTTCGAGCCGGTGGTGATGTGCGCCCCCGACGACTGGACTGCGGGCAAGGCCCGGGACCGGTGCGGCTCCGGGGTGGAAGTGATCACCGCGATCCCCACCGACGACCTCTGGATGCGCGACACCGCGCCGGTGTTCCGCCGGGACGGTCACGGCGGCCTGGACGCCGTGATCCTCAACTTCAACGGCTGGGGCGACAAGCAGGTCCACTACGACGACGCGCTGGTCGCCGAGCGCCTCGCCACCCGGCGCGGCCTGCGCCACACCTACGCGGACTTCGTCGGCGAGGGCGGCGCGATCGAGACCGACGGCGACGGCACGGTGATGGCCACCGAGAGCAGCCTGGTCAACAAGAACCGCAACCGCGGCATGAGCCGCGACGAGATCGAGGACGCGGTGCTGGACGCCTACGGCGCCGACACCATGATCTGGCTGCCCGGCATCAAGGGCCAGGACATCACCGACGACCACGTGGACGTCACCTCCCGCTTCGTCCGCCCCGGTGTGGTGATGGTCCAGCTGCCGCCCGCCGACCGCACCGACGCCTGGGCCGAGGACGCCCGCGAGCAGTTCGCGATCCTCTCCGCCGCGACCGACGCGCGGGGCCGCCGGCTGCAGGTCGTCCCGGTGCACGGGCCGGACACCGTCCGCTCCCGCAGCTCCAAGTTCGTCGACTCCTACCTCAACTTCCACGTCGTCAACGGCGGTGTCATCACCGCCCAGTTCGGCGACGCGTACAAGGACGCCGCCGCGAAGGAGGCGCTCGCCGCCGCCTACCCCGGCCGCGAGGTGGTGCAGATCGACGTCGACCGTCTGATGGCCGGGGGCGGCGGCATCCACTGCTCGACCATGCACGAGCCGCTGCCCTGACCACCCGGCCGCGCCGGCAGCACCCCGCCCCCAGCACCTCCGCTCCCGCAGCACCCCCACCGATCCCGACCCCAGCCGGAGTACCCGTATGACCGACGCCCTGCCCCGCCGTTTCGTGATCCGCGCCCTCGCCGGTGCCGGTGCCGGCACCCTCGTCCTCGCCCTCACCGGCTGCGACCCCACCGGAGCCGGTGACCCCGACGGCACCGGCGCCGTCCCACCCTCCGGGCAGCCCGGCGGCTCGCCCACCGCCGCCCCGGGGACCCCGACCGCGACCGCCACGGACACCCCCACCGGCACCGCCACCCCCTCCGGCGCCCGCCGCCTCGGCGCCGAGTGGGAGAACCACCTGCGCACCGTGATGTCCTGGCCCGCCTCCGAGGACGTCTGGGGCGAGCAGCTCGCGGACGTCCGCCGGGACGTCGCCGGTCTCGCCCAGGCCGTCGCGGCCCGTGAACCGGTCGTGGTGATGGCCCGCCCCGAGCAGCGGGACGCCGCGCAGAAGGCCTGCGGACCGTCCGTCGAGGTGCTGCCCATCGCCGTCGACGACCTGTGGGCGCGGGACACCGTGCCGGTCTTCGTCGAGGAGGGCGGCAAGGTCAAGGGCGTCGACTTCAACTTCAACGGCTGGGGCCGCAAG
>JOHN01000054.1 GCA_000719695.1 Streptomyces sp. NRRL F-6131
GACGGTGCGGTCGCGCTCGTAGACCTTGGCGATCAGCCCGCCCTTGGCGTCGAAGATCTGGGTGGCCTGGGTGAGCGGCGGCGTCTTGAAGTCGTCCGGGATGTTGGAGAAGCCCTCCGCCGTGTTCTTGGCGGTCAGCCCGAGCGCGCCGACGGCGGGCAGGGCCATGCCCGCCAGCAGTACGCCGGAGAGCACGCTGACCCCCAGGAACTTCACTCCGTGTCCCGCGTAGCTCAGCGGTGACCCGCGGCGCTTGCCGCGCGGAGCTCCGGTGTTGCCTGGGGGCTGGGGTGTCTGGGGGCGCTTCGGTGCCATGGGGAGAACCCTACGTTGCCGAATGCCGCACACCGGGGCAGGTGTTCGCCTAGGCTTGTCACAAGCTTGCGACAGCTTCGCTCTGTCAGCATCGATCACTCTTGTGAGTGATGAGAATTGCCCGAATTGTCTGCTGCTGAGGCGCTTTTGAGGCAGTTCTTGACCGTTGCACGCCCGAGTTCGGTAGCGCTGCGTGACGGTCCGCGTGGCGAGAGTGGCGCCCGTGACCTTGGCAAGGCTTGCGACCTGCGATCACTCCAACGAGTGAGCTGATCGCCACCCATAGTCCAATTGGGTCATTCGAGATTGAGCCCGAAGGGGCTGTTGCAAGCAGTCGTTCTTCCGTAACGTCCTCAACTGGCAACGGTGAATATGCCGTTGCCGCCGTGGGGGAGCCTCGATTCGGGAGAGGACGGCGCCGGCATGGGCTGGGTAGACGACTGGAGTGCGCAGGCCGCCTGCCGCACGAGTGATCCGGACGAACTGTTCGTCCAGGGGGCGGCGCAGAATCGCGCCAAGGCGGTGTGCAGCGGGTGCCCCGTGCGCACGGAGTGCCTGGCCGACGCGCTGGACAACCGGGTGGAGTTCGGGGTCTGGGGCGGGATGACCGAGCGGGAGCGTCGGGCGCTGCTGCGCCGTCGGCCGACCGTGATCTCGTGGCGGCGGCTGCTGGAGACGGCCCGCACCGAGTACGAGACCTCGCTGGCCACCGGCGTGATACTGACGGACTACGCCCAGGCGGGCTGAGTCCCGGCCCAGGGAGTTCCGGTCCCGGAGGTTCCGGGGTCGGCGTTCCGTGGACGTCTGCGGACATTCCGGGTCGGGGGGCTCGGATCGGGGGCCCGGGCCGACGGCTCGGGCCGGACCGGTACGCACGGACCACCACACCGGGAGCACCTCGCGGGAACCGGTCGGACCGTGAGCGGTGGGCCGGCTCAGTCGGCCGACCCGCTGAGCCGCTCGCCGATCGTCCGCAGTCCCTCCAGGTCGTGGACGTCCCCGGGCAGCGCGGCGACCTCGACGATCGGCACGTCCGGGTAGACCGAGACGAAGCGGTCGCGGGTCCGCCGTTCGCGCACCATCACCTGCATCCGCTCGGCGTGCAGCCGCAGCAGTCCGGCCGCGAGCAGTTCGGCGTCGGGCGAGGCGTGCTCCGACCCGTTCTCCTCCAGCGCCTCGGCCGCGGCGAGCGCCCGTTCGGCGGTGAGTTGCGGGGCGCCCGTCCCGTGCACCCGGTTGAGCACCAGCCCGGCCAGCGGCATCCGGTCGGCGGCCAGCCGGTCCACGAAGTACGCCGCCTCGCGCAGCGCGTCCCGCTCCGGCGCGGCCACCACCAGGAACGCCGTGCCCGGGGCCTGGAGCAGCTGGTACGTGCGGTCCGCGCGCTCCCGGAAGCCGCCGAACATCGAGTCCATCGCGCTGATGAAGGTCTGCACGTCGGTCAGCAACTGGGCGCCGAAGATCTTGCCGAGGGTGCCGGTGAACAGGCCCATCCCGACGTTGAGGAACTTCATCGCGGACCGGCCGCCGACCTTGGCCGGGGCGGTCAGGATCCGGATCACCTTGCCGTCGAGGAACGACCCGAGCCGGTTCGGCGCGTCCAGGAAGTCCAGCGCGGACCGGGACGGCGGGGTGTCGACGACGATGAGGTCCCACTCCTCGGCCGCCCGCAGCTGGCCGAGCTTCTCCATCGCCATGTACTCCTGCGTGCCCGCGAAGCCGGCCGACAGGGACTGGTAGAAGGGGTTCTCCATGATCGCGCGGGCCCGCTCGGGGTCGGCGTGGGCCAGCACGACCTCGTCGAAGGTCCGCTTCATGTCGAGCATCATGGCCTGCAGCTCGCCGTCGCCGGTCACGCCCTTGACGACCCGCGGGGTGTTGTCGAGCTCGGTCAGGCCCATCGACTGCGCCAGCCGGCGGGCCGGGTCGATGGTCAGGACGACGACCTTGCGGCCGCGCTCGGCCGCCCGCAGGCCGATCGCCGCCGCGGTGGTGGTCTTGCCGACGCCGCCGGAGCCGCAGCAGACGATGATCCGGGTCTTCGGACTGTCGATCAGCTCGTCCACGGCGAGTCGGCTGCCGCCGGCACCCGCACCGCCCGCACCGCCCGCACCGCCCGTGCCGTTCCGTCCGGTCGTGCCGGTCCGCCCGCTCACGCTGCCCCCTGCCGCTTCAGTTCGCCCGCCAGCCGGTAGAGCGCGCCGAGGTCCACGCCCTCGCCCAGCAGCGGAAGTTCGTACGTCGGGAGCTTCAGGTGTTGGAGGTCGGCGCGCCGGGCGCGCTCCAGTTCCACCCGCTCGGCGTGCTCCCGGGCCTGCTCCAGCAGCGGGTCGATCAGCGGTTCGACCGCCGCCCGGACGGTCTCCGGCTTGCGCGAGCGGCCCCCGAGACCCGCCTCGCCGAGCGCCAGCGCGACCTCCTCGCGGTGGTCGCCGTCCACCGCGGCCACCGCCGCCGCGTCCAGCACCGGCGGCCGGACCATGTTGACCAGGACGCCGCCCACCGGCAGCCCCGCCTCGCGCAGCTCGGCGAAGCCGTCGACGGTCTCCTGGACCGGCATCTCCTCCAACAGGGTGACCAGGTGCACGGCCGTCTCCGCCGACTTCAGCACCCGCATCACGGCCTGCGCCTGGCTGTGGATCGGCCCTATCCGCGCCAGGCCGGCCACCTCGGAGTTGACGTTCAGGAACCGGGTGATCCGCCCGGTCGGCGGCGCGTCCATCACCACCGCGTCATAGGTCCGCCGCCCGTCCGGGCCCTTGCGGCGGGCGGCCTCGCAGGCCTTGCCGGTCAGCAGCACGTCCCGGACGCCGGGGGCGATGGTGGTCGCGAAGTCGACGAACCCGACCTTCTGCAGCGCCTTCCCGGCCCGGCCGAGCTTGTAGAACATGTCGAGGTACTCGAGCAGCGCCTGCTCGGTGTCGATGGCCAGGGCGTGCAGCTCGCCACCACCGGAGCCGCCCGTACCGCCCGTGCCCCCCTTGCCGCCGGGACCGCCTGTCGGGCCGTCGGAGGACAGGCCCAGCTGCGCCGGGGTGACGGTGGCGATCCGGCGCTCCTCGTAGGGGAGTGCCGCTATCCCGAACAGCTCGGCGATGCCCTGCCGGCCCTCCACCTCGATCAGCAGGGTCCGGCGGCCCTCCGCGGCGAGCGCCAGGGCCAGCGCCGCGGCCACCGTGGTCTTCCCGGTCCCGCCCTTGCCGCTGACCACGTGCAGCCGCACGCCCTCCCAGTCGGGATCGCGCCGGGCCGCCTGGCCGGGGGTGCGTGCCACGCTCCGTCTCCGTCCGTCTCCGAGGGCCGGCACCACGCAGGTGCCCTCCCGCGAGGGTAACCAGGGACCGCGCCGGATGCCGGGACTACCCAGGGGGCCGGACCTGAATCATGCCCGGATTGTGGGCCACCTCACACGCGCGAGCGCGCCCGGGCCCGGACCGGGGCCGATCGCCGGGACGGAACGTCTAGAGTCTGGCCCATGACCAAGTGGGAATACATGACGGCACCTCTGCTGGTGCACGCCACCAAGCAGATCCTGGACAACTTCGGCCACGACGGCTGGGAGCTGGTCCAGGTCGTACCGGGCCCGAACCCGGAGCAGCTGGTGGCCTACTTCAAGCGGGAGAAGCAGGCATGAGCAAGGTCGAGGAGAAGCTGGCCGAGCTGGGCCTGACCCTGCCGCCGGTGGCCGCCCCGGTCGCCGCCTACGTGCCGGCCCTGCGCACCGGTGACTTCGTCTTCACCTCCGGCCAGCTGCCGATGGTGGCGGGCAAGCTCCCGAACACCGGCAAGGTCGGCGCCGAGGTCACCCCGGAGGAGGCCAAGGAGCTCGCGCAGATCTGCGCGCTGAACGCCCTGGCCGCCGTCAAGTCGGTGATCGGCGACCTCGACCTGGTCGAGCAGGTCGTCAAGGTGGTCGGCTTCGTCGCCTCCGCCCCCGACTTCACCGGTCAGCCCGGCGTGATCAACGGCACGAGCGAGCTGCTCGGCCGGGTGCTCGGCGAGGCCGGTGTGCACGCCCGCAGCGCGGTCGGCGTCACGGTGCTGCCGCTGGACGCCCCGGTCGAGGTCGAGATCCAGGTCCGCGTCCGCGCCGGAGCCTGACCCCTCGCACCCCGTAGCGCCCACGGCCGCCACGGCCGCCCCTCGGACCCGTACGGCTCGGAGCCGTTCGGTGTGCCCCGGGGCGTCCGGGGCGGCCGTGTGCCGCCGACACCCCGCCGTGTGCCGCGGACGACCCGCCGCGCGGCGCGGACGACCCGCCGGGAGCGGGCCGGAGAACCGATCACCCCTGTCCAAGCCCGCCCCCGGGCGCTTAGCATCCGGGCATGGACCAGCGAGCAACGACGCTCCCGATGCCGCCCGGCTGGCCCGCCCGGATCAGGGCGGCCGACGCGGGTGAGCTGACCCCGCCCGTGCCCAGGCCGTCCGCCACCGTGGTGCTGCTCCGGGACACCGGGGCGGGCACCGACCCCGAGGCGTACCTGCTGCGCCGCCGCACCTCGATGGCGTTCGCCGCCGGCATGTACGCCTACCCGGGCGGCGGGGTCGACCGGCGCGACGCCGAGGCCGAGCTCGGCTGGGCAGGGCCGGGGCCGCGGGAGTGGGCCGAGCGGCTCGGCGTGGACGCCCGGACCGCGCAGGCGGTGGTCTGCGCCGCCGTCCGCGAGACCTTCGAGGAGGCCGGCGTCCTGCTGGCCGGCCCGGACGCCGACAGCGTGGCCGAGCCCCGGGACTGGAGCGCGGAGCGCGCCGCCCTGGAGGCCCACGAGCTCTCCTTCGCCGACTTCCTGCGCGACCACGGGCTGCTGCTCCGCAGCGACCTGCTGGCCGGCTGGGCCCGGTGGATCACCCCGGCCTTCGAGGAGCGCCGGTACGACACCTGGTTCTTCGTCGCGGCCCTGCCGCCCGGTCAGGACGCCGCCCGCGAGGTCGGCGAGGCCGACCGGGTCGCCTGGCTCACCCCGGCCGAGGCCGTCCGGGGCTACGAGGAGGGCCGGTTCGGCATGCTGCCGCCTACCGTCACCGTGCTGCGCGAGCTGCTGCCGGTGCGCAGCGCCGCCGAGGCGCTGGGGGTGGCGGCGGGGCGCTCGCTGGAACCGGTGCTCGGCCGGGCCGAGGTGCGCGGCGAGCGACTGACCGTCCGCTGGCCGGGGTACGACGAGCTGACGATCGACGGCAGCTTCCCCGAGGAACGCGTCGGCTGACCACGCCCGGACCTCCCGGTCCGTCCCGGATGTCCGCCTGATACGGCCGCTCATGGACCGCTCATACGTCCGCTGATATGTCCGCAGGTGATCCGCTCCACCGCGGGTCCACCGCACGAGAAAGGACCGACGCCCGATGACCCACAACGACGTGGCTCGCCGGACGGCACCCGAGATGCCCGCCCGCCGCCTGATCCCGCGCAACCCGGCCTGTGAGAGCGACTCCGTCCGCTTCTCCGAGGTGGCCCAGCGCGCCCTCGTCCGGGCGCTGCCGAGCCGCTTGCTGCACCGCGAGGGCGAGGACCGCCGGTGAGCGGACTCCTGCCGGGTGACCCCGCCGCCGGGATCGGCGGCGAGGCCACTCCCCGTGCGCACTGCGTGCTGGCGCCGAACCCGTCCCCGATGACGCTGGACGGCACCAACACCTGGCTGCTCTCCGAGCCGGGCTCGGACCTCGCCGTGGTGATCGATCCGGGCCCGCTGCACGAGGGCCACCTGCGCCGGGTGATCGAGACCGCCGAGCAGCAGGGCAAGCGGGTGGCACTCACCCTGCTCACCCACGGGCACGCCGACCACTCCGAGGGCGCGGCCCGGTTCGCCGAGCTGACCGGCACGGAGGTCCGCGCGCTGGACCCGGCGCACCGGCTCGGCTCCGAGGGACTCACGGACGGCCAGCGCCTGGACGTCGGCGGCCTCGACCTGCGGGTGGTCGCCACCCCCGGTCACACCTCGGACTCCCTCACCTTCCACCTGCCCGCCGACGGCGCGATCCTCACCGGTGACACCGTGCTGGGCCGGGGCACCACGATGGTCGCCCACCCGGACGGCCGGCTGGGCGACTACCTGGACTCGCTGCGCCACCTGCACGCCATGGCCGCCGAGCACGGCGTCCGGACGGTGCTGCCGGGGCACGGGCCGGTGCTCGCGGACGCGCTCGGTGCGGTGGACTACTACCTGGCACACCGGGCGGGCCGGCTGGCCCAGGTGGAGACGGCCGTCGAGGCAGGCTGCCGAACGTCGGCCGAGGTGGTGGAGCGGGTCTACGCGGACGTCGACCGCTCGCTGTGGCCGGCCGCCGAGCTGTCGGTCCGGGCCCAGCTCCAGTACCTCAGGGAGCACGGGCTCATCCCGGACTGACCGTCGGGTGCTGCACGGCTTCCGGCCCGGCCTCAGGTCCGGGCCGCGCGACCGGGCCGCGCGACCGGGCCGCGCGACCGGGTTTCGCGACCGACGAAGGGCCCGTCCGCCGGAGCGTACGGGCCCTTCGGATGCCGTTCGGGCGCGGACCGCGGACCGCTGCTGACGGCCGCGGTCCCGGCGTCGTGGACTACCGGGAGCGGCGGGAGAGCCGCTCGACGTCCAGCAGGACGACCGCGCGGGCCTCCAGCTTCAGCCAGCCGCGGCCGGCGAAGTCGGCGAGCGCCTTGTTGACCGTCTCGCGGGAGGCGCCGACGAGCTGGGCCAGCTCCTCCTGGGTGAGGTCGTGGGCGACGTGGATGCCCTCCTCGGACTGCACGCCGAAGCGGCGGGAGAGGTCCAGCAGGGCCTTGGCGACGCGGCCGGGCACGTCGGAGAAGACCAGGTCGGACATCACGTCGTTGGTCCGGCGCAGACGGCGGGCGATGGCGCGCAGCAGCGCGATCGAGACCTCGGGCCGGGCGTGCAGCCAGGGCTGGAGGTCGCCGTGGCCGAGGCCCAGCAGCTTGACCTCGGTCAGCGCGCTGGCGGTGGCGGTGCGCGGGCCCGGGTCGAACAGCGACAGCTCGCCGATCATCTCGCTGGGGCCGAGGACGGCGAGCATGTTCTCGCGGCCGTCCGGCGAGGCCCGGTGCAGCTTGACCTTGCCCTCGGCGACGACGTACAGCCGGTCTCCGGGGTCGCCCTCGTGGAAGAGCGACTCGCCGCGGGCGAGCGTCACCTCGGTCATGGAAGCGCGCAGCTCGCCGGCCTGTTCGTCGTCGAGTGCCGCGAAGAGTGCGGCGCGCCGCAGAACGTCGTCCACGTGCTTCCTCCTTCTCGGCCGGCCGGCCGTCAAGCCCTCCGGCACAAGTTCGTACAGTGCTCTGCATCACCAAGCATGGCGCATGTCGCTCCGATCATATGAGGAGGGGGTGTGCCGAGGGGTGCTGCGCGGGGCCATTCGTACCGTCGGAACCGCCCCGGCCGCCGGCGACGGTGCCCGTGACGGGGCCCGCGACGAGGTCCGTGACCAGGACGGCGGCGGCCAGGTGAAGGGGCCGGCGCCGGGTTCGGTGGCGCGGACCGCCGGGGATCAGCCGGGGATCGGCCGGGGACGGGCCGGGGATCAGCCGACCCGGCTCGCCGCGGCGGCCGCGTCCGCGGCGAGCAGGGCGTCGGCGACGGCGGTCCGGGCGTGCAGGACGGCGTGCCCGGCCCGTTGCGCGCTGGTCAACCCGGCCGCGCGCAGGGCGGTGAGGTGCTGGGAGGTCCCGGCGGCGGAGAGCCCGGTGCGCCGGGCCAGCTCGGTGGTCGAGGCCGGTGCGTCCAGTTCGGCGAGCAACCGGGCCCGGGAACGCCCGAGGACGGCGGCGAGCGCCTCCGCCGGGTCGGCGGCCGGACCGGCCTCCCAGAGCGTGGCGACACCGCGCGCCGGATAGGCGAGCTGCGGCGGATCCGGCGGCAGCGTCCGGGTCAGCACCCTCGGCCAGGCGAACGCCGACGGCACCAGCACCAGCCCGGCCCCGGCGTCCAGCCGCTCGACCGCGCAGTGCCGCTGGTCCAGGCGGAGCGCGGTGCCGTCCCAGCGGACCGTTTCGTGCAGCTCGTCGAGGACCCGGGCGGTGCCGTGCCCGGCCGCCCGGCGGGCGCGGTGCAGGACGTCCGCGTCCAGCAGCGCACGGATCCGGGCCCAGTGCGGCTCCAGCGCGAACTCCCAGTACGCCTCGATGTCGGCCGTCAGGAGGGGCAGTCGACCGACCGGGTCGTGGTGCAGGGGTTCGAGCACGGCCGGCAGTCTGCCGCCCCGTTCGGCGGCCATGATCTCAAGGTCGGCCCGGACCTGGTCGGACGGGGTCGCGGCGATCACGGCCAGCTCGTCGGCGAGCGAGGGAGCGGCGGTGGCGGGGACGGGGGTGAGGAAGTCCGGCAGGTGGCCGGCGGCCGGGACGAGCGCGGACAGCCGTCGCAGGGCGGGCCCGGCGGCGGTCGCCGAGGGGCGGATCCGGTCGGCCCAGGGCCGGTGGAGCGCCGGGACGGTCGGTCCGGCCAGCGCCCGGAGGCTGGTCACCACCTCCCACATGGGGGAGACGGCGAACCTGGTCCGCGCCAGGTCGTCGGTCGAGAACGTGAGTTCGCTGCGCATCGAGGCCCGCCCACCCTCCCGCTCCGGCCCAGGATTCGGTCTCAGCTTAATCAGTGGAGGGGGCCCGCCGACCGGTCGCAGGATGACGGCGTCGCGCGGGCGCCACGGCCCGCGATCGCCCGGAACCCTCCCGAACCGAAAGCCGGTGACCCCTCATGACCACGTCCACCCCGCTCCCGCCGTCCAGCCTCCGCACGCGGGCCGAGCGGCTGCGGGCGCTGATCGCGGACGGCGTGCTCGTCCTGCCGAACGCCTGGGACGCCGGGAGCGCCGCCGTGATCGCCTCGGCCGGTGCCCCCGCGATCGCCACCACCAGTGGCGGCCTCTCCTGGTCGCTGGGCCGGGGCGACGGTCAGCGCCTCGACCGCGCGACGGCCGTCGAGGCCGCCCGCCGGGTCGCCGCCGCCGTCGACCTGCCGGTCACCGTGGACGCCGAGGGCGGTTACGGGCCCGCGCCCGCCGATGTCGCCGAGACCGTTCGGGCCCTCGTCGGGGCGGGCGCGGTCGGCGTCAACCTGGAGGACTCGGCGGCGGTCGGCGGCCCGCTGTTCGCGGTGGACGAGCAGGCCGAGCGACTTCGCGCGGCGCGGGCGGCGGCGGAGGCGGCGGGCCTGCCGGAGTTGCTGGTCAACGCGCGGACCGACGTCTTCCTGTTCGGGCTGGGCGGGCTCGACGACGTGCTCGTCCGCGCCGAGGCGTACGCGGCGGCGGGGGCGGACGGCCTCTTCGTGCCCGGCCTGCTGGACCTCGACGCGCTGGCCGCGCTCTGCGCGCGCTCGCCGCTGCCGGTCAACGCGATGGCCGTGGCCGGTGGGCCGGGCGTCGCCGAACTCGCCGCCGCCGGGGTGCGCAGGATCAGCGTGGGCACCGCCCTCGCGCAGCTCGCCTACACCGCCGCCCGCCGGGCGGCCGCCGAGCTGCTCGGGTCCGGAGTCCTGACGGAGCCGGCCGGTGCGCTCGGCTTCGGCGACGTCGACGGGCTGTTCCGGGACTGACGGGCCGTTCCGGAGCCGACGGGCCGTTCCGGGACTGACGCGCCGGCGCGCTGTCCCGCCGTCCTGCCGTCCTGCCGTCCTGCCGTCCCGGGGCCGGCGGCCCGGTCGTCGGCCGCCGGTCACCGGACCGGAGCGGTCCTGGCCGATCCGCCGCAGGAGCACGGTCCTCCGGCGTAGCCTTCACGCATGGCAGAGAGCAAGGTCCGGACGACCGCGTCTGCGGGGAAGCCGGTGGGGAAGGCCGTCAGGGCGCGCAAGCCCGAGTCACGGCTGGCGATGGTGCGGCGGGCACGGAGGATCAACCGGGAGCTGGCGGAGCTGTACCCGTACGCGCACCCGGAGCTGGACTTCGAGAACCCCTTCGAGCTGCTGGTGGCCACCGTGCTGTCGGCGCAGACCACCGACCTCCGGGTGAACCAGACGACACCGGCGCTGTTCGCGAAGTACCCGACGCCGGAGGACATGGCGGCGGCGAATCCGGCGGAGCTGGAGGAGATCATCCGGCCGACCGGGTTCTTCCGGAACAAGGCGAAGTCGCTGATCGGCCTCTCGATCGCGCTGCGCGACGAGTTCGGCGGGGAGGTCCCCGGCCGGCTGGCCGACCTGGTCACCCTCCCCGGGGTCGGCCGCAAGACCGCCAACGTCGTCCTCGGCAACGCCTTCGGCGTCCCCGGGATCACCGTGGACACCCACTTCGGCCGCCTGGCCCGCCGGTTCGGCTGGACGGCCGAGGAGGACCCGGTGAAGGTCGAGGCGGCGGTCGCGGAGATCTTCCCGAAGTCCGAATGGACGATGCTCTCGCACCGCGTGGTCTTCCACGGAAGGCGGATCTGCCACTCCCAGAAGCCGGCCTGCGGGGCCTGCCCGATCGCCCCGCTCTGCCCCTCCTACGGGGAGGGCGTCACCGATCCCGAGAAGGCGAAGAAGCTGCTGAAGTACGAGATGGGCGGACAGCCCGGCCAGCGGCTGCGCCCGCCCGCCGACTTCCCCGGCGAGGCCGGCGCCCGCGCGGACGCCGCCGCGCACCACGGTGAGGTCGCCGACCTGGCGGTGGCCGAATGAGTGGCCTGGGGGCGGTGCGGGGGGTCGAACGGGACGGCCTGCCGACCTGGCTGGAGCCGGTCCGGGACGCGGCGGAGCGGGTGCTGCCCGAGCAGCTGAGCCGTTTCCTGCCGCCGGACGAGGGCGGCCGCGCGGCCGCCGTGCTGATGCTGTTCGGGGAGGGCGCGTCCGGGCCGGACCTGTTGCTCATCGAACGGGCCCGTTCGCTGCGCTCGCACGCCGGCCAGCCGTCCTTCCCGGGCGGTGCGCTGGACCCGGAGGACGGTGACCCGGCGGGGCCCGGGCCGGTCGCGGCGGCGCTGCGCGAGGCCTGGGAGGAGACCGGCCTGGACCCGGACGGGGTGCAGGTGTTCGCGACGCTGCCCGCGCTGTACATCCCGGTCAGCCGGTTCGTGGTCACCCCGGTGCTCGGCTGGTGGCGCCGGGAGTCGCCGGTCCGGCCGGTGGACCTGGGCGAGACCGGCGCGGTGTTCCGGGTGCCGATCGAGGAGCTGACCGACCCCGGCAACCGGGCCCGGCTGCGGCACCCGTCCGGGCACATGGGGCCGGCCTTCGCGGTCGGCGGCCGGCTGGTCTGGGGCTTCACCGCCGGGGTGATCGACCGGGTGCTGCACCACAGCGGGCTGGAGCGCCCGTGGGACGCCGGCCGGATCGTGGAGCTCTCGGACGAGGCGCTGGACCTGGTGCAGGGCGACCGGGAGCGTTCCCGCGCGATGCTCGGCCGCGACGTCGGGGCGCCGTGAACCGGACGGCGGCGGCCGGATTCCTCGGTCGTCCGCCCGGCCGGGCGGTCCGGCGTGGGAGGGTGTCCGGGTGAATGTCCTGGATGTGCTGTTGATCGCCGCCGCGATCGGGTTCGCCGTGTCGGGATACCGGCAGGGCTTCGTCGTCGGCGTGCTGTCGGTCCTCGGCTTCCTGGGCGGCGGCCTGCTCGCCGTCCAGCTGCTGCCGCTGCTGCTCGACCACCTCAGCCCCGGGACGACCGCCTCGGTGATCGCGGTGGTGGTGGTGATCGTGCTGGCGGCGATCGGCCAGGCGATCACCACGCACTTCGGCTGGAAGCTGCGCGGCCACATCGACCGCCGCCCGGCACGCACCCTGGACGCCGCGGGCGGCGCCGTGGTCAACGTGATCTCCATGCTGCTGGTGGCCTGGCTGATCGGCTCGGCGCTCGCCGGGACGTCGCTGCCGACCGTCTCCAAGCAGGTCCGCACCTCGGCGATCCTGGGGGGCGTCCAGGACACGCTGCCCTCCGACGCGCCGAACTGGTTCTCGGACTTCTCCAAGGTGCTCGCCCGCAACGGCTTCCCGCAGGTGTTCAACCCCTTCGAGCACGAGCCGATCACCCAGGTCGACCTCCCCGACCCGGCGCTGGCCGGCAGCCCGGCGGTGACGAAGGCGCGGCAGAGCCTGGTCAAGGTCGTCGGCACCGCCACCGCCTGCGGCAAGACCCTGGAGGGCAGCGGCTTCGTCTACGCCCCGCACCGGGTGATGACCAACGCCCACGTGGTCGGCGGCGTTGACGAGCCGACCGTGCAGATCGGCGGGGTCGGCCAGCTGTACGACGCGACGGTCGTCCGCTACGACTGGCAGCGCGACATCGCCGTCCTGGACGTGCCCAAGCTGAACGCACCGGCGCTGGCCTTCGCCGGCGAGGCGAAGACCAATGACAGCGCGATCGTCGCGGGCTTCCCCGAGAACGGCGCCTTCAACGTCCAGCCGGCCCGCATCCGCGGCCGGATCCAGGCCAACGGCCCGGACATCTACCACCGCGGCCAGGTGGTCCGCGACGTCTACTCGGTGCGGTCGCTGGTGCGCCAGGGCAACAGCGGCGGCCCGCTGCTGACGCCGGACGGCCAGGTGTACGGGATGGTGTTCGCCAAGTCGCTGGACAGTGCGGACACCGGGTACGTGCTGACCGCGGCCGAGGTGCGGGAGGACGCCGAGCAGGGCAGCACGGCCTCCGCCCGGGTGGACACCCAGGGCTGCGCGCTCTGACCTGCGCCGACCTGCGCCGACCCGCGCTGACCTGCGCTGACCCGCGCCGACCCGTTCTGAGCCCGGTGGCTCACCGGTCCACGTGGGCCGGTGGGCCGGTGGGGCGGTGGGCCGGTGGGGCGGGGAGCCCGGGAGGGGCAGGCGGGCGGTGGGTCAGGTGTCGCGGCGGAGCCGGGCGCCCACCCAGCGGGCGCGCCGGCCGAGGATGCGCGGGATGCCGAGCCGGCGCTGCGCCGAGCGGGGGTGGCCGTCCGCACCGTCGAAGCCGCCGTCGTAGCCGCTGTCGAAGCCGCGGTCGTCCGCCCACTCGGACCGGTGGGCGGAACGCTGCGAGCTGTTGCTGTGCTGTCGGCCGCGCGGGGCGCTGCCGCGATCGGGCATCCAGGTCATACCGCAATGGATGCCCCTGGGCCGACGGGGGTAACCGCCCGCAGGGGATTCAACGTGGCCTATGCGTTTGTCATATGAACGTCATCTCAGGGGAGTTGGGACCTCGGGCCCCGTTCCACCGTTCGGCCGACGGGACCCCGTCCTCGTGCCTCCCCGTGGCGCCCGCAGTCGGTCCCTGCTCAGTCCTTGTGGCGGCCGATCCAGTCCAGCAGCTCGGCGGTGAACTGCTCCGGAGCCTCCTCGTGCGGGAAGTGCCCGATCCCGGGCATCAGCCGCCAGCGGTACGGCGCGGCCACGTACTCGCCGCCGCCCAGCGCCGTGTGCGACAGCAGCACCGGGTCCGCCGCCCCCTGGACGTGCAGGGTGGGCGCGGTGATCGGCTTCTTCATCCGGCGGGCGAACTGGATGCCGTCCGGCCGGGCCATCGAGCGCAGCAGCCAGCGGTACGGCTCGATCGAGCAGTGCGCGGTGCTGGGGATCCGGATCGCCTGCCGGTACGCGGCCACCGCCGCGCGGTCCAACTGGTTGCGGCCGGTCCAGGCGTCCAGGTAGCGACCGACCAGCGCGGCGTCGTCGGCCACCAGGCGGCGCTCCGGTATCCACGGCCGCTGGAAGCCCAGCACGTGGTCGAATGCGGCCATCTGCTTCCGGTCGGTCAGCAGGGCCCGGCGGAGGTCCCGGGGGTGGGCGGCGGAGACCACGGTGAGGCTCTGGATCACCGAGGGCCGCATCACGGCGGCCACCCAGGAGAGCGTTCCGCCGGAGGCGTGGCCGACCAGGTGCGCCCGGTTCTCGCCGAGGGAGCGGATCACCCCGGTGATGTCCAGCGCGAGGTTGCCCGGGTCGTAGCCGCGCGGGGTGCGGTCGCTGCCGCCGATGCCGCGCAGGTCCAGGGCGACGGCCCGGTAGCCGGCCTCGGCGAGCGCGGTCAGCTGGTGGCGCCAGGCCCACCAGTACTGCGGCCAGCCGTGCACCAGCAGGACCAGCGGACCCTCGCCGAGCTCGGCGATGTGGAACCGGGCGCCGTTGGCGGCGAGGTCGCGGTGGGTCCACGGCCCGGCCTGCCGGACGTCCCACGCGGCCCCGGGCGTGCCCTCTGAGTCGCCGACGGCGCCGGGGACGGTACCGCCGGCGCTGGCGGACGGCTGTGCGGGCACGGGCTTCTGGTCGAGCGACATACCGAGAGCGTGTCACATCCGCGCGCCGGACACGCGCCCGGCACTCGCACTCGGGCCGTTCGGGCCCGTCGTGCGTCCGGTCGTCTCTCCGGCGGCGTGTCCGGGGCGTGTCCGGGGGCGTGTCCGGCGGTGCGTCCGGTCGCGTGTCCGGGACGCGCGGCGGGGCCTACGGGATGCGGCCCAGGGCGCGGTCGATCTCCTCCTGGGTGGCGGGGCGCGGCCGCGCGTTCTTCAGGACGTCGGCGGTCTTCTGCGCGCCCTCGATGGTCCGGACCGGCTTCTCGATCTTCTTGAACGAACGCAGCGCCAGCAGGCCCAGCAGCACGGCCAGCAGCAGGTACGCGCCGGCCACGATCAGGAACGACCAGCCGAGCGAGAGCCCCAGGGCGTGGATGCCGAACGCCGCGGCGGCGCTCAGCATCGGGACGGCGGCCAGCGCCACCACGCCGGCGACGCCCAGCGAGACGCCGCCGGAGACACCGCGCTTGACGTCGGCGCGGATCTCGGCCTTGGCGAGCGCGATCTCGTCGTGGACCAGGGCGGACAGGTCGGCGGTGGCCGCGGCGAACAGCTGCCCCACCGAACGCTCACCCTCGTAGGGCGCCCGGCCGTTGCTGGACGGGTCTGCGGCTCCTGCGGGCATCAGCGATTCTCCTCTTCGGCCGTGCGGCGAGTGACGCCGCCGCACGGTGCGGCTCCCGGGCGCTTCCGGGGGACCGGGGCGGGCCCGGTGGCGTCGGTGGACTGTCGACAGTTCAGAATCATGCCCCTACCGGACGAGCGGACACCACTCCGGGGGCCCCGGCGAGGGACGTGTTCCGGGCGGGTCGGCTCAATGAGGCCCTCCGGGACCCCCGTCGGCGGGGTGCGTCGTCTGCTGCGTCGTCTGTTGCTCCGTCTGCTCCGCCTGCTGGGCCTTTCGGGCCGTGCGGGCCTGCCAGGCCGGGTCGTCCAGCTGGTAGACGTCCGGGATGCCGTCGCCGTCGAGGTCGCGGTCCTCCTCCTCGCACAGCTCGCGGTAGTGCCGGTTGCGCAGCTTCAGCAGCACGGTGGCGATCAGCGCGCAGAGCAGCGAACCCACCAGGACGGCCGCCTTGGCCCGATCGGCGAGGGCCGGGTCGTCGGGGAACGCCAGCTCGCTGATCAGCAGTGAGACCGTGAAGCCGATCCCGGCCAGCACCGAGACGGCGAACATGTCCGCCCACGTGAGCTGCGGGTTCAGCTCGGCGCGGGTGAACCGGGCGGCCAGCCGGGTGCCGCCGTAGATGCCCACGGTCTTGCCGACCAGCAGACCGAGGACGATGCCGAGCGGGGTGGCCTGGGTGAACACCTCGCGCAGCGCCGGCCCGGAGATGGTCACCCCGGCGGCGAACAGCGCGAACACCGGTACGGCGATCCCGGCCGAGACCGGGCGGACCAGGTGCTCGATGTGCTCGCCGGGGGAGTGCTCCTCGTCGCCCTCCCGGTGGCAGCGGAGCAGCAGGCCCATCGCGACGCCCGCCACCGTGGCGTGCACGCCGCTCTCGTGCATCAGCGCCCAGATGACGAAGGCGAGCGGCACGAACAGGTACCAGCCGTGGACCCCGCGCCGGTGCAGGAACCAGAACAGCACGAGTCCGGCGAAGGCCAGCCCGAGTGCCCAGAACTTGATGCCGGAGCTGTAGAAGATCGCGATGATCAGGATCGCGATCAGGTCGTCCACCACCGCGAGGGTGAGCAGGAAGGCGCGCAGCGCCGAGGGCAGGTGGCTGCCGACCACGGCGAGCACGCCGAGCGCGAAGGCGATGTCGGTGGCGGTCGGAACGGCCCAGCCGCCCGGATGTCCGCCGGGACCGGCGTTGGCGAGGGTGAACACGACGGCGGGTAGCGCCACCCCGCAGACGGCGGCTATCACCGGGAGCACCGCGGCGTTGAGGCTGCGCAGTTCGCCCGCCACGAACTCGCGCTTGAGCTCGATGCCGGCCACGAAGAAGAAGATCGTCAGCAGCCCGTCCTTGGCCCAGGAGCCCAGGCTGAGGTCCAGGTGGAGCGGGGCGGAGGGGCCGACCGTGTAGTCCAGGACGGATTCGTAGGCGGCCGGCCAGACGTTGGCCCAGATCAGTGCGACGACCGCGGCGGCGAGCAGCAGCACGCCGCCGACCGTTTCGGTGCGCAGCGCGTCGGTGATGTAGGTGCGCTCGGGGAGGGACAGTCTGCCGAGGAGCTGGCGGCGTCGGGTCGTCGGCTCGTGGACGGGCGGCTGGCTGGCCACGTGCGGCCTCCTGGGGGCGGGGACGGTGTACGGAGATGCACCGGTGGTGCATTGCCGACCAGACTTCCCGGCTCGCCCTGTGACGCGGTTCCTGATGCGTCCTTGACAGTGTAACGGGAACGGGAAGGTGACATCCGGATTGTCATACTTCAGGACTTAAGCCTCGGCGGCCCGTTGTGCACTCGTCCGTACGGTCGCTCGGCACCCGAACGGAGTCGGTGGCATGCAGACGGGTGAACGGCTCCCTATCGTCGGTCGCAGGGCCCGGCCGCTTCCGGAGCCCCGTTCCCGATGTCCGTTCGCGATGTCCGCCCGCGATGTCCGTTCGCGATGTCGGTTCCCGATGTCCGTTCCTGGAGGGCTCCACCCCGGAGTCCGTTCCCCGCCCGTGAGGACGCACCACCGTGCCCAGACCGCCCCTCTTATCCTTCCGCCCGCATCCGACGCGGTCCCCCCGCCGGAGCGCAGCGCGATGAATGCCCCGCTGTACCCCCCGCCCAGCCCCGAACTCGACCGCCTGCTCCGCCCGCTCTTCCACGCCGCCGCCACGAGCGGCGGCGCCGCCGTCGTCGTGATCCGCGGCGACGAGCGGACCGTCGCCTGCCGCGGCCACGCCGTCCGTTCCACCGAACTCCCGGTCCGCGCCGACACCCGCTTCGAACTCGGCTCCGTCACCAAGACCTTCACCGGTCTGCTGCTGGCCGAGATGGCCGCCCGCGGCGAGGTCCGCTACGACGACCCGATCGACCGCTACCTGCCCGCCGACGCGGCGCCCGGCTACCCGCAGGAGCGCCCGATCACCCTGCTCCACCTGGCCACCCACACCTCCGGCCTGCCCAGGCTGCCGGACGGGGTGGTGCCCGGACAGGTCCCGCGCTGGTTCACCCGTCCCTACGCCACCTTCGGCCCGGCCCACCTGCTGCGGGCGTTGCCCCGGACGCCGGTGCGCGGCACACCGGGCGCACAGGTCCGCTACTCCAACCTCGGGTGCGGTCTGCTCGGACTGCTGCTGGCCAACGCGGCCGGCCAGCGGTACGACGACCTGCTCGCCGCCCGGGTCTGCGGACCGCTCGGCCTGATGGACACCTCCTGCGGCCCCGGCCGGGAGGAGGACGCCGGGTACCGGCGCGGTCGCCGGGTGCCGTCCTTCCGGCTGCCCGCCCTGCCGGCCGCGGCGGCGCTCCGCTCCACGGCGGACGACATGCTCCGTTACCTCCAGGCGCACCTCGCGCTGGACGCCGTCCCGCTCCCCGCGCGGGCCGACGCGACGGTGCTGCGGACGGCGCTCAACGAGGTGCGGCGCCCGCGTACCGGTGGGCGGCGCGGCGGCCCGCGGATCTGCCTCGGGTGGAACCACCGGGCGCTGCCGGCGCCGACGGTGCCGCCCGACGGGCCGGACGGGCCGGACGGGCCGGACAGGCGGGGTGACCCGTTGACTGAGGGGCCCGAGCGGTCCGAGGGGGCGTCGGTGTCCCCGGTGTCCCCGGTGTCCCCGGTGTCTGGGATTCCTTCGACGCCTTCGCCGCCCCAGGAGGACCAGGAGCCCGGGGGCAACGCTCCCCGGGGAGCCGGTGAGGTGATCTACCACGTGGGCGCCACCCGTCGGTCCACGGCCTTCGTCGGGTTCAGCCCCCGGGCCCAGGTGGGGTTGGCGGTCCTGGCCGGCGGACTGCCCCTGCGCAGTCGCGACCTGGTCCGGAGCGCGCACGACACCCTGCGCGCCCTGATCACCGAGCAGGGCGAGGGCTGACCGCCGGGCGTGCTGCCGGGCGTGCTCCGGAGACGACGGTGCCCCGGGCGGTCACGACCGCCCGGGGCACTTCGGCGTGCGTCAGCCCTCGGTGCCGGCCGGGGGGAGCTGCGCCTGGATCAGGTTCATCACCGTGGAGTCGGCCAGCGTGGTGGTGTCGCCGACCTCGCGGCCCTCGGCGATGTCGCGGAGCAGGCGGCGCATGATCTTGCCGGAGCGGGTCTTCGGCAGCTCGCCGACCACCTTGATCTGCTTCGGCTTGGCGATCGGACCGAGGGTGCGGCCGACGTGCGCCCGCAGCTCCTCGACCAGCTCGGGGCTGTCGGTGGCGGTGCCGCGCAGGATGACGAAGGCGACGATCGCCTGGCCGGTGGTGGCGTCGGTGGCGCCGACCACGGCCGACTCGGCCACCGCGGGGTGTCCGACCAGGGCCGACTCGACCTCGGTGGTCGAGATGTTGTGGCCGGAGACCAGCATGACGTCGTCGACCCGGCCGAGCAGCCAGATGTCGCCGTCCTCGTCCTTCTTGGCACCGTCACCGGCGAAGTAGCGGCCCTCGAACCGCGACCAGTAGGTGTCGATGTAGCGCTGGTCGTCGCCCCAGATCGTGCGGAGCATCGAGGGCCACGGCTCGGTGAGCACGAGGTAGCCGCCGGAGCCGTTCGGGACCTCGACGGCGTTGTCGTCGACGACGGTGGCGGCGATGCCGGGCAGGGCGCGCTGGGCGGAGCCGGGCTTGGTCTCGGTGACGCCGGGCAGGGGGCTGATCATGATGGCGCCGGTCTCGGTCTGCCACCAGGTGTCCACGATCGGGGCCCTGGAGCCACCGATGTGCTCGCGGTACCAGATCCACGCCTCGGGGTTGATCGGCTCGCCGACGCTGCCCAGCACCCGCAGGGAGGACAGGTCGAACTTGGCGGGGATGTCGTCGCCCCACTTCATGAAGGTGCGGATCGCGGTCGGCGCGGTGTAGAGGATGGTCACGCCGTACTTCTGGACGACCTCCCAGAACCGGCCCTGGTGGGGGGTGTCGGGGGTGCCCTCGTAGATGACCTGGGTGGCGCCGTTGGAGAGCGGGCCGTAGACGATGTACGAGTGGCCGGTGACCCAGCCGATGTCGGCGGTGCACCAGTAGACGTCGGTCTCCGGCTTGAGGTCGAACACCGCGTGGTGGGTGTAGCTCGCCTGGGTGAGGTAGCCGCCGGAGGTGTGCAGGATGCCCTTGGGCTTCCCGGTGGTGCCGGAGGTGTAGAGGATGAAGAGCGGGTGCTCGGCCTCGTGCGCCTCGGGGGTGTGCTCGGTGGACTGGCGAGCGGTGATCTCGTCCCACCAGACGTCCCGGCCCTCGGTCCACGCGGTGTCCTGGCCGGTGCGGCGCACGACGAGCACGTGCTCGACGCCCTCGGCCTTGGTGAGGGCCTCGTCGATGGCGGGCTTGAGGGCGGAGGGCTTGCCGCGCCGGTAGCCGCCGTCGGCGGTGATGACGAGCTTGGCCCGGGCGTCCTGGATGCGGGAGGCGACGGCGTCGGCGGAGAAGCCGCCGAAGACGACGGAGTGGGTGGCGCCGATGCGGGCGCAGGCGAGCATCGAGACCACGGCCTCGGGGATCATCGGCAGGTAGATCGCGACGCGGTCGCCCTTGGTGACACCGAGTTCGAGCAGGGCGTTGGCGGCCTGGGAGACCTCGTCCTTGAGCTGGGCGTAGGTGATGGAGCGGCCGTCACCGGGCTCGCCCTCGAAGTGGATGGCGACGCGGTCGCCGTTGCCGGCCTCGACGTGGCGGTCGACGCAGTTGTAGGCGATGTTGAGCTTGCCGTCGGCGAACCACTTCGCGAAGGGCGGGTTGGACCAGTCGAGGGTCTCGGTGGGCTCGACGGCCCAGGTGAGGCGGCGGGCCTGCTCGGCCCAGAAGCCGAGGCGGTCCTCGGAGGCCTGAGCGTACGCGGCCGCGGTGACGTTGGCGGCTTCGGCGAGCTCTGCCGGCGGGGCGAAACGCCGCTCCTCCTTGAGCAGGTTGGCCAGGCTCTCGTTGCTCAACGCGCACTCCTCATGAGTCATGATCGGGGTCGTTTCCCGTGCGTGGGGATTGTCCCGTGTGTCCCAGCGCACAGCTCACCAGGCGAAGAGGTCAGTTGACAAGAGGCTCCGGGGAATTGGTGTAGACCTTTGACCGGTCGTCGAACGGCCGCCCGAGGTCGGAGGTCTCTCGGGCGGCGCGGTGGGGTGGGCCCGCGTCCTTGGCCCGCCCGGCTGGACGCGGGCCCGGCTCTCAGGCGGCCAGGCCGGGGCTTCCCCCGTCCCTGGTCGGATCCGCCGCGGCGGTACCGGTGGTCGGAACCTGTTCGAATTCATTCACTCGTTCGGGCGTGTCGCGCTCCCCGCGTGCGGTGGACGCCCGGACCGCCGGGGCGGAAGCCGGCGCGGGGGCGGGGGCGGGGGCGGAGGTCGGCGCGGAAGCCGGTGCCAGCGCTTCGACCGGGCCGAACCGGCCGCTCTCCCGGTCGAGCACATAGGCCTGCGCGGTGGCGAAGTCGAAGTACATGCCGACCAGGCGCAGGGTGCCCTCGGTGACCCGCCGCTCCACGGCCGGGTTCGCCATCAGCTGGTCCAACTGCTGGACCACGTTGGTGATGCAGAGCTGCTCGGTCACGTCGATCACCGGACGGTCGGTGAACTCCGCCGGGATCCGGCGCAGCCGGTCCAGCGAGCCGCGGCCGTTGCGCAGCCAACGGGCCAACGGGGTGGGCCGGCCGGGCTGCTCGTGGACCCCGTCCAGCAGCGCCTTCATCGCTCCGCAGCCCGAGTGCCCGCAGACCGTGATCGACCGCACCTCCAGCACCTCGACCGCGTACTGCACCGCGGCCGCCACCGAGTCGTCGGCCGCGCCCGGCTCGTGCGGCGCCGGGACCAGGTTGCCGACGTTGCGCACGGTGAAGAGGTCGCCCGGTCCGCTGTTGGTGATCATGCTGGTGACCATCCGGGAGTCCGCGCAGGTCAGGAAGAGCTGCGACGGCGTCTGCCCCTCCCGGGCGAGCCGGGCCAGCTCGGGCCGCACCAGCGGGGCGGTGTGCAGCTGGAACACCCGGACCCCGTCCAGCAGCCGGCCGTGCGGATCCTCCTGCTGGTCGATGCAGTGGTGGCCGCCCCAGGGCGTCCAGGCGCGGCAGCGGTGCGGGCCGGGGGAGCTGCCGGTGCGGACGGTGCCGTCCGGGTCGAGCACCTCGTCGTCCTGGCGGCGGGTCACCGTCGACACCCGCCCGCCGCCCGCCTGGTGGGCGGTGCGCCAGCTGTGCAGCGTCTCGTAGGCGGCGTGGTCCAGGAAGGACCCGTCGTGGACGACGGTGACCTCGACGCCGGCCGGGACGGCCGCCAGCGCCCGGCTGAGCCGGGGTACCGCGGTGAAGGTCAGCGGGCCGTGCGTCTCCACGGTGAACGCGCCCCCGGGGCCGGTCAGCACGTCCACGTGGGCGCGGGTCAGCCGGTAGAGCGCGAGCAGTACGGCCGTCGCGGTGCCCAGCGCCACGCCCGGCAGGACGCCCAGCAGCACCACCGAGACCACGGTGACCAGGTAGACCGGGAACTCGCGGTGCCGGTGGACCTTCCGGATGTGCGCGAAGCTCACCATCTGCAGACCGACGACCAGCACCAGGGCGGCGAGCGCGGCGAGCGGGATCCGGCGCAGCCCGCCGGTGAGGGCGAGCGCGGCGGCCAGCACCCACACCCCGTGCAGCACCGAGGACCAGCGACTGCGCGCGCCGGCCCGGACGTTGGCGGTGCTGCGCACCGCGCCGCCGGCGATCGGAAGCCCGCCGACCAGTCCGCTGACCATGTTGGCGAGGCCCTGACCGCGCAGTTCCCGGTCGAGGTCCCCGGTGCGGTGCGACAGCCGGTCGACCGCGACGGCGGAGAGCAGGGACTCGACGCTCGCCACGGCGGTGACGGTCAGCACGGCGGCGAGGACAGCCAGCGGCGGACCGTGCGGCAGGTCGGGGACGAGGTCGTGCGGCTGCCAGGCGGGCAGGTCGACCCGGGGGAGCCGCAGGTCCAGCGTGACGGCGAGCGTGGTGGCGGCGGCGACGGCGGCCAGCGGGCCGGGGACCTTGGTCAGCCGGGCGCCGAACTCGCCGTACCGACCGGGGAGTCGGCTCAGCCGGGGCCAGCCGAGCAGGACGGCGGCGGTGACGGCGCCGATCGTCAGGGCGGCCGGGTGCGGGCCCGCCAACTGGCTCGGCAGGGCGATCAGGTTGGCCGCCGCGGAGCTCTGCGGGGAGCCGCCGAGGACGACGTGCAGCTGGGCGATGGCGATGGCGAGGCCGACACCGGCCAGCATGCCGTGCACGATGGCGGGCGAGACGGCCAGCGCGGTGCGGGCCACCCGTCGTACGCCCAGCAGGAGTTGCAGCAGGCCGGCGGCGATGGTGATGGCGCAGGTGGCCTGCCAGCCGTACTGGGCGATGAGCCCGGCGGTGATCACGGTGAGCGCGGCGGAGGGGCCGCTCACCTGGAGCGGGGTGCCGCCGAAGAGTCCGACCACGATGCCGCCGACGGCCGCCGCGGCGAGGCCGGCGCTGAGCGGGGCGCCGGTGGCCAGGGCGATGCCGAGGGAGAACGGCACGGCGATGAGGAAGACCACCAGGGAGGCCGAGAGGTCCAGCGCCCAGGTGGCGCGGGGACGTCGGCCCGGTGGGGCGTGGTCGGTGGTGTCGGAGGCGATGGGGGCGCTGGAGATGTCGAGGGTCATGGGTCTTCCCGTCTGTCCGGGGGAACGAACGCAGTCAGGTCCGGCGGTGAGTCCGCTCGGGGGCTCGGTGAAGCGGATCGGCTGTCGTGGGTCGCGACGGTGTGGCGGGATGGTGCGGCCGGGCCGGGAGTGCGGGTGTCACCGGTCGGGCCTTGGACCATCGGGGTCCCGGCGGTCGCCCGGCGGGGCACTGGGAGGAGCCAGGCCACGGCGAGGAGCATCGGGACGGATGCGGAACATCAAGACTCGGTAAACCGAGGGTAATGAGAGCTTTGCACAGCGTCATCCGGAGCGACAGGCAATATCCGCCCGGTTCACCCCATTGGGTGGTGGTCGAACGGACGGGAATCTGCTGGTGGCGGCGATGTCGCGGTCGCCCCGGGGGTTGGCGGGGGCGGATGCGCGGGGGCCGCGGCCCCCGTTCCGGGGACCGCGGCCCTGGTGGCTGCGGTGGATCGCCCTGCTGGTCGCTGTGCCGGTTGCTCCGTGGGGCGGCCTTCGCGCGGAGCCCCGGTGCCGGAGCCCGGTGCCGGTGCTCCGTGCCGGTGCTCCGTGCTGGTGCTCCGTGCCGGCGCTCCGCTCAGACGGCCGCGCCGGCCGCGGCGGGTTCGTCGCCGAGCACGAAGTCGGGGTCCACCTGGGTGGCGAGGTCGATGCCGACCTTGGCGTTCGCCCAGCTCTCGGCGTTGCGCAGGTGAAAGAGGACGGCCTGCTCGGTGTAGCGGCGCGGGTCCCGCAGGTCGTACGCGGCGTCGGCGGCCGCGCGCAGCTCGTCCAGCACCGCCCGGTTGGCGGATTCGAGGGCGCGCAGCGGCGGTTGCGCGCCCTGCTCCAGTCGGCGTACCCAGTCGGAGTGCCCGAAGGCGGTCAGCAGGTCCTCGCCGGCCTCCCGGCGGAGGAAGTCCAGGTCCTCCTGGCTCTGCACCTTGTTGCCGACGACCCGCAGCCGGACGCCGAAATCGCGCGCGTAGTCCCGGTACTGGCGGTAGACCGAGACGCCCTTGCGGGTGGGCTCGGCGATCAGGAAGGTGAGGTCGAAGCGGGTGAACAGGCCCGAGGCGAAGGAGTCCGAGCCGGCGGTCATGTCGGTCACCACGTACTCGTCCCGGCCGTCGACCAGGTGGTTGAGCAGCAGCTCGACCGCGCCGACCTTGGAGTGGTAGCAGGCGACGCCGAGGTCCTCCTCGGTGAACGCGCCGGTCGCCAGCAGGCGCACCGAACCCTCGTCGAGCGCGACCGGGCGGGCGCAGGCCGCGTAGACCGGGTTCTCCTCGACGATCCGCAGCAGCCGCGAGCCGCGCCCCGGCGGGGTGGTCTTGATCATCTCCTCGGCGGAGCGGATCAGCGGGTTGCTGCCGCGCAGGTACTCCTTGATCCCGGGCAGCTGGGCGCCGAGCGAGGGCAGGGCGGCGGACTGGTCGTCCGTCAGTCCGAGGGCGGGCCCGAGGTGTTGGTTGATGTCGGCGTCGACGGCGAGGACCGGGCGGCCGGCGGCGGCCAGGTGGCGGATGAACAGTGCGGACAGCGTGGTCTTGCCGCTGCCGCCCTTGCCGACGAAGGCGATCTTCATCTTGGACTCCGGCTCTCGCTCCTGGGCCCGCCGCGGTCGCGCGCCGCGCCGCGTGGGGTCGACGATCTCCCGAGTTGGAAATCGTTATCGTCTTCGACAGTCATGCTATCCGGGGTTTCGGGCCGTTTGCGGGAGGGAAGTGAGGATTGCCTCGAACGGGTGATGCGAGGTTGCTGTTCCGGCCGGGGCACCCGGTTCATTACTCTCGGGTAGGTGAGCACTGGAACAGATCCCCTCGCCCCGCTGGCCCAGCTCCCCGGGGTGCCCGACGCCGTGGCCGAGGTGCGCAAGGCCGTCGACCGCCTCTACGGCCACCGGGTGATGCGTCGCCGCGCGGCCGAGGTCACCTCCGAGTCGGCGCTGCGCGGCGCCCGCGCCTCGGCGGCGCTGGCTGGCGCGGACTGGCCGCTGGAGGAGGTCCGGCGGCGCAGCGACTTCGGCGCCGACCCCGAGGCCCGGACGGTGGGCGCCGCGCTGCGCGTGGCCGCCGAGGCGGGCCAGCTGCTGAGCGTCTGGCGGCACTCGCCGCTCCAGGTGCTGGCCCGGCTGCACCTGCTGGCGGTCGGCGACGCCGACCCCGTCGCGGGCCGGCCGCGGCAGGCCGGCGAGGGCGCCGACGACCCGTTCCCGCTGGCGCTCAAGCCGGTGGAGGGCGTCGCCGCGGACCCGTCCCCGGCCGCTCCGTCGTCCGTGACGGACAGGCCGGTACCGGCCCTGCCGGCGGCGCCCGGCCCGGAGGAGGTCGCCGCGCGCCTCGACCAGCTCTCCCGGCTGCTGGTGGCCCGTGCGGAGGGCCAGGGCGTCGGGACGCCGGCCCTGGTGGTCGCCTCGGTGGTGCACGGCGAACTCCTGGCGCTGCGGCCGTTCGGTGCGTACAACGGTCTGATCGCCCGCGCCGCCCAGCGGATCGTGCTGCTCGCGGAGGGTCTCGACCCGAAGTCGATCTGCCCGGCCGAGGTGGGTCTGGTGGAGCTGGGGACGGACGCCTACCGCCGGGCGCTGGCCGGCTACCTGGCGGGGACGCCGGAGGGGCTGGCGGCCTGGATCGGCCACTGCGGCCGGGCGCTGCGGCTGGGGGTGCGGGAGAGCACGGCGGTCTGCGAGGCGATGCAGCGCGGCATGGTCTGAGCGGCGCGCCCCCGGGCCCGCGCGGCCCGGGGGCCGGCGCTGCGGGGGGAGGTGCTGCGGCGTCGGGCGCCGGACAGCAGGATGCGGCGGCACCTGATCCTGCTCGGTGCCGCCGCTGGCACAGATGCCGGGTGACCATGCATGCACCGGAAAGTGCCGATCAGACGGGGATCCTGCCCGTTCGTCTGGTGCGGCGGCCCGACAGCGGGTCGGCTGCATGTGGGTGCTCGGTTACCTGTACACACGGTCCGTGGGGCCTGAACTGCGTTGTCGGTTTGACCTCTTCGGTCCTGACCGGGTCTCGCGGGCCGTGCTTCATTTGTATCGCGTTTCGGGCGAAAGGGGAACCCGAAAAGAGAAGTCTTCGGCTTTTGACCGTTTTGTCCAACGCCTGTGCGGCCGGAGAGCCGAGCTCGGGCCCGTGTACGGGCCCACGACGCCGCCGGGGTCTGCCGGAGGTCAGGCCGTGGGGCGGCGACGCCGGGCCGCGTACCAGATCACCCCGGCCGTCAGGACCGCCGTGCCGACCGCGACCGCCGTCAGCACCGAGCGGCTCGGCGCCGAGAACTCCGGGAGCCTCCGCCGGAGTTCCACCGGCCGGTCGAAGAGCAGGACCGGCCACTCGCGGGCCACCGCCTCCTTGCGCAGCGCCCGGTCGGGGTTGACCGCCGAGGGGTGGCCGACCGCCTCCAGCAGCGGCAGGTCCGTCGACGAGTCGCTGTAGGCGTAGCACTCGGCCAGGTCGTAGCCCTCGACCTCGGCCAACTCCCGGATCGCGGCGGCCTTGTTCTCGGCGTAGGCGTAGTACTCGATCTCGCCGGTGTAGCAGCCGTCCTCGACCTTCAGCCGGGTCGCGATCACGTGGTCCGCGCCGAGCAGCGCGCCGATCGGCTCGACGACCTCGGAGCCGGAGCTGCTGACGATGACCACGTCGCGGCCGGCCGCGTGGTGCTGCTCGATGAGCGAGGCGGCCTCGTCGTAGATGATCGGGTCGATCAGGTTGTGCAGGGTCTCGGCGACGATCTCGCGGACCTGCTGCACGTTCCAGCCCCGGGTCAGCGCGGAGAGGTACTCCCGCATCTTCTCCATCTGGTCGTGGTCCGCGCCGCCCACCAGGAAGACGAACTGGGCGTACGCACTTCGCAGGACCGCCCGACGGTTGATCAGACCGCCCTGGTAGAACGGACGGCTGAACGCGAGGGCGCTCGACTTGGCGATGATCGTCTTGTCGAGGTCGAAGAAGGCGGCGGTGCGCGGACCGGGCGACTGCGGCCGGGCGGCCGACGAACGGGCCGCGGCCGGGGCGGAGCCGGTCGCTCCGGGCCGTGCGCCGGTCACCGCCGTCCCGTCGGGCCCGGACGTCCCGCTGGTTCCGGCGGCTGCGGCGGTGGAGTCCGGGGACTCGTCGGCGTACTCGTCGGCGTTCTCGGTGGTGTCCACGGGAACCGAGGATAGAGGGCTCCGCAAAACAGCCCGCCATTCGGCGTACTCGTGGGCGTGCGGGTTTGTGTTTCTGGCCGCTCGGGTACACCATGGAAGTCACGGATCGTTCGCGACCGTGCTAACCCGGTCCGGCTCCTCCCCCCCGAGTCGGACCGTGGATAGACGACCCCCGCTCTCCCCCCCGGCGGGGGTCGTCGCACGTCCGGGGCCATTTTCAGGGCTTCAACGGTCGACCGGGCGGATCCGCCGGTCGACCCCGGCGATGTCTACGGGGGGTGTCGGCCCTTCGAGGCGTCTCACCGTTTTCGTCACTCTCCGTAGATCTTTGCTCATGGCCGGGTCCGGTCCCTCGCAGCTCCGGAATGATGCTCGGACCTGCCCCGGGGAGCGCGTGGTCCGCGCCGCGCTATCCCGCTCCGCCCGGTATGGCGGTTCATCTCCATGAGCCCGATTAGTCAATTCTTTGTCCAATAGCCCCCCGTCCGGGTGAACGTTTTCCTCCACAGCCCCCGAGTTGTCCACAGGGAATCGGAACCCGGCGGACGGAATCGGGAGGGCCGTCCACCGTGATGTCCGGCAGCGGTCGCCGGGCCCGTGGTGCGGGTCCGCGGCCGACTGCCCGACCCATCGGAGCCGTGTCCTGCCGCCGTGCGCGGCCGGGCGCCGGGACAGGGGAGCCGCCCATGTCGAAGCCCATCACCGACCGCGCCACCGCCGGCGGGCCGGAGCCCGCCCGGCCGCTCGTCCTCACCGGGGACGACGGCCTGGCCGAGCACCTGCTGCGGATCTGCGCGGCGGCCGGCACCGACCCGCGGCTGATCCGGGGCGCGCCGCCGCGTGAGCTCTGGGACGAGGCGTCCCTGGTCCTGGTCGGCGACGACCGGGCCGGACAGTGCGCGGGGCTGACCCGCAGACCCGGGGTGCTCCTGCTCGGCCTGGACCTCGACGACGCCGGTGTGTGGGTCAGGGCCGTCCAACTCGGCGCGGAGCACGTGCTGTTCCTGCCCGAGGCGGAGACCTGGCTGCTCGACCGGATCGCCGACGCCGTCGAAGGGGTCGGCACCCCCGCGCGGACCGTCGCCGTCCTCGGCGGTCGGGGCGGCGCGGGTGCCTCCACGCTGGCCTGCGCGCTCGCGGTCACCGCCGCGCGCCGGGGCCTGCGGACCGTCCTCGTCGACGGCGACCCGCTCGGCGGCGGACTCGACATCCTGCTCGGCGGCGAGACGGCGGCCGGCCTGCGCTGGCCGGACCTCGCCGGCTCCCGGGGCCGGGTCAGCGGTGCGGAGCTGGCCCGGGCGCTGCCCGCGCTCAAGCGGCTCGGCACGCTCTCCTGCCTGTCCTGGGACCGTGGCGACACCCACGCGGTGCCGCCCGAGGCCATGCGCAGCGTCCTCGCCGCGGCCCGGCGGCGCGGCGGCCTGGTGGTGGTCGACGTGCCCCGGCGGCTGGATCCGGCGGCCGGGCAGGCGCTGGAGCAGTCCGACACGGCACTGCTGGTGGTGCCGGCCGAGCTGAGGGCGGTGGCCGCCGCCGACCGGGTGGCCGCGTCGGTGCGGATGCGGCTCGACGACGTGCGGGCGGTGGTGCGCCCGCCGGGGCCGCTCGGGCTCCCCGCGCACCGGATCGCGCGGGGGCTGCGGATGCAGCTCGCCGGGGTGCTGGACCCGGAGCCGGGCCTGGCCCTCGACCTCGAACAGGGCGTGCCGCCCGGCGTCCGGGAGGGCGGGCCGCTGGCCCGCTTCTGCGGGGCGTTCCTGGACGAGGTGCTGCCGACGGTGCCGGCGGTCGAAGGGGGTGTGTACTGATGGTGCGTCTGCGGAGGACGGGTGGTGCCGGGGAGCCCGGCGGTGACGGCCGGGCCGGTGACGGCCGGACCGGTGACCGGATCGGCGGGCCGCGTGAGCAGCGGGTACTGCGCAGCGTGTCGGGCCCCGGAAGCGGCCCGGCGGCCCGGGCCTGTCCGGAGCCGAACCCCTATGGACGGACGGCGCGGGAGGAGCGCGCCGCCGCCCTGGTCGACGCGGTCCGGCTGCGGCTGGCCGAGTCCGGGGCCGTGCCGACGGCCGGCTCGGTGGCGACCGCCCTGCGGGCCGCCCGCCCGCCGCTCGGCGGCGACGACGTCCTCGACACCGTGCGCTCGCTCTGCGCCGAACTGGTGGGTGCGGGCCCGCTGGACCGGCTGCTGGCCGCGCCCGATGTCACGGACGTCCTGGTCAACGGGCCGGACGAGGTCTGGTACGACCGGGGCGGCGGTCTGCGCCGGGCCACCGGCATCCGCTTCGCCGACGCCGAGGCGGTCCGCCGCCTGGCCCACCGCCTCGCCACGGCGGCCGGGCGGCGGCTCGACGACGCGCGGCCCTGGGTGGACGCCCGGCTGCCGGACGGCACCCGACTGCACGCCGTCCTGCCGCCGATCGCCACCGGCTGCACCCACATCTCGCTGCGGGTGTGCCGCTCCCGGCCCTTCACCGTCGACGAGCTGGTGACGGGCGGGGCGCTCCCGCCGCGCGGTGGCGAGCTGCTGGCCGCCGTCGTGCGGGCCCGGCTCTCGCTGCTGGTCAGTGGCGGCACCGGCACGGGGAAGACCACGTTGCTCGCGGCCATGCTCGGCCTGGTCGGTCCGGAGGAGCGGATCGTCGTCGCCGAGGACTCCGCCGAGCTCCGGCCGGACCACCCGCACGTGGTGCGGCTCCAGGGACGGCCGCCCAACCAGGAGGGGCTGGGCGAACTGACCCTGCGGGACCTCGTCCGCCAGGCCCTGCGGATGCGTCCCGACCGGCTGGTGGTCGGGGAGGTGCGCGGGGCCGAGGTGGCCGACCTGCTGGCCGCCCTCAACACCGGCCACGAGGGCGGGGCGGGGACGGTCCACGCCAATACGGCGGCGGACGTACCGGTCCGGCTGGAGGCGCTCGGCTCGCTGGCCGGGATGGACCGCCCGGCCCTGCACAGCCAGCTCCGGGCCGCACTCGACCTGGTGGTGCACCTGGTGCGGGAGCCGGGCACCGGGCGGCGCAGGGTCGCCGAGATCCACACCGTGGGCGGCGACCGGCACGGACTCGCCGTCACCACGCCCGCGGTGACGTTCACGGCGGACGGCGCCGTGGTGCCGGGCCCCGGCCGGCCGCGGCTCACCCGACTGCTCGCCGCCCGGGGGGTCGTGCTCGCGGACGGGCCGCCGTGACGACCGGTCCGGTGGAGGCGGCGTTCCTGCTGCTGCTGGGTGGCTGCGCGGTGGCCGCGTTGCTCCTCCTCGGCCCGGGGAGCGGGAGGAGGGAGCGGGGCGGGAGCCGCGGTGATCGCGGTGATCGCGGTGGCGGACCGGGCGGTGAGGGGCGGTGCGGCGGGTGAGGGCGACGGGTGGTCTTCGGACGGCGGCGGGTCTTCGGACGGTGAGCGGTGGGTGGCGTGGTGAGCGGAACGACGAGGGAGGCGGTGGTCCTGGTGACCGATGGGATCGTGCTGTGGTCGGGGCCGGTGTTGTGCGGTGTCGCGGTGGCGGCGTGGTGCGGGCTGCAGCGAGAGGTGGCAGGCGCCCGGCGGGCCGGTGCGGTGCTGGCCGGCGGCGCCGGGGACGCCGGGGACGGCGATGGCGGGGACAACGGCGACGGAGGTGGCCGGAGCACGGCGCGGGTGGTGGCCGCGGTCGCGCGGTGGTCGGGCGGGCCTGGGCGGACGGTTCGACGGTCGCCCGAACTGCTGCTCGTGCCCGGCGGATTGGCGGCCGGGTGGGCGACGGCGTCCCCCGTTCCGCTGCTGGCGGCGCTCCCGGCCGTCCTGCCGGTGCGGCGGTGGCGACTGCGGCGCGAGGTGGCGGCGGAGGCCCGGCACCGGGCGGCGGCCGTGGTGGAGCTCTGCGCCGCGCTGGCGGGCGAGCTGCGGGGCGGGGCGACGCCCGAACAGGCCCTCCACCTGGTGACCACGCGGCTCGCCGCCGACCCCGTGGCGCTGGAACGGCTCGGTGCCGAGCCGGTCGCCCGGCTCGCGGCCGGCCGGTACGGCGCGGACGTGCCCGCGGCGTTCCGGCTGCTCGCGGAACGGCCGGGCGGCAGCGGGGCCGCGGCGGTCGCCGCCTGCTGGGAGGTCGCCTCGGCCGGTGGTTCGGGCCTGGCGACCGGACTCGACGGGGTGGCCGAAGCACTGCGCGTCGAGCGGGCCCTGGCTGAGGAGATCGCCGCCGAGCTCGCGGCGCCGCGCACCACGATCGCGGTGCTGGCGGCCCTGCCGCTGGCCGGACTGCTGCTCGGCGCGGCCCTCGGCGCCCGGCCGCTGGAGGTGCTGCTCCACACGCCCGCGGGGCTCGTTTCCCTCGCGGCGGGAGCCGTCCTGGAGGGGCTGGGCCTGGCCTGGACGGCCCACATCGTCCGAGCGGCGGCCGAGGGCGTCCTGGTGGCCGCCCCGGCCCGGGAGCCGGACCGGACGCCGGGCGGTGGAGACCCCGACCGGCCCGAGGAGTGGCGGTGCGGGATCAGCCGGACCCGGGCGCGCACCCGGGCTCGGCCCGGCCGGCCCAGCGGGGCGTTCCGACGGGAGGTGATGTCGGGGTGACGTGGGTGGGCGTGCCGGCCCGCGCGGCGGCGCCGGTGTGCGCGACGACGGGGGAGAGCGGCCGGGCCACGAGGCGCACCGGAGTGGCCCGGCGGGAGGTGGGGTGCGGATGACGGGGGTGACGGAGCGGGTCGTCCCGGTGGTGTGCGTCGTGGCGGCACTGGCGGGTGCGGCGGGCGGCGGTCCGGCTCGCCGCCGGTGGCGTGCGTGCAGGCGGGCCGACGCCGTGCTCGGCGCGGGGGACCGGCGCCGCCCGCGGTGGCTCGGCGGGCAGCCGGGCCGGCGGTGGCCGACGGCGCGGGGGAGTCCCGCCCTGCCGGAGCGGCTCCGGCGGGTGGCGACGGCCCTGGGCGCCGGGCTCGGGGCGGCGGCCTTCCTCGGGGGCACGGCAGGCATGGTGGCGGGCGGACTGCTGGTGGCCGGGCTCCTCCGGTGGCTGCCCAGGGCGCGGTCCCCGGCGGAACGGCGGGCCGTGCTGGACGAGGCGCGACTGGTGCGGCAGTTGCCGCTCACGGCCGAGCTGCTGGCGGCCTGCCTCGGTTCGGCCGTCTCGCCGGCGGCGGCCGTCGCGGCGGTCGGCGGGAGCGTCGGAGCCCCCATGGGGCCCCGGTTGCTGTCGACCGCGGCCGAACTCGCCCTGGGGGCGCCACCGGAGCTCTGTTGGCGCCGCCTGGGGGATGGGTACCCGCCGTTGGCGCCCCTGGCCCGCTGCCTGGTCCGGACGAGCCTGAGTGGCGCCCCGGCGGCGACGGCGCTCGCCGGGCTGGCGAGCGGCCGGCGGGCGGAGGCCGTCCGGGCGGCGCACGCCAGGGTCCGCCGGGCGGGGGTGCTGGCGACGGCACCGCTCGGGCTGTGCTTCCTCCCGGCGTTCGTCCTGATCGGTGTCGTCCCGGTGGTCGTGGGGCTCACCACCCGTTTCTCGCAGGCGATGTGACGTGCAAACCGATTCGAAGAAGGAGGACATGCATGAACGTGGCGATCAAGCCCGTGGTGGTGGCCGGACCGTGGGCGGGACGCCCGCCCGTGCGGCCGGTGGGCCGGATCCGGCGCGTGGTCCGGGGCCGGGTCCGACGTCGGGGCCGGGGTCGGGTCGGCGGTTCGGACGCGGGGATGACCACGGCGGAGTACGCGGTCGGCACGCTCGGGGCGTGTGCCCTGGCGGCCGGGCTGTACAAGGTGGCGACCAGCACGGCCGTGCTGGAAGCGCTGGCCGGGGCCCTCGATCGGGCGCTCCATGCGACCTGACCCGCCGTCGGCCCCGCGCCGACGGAAGCAGCCGCAGCAGCAGCGGCAGTGGTGGCGCCCGCGCGGCGACGGCGGGTTCGTCACCGCCGAGACCGCTGTCGCGCTGCCGGCGCTGGTGCTGCTGGCCGGACTGCTGGTCTGGGCCGTGCTCGCGGCGGCCGCCCAGCTCCGCTGTGTCGACGCGGCCCGGGTGGGGGCCAGGGCGGCCGCGCGGGGGGAGGCCGATGCCGCAGGGGTGGCGCGGGCGGCCGCGCCTCCGGGGGCGGCGGTCCTGGTGGACCTGGCGCCCGACACCGTCCGGGTCACCGTGGACGCGCCGTACGGGGCGCCGGGGCGGTTCGCGGAGGTGCTCGCGGTGCGGGTGGGCGCCACGGCCGTCGCGGCCCGGGAGGACACCCTGCGGGGATCGGAGGGAGGTGCCGGTCCGTGGCCCGACTGAGGCTTCGCGGGCATCGGCCGGACACCGGTTCGGCGACGATCTGGCTGCTGGCGGGAGTGCTGCTCGGCTGTGTCGCCTTCACCGCCGCGCTCTCCCTGGGCGTGGTGGTGGGAGCCCGGCACCGGGCGGAGTCCGCGGCGGACCTGGCGGCGCTGGCGGCGGCCGACCGGCTGCTGGTGGACGCGGACGGCGGCTGCGGTCGGGCCGTGGCCGTGGCGGCGGCGCAGGCGGCCACCGTGGTCTCCTGCGCGGTCGACCTCCGGGCGGATGCCGTGGAGGTGGTCGCGGAGGTGCCCGTCGCGGGGCTGCCGGTGGGTCTGCCGGTCGGCCCCGCCCGGGCGCGGGCCAGGGCCGGACCGCTCCGGGCGGCGGTCCCGCCGACGGACGAGGAGGCGCGCGCCGCGCTGGGCGAGGCCGGCGCCGCCGGAGGGGGCTGGGGCTCATGAGCCCCCGGGCGGCTCCCCGTCCGTCGAGCCGACCTAGCCGTCCGAGCCGTCCGAGTCGGTCGTCGCGCCGTCCGTCGAGTCGACCGTCGCGCCGTCCGTCGGGCCGACCGTCGCGCTGTCCGCGGTCGGCCGGTCCGCCGGGGCGGCGGGCGGTCCCCCGGCCGGTTCGCCGGGCGTCCCGATCGCCGCAACACCGCCGACCGCTGCGGCACCGCCGGCCCCCGCGACCTCCGCCGCCCCGGCCCCTGCCGCCGGTTCGGCCCGGCCGGCGGTCGGTGGGGCGCCGGCGAGCAGGATGTCCAGCAGCCGGACGGCGGCCGCCTTGTCGAGCGGGTCGTTGCCGTTGCCGCACTTGGGCGACTGCACGCAGGACGGGCAGCCGCGCTCGCACTCGCAGGCGCCGATCGCCTCCCGGGTGGCGGTCAGCCACTGCACGGCCCGCCGGAAGCCGCGTTCGGCGAAGCCCGCCCCACCCGGGTGGCCGTCGTAGACGAACACGGTGGGCAGCCCCGTGTCGGGGTGCAGCGGCACCGAGACACCGCCGATGTCCCAGCGGTCGCAGGTGGCGAAGAGCGGGAGCAGGCCGATCGAGGCGTGCTCGGCGGCGTGGGCGGCTCCGGGCAGCTGGTCGGGCGGGATGTCCGCGTCGATCAGCTGGTCCTCGGTGACCGACCACCAGACGGCCCGGGTGCGCAGGGTGCGGGGCGGGAGGTCCAGCTTGCTCTCGCCCATGATCTCCCCGGTGGAGATCCGCTTGCGGAGGTAGCCGACCACCTGGTTGACCACCTCCACCGAACCGAAGCAGAGCCGGCCCTCGCCCCAGTCGACGGTGGTGTCGGTGGAGAGCACCGAGATGGAGGTGATGTCCCGGGCGGAGGTCGTGTAGGGCGGGTCGGCGGGCTCGACCAGGGCGACCGAGCTGTCCAGGTCGAAGTCCCGGACGAGGTAGCTGCGACCCCGGTGGAGGTGGACCGCCCCGGTGTGCACGGTGGTGTGGGCGGCCGAGGCGTCCACGGTGCCGAGCAGCCGACCGGTCGGTTGCTCGACGATCTGCACCGGGCTGCCGCCGCTGCCCCGCAGGTCGACGGCGTCGGCGGCCCGCTCGCGACGGGTCCAGTACCAGGAGCCGCCGCGACGGCGGAGCAGCCCGCGACGCTCCAGCACCGGCAGCAGCGGACCGGCCGAGGGGCCGAACAGCTCCAGGTCGGCGTCGGTGAGCGGCAGCTCGGCGGCCGCGGCGCACAGGTGCGGGGCGAGCACGTGCGGGTTGTCCGGATCGAGCACGGTGGCCTCCACCGGGGTGGCGAACAGCGCCTCCGGGTGGTGCACCAGATAGGTGTCCAGCGGGTCGTCCCGGGCGATCAGGACGGCGAGCGCGCCCTGGGCCTCGCGGCCGGCCCGGCCGGCCTGCTGCCAGAGCGAGGCGCGGGTGCCGGGGTAGCCGGCCATGAGGACGGCGTCCAGTCCGGAGATGTCGACCCCGAGCTCGAGGGCGGAGGTGGAGGCGAGGCCGAGCAGCCGGCCGGAGTGCAGTTCGCGTTCCAGGGCCCGGCGCTCGTCGGCGAGGTAGCCGCCGCGGTAGGCGGCGACCCGGTCGGCGAGCGGGCGTCCGAGCTGGTCCTGGGTCTGCAGCGCGACGAGTTCGGCGGCGCGTCGGGAGCGGACGAAGACGACGGTTCGGGTCTCCCGCTCTACCAGGTCGGTCAGCAGGTGGGCGGCCTCGGCGGTGGCGGTCCGGCGGACCGGCGCGCCCTGCTCGCCGACGTTCTCGGTGAGCGGCGGCTCCCAGAGCCCGAAGACCATCGGGCCGCGCGGGGAGCCGTCCTCGGTGACCGCCTCGGCGGCCAGGCCGGTCAGCCGGCGGGCGGTGACGGCCGGGTCGGCGGTGGTGGCGGAGGCGAGCAGGAAGACGGGCGAGGAGCCGTAGCGGGCGCAGATCCGCCGCAGCCGGCGCAGCACCTGGGCCACGTGGGAGCCGAACACGCCGCGGTAGCCGTGGCACTCGTCGACCACGACGTAGCGCAGGGTCTTGAGGAAGGAGGACCAGCGGGCGTGCGCGGGCAGGATGCCGCGGTGGAGCATGTCCGGATTGGTGAGGACGTAGGAGGCGTACTGGCGGACCCACTCCCGCTCCTCGGGCGGGGTGTCACCGTCGTAGAGCGCGGCCCGGACGCGGGGCGGGGCGAGTTCCGCGGCCCGGCGGCGCTGGTCGGCGGCGAGTGCCTTGGTGGGCGCGAGGTAGAGCGCGGTCGCGCCGCGGCCGTTGGGTGCCTCGGTGCCGTCCAGCAGGTCGGAGAGGACCGGGGCCAGATATCCGAGCGACTTGCCCGAGGCGGTCCCTGTGGCGATCACCACAGATTGACCGGATTTGGCCAGATTCATCGCTTCGGCCTGATGGGCCCAGGGCTGCCGGACTCCGGTGGCCCCGGCGGCCGCGGTGATCTCGGGCCGGATCCAGTCGGGCCACGGCGCATAACGGGCGGGCCGGGCGGGAAGGTGCTCCGTATGGGTGAGCCGGTCCGACCGCCCACGGGCGGCGGACAGGGTCGTGAGCAGTGCCTCGGGCTGGCTGTGACGCGGCGGCATGAGGACCCAGTGTGTCACCGGCGTGACGGAGAATCGTCCTAAGCCATCGTGCGGTCATGGTCACAGGTGGTTGAATGTGGCCGTGCCGGCCGTACGGCCGGGGGTCGCAGCGCCGAGGCTTGCCACGCATTCGCTGGGTGTGCCCGGGGTCGCGACCATGCGGTGGCGGCCGTCCGGCCGAGGATCGCAATGACGTAGCAAGGCAAGGTGCTGGAGGTTCCGTGGACCTGTCCCTGTCGACCCGTACAGTCGGCGACCGCACGGTCGTCGAGGTTGGCGGCGAGATCGATGTGTACACCGCCCCCAAGCTGCGCGAGCAGCTGGTCGAGCTCGTCAACGACGGCAGCTACCACCTCGTCGTCGACATGGAGGGCGTGGACTTCCTGGACTCCACCGGCCTCGGTGTGCTGGTGGGCGGCCTGAAGCGGGTGCGTGCTCACGAGGGCTCGCTGCGCCTGGTGTGCAACCAGGAGCGCATTCTGAAGATCTTCCGGATCACCGGTCTGACCAAGGTGTTCCCGATCCACACCTCGGTCGACGACGCCGTCCAGGCGACCGACTGATCAGTCGACCCGACCGACCAGGCCGGGCCGGCCCCTCGTGGTCGGCCCGCCCGATCCCCGCGTGTCCGGCAGCCGGGGCCTCGCGGCCCCGGCCCGTCCGGGCGTTCCGGGGCGGGCCGATGCCGGCCCGCAGGGGCCTGGGCCGTATGCCCGACTCCGGTCGGAGTACCCCGAGGGGGAAGAGATGGCAACCGTCGAACTTCGATTCAGCGCGCTTCCCGAGCACGTGCGGACGGCCCGGCTGGTAGCCGCGGCAGTCGCCAGACGGGCGGGCGTCGACGAGTCGGTGCTCGACGAGGTGCGGCTCGCCGTCGGCGAGGCCTGCTCCCGTGCGGTCGGCCTGCACCAGCGCGGTGGCGTGACGGGCGCGGTGCGTGTCGCGCTCGTCGACCAGGAGAAGCGTTTCCTCATCGAGGTCGAGGACGAAGCGGGCCTCGACACCGTTCCGGCGACCGCCGGCGACGGTGCCGACCCGGACGAGGACACCCTGGGTCTCGCGGTGCTCACCGGTCTGGTCGAGGACCTGGAGGTCACCAGCGGTGCCGGCGGTGGTCTGATCCGGATGAGCTGGCCGGTCTCGGTGGACGCGCTCACGGTCTGAGCGCACCCCAGCGCACGCGAGCACGCCTGAGCACGTCAGGGCAGGTCCCGGTACGTCCGGGCAGATCCGAGCACTTTCGGGCACGTCGCGGTGCGGTGGGTCGGCGGAGCGATGAGCGGGAGAGCGGGTCCGGACGGGGACCGGGGGTCGAGCGGCGGCCGTGTAGGTTCGCAGTTCGACGACCGAAACCGAAAGGGCTTCTCCCGGTGAACAAGCGACTGCTGGCCGTACCCGTGCTCGGGGCGCTGCTGGCCTTCGGCGCCGTCGGCTGCGGCGACGACAACAGCAAGCAGCTGGAGTCCTGGGCGGCGAACGTGTGCGGCGCGGCCAAGGACCCGATCGCCCAGGCGCAGACCGCCCTGGCGGACACCGGCCAGGTGAAGACCGGCGAGACTCCGGCCGACCTCCAGAAGCGCCTCTCGGCGGACATCGGCCGACTGGCCAAGACCAACCAGGACATCGCCGCCGCCATCAACGGCGCCGGCGCCCCCAAGGTCGACGAGGGCGCGAACCTGCAGAAGGACACCGTCACCGAGCTGACCAAGGCGGCCGACGGCTACCTGGACGTCCAGAAGAAGCTGGACGCGCTGCCCAACGCCGACCAGGCGAAGTTCGCCGACGGGCTGCGCAGCGTGGCCGACCAGGTGCAGCAGCTCGCCTCGCTCTCCACCCAGGCGCAGGGCAAGCTGCAGCGCGGCGACCTGGGCGCGGCGATGGCCAAGCAGGAGGGGTGCAAGCCGGGTTCGGCCGCCGCCGCTCCGACCTCCCCGTCGACGGGCGGCCCGGCGGCCACGCCGACGGACGGGTCCACCGGCACGCCCACCGACGGGTCCACGGGTGGCGCGAGCCCTGCGGCGACCGACGCCTCCGGCACCCAAACGCTGTCCTCGCCCTCCACGCCGGCCCCCACGGCCTCGGCGAGCTGATCCCCCGGCGAGCCGATCCCCCGGCGGGCTGATCCCCGGCGGGCTGGCCCCCCGTGACCCGACCCCGTCCCGCGGTCGGGTCCGCACCCCCTCGGCCGCCGGCCGAGGGGGTGGTGGCGCAGGAGCGGGCCGTCGGACCGAGCGGGGCCGGGGCGGTGGATGGAGGCTGCCGGGGGTGGCGCGGGGGACAATGGCGGGGTGATCAGTAGCCCCGTTCTCGACCCGACCCGCCTCGCCAAGCTGCGTGAGGCGCTGCTCGCCGCCTCGTACACCGCCGACGGCTGCCTGGACCTGCTCGGGCCCACCGGGTACGCGGCGCTGGCCCGCAGCGAGGCGGTTCCCGCGCTGCGGGCGACCCGCGGCGGCAGCCCGCTGGAGACGCTGGTGCGGCTCTTCCTGCTGCAGCAGCCCGTGCCCTACCGGGCGGCCGCCGCCGCGTTGCCGGTGGAGGACTGCCTGGCCGACGGCTGGCTGCGCCCGGACGGCGAGCTGGTGCGCGCCACCGTGGACGTCCGGCCGTACGCGAACGAGGTGGCCGGGCTGCCGAGTTCGGATGCCTGGGTGGTCTCCGACCTGGGCTGCGCGGTCGGTGGCGCGGGCGGCATCGGTTCCGGTGAGACCGCGCACGGCGTGGCCCGCAAGGACCTGGTGCTCGGGGTGGGCGGCGCGTCCACCACGCTGGCCAACATCACGGTGCGCCGGCCGGTCCGTTCGGTGCTGGACCTGGGTTCCGGTTCGGGCGTGCAGGCGCTGCACGCCGCCCGGCACGCCCAGCGGGTGACCGCCACCGACCTCAACGAGCGGGCGCTGCGCTTCACCGAGCTGACCCTGGCGCTGTCCGGTTTCGACACCGTGGAGACCGCCGCCGGGAGCCTCTTCGAGCCGGTGGGGGACCGGCGGTACGACCTGATCGTCTCCAACCCGCCGTTCGTGATCTCGCCCGGCGGCCGGTTCACCTACCGGGACGGCGGGATGGCCGGGGACGACCTCTGCCGCGGTCTGGTCCGCTCGGCCGCCGCCCACCTGGAGCCGGGCGGCCACTGCCAGCTGCTGGCCAACTGGCAGCACGTCAAGGGCGAGGACTGGCGGGACCGGCTGGCCGAGTGGGTGGCCGGCACCGGGCTGGACGCCTGGGTCGTCCAGCGCGAGGTGCAGGACGTGGCCCAGTACGCGGAGCTGTGGCTGCGGGACGGCGGTGACCACCGCGGTCCCGGGGGCGACTACCAGGCCCGGTACGGGGAGTGGCTGGACGCCTTCGAGGCCGGTCGGGTCGAGGGCATCGGCTTCGGCTGGATCACCCTGCGGGCGGGCGGCGCCGAGCGCCCGACCGTCCGGGTGGAGGAGTGGCCGCACCCGGTGGAGCAGCCGCTCGGTCCGCACATCGAGGAGTGGTTCGACCGGCAGGACTTCCTGCGCACGCACGACGACGCGGCCCTGCTGGCGGCGCGGTACGTGCTGGCCGACGAGGTGGTCCAGGAGCAGGTGGGCGCACCCGGGGCGGAGGACCCGGAGCACGTGATCCTGCGTCACAACCGCGGGATGCGGCGGGCCACCAAGGTGGACACGGTGGGCGCCGGTTTCGTCGGGGTCTGCGACGGGACGCTGTCGGCGGGCGAGATCGTGGACGCGATCGCGCAGCTGCTGGGCGAGGACCGGGTGGTGCTGCGCGACCGGGTGCCGGAGTCGCTCCGGCTGCTCACCGAGCAGGGGTTCATCAGCCCCGCGGCCTGACCGGCAGGATCGGCGGCCGGGTACGGCGCGGCCCGGCCACGCCCGGCGCGCCCAAACCGGCGCGCCCAAACCCGGCACGCCCAAACCCGGCACGCCCAAACCCGGCACGACCGGGCGTCCGGCCCCGCGTGGCCGGACGCCCGGTCGTCTCCGCGCCCCCGCCCGGTTCACCGCACCGTTTCCCCCGGTTCGCCGGGTGGTCGCCGAGCGTCTCCCCCTCGTTGGCCCTGGACTGCGAAGCTCTGTCCACAGGCTGTGGACAGGGCTGGGGGCGGCGGTGGAGTCGACGACGGCGACGGTGGGTGGCGTGATATTCGCCCTCTTCGGCGGCGCACTCCTGTTCTGGTGCGCCGCCGAAGCGCGCCTGCGCCACCGGGTTCGCCGTCGAGGACTGCCGGCGGTCGCCACCGTGGTCGCTGAGTCCGACCCGCACGGCGGGCTCGACAGCGCGCCGCTGCTCTCCTTCGCCGCCCGGCCGGTCCCCGCGGGGTCGTCCGGCCGCGGACCGCGGGCCGCCGAGGACCGGGCCGGGGCCGCCCCGGCCATCGAGGCCTGTGAGCTGGTGCTGACCCGCCCGCGCGGCCACACCCCGCTGCGCCGCCCGGCCGGTCTCGTACCGGGCGGATCCGTACGGATCGCCTACGATCCACGCCGCCCCGGTCTCGCCGTGCTCGCGGCAGAGGAGGCCGGTCCCCGGGCGGTCGTCATCGACCTGCTGTGGACGGTGCTCGGCCTCGGCTGTCTGGCCGCCGGGGCGGTCCTGCTCCTCGCCCCGGCCTAGCGGACCCCGGCCTGGCGGACCCCGGCCTGGCGGACCCCCGGCTTCCGGCGGCGCGCCCGGCGCCCGCGGCGCGCCACCGCCCGTGCCCGGCTGCTCCCGGGCACCCCCTTAATCCGTTGACAGATTTTGAAATCCGTCATTCCATCCTTCGAAACCCGCCGAAGCCCCCCTCCGCAGGGCGCGATCCGTCGTCGTCGGGTTACCGTTCGAGTGGCGTCGGTCGGCCTTGCCGGTGAAATTGCGGGATCCGTCCGTTTGACAAGGGTGGCCGGGGTACGGTCACACTCCGCTGGTGGGGTCGTCGTGCAGCGGCAGCCCCGGGACGGTGGAGGGGTCGGGCGGAGCGCAGCCCGTGCTGCCGGCGCCGACCAGCTCACATAACGACCGGGAGAGAAGAGCGAAGGTGTCCCCGAGCAGCGAGACCGCGCACGGACAGCGACTCGTCATTGTCGAGTCGCCGGCCAAGGCGAAGACGATCAAGGGCTACCTTGGCCCCGGCTACATCGTCGAGGCCAGCGTCGGGCACATTCGCGACCTCCCGAGCACGGCCGCCGAGGTCCCGGACAAGTACACCGGCGAGGTGCGCCGCCTCGGGGTGGACGTGGACCACGACTTCGCCCCGATCTACGTGGTGAACGCGGACAAGAAGTCCCAGGTCAGCAAGTTGAAGTCGCTCCTCGCGGAGTCCGACGAGCTCTTCCTCGCCACCGATGAGGACCGCGAGGGCGAGGCCATCGCGTGGCACCTCCAGCAGGTGCTCAAGCCCAAGGTGCCGGTGCACCGGATGGTGTTCCACGAGATCACCAAGGCCGCCATCCAGGAGGCCGTGGCCAACCCGCGCGAGCTGAACCAGCGTCTGGTCGACGCCCAGGAGACCCGCCGCATCCTCGACCGCCTGTACGGCTTCGAGGTCTCGCCGGTGCTCTGGAAGAAGGTCATGCCGAAGCTGTCGGCGGGCCGCGTGCAGTCCGTGGCGACCCGGCTGGTCGTCGAGCGGGAGCGCGAGCGGATGGCGTTCCGCTCCGCCTCGTACTGGGACCTCGTCGGCACCTTCGGCACCGGCCGCACCGCGGCCGACGCGGCCAGCCCGGAGAGCTTCGGCGCCCGGCTGTCCTCCGTCGACGGCAAGCGGATCGCCAGCGGCCGCGACTTCGGCCCCGACGGCCGGCTCAAGGCGGGCAGCGCCAACAGCCTGCACCTGGACGAGCAGGCCGCCCGCGCGCTGGCCGCCGCCCTGGAGCAGACCGCCTTCTCGGTGCGCGGCGTCGAGTCCAAGCCGTACCGCCGCTCGCCGTACGCGCCGTTCCGCACCACCACGCTCCAGCAGGAGGCCAGCCGCAAGCTGGGCTTCGGCGCCAAGCGGACCATGCAGGTGGCCCAGAAGCTGTACGAGAACGGCTTCATCACCTATATGCGTACCGACTCCACCACGCTGTCGGAGACGGCGGTCACCGCCGCCCGCGCGCAGGTCACCCAGCTGTACGGCGCCGACTACCTGCCGGACGCGCCGCGCACCTACGCCTCCAAGGTGAAGAACGCCCAGGAGGCGCACGAGGCGGTCCGCCCGTCCGGCGACCGCTTCCGCACCCCCGCCGAGACCGGTCTGGGCGGCGACGACTTCAGGCTCTACGAGCTGATCTGGATGCGCACCGTCGCCTCCCAGATGAAGGACGCGGTCGGCCAGTCGGTCACCGTGAAGGTGGGCGGCCGGGCCGCCGACGGCCGGGACGTCGAGTTCTCCGCCTCCGGCAAGATCATCACCTTCCACGGCTTCCTCAAGGCCTACGTCGAGGGCGCCGACGACCCCAACGCCGAGCTCGACGACCGCGAGCGCCGGCTGCCGCAGGTCGCCCAGGGCGACCCGCTGGCCGCCGAGCAGCTCACCCCCGAGGGCCACGCCACCAAGCCGCCGGCCCGCTACACCGAGGCCTCGCTGGTCAAGGAGCTGGAGGACCGGGAGATCGGCCGCCCCTCCACCTACGCCTCGATCATCGACACCATCATCAACCGCAGGTACGTCTTCAAGAAGGGGACGGCGCTGGTGCCGTCGTTCCTCTCCTTCGCCGTGGTCAACCTGCTGGAGAAGCACTTCGGCCGACTGGTCGACTACGACTTCACCGCGAAGATGGAGGACGACCTCGACCGGATCGCCGCCGGTGAGGCGCAGTCCGTGCCGTGGCTGAAGCGCTTCTACTTCGGCGAGGGCGCCGGCGTGGGCCTGGTCGCGGGCGGCGCCGCCGAGGCCGGCAACGGCGACGGCGACCACCTCGGCGGCCTGAAGGAACTGGTCACCGACCTCGGCGCGATCGACGCCCGGGAGATCAGCTCGTTCCGGGTCAGCGACGACATCACCCTGCGGGTCGGCCGCTACGGCCCCTACGTGGAGCGCGCCTCCGCCGTCGAGGGCGAGCCCGGCCAGCGGGCCGACATCCCCGACGAGCTGCCGCCGGACGAGCTGACCGTCGAGCTGGCGGAGGAGCTGCTGGCCAAGCCCAGCGGCGACTACGAGCTCGGCCCGGACCCGGTCTCCGGCAACATGCTGGTCGCCAAGGACGGCCGCTACGGGCCGTACGTCACCGAGATCCTGCCCGAGGGCACCCCCAAGACCGGCAAGAACGCCGTCAAGCCGCGGACCGCCTCGCTGTTCAAGACCATGGCGCTGGACACCGTCACGCTGGACGACGCGCTGAAGCTGCTCTCGCTGCCGCGCGTGGTCGGGGCGGACCAGGAGGGCGTGGAGATCACCGCGCAGAACGGCCGCTACGGGCCGTACCTCAAGCGCGGAACCGACTCCCGCTCGCTCACCTCCGAGGACCAGCTGTTCACGGTCACCCTGGAGGAGGCGCTGGCGATCTACGCCCAGCCCAAGCAGCGCGGCCGGGCCGCGGCCGCGCCGCCGCTCAAGGAGCTGGGCACCGACCCGGTCAGCGAGCGCCCGGTGGTGGTCAAGGACGGCCGGTTCGGCCCGTACGTGACCGACGGCGAGACCAACGCCACGCTCCGCAAGGACGACGAGGTCGAGACCATCACGCCCGAGCGGGGCTACGAGCTGCTCGCCGAGAAGCGGGCGCGCGGCCCGGTGAAGAAGACGGCGAAGAAGGCTCCGGCGAAGAAGGCGGCGGCCAAGAAGACCGCGACGAAGACCGCGGCCAAGAAGACCACCGCGGCGGCCAAGACGGCGGCGAAGAAGACCACCACCGTCAAGAAGACCGCCACCAAGACGGCGGCGGCCAAGAAGACCACCGCGAGCAAGACCACCGCGAGCAAGACCACCGCGAGCGGGACCACCGCCACCGACGAGGGCTGATCCCGGTCGGAGGCACCCGGGCCCGCGTCCGCCCCGGCGGACGCGGGCCCGATCCGTTCGCGAACCGGCTCCGGCCGGCCCACGGACCGGCCGCCCGGTTCGCGGGCGGGGCGTGACAGGGGCGTACGCGGTCTGTCACAACCCGGTGGCGGCGCCCGCCCGGAGCCGTGCTCCCCTCTTTTGCGCCATGCCCCGACCGCTACGCTGACCGTATGACGAGCGAGGAGCAGCCCACCCCCAGCGCCGCGGCGGTCGCCGGACCCGGCACGCCCGACCTGCCCGAGGTCGCGCCCGCCGGGACCGCCGGCGAGCGGATCCGGGCGCTGCTGAGGCTGCGCCCCTACCGGCGCCTGTGGACCACCCAGCTGATCGGCGGCACCGCCGACCGGCTCGGCCTGCTGGTCCTGCTGGTGCTGACCGTGATCGCCGCCGTGCTCGGCGAGCAGTTCGGCGACCTGCCGCGCAGCCTCGGCTTCGCGGTCGCCGCCGTCTTCGCCACCCGGTTGGCCGCCACCGGACTGGTCGGTGCCGCCCTGCTCGGCCCGGTGCACGGACTGCTCAGCGGAAAGCTCGACCGGCGCTGGACGCTCTTCGGCGCCGACGCGCTGCGGGCCGTGCTGATCGGACTCGCCCCGTGGTGGATCGTCTGGCTGGGCTCCGGCCCGAAGCCCTCCGGCGCCGCGACCTGGGTGCTGCTCGCCACCGTCTTCCTGACCGGTGCCGCCGAGCGGGTCTGGGCGATCGCCAAGGCCGCGGCCGTCCCGGCCCTGCTGCCGCCGGTCGACCCCTACGCCCCCGCCGCCGAGCAGCGCCCGTCCGCCGCCAACCTGGCCGTCGTCCGGACCCTGGACCACCGCACCGGGTGGGCCACCGTGCCGCTCGGCGCCGCCGCGCTGGTCGCGCTCACCCTGCTCAACAACGTCTTCGCGGCGCTCGGCTCGGACTGGCTGCGGGCCCACCAGACCACCTTCGCCGCCCTCGGCGCGGCCGCCCTGTTCGCCGTCTCGGCCACCCGGGTGCAGCTCCAGGAGCTGCCCGGCGGCCCCGTCCGGGTGCGGCCGGTCTCGCCGCTGCGGGGGCTGCGCGCCCCGACCGACGCCACCCCCGGTCCCGCCCTGGCCAAGGGCCGCACCGGCTCCGCCCCGTACTTCACCTTCGCGGTCTCCGCCGGGTACGCGACGATGGCCGGCGTCGCCGCGCTGGCCCTGCTCACCGCCGCCGAGCACCGTGCCGGGCCGATCGGCTACGGCCTGCTGGTGCTGGCCGCCACCGGCGTCCCCGCGCTGGGCGTTCGGCTCACCCGGGCCGTCCTGCCCGCGCTCTCCCGCCGTCGGCTGCTCGCGCTGGCCCTGCTCACCGAGGGCGTCGCGCTGGTCCTGGCCGGCCTGGTGCTGGACTTCGTGCTCCTGCTGCTGCTCACCGTGCTGGCCGCGCTGGCCGCCGGTGTGGTGATCTCCGCCGGCCGCAGCCTGCTCGCCCTGGAGGTCGAGGAGGCCCGGCTGCCCAAGGTCACCGAGCACCTGAACGCGGTGCTGCGGGTCGTGGTCGGCGCCGCGCTGGTCGGCGTCCCGCTGATCGCCGCCGCCTACGGCGACGTCGACTACGGCGCGGTCGAGCCCGGCTCCTTCACCTTCATCCACGGCGGTGCGGCCCTCGCGGTCGCCACCGCCGGAGTGCTCACCCTGGTCCTGGCCCTCGTGGTGCTGCTGCGCACCGACGACCGGCGCGGCACGGTGCCGTTCGGCCGGGACCTGGTCGACGCGGTGCGCGGTGCCTCCGGTCCCGCTCCGCACCGGGCGGGCACCGGCTTCTTCATCGCCCTGGAGGGCGGCGACGGCGCCGGCAAGTCCACCCAGGCCCAGGCCCTCGCCGAGTGGATCCGCGGCAAGGGCCACGAGGTCGTGCTCACCCGCGAGCCCGGCGGCAGCCCGATCGGGCAGCGGCTGCGCAGCCTCGTCCTGGACGTCGGCAACACCGGCCTCTCGCACCGCGCCGAGGCGCTGATCTACGCGGCCGACCGGGCCGAGCACGTCGAGAACGTGATCCGCCCGGCGCTGGCCCGCGGCGCCGTGGTCATCACCGACCGCTACATGGACTCCTCGATCGCCTACCAGGGCGCCGGCCGCGACCTGGCCGCCACCGAGGTGGCCCGGATCTCCCGCTGGGCGACCGGCGGGCTGATGCCCGACCTGACCGTGGTGCTGGACGTCGACCCGACCCGGGCCCGGGAGCGCTTCACCGAGGCGCTGGACCGGCTGGAGTCCGAGCCGACCGAGTTCCACCAGCGGGTCCGGTCCGGCTTCCTGGCGCTCGCCGCCGCCGACCCGGCGCGCTACCTGGTCGTCGACGGCAGCCAGGCCCCCGGCGTCGTCACCACCGCGATCCGGCACCGCCTCGACCGCGAGCTGCCGCTCTCCGCGCAGGAGCGGGCCGCCCGTGCCGAGCAGGAGCGCAAGGCCGCCGAGGAGGCGCGCCGCCGCGCCGAGGAGGAGGCCCGCAAGCGCGCCGAGGAGGAGGCCGCCGAGCGGAAGCGGCAGGAGGTGCTGGCGCAGCTCCGGGCCGAGCAGGCGGAGAAGGAGCGGCTGGCCAAGGAGGAGGCCGAACGGGTCGCCGCCGAGGCCGCGCGCAAGGCCGCCGAGGAGGCGCGTCTGCGGGCGGAGGAGGAGGCCCGCAAGCGGGCCGAGGAGGAAGCGAAGCGGCGGGCCGAGGAAGAGGCGCGCCGGGCCGCCGAGGAGGCCGAGCGCAAGCGGCTCGCCGAGGAGGCGGCCGCCCGGGCCGAGCTCCAGCGCCAGCGTGAGCTGGCCCGCGAGGAGCAGCGGCGCCGGGCGGAGGAGGCGCTGCAGCGGGCCGAGGAGGCCCGGCTGGCGCAGGCCGCCGCGCTGGCGGCCGCCGCCGCGGCCGCCGCCGAGGCGGCGGAGCGTGCGGAGCGGGACCCGGAGGCTGCTCCGGGTGCGGCGCCTTCGGGCGGCGCGGACGACGCGGTGACCACCGAGCTGCGGGTCGTGAAGGACGGCGGTCCGGCGGACCGGCGGGACGGCATCGACGCGACGAAGGAGTTCCCGGTGCTGCGCGGCGGCGCCGACGGGCGGCCCGGTGACGCGGCGGACGTGCCGGACCCGGCGGCGGACGTGACGGCGACGACGAAGCTTCCGGTCGTGCCGGACGTTCCGGCCGGCCCGGGTGCGCCGGGTGTGCCGGGTGCGGCCGCGGACGAGACGACGGTGCTGCCGCGGATTCCGGCGGTGGACGAGACGGCCGTGCTGCCGCGGATCGAGTCGGGCCGGCCCGGTGACGGGGTGCCGCCGGGTCTCTGGCGGGACGAGCGGCCGGGCGCCGCACCCCGTCCGGCGCCGGTGGACCGACCGTCCGACCGTCCGGCGGACCGCCCCGTGGACAGCACCCGTGAGCTGCCCGTCGTCGACCCGCAGCAGCCGGCCGCCGCCGAGCCGCGGCCCCGGCCGGAGTGGGCCGAGGAGACCCCGCTGGACGACCTGCCCAGCCTCACCGACACCCTGCTCGGCTCCCGCGAGGAGTGGGAGCACTGGAACCAGGGCGGTCCGGCCGCCCCGCCCGCCCCGTCCGGTCCGGGTGCCCCCGCCGGCCGGGACGGCGCCGCCCGTGACAGCCGTGACGACCGCGCCGGCCGTGACGGTGACGGCGGCCAGGACGGCGGCCGGGGCAAGGGCCGCCGCTGGGGTCGCCGGAGCTGACCCGTCCGGCCCCCGCGACGGTCGGACGGCTCCGCGCGAGCGCCGGCCGGGCGGGGTCCGGACCCACCGGGCGACGTCGTAGCGGGCACGTATGCTCGACGGCGGGAAGCGGGAGACGACGCACGGGCGGTCCGTCCGGCGGCGCCCGGCTCCCGCCGTCGCCGGTGTGGGCGGGGGCGGCAGTCCGTACCGAGCTTGGGAGCAGCAGTGGCCGTCTGGGACGACCTGGTGGGCCAGGAGCGGGTGGTCGAGCAGCTGACCGCCGCCGCCCGGGCGGCCGGGGCGATCGTCGGTGCCGGGCGCGGAGCCCAGCCGGAGGCCGGCACCAACGCCTCGCTGATGACGCACGCCTGGCTGTTCACCGGTCCGCCCGGGGCCGGCCAGACCACCGCGGCGCGGGCCTTCGCCGCCGCGCTCCAGTGCACCAGCCCCGACCTCGCGCTCGGCGGCACCCCCGGCTGCGGCTTCTGCGACGGCTGCCACACCGTCCTCGCGGGCAGCCACGCCGACGTGAAGTACGTCCGCACCGACGGGCTGTCCATCGGCGTCGGCGACATGCGCGACCTCGTGCTGCGCGCCTCCAGCTACCCGACCGGCGGCCGCTGGTCGGTGATCCTGGTCGAGGCCGCCCACCGGCTCACCGAGGCCGCCGCCAACGCGCTGCTCAAGGGCGTGGAGGAGCCCTCCCCGCGCACCGTCTGGCTGCTCTGCGCACCCTCCGTGCAGGACGTGCTGCCGACCATCCGGTCCCGCTGCCGCCTGCTGGTGCTGCGCACGCCGGCCGCCGAGGCGGTCGCCGACATGCTGGTGCGGCGCGACGGCGTCGAACCGCACACCGCCCGGCTGGCCGCCCTCGCCGGGCAGGGTGACATCGAGCGCTCGCGCCGGCTGGCCGTCGACGACCAGGCCCGCTCGCGGCGCACCGAGGTGCTGCGGATCCCGCTGGAGGTCGGCGACATCGGCGGCTGCCTGGCCGCCGCCCAGCGCCTGGTCGACACCGCCAAGGCCGATGCCGAGGCGCTCGCCGAGACCCAGGACGCCAAGGAGACCGACGACCTCAGGGCCGCGTACGGGGCGTCCGAGGGCGGCAAGGCGCCGCGCGGCATGGCCGGGGCGGTCAAGGAGCTGGAGAAGCGGCAGAAGAGCCGGGCCACCCGCACCCGCCGCGAGACCCTCGGCGTCGCCCTGCTGGACCTGCTCGGCTTCTACCGGGACGTGCTCGCGCTGCAGCTCGGTTCGACCGGGGCGCTGGCCAACGAGGACCAGCGGCAGGCGCTCGACCGAGTCGCCCAGGCCGGTCCGCCGGAGTCCACGCTGCGCCGGATCGAGGCGGTGCTCGCCTGTCGGCAGGCGCTGGACCGCAACGTCGATCCACTGCTGGCCGTCGAGGCGATGACGGTGGCCCTGCGCGCGGGCTGACCCGCCGCGGGACGGGTCGGCCCTCGGGGTGCCGGTACGGCTTCCCGCCCCAGTGCGGCGTCCCACCTTCGAGTGAACGAGCGATACGCGCCGGGCGCACCCACGTGCGACGTCCGGCTCGTCCCGCACGCTGGGGGCCGACTGCGCCCCGCCGCCGGGGCCGTCGCTCCCGTACGGTGCCGGGCCCGACCGCCCGTCCGGCCCTCCCCCGAGGTGGTGCGTCCCATGGTCCGTTCGCTTCTGGTCGTTCCCCTGCTGGCTGCCGCCGGAGGCGGGGTCTGGTTGGCCCGCGGCGCGCTGGTGCGCTGGCGGGACCTGCGGGCCGCCGAGACGTACGAGCTGAGCGGGGACCGGTGGCCGATGCTGGTCCGGGCGGCCGGGGCGATGACCTGCGGGGTCTGCGTCACGGTGCTGACGTTGCTGACGGCGCTCGGTGTGTTCGGGGACCTGGGGGGCGGGGTGGCCGGGCGGACCGGTTCGGCCGCCGACCGGTTCGACGGGGGCGGAGCCGGGGCCGGGGCCGGGGCCGAGGGCCTCGCCGGGCCCGGGGGCCGGCCGGCCGCTCCGCCGGTCGAGGCCGCGGCCGCCGAGGCGGCCGCCGGCGCCCCCGCGAGCGCTGCGGCGCCCTCCCCGGCACCGGTGGTCAGCCGGTTCGACAGCGTCGGCCGCCCGGGTGGCGGCGAACTGCTCCAGTCGGCCGTCCCCGGCCCCGACGGCCACCCGCGCAACGTCCGGGTCTGGCTGCCCGCCGAGTACGCCAAGGACCCCAACGCCCGTTTCCCGGTCGTCGTGATGCACGCCGCGACCCCGCGGAAGACCGCCGACACCGAGGTCCCGGACGTGTTCGAGGGCCTCGCCTCCGCCGTGCAGACCACCAAGGCCAAGCCGTTCATCCTGGTCGCCCCGGAGGCGCCGAACGGCACCGCGCACCCCTGCGAGCTGGTCGCCGCCGCCCCGATGGCCGTCGCCGACGACGCGGCGCTGCGCACCACCATCGCCGCCACCTTCCGCACCCTGCCGCCCGGACCGGCCGCCTGGGGCACGCTCGGTGTCGGGGACGGCGCGCCCTGCGCGGCCGCGGCCGGCCTGGCCCGCCCCGACCTGTACGGCGCGGCGGCGGCCGTCTCCGGCCGGTACGACACCACCGCGCTCGCCCGGACCGGCGCCGAGGCTCCCACCACCGCGAGCCCCAGACTGCTGCTCGCCGCCGGGAAGGCCGACACCGCCGGGCTGGACGCCGCGCGCAAGCTCCAGACGGCCCTGCGCGGCGGCACCGGGGCCGCCGCCCGCGCCGAGGTGCGGATCTCCGACAACGCGACGGACTACTCGGCGGACCGGATCCGGCTGCGGCTGGTCCGGCAGGCCGCGCAGTACCTCGGCGAGACGCTCGGCAGGACGTCCTGAGCCTGCGGGGGCCCCGTCGCGGGCACTACGCTTCCGGTACCCCGGGTGGCAGCGAGGCCGCCACCGGGCGTGAACGGCTGAGGGGATCCCACATGCGGGCCGACGTGCGGCAGGACGGGTCGTCGCGGGACGGGTCGTGGCGGGACGGGTCGTCGTCGGACGCATCTCGGCGGCGCGGGGTAGCGGTGGCGGCGGCCGCGCTGGTGACGGTCGCCGGTCTGCTGGCGGGCGGCTGTGCGGCCGGCGGCGGGGCGGCGAAGCCCGGCGCCGCTCCGTCGGGCGCCGCTGCGTCCGGTGCCGGGACGCCGGCGGCGTTCGCCGGCCCGGGCGGCGGAGCCGCGCCGGTCACGCCGCTGGAGCCGCTGCCCGCCACCGTGCCGGCCGCACTCGCCCCCTACTACGGGCAGCGGCTCGACTGGACGCCCTGCGACGACGGCTACGAGTGCACCACCTTCCGGGTGCCGCTGGACTACGACCGCCCGGTCGACGGCGACCTCACCCTGGCCGCCGTCCGCGCCCCCGCCGCCCCCACCCCGGCCGGCGGCTCGGCGGCCCCCGGCGAACGGCTCGGCTCGCTGCTGCTCAACCCGGGCGGCCCCGGCGGCTCGGCCGTCGAGTACGTCGAGGGCGTGGCCCGCACCTACGACGCCGGGGTCCGCGCCCGGTACGACCTGGTCGGCCTGGACCCGCGCGGGGTCGGCCGCAGCGCGCCCGTCACCTGCCTGAGCGGGGACCGGATGGACGCCTACACCGCCGTCGACATCACCCCCGACGACCCGGCCGAGGTCGACGCCCTGGTGGCCGCCGCCAAGGAGTTCGCCGAGGGCTGCCGGCAGCGGTCCGGCGACCGGCTCGGCCACCTGAGCACCGTCGAGGCGGCGCGCGACCTGGACGTGCTGCGCGCCCTGCTCGGGGACGAGCGGCTCAACTACGTCGGCAAGTCCTACGGCACCTTCCTCGGTGCCACCTACGCGGGCCTCTTCCCGGGCCGCACCGGTCGGATGGTGCTGGACGGCGCGATGGACCCGTCGCTCGACTCGCTGGCCGGCAACCGCACCCAGGCGGGCGGTTTCGAGACCGCCTGGGCGGCCTTCGCCAAGGACTGCGTCCAGCGCGAGGACTGCCCGCTCGGCCGGACCGAGCAACAGGCCGGCGAGCAGCTCGCCGCCCTGTTCGCCGCGGCCGACGCCCACCCGCTGCCGACCGGCGACGGCGCCCGCCCGCTCACCGAGGCGCAGGCCACCACCGGCGTCATCCAGGCCATGTACGCGGACTTCCTCTGGCCCCGGCTGCGCACCGCGCTCGCCGACGCCCGGGCCGGGGACGGCAGCGCCCTGCTCGGGCTCTCCGACGACTACTACGGGCGGGAGGCCGACGGCGGCTACCCCAACCTGATGTTCGCCAACATGGCGGTGAACTGCCTCGACCTGCCCGCGCCGTTCGCCGGTCCGGACGACGCCGCCCGGGCGGTGCCGGACTTCGAGCGGGCCTCGCCGCGGTTCGGCCGGGACATGGCCTGGATGGCGCTGACCTGCGCCTACTGGCCGGTCCGGCCGACCGGGACGCCGCACACCGTCCGGGCCGCCGGCGCCGCGCCGATCGTGGTCGTCGGCACCACCCGGGACCCGGCCACCCCGTACGGGTGGGCGCGGGCGCTGGCCGGGCAGCTGGAGTCCGGGCGGCTGCTGACCTACGACGGCGACGGCCACACCGCGTACGGCCGGCACGACGGCTGCCTGGACGGCGCGGTCAACCGTTTCCTGCTGGGCGGCGAGGCGCCGGAGAACGGGAAGACCTGCGGGCGCTGAGCGGGCGCGCCCGCCGGGGCCGGTCGGGCCGTCGACCGTCGACCGTGTTCCGGTACGACGTTACGATTGGCGGCCCCTCCCCTCTTCTCCCTCCCCGGAGCCCATCGTGCTCGGAGTCAACGACCTGACGACCTACGTCCTCGGCGCCCTCGTCATCGTCCTCCTCCCCGGCCCCAACTCCCTCTACGTGCTGTCCGTCGCCGCCCGCAAGGGCGTCCGCACCGGCTACCGGGCCGCCGCCGGCGTCTTCGTCGGCGACTTCACCCTCATCAGCCTGACCTCGCTCGGTGCCGCCTCCCTGCTGGAGGCCAACCCGGCCGTCTTCGCCGTGGTGAAGTTCGGCGGCGCCGCCTACCTGCTCTGGATAGGCATCGGCATGCTGCGCGCCGCCCGCGCCCTGTGGCGCGAGCACCGGACCGGCGCCGATGTCGCCGCCGCGACCGCCGAGGCCGCGGAGTCCACCGAGCGCCCGTTCCGCCGCGCCCTGGTGATCAGCCTCCTGAACCCCAAGGCGATCCTCTTCCTGCTCTCCTTCTTCACCCAGTTCGTGGACCCCTCCTACGGCAGCCCGGTGCTCTCCTTCACCCTCCTCGGCGGCGTCCTGCAGAGCTTCAGCGTCCTCTACCTCTCCCTGCTGATCTTCGCGGGCACCTCGCTCGCCGCCGCCTTCCGCCGCCGCAAGCGCCTCTCCGCCACCCTGACCGGCGGAGTCGCCGCCCTCTTCGCCGGCTTCGCCGCCAAGCTCGCCGTCTCCTCGGCCTGACCCCCCGCCCCTCGTCCCCGCCCTGGCCACCGCGTTACGGATCACCGGCGAACCTGTGTAGACTGGCCCGCGTTGCCGCCACTCGCGGCAGCGGTGCCGCCTTAGCTCAGTTGGCCAGAGCAACGCACTCGTAATGCGTAGGTCGCGGGTTCGAATCCCGCAGGCGGCTCAGTGTGAGGCCCAGGTCGGAATCTTCCGGCCTGGGCCTTCTTCGTGTTGTGGGGTCGGGGAGGGTGGCCGGGGTGGCCGGGGCCTCGGTGGGTGTCCCGCTCCGGGAGGAGGGGTGGGGTGGCGGGGGT
>JOHN01000055.1 GCA_000719695.1 Streptomyces sp. NRRL F-6131
GCACGCTGTTGAGTTCTCAAGGAACGGACGCTTCCTTCAGGCGGCTTTCACACCGGCCCTCCGGGCGCTTCGTTCTTTCGTGTTTCCAGCTTATCAGATCCTCGCGGCCGGTTTGACCGGCTTTCGTTTCTCTGAATTCCCGCTGGTGGGATTCCTTCGACTTCGCTCCGAAGCTTATCAAAGCTTTCGGTGTGCTCAGTTCCCGGGATTTACCTTGTCGGAGAGGGCGTGCATTCGTGAAGCACGCTCGCCTCGACTCGGCGGTGTCGTAGACACTAACGCCCGAGTCTGACTGTTGTCCAGTCGGTCCCAACCGTTCAAACCTACTAGCCCACCACTACCACGTCAATGGTTTTGTTGGGATGCGAGAAGAGTACCAGGTCAGAGGCCCTGTTGATCGCACCGACTCAGGCCGCCACCGGCTGGAGGTCGGCGCGGTCGGCCGCCTCCAGGTCTCCGGTCTCGCCGGAGGCGGCGGCCTTCCGGCCCAACACCAGGGCGTAGAACAGGAAAGCGACCTCGGCGAGCGCGCCGATGGTGATCCGGGCCCAGGTCGGCAGGCCGGACGGCGTCACAAAGGCCTCCAACACGCCGGACACCGCCAGCACCGTCGCCAGACCGATTCCCATCCCGATGATCGAGCGGCCCTGTTCGGCGAGCGCGGTGGCACGGCTGCGCGGGCCGGGGTCGACGATCGTCCAGCCGAGGCGCAGGCCGAGGCCGCCGGCGACGAAGACGGCGGTCAGTTCCAGCAGGCCGTGCGGGATGAGCAGACCGAGGAAGATGTCGAGCCGGCCGGCGGAGGCCATCAGGCCGATGCCGAGCCCGAGGTTGAGGACGTTGCTCCACAGCACCCACAGCACCGGGAGGCCGAGCACCACCCCGTAGAGCAGGCACTGCACGGCGATCCAGGCGTTGTTCGTCCAGACCTGGGCCGCGAAGGAGCTCGCCGGGCGGTCGGAGTAGTAGGTCTCGTACGCGCCTCCCGGCCTGGTCATCTCGCGCAGCGCGTCCGGCGCGGCCACGCTGGTGCGGACCTCGGGGTGGGCGGCCACCCACCAGGCGACCACCGCGGTGGCGACGAGGGAGAGCACCGCGACCGGGATCCACCAGCGGCGCGACCGGTAGAGCGCGGCGGGGAAGCTGACCGTGTAGTAGCGGGCGACGTCCCGCCAGCCGCTCGTCCGGCTGCCGGTGACCGCGTCCCGGGCCCGCGAGACCAGGCTGGTGAGCCGGCCTTCGAGGGTGGGGTCGGGCGCGGCGGCCTGGACCTTGGCCAGGTGGCCGGTGACGCGCTGGTAGAGGGCGACGAGTTCGTCCGCCTCCTCGCCGGTCGGACGCCGCTTCTTGGCGAGGGCGTCCAGCCGGGCCCACTCCCCCTGGTGGGTGGCGACGAAGACGTCCAGGTCCATGCGGCGGCTCCATGGTCGGCGCGGGGCGCGCGGTCGGGCGGGTGCGGACAGGTGGGCCCAGCATGCCAGGGAGGGACGGTCCGGCAGCGGCCGGGACCTCTCTTCCCGGTCCGCTCCGGGGCCCCGTATGTTGACGGCAGCAGATCACGGGATCGTGGGGCCGATCCGCCGGATTCCCCGCCACGAGCCGCGTACCACCGACGGGAACGGACGGGTGTCTTGAGCGACCTGGTGACGGGCGAGGCGGTCGTCCTCGGCCTGCGCGCGGCGAAGCTTCCGAGCCGGGGGCTGGCCGTCGCGCTGGACCTCGCCGTGCAGGTCGCCGGCCTGGTGGCGACGACCCTGGTGCTGAGCCTGCTCGCGCCGGACCTGGACGGTGCCGCGGTCGCCGCCGTGACGATCGGGCTGACGGTGTTCTTCCTGGTGGCACTGCCGATCATGATCGAGACCCTGAGCCGCGGACGCTCGCTCGGGAAGGCGGCGCTGGGGCTCCGGGTGGTGCGCAGCGACGGCGGGCCGGTGCGGTTCCGGCACTCGCTGGTGCGCGGGCTGGTGGGCTTCCTGGAGATCATCGTGCTGTTCGGCGTGCCGGCGGTGGTCTGCTCGGCGGTGTCGTCCGAGGGGAAGCGGCTGGGCGACGTCTTCGGGGGGACGCTGGTGGTCCGCGAGCGGGTGCCCGGGGGCGGCGGTGCGGCCGCCGCGCTGCCGCCGGTGAACCCGCAGCTGCTGCAGGCGATCGGCGGTGAACTGGTCGCCCTGGACCTCTCCGCCGTGCCGGAGCCGCTGTGGCTGGCCGTGCGCCAGTTCCTCGGGCGGATCGGCGAGCTGGACCAGGCGGTCGCCCACCAGATGTCCGCGCGGCTCGCGGACGACCTGGTGGCCCGGACCGGCCACCCGGTGCCGTACGGGGTGCACCCGGCGGCGTACCTGGGCGCGGTGCTGAGCGAGCGGCAGCGGCGGGAGTGGACCCGGGCCCAGGGGCACGCGTTCCAGCAACAGGCCCAGCAGGTCCAGCACGCCCAGCAGCTCCAGCAGAACCAGTACCGGCCCCACCACCCGCCGACCGCCCCGGCCGCACCCGCCGCGGGTCCGACCGCCGCGCCCGCCGCCGCGCCGCCCGTTCCGCCGAGCGCCCCGGCCGCCGGCACCGGCTTCGCCCCGCCCGCCTGAGCGGACGCCGCCCGCACCGGGCGGCCCCGCGCACCTCAGCCGCCGAGGCCCTCGCCGTAGCCGAACTCGGCGGGCCACGCGTTCGGCGGCGACTCCAGCTCCTCCAGTTCGACCCCGCCGGCGGCCAGCACCACGTCCCCGGCCAGGTGCACCACCTGCTGCTCGCCCGTCTCCAGATCGGCCACCTGGTACCGCTCGACGAGCAGTGGCCCCGAATCCGTGTCGTGGGTGTCGACGCCCTCCAGCAGCCACCCCTGGTCGAAGGTGCGCGGAGCCAGCACCGGCTCGGTGAAGGCGACCAGCCGGATCCGCGCGCTCGCCCCCTCCCGCAGGCGGAGCAGCCGCGCGGCGGCGACCAGGAACGCGGGTGAGCGGCCGGCGAAGCCGTGCGCCCGGTCGTGCCCCTCCACCGCCTGCTCCCCGGCCGGGTCCTCGGCGTCGGCCCGCACCCAGGCGACCCCGTCGACGGCGCCGCCCCGGACCTGCCAGCCGCCGGAGCGCAGTTCCATCCTCAGCGGGCGGGCGCGCGAGTCCAGGGTGAGGTCCACCGTGCCGAGCACCCGCCCGTCGGGCGCGTAGGTCTTGGAGACGTACCGCCAGCCGGCCGGGCCGGGGGCGCAGCTGAAGCGCTCCTCACCGAGCAGCAGGTGGTCGTGGACGTCGTGGAGCGAGTACCGGCCGTTGGGCATGCCGGAAAGCCTACGTCCGGCCCGGACCGACGATGTCGAACGACCGTGCAACCTCCTGTGCGTGGCCCGCATCAGGGAGTCGGACGCCGCGCACGCGGCGCCGTCGAGGGAGGGAGCGTTCATCCATGGCGAAGCAGACCCGCGACGCCGAGTTCACGGAGTACGTCGCGGCTCGGGCACCGTGGCTCCGGAAGGTGGCCTACCTGCTCTGCGGCGACTGACACCGTGCCGACGACCTGGTCCAGGAGGCCGTCACCAAGCTGTACGTCCGCTGGGGCCGACTCGCCGGGGTGGCGAACCTGGACGGCTACGCCCGGACCGTGCTGCTGAACACCTTCCTCGCCGAGCAGCGCTCGCCGTGGTGGCGGTGGACCGCCCGGCGCAGCACGGAGGCGGTGCCGGAGGGGGCCGTCGCCGCACTGGACGTGGACGCCTCGATCGACCTGCACCGCGCGCTGGCCGCGCTGCCACCCCGACAGCGGGCCACGGTGGTGCTCCGCTACTACTGCGACCTCACGGTCGAACAGACCGCCGCCGCGCTGGACTGCTCCACGGGCAACGTCAAGAGCCAGTCCGCCCGGGGCCTCGACTCCCTGCGCCGGTCCCTCGGCCGGCGGAAGACCCAGGAGGAGTTCCACGAGCTCCACACCTTCCGGATCCCGCTGCCCGCAGAAACAGAAGGAACCGCGTCATGAGCGAATACACCACCGACCGCGACACCGACGACGAGTACGGGACCCGTCTGGCCTCCGGACTCACCGCCCTGGCCGACGCGCCCTCGCCCGCGAGCCGGCTGGACACCGCCTGGGCGGTCCGCACCGGCCGGTCCCGGCTGCGCCGCCGCCGGGCCGGGCTGCTCGGTGCGGTGGCGGCGGTCGTCCTCGGCGCGTCGCTCGCCGGTGGCGCGCTGCCGTTCGGGAACCCGGACGCCTCGACCGCGCCGCTCACCGGGGGCACGTCCGCCCTCCCCGGTTTCGGTCCGGACACCGGCCGCACCCCGATGACGATCAACGCGACCTATGGCTGGCTGCCCACCGGCTTCGGCGAGTACGAGTACGACGCGAGCCCGGGAATGCTGCGCATCACGGTCCTCGGCCCGAGGACGGCTCCGGACGACCTGCGCCGCGAGCGGATCTTCCTGACCGTCTACCCGCCGGGCCAGGAGCCCCCCGTTCCCCCGCCGGCGGTGGGCGTCAAGTTCCACATGACCGAGACCGCGCCAGTGAACGGCCACCCGGCGTACTGGCGCACCGCCGAACCGGACACCCCGGACACCCAGCGCCTCTTCCGGTTCCGGGTCCCCGACGGCCGCTGGGCCGATCTGACCGGGACGTACCTGGAGTCCACCTTCTCGGAGGAGATGCTGCCCAGGATCGCGGCCGACGTGCGGACCGGCCGACAGACCGCGACCCTCCCGTTCACCCTCAAGGACATCCCCGCGGGCTATGCGCCGAGCAACGCGTACTTCGACGTGGGCCTCGAACACGCCATGGGCTTCCCGTGGATGGTCTCGCTCACCTACTCGCTCGGCCAAACCTACGTCACCTTCGTCGCCAGTCCCGACATCGAGCCCGACCCGGCGTACACCAATCCGCCGCAGCCGGGCGAGGAGGCGGCCTCCTCCCGCGCGTGCAGGAGCCAGCGAGGGCTGCGCCTGTGCGTGGGATCGCCCCAGGGCGAGGCCGCGCTCGCCGCGACCGGTGGACTCCAGGGCTGGCTGGACCGCGTGACCGGGCTGGGCACCGACCCGACCGACTGGACCACCGACGTCCTCCGCTGACCGTCCCGCCCCGGAACCCACGGTGGCCGGCGCCCTCCGCAGGGGAGGGGGCGCCGGCCACCGTGCCGCTTCTCAGGCTGTCACCGCATCAGTAGCGGTACTGCTCCGCCTTGTACGGGCCCTCGACCGGGACGCCGATGTAGTCGGCCTGGTCCTGGGAGAGGGTGGTCAGCTTCACGCCCAGCGCGTCGAGGTGCAGGCGGGCGACCTTCTCGTCCAGGTGCTTCGGCAGGACGTAGACGCCGATCGGGTACTGCTCGGTCTTCGTGAACAGCTCGATCTGGGCGATCGTCTGGTTGGCGAAGGAGTTGGACATCACGAAGGACGGGTGGCCCGTCGCGTTGCCCAGGTTCAGCAGGCGGCCCTCGGAGAGCACGATGATGGTGCGGCCGTCGGCCTTGCGCCACTCGTGGACCTGCGGCTTGACCTCGGTCTTCACGACGCCCGGGAGCTGGGCGAGGCCGGCCATGTCGATCTCGTTGTCGAAGTGGCCGATGTTGCCGACGATGGCCTGGTGCTTCATCCGGGCCATGTGGGAGGCCATGATGATGTCCTTGTTGCCGGTCGTCGTGATGAAGATGTCGGCGGTCTCGACGACCTCGTCCAGGGTGGTCACCTGGTAGCCGTCCATCGCGGCCTGCAGCGCGCAGATCGGGTCGATCTCGGTGACGATGACGCGGGCGCCCTGGCCGCGCAGCGACTCGGCGCAGCCCTTGCCCACGTCGCCGTAGCCGGCGACGACGGCGACCTTGCCGCCGATCAGGACGTCGGTGGCGCGGTTGATGCCGTCGATCAGCGAGTGGCGGCAGCCGTACTTGTTGTCGAACTTCGACTTGGTGACCGAGTCGTTGACGTTGATCGCCGGGAACAGCAGGTTGCCGTCACGGTGCATCTCGTACAGGCGGTGGACACCGGTGGTGGTCTCCTCGGTGACGCCCTTGATGGTGGCGGCGACCTCGGTCCACTTGTTCGGGGTCTCGACCAGGGTGCGGTTGAGCAGCTCCAGGATGATCCGGAACTCGTCGTTGTCCGCGGTCGACGGGTCCGGCGCGGCGCCGGCCTTCTCGAACTCGACGCCCTTGTGGATCAGCAGGGTGGCGTCGCCGCCGTCGTCCAGGATCATGTTCGGGGTCTGGCCGTTCGGCCAGGTGAGCGCCTGCTCGGTGCACCACCAGTACTCGTCCAGGGTCTCGCCCTTCCAGGCGAAGACCGGCACGCCCTGCGGGTTCTCCGGGGTGCCCTCCGGGCCGACGGCGATGGCCGCGGCGGCGTGGTCCTGGGTGGAGAAGATGTTGCAGGAGCACCAGCGGACCTCGGCACCGAGGGCGGTGAGGGTCTCGATGAGGACGGCGGTCTGCACGGTCATGTGCAGCGAGCCGGTGATCCGGGCGCCGGCCAGCGGCTGCGACGCGGCGTACTCGGCGCGGATGGACATCAGGCCGGGCATCTCGTGCTCGGCGAGCTGGATCTCCTTGCGGCCGAACGGGGCCAGGGAAAGGTCGGCGACCTTGAAGTCACCGGTGATGTCGGTCGACATGCGTCTGCTCCTCGCTGAGGGGTGGGGCGGGGCGGGCCAAGGTCCTGTGGAGTGCGTCACAACGCGGCGGGCCGCAACGGGTGTGCGGCGACGCCAGGGCGTCCGGCCCGCGGCGGGTTCGGCGCGGCACGGCTGTCCTGTTGCTCGGCACAAACCGTCGGAGGACCTCTCTCCCTCGACCGGAGCGCCCCCCGCGGGGAACGGACCACCGATCGACCGCCATCAGCAGCGACGTTCTGGCACCGGGAACGAATCTACACCGACGGCCCCGGGGAACGGCCCGGTACGGCCGTTTTTCGGCCTCCGGGGCGGGGCGGCGGGACGGCCGCCCCGGACCTCCGGGGGCCTTGCGCACGGGTGTGCGAGACCACGGTGCGCGAGTGCGCCCCGCTTCAGTGCGCCCCGCCTCAGTGCACCCCGCCTCAGTGCACCCCGCCGGGAACCGGCCCGCCGGGCGTGGCGTACGGGTCGTCGCCCGCCGCCTCCTTCTCGGCGCTGTAGATGTCCGGCTCCAGGTAGATCACCCGGGCGATCGGCACCGCGCGCCGGATCCGGACCTCGGCGGCGTCGATCGCGGCGGCGACCTCGGCGGCCGTCGAGTCCGCCGGGACGGCGATCTTGGCCGCGACCAGCAGCTCCTCCGGGCCGAGGTGCATGGTCCGCATGTGGATGACCCGGTCGACGGAGTCGTGGTCGACCAGCGCGTCCCGGATCCGGGCCACCACCTCGGGGTGGGCCGACTCGCCGAGCAGCAGCGACCGGGTCTCGACCGCCAGGACGAACGCGATGACGATCAGCAGCACGCCGATGCAGAGCGTGCCGACGCCGTCCCAGACCCCGTCGCCGGTGATCGCGGTCAGTCCGACGCCGAACAGCGCCAGCACCAGACCGATCAGCGCGCCGGTGTCCTCCAGCAGCACGACCGGCAGCTCGGGGGCCTTGGCCCGGCGGATGTACGCCGGCCAGCCGTGGTCCCCCTTGTCCTTGACGGCCTCGCGGAACGCGGTGAGGAAGGACCAGCCCTCCAGGGCGATCGCGAAGACCAGCACGCCCACCGGCCAGTACCAGTTCTCCAGCTCATGCGGGTGGGCGATCTTCTCGTAGCCCTCGTAGACGGCGAACATGCCGCCGACGCTGAACAGCACGATCGACACCAGGAACGCGTAGATGTACCGCTCGCGCCCGTAGCCGAACGGGTGCTCGGGGGTGGCCTCGCGCTGCGCCCGCTTGCCGCCGACCAGCAGCAGCACCTGGTTGCCGGAGTCGGCCACCGAGTGGACGCCCTCGGCGAGCATCGAGGAGGAGCCGGAGAACCCGAACGCGACGAATTTGCTCACCGCGATGCCCAGGTTCGCGGCCAGCGCCGCGATCAGCGCCTTGGTACCGCCTTCGGTGCTCATGCTCGGAAGGTCCCTCCGTCGGGGGCCGTCCGCGCGGCCCGTACCCGGTCGTCCGGTGGTCCGGTCGTCGTCGAGCGCATACGGTACCGGGCCGCCGCTCTCCGGGCCTCAGGACTGGGCGGCGGCGAGCCCCAGGTAGACGGCGGCGAAGTCGGTGAGGGCGACGAGGTCGGCCAGCGCGTGCAGCGGTTCGGAGCGGTGGCTGGCGTACTCGGTGAGCCGGACGTCGTGGGCGGCGGCGAGCCGGTGCGCCCGGCCGGCGCCGAAGCTGCGCGGGCCCGCGTCGTCGGCCGGGACCTCGGCCGGGCCGCCGTCCGCCTCCCCCGGAACACCCGGACCCCCGGGAGCCCCCGCCGTCCCCGACCCGGCGGGCGTCTCCTCGGCGATCTGCCGCAGCAGCAGGACCTGGAGGTGCAGCGGGTCCGGCTCGTCGACCCGGTCGCGGAAGAAGTCGTCCGGGTCGGCGCCCGCGCCCAGTTGCCCGGTGAACATGCCGCGGTGCGCGGTCAGCACCTGCGGCAGCAGACCGGCCAGGGCCGGGCGCCCGGCCCGGTCGGCGAGCTGGGCCGCGAACCGCCCGGCCGCGGCGCCGGCCACCGCGCCCTCCGCCCAGAGCAGCGGGACGGTCCCGGCCAGCCGGGCGGCCAGGCTCTTGGCGGGGTTGGTGTACGCGGCGGCGTCCGGCCGACAGCGGACGGCGGTGGCGTCCAGCAGGTCGGCGGTGACCGCGAGCGCGTCGTAGGCCAGCGGCGTGACGCCGAGCTTCTGGGTGAGCGCGAGCAGCGGGGTGAGGTGGGCCCAGAGCGCGGCCGGGTCCTCGGCGGGCAGGTCCGGCTCGGTGCCGCGGCCGGCCCCGGGGTCACGGTCGGCGGGCGGTTCGTCGAGGCCGGACGGCACGAACGGCAGCGGCAGCGCGCGGACCTGCAGCGCGGCCTCGGCCAGCGGGCTGCCCCCGGGCGCGGTGACGACGACCGCGCAGCCGCGCGCGTAGGCCTGCTCGGCGAGCGCGACCAGGCCGCGTTCGCCGCCACCGGCGGAGCTGATCACCAGCAGGTCGAGCGGGCCGGCCCAGCCGGGGAGCTGCCAGGCCAGGCCGGCGGTGAAGGCGGCCGGGGCGGTGGCCCGGTCGGGGCGCGGGACGGGCGCGGCGTCGGTGGGCGGCAGCGGGGCGACCAGGCTCGCGGTGCCGGCCAGCGCCGCGAGCATCTCGCCGGCGGTCAGGGCGCTGCCGTGCCCGGCGACCAGGACGGCGCGCGGGCGGCCGTCGGGGCGCAACCGGTCCAGCCCGGCGGCGTCGGCGAGCCGCAGGGCGGTGCGGACCCGGGCGCCGGAGCCGGCGAGGGAGAGCAGGGCGCGGTCGTGGTCGGCGCGCTGGAGGGCGGCCGGGTCGTCGAGCAGGGTGTCGTCGAGCATGCGGCGGGCCTCCGGCTGCTGGCTGGGCGCTGAGGACGGCGAACGGCGGGACGGCGGACGGTGGGGCGGGCCGCGCGGGGCGGCCGGTCCCGGCCCTGGACCGGGGGCACCCCCTCCCAGGATCAGGCCGGGCGGCGGGCCTCGTCCACCAGCAGGACCGGAATGCCGTCGCGCACCGGGTACACCAGGCCGCAGCTCTCGCCGGTGCAGACCAGTTCGGGCTGCTCCTCGGTGCCGCCCTCGGTGAGCGCGGCCCGGCACTGCGGGCAGACCAGGATCTCCAGCAGGAAGGATTCGAGCTTCATGGCGTTCGGTCTCCGGTCTCGGTTCGGGCGGTCGGCGGTCGGGCGCAGGGGTGCCCCGGCCGCGGGGAAAACCCTACCGGCCGGGGCACCCGGGACCCTACGTCAGGCGCGGACGATCGCGAGGACGCCGTCGCGCAGCTCGGCCATCCTCGCCGGGTCCTTGGCCTCGACGTTCAGGCGCAGCAGCGGCTCGGTGTTGGAGGCCCGCAGGTTGAACCACCAGTCCGGGCCGGCCACGGTGAGGCCGTCCAGCTCGTCGACCTCGGTGCCCTCGACGGCGTAGGCGGCGCGGACGGCCGCGGTCCGGGCGGCCTGGTCGGCGACGGTGCTGTTGATCTCGCCGGAGGCGGCGTAGCGGTCGTACTCGGCGGTGAGCGCGGACAGGGTGCCCTGTTGCCCGCCGAGGGCGGCCAGCACGTGCAGCGCGGCGAGCATTCCGGTGTCGGCGCGCCAGAAGTCGCGGAAGTAGTAGTGCGCGGAGTGCTCGCCGCCGAAGACGGCGTCGGTGACGGCCATCTCCTGCTTGATGAAGGAGTGGCCGACCCGGGTGCGGACCGGCGTGGCCCCGAGCTCGCGGACCACCTCGGGGACGGTCCAGGAGGTGATCAGGTTGTGGATGACGGTCGGCTCGGCCTCGCCGGCGGCCTTGGCGCGGGCGATCTCGCGGACGGCGACCAGCGCGGTGATGGCCGACGGGGAGACCGGCTCGCCGCGCTCGTCGACGACGAAGCAGCGGTCGGCGTCGCCGTCGAAGGCGAGGCCGAGGTCCGCACCGACCTCGCGGACCTTGGCCTGCAGGTCGACCAGGTTCTTCGGGTCGAGCGGGTTGGCCTCGTGGTTGGGGAAGGTGCCGTCGAGCTCGAAGTACATCGGGACGAGCTCGATCGGCAGGCCGTCGAACACGGTCGGCACGGTGTGGCCGCCCATGCCGTTGCCGGCGTCGACGGCGACCTTGAGCGGACGGATCCCGCCGAGGTCGACCAGGCCGAGCAGGTGGTCGGCGTAGCCGCGCAGGGTGTCCTGCTCGGAGAGGGTGCCGGTGCGGACCTCCCGGGCCGGGACGGTGACGGTGTCGTCCTCGGCGGTCCAGGACTCGACCAGCTCGCGGATCTCGGCGAGGCCGGTGTCCTGGCCGACCGGGGCGGCGCCGGCCCGGCAGAGCTTGATGCCGTTGTACTCGGCCGGGTTGTGGCTGGCGGTGAACATCGCGCCGGGCAGGTCGAGCGCGCCGCTGGCGTAGTACAGCTGGTCGGTGGAGCAGAGGCCGATCAGCACGACGTCGGCGCCGTAGCCGGCCGCGCCCTCGGCGAAGGCCTGGCTGAGCGACGGGGAGGAGGGGCGCATGTCGTGGCCGACCACGATCGCGGACGCGCCGGTGACCTGCACGAACGCGGCGCCGAAGGCGCGGGAGAGGTTCTCGTCCCACTGGTCCGGGACGACGCCCCGTACGTCGTACGCCTTCACGAGCTGCTTGAGGTCGCGCACTGCGGCTCCACCCTGGTTCTGTGTCTGGTCGGCGAACGCGCCGGCGGCCTGGCCGGCGGGCAGGTCGCCCGTGGTCACGATACGTCCGGGCACGGCGGCGGCCGGTACCCGGTAGGGGGAGCGTACCCGGGCGCGCGGAACGGTTCGGGCCGGGGCGGGGAGGGCCCGGGGGTCAGTTGTCGGGCGAGCGGAGCACCCGGAGGTGGCCGCGGCGGCCGGCCTCGGTGGACTCGCCGTCGGGGCCTCGGCCCTGACGCGGGGTCTGCGGGCGGGCGGCCTCGCGGACGGCGTTGGCGAGGGCCTCCAGGTCGTCACTGCTGCGGCGCAGCGGGCCGGTCTCGGCGGCGAGCCTGACCACCTCCCAGCCGCGCGGGGCGGTGAGGCGTTCGGCGTGCTCGGCGCAGAGGTCGTAGCAGTGCGGCTCGGCGTAGGTCGCGAGCGGGCCGAGGACGGCGGTGGAGTCCGCGTAGACGTACGTCAGCGTCGCGACGGCCGGACGGCCGCACGCGGTCCGCGAACAACGACGTACAGAGCTCACGAGGGTGGACGGTACCGCACTCCTTGCCGGGGAGCGAAGACCGCCTGTCCGGAGGGTGTGCCGTGTCGTCGTCCGCGCGCCGCCCCGGCGCTCCGCTCGCCCCGGGCGAACAGCTGCGGGGGTGGTCCACTTCCGGGCGTCCAAGGACTACTCTCGGCAGTGATATGGACAGCTCCGCACCGCAGTCATCGACGGGCCCCTCACGCCGCCCCCGGCACCGTGACCGGCACGGCAGGGGTCTTCGCGGCCCGCTGGCGCCGCCGCAGGTTCCGATCTCGCTCACCCGCTCCGAGTTGTTCGACGACTACGTGCGCGAATCGGTGGAGCGTCTTGAACGGCGCTGGCCGCAATTGATCGAGGTGGAGTTCGCCGTCCAGGAGGTGCCGCTGCACGAGCCGGACGGCACCGATCCGGACGGCGGGGTGCCGCTGGGCCGGGTGTCGCCGGGCCGTCAGGGGCGCAAGAGTCAGATCGTGGTGTACCGGCGACCGGTGGAGATCCGGGCGAAGTCGCGCGAGGACCGCGCGGCGCTGGTGCACGAGATCCTGATCGAGCAGGTGGCGGAGCTGCTGGGGCTCTCCCCCGACGCGATCGACCCGCGCTACGACGAGGAGTGAGCCGGTACGGCGCGGGGGCCGCACCCCGTCCGGGTGCGGCCCCCGCGCCGTAGGCCCCGCGCCGCTCAGCGCAGGACCACGCCCGGGTCCTGGGAGGCCTGCGGGACCTTGACGGTGGACCGGTCGTCGCGCAGCGCCTGGACGGTGAACATCGGCACGTCCTTGTAGGGGATCGCGAGCATCCGGGCGGCCGTGACCGGGCCGCCGGAGACGGTCTCCACGGTGAGCGCGTAGCTGCCGTTCAGCCCGGTGGGCTCGGGCGCGGGGAGGGCGACGGTGCCGCCGGCCGGGAGCTGGACCTCCTTGGTGGCGGGGGTGCCGCCGCCGGTGCCGGCCGAGGCGGTGACCCGCACGGTGGCGGCCTCGCCGGTGGAGGTGAGGAAGAGCGTGGACGGGCCGCCGCCGCGGTTGTCGGCCACGGTGGCGCGGGCGCCGACCGGCGCGGTCCCGGCGAGCCAGGCGGCGTCGGACTTGCCGTTCGCCGCGGCGCGGTCGACCCGCAGACCGGCCACCACGGGGGTGGGGTGCTTGTCGTCGCTGGGCGACACCCGCAGTCCGGCGACCTCGTCGCGGGTCACCTTGCCGAGGTCGGCGACGGCGACCGTGCCGGCCTTGACGTGGATGGACTCGTTGCCGGCCGGAACGAACCAGCCGTTCTTGCCGGAGAGTTCGATCTTGAGGTCGGCGTCGTCCTCCGGCGGGGCCCAGACCACCAGGTGGGCGGCCGCGGTGTCGGCGGGCAGGCCGGGCATCACCTGGGTGGGCGCGGGGTCGGCGGAGGCGGGCACCCAGTCGGCGCCCTTGTTGCCGTCGGCGGCGTGCAGGGCGGCGCCGACCCGGCCGCTGCGGGCGACCACGTGCACGGCGAGGTCGGCGACCTGGCCCTTGCTGATGGTGGGCAGCAGCACCGACTGGGAGCTGCCGGGCGCGACGGTGATGCCGTTGGCGGCGTCGTTCTCGATCAGGCCCTTGTCGCCGTAGAGCTTGATGTCGACCACGGCGGCCGTGGACTCGGCGTTGACCAGGCTGACGTAGTCGGTGCGGCCCTCGGCGGTGGAGGCGCCGGCGAACCAGAAGCCGGTGCCGGCCGGCGTGCAGGTGATCCCGGAGAGGCCGAGGCCGCGCTGCTCGGTGACGGTGGTGGTCTGGGTGACCGTGAAGCCGGGGGCGAGCGCGCCGGTGGCGACGGCGGCGGTGCCGGGCGCGAGGTCGCTGTTGGCGGCGGGGGCGGTCACCGGGGTGCCGGGCTTGGCCAGGGTGAGCCGGGCGTCGGCGGGGGCGGTGTTCTTGTCGACGGCGGCCGCGGCGGCGGGCGCCGCCGTGGGCGCGCCGGTGGCGGCGGGGGCGGGCGGGGCGGCCGACGGCGCACCGCTCGGGGCGGCGGTCGGCGGCGCGGCGGGCGCGGCCGCGTCGGAGATCCAGCCGGAGCCGTCCGCTGCCGTGCCGGCCCCCGGCGGGGTGTACGCGGTGAGCGTGGTGGAACCGGTGATGCCCTGCAGCGGCTGCGGGCAGACCGCGGCGGTGCGCTCGACCTGCGCCGCGGTGGCGGAGGCCCGGTCGGTGGCGGCCGGGGCCGCGGGCTCGCGGAGCTCGGCGATGCCGAACACCGCCGCCAGCACCACCGCCGCGGCCAGCAGCGACCGGGTGGTGCGGGCGGCGCCGGAGCCGCGGGGGGCCGGCGGGGCCCCGACGGCGGGGGCGCCGTCGAAGGTGCCGGTCGCCCCGGCCGCGGGGGCGGTGTCCGGTGCGCCGGACTTCTTGCGGAAGGCGGGCTTCTTCATCGCGGGTCAGCTCCCCGATCCGTGGTGGTGCGGGTACCGGCCCGGCCCCTGGGGGTCGTTCGGGTCGTGCGGGCCGTTCGGGTCCGGCTGGTCGTAGTAGGGCTCGGCCTGCTGCTGCCCCGGCACCCAGGGCTGCTGCTCCGCCTGCTGGTACGGGTCGTAGCCGTACTGCTGCTGCTCGGCGGGGTAGCCCTGGTAGCCCTGCTGCTGGTAGCCGTCCTGGCCGCCGTACCCCTGGCCGCCGCCGTACGGCGTGCCGACCGGCTGCTGGGCGTAGGGGTCGTAGCTGTACGGATCGGCCTGCTGGTACGTCTGGTACGGATCGGCGTACGGCTCGGCCTCCTGCGCGGCGGCGGCCGCCCGGACCGCGCCGGCCGACGGCTCGGCGGCGGGCTGGGCCGGGACCGCCCCGGGCCGGCCCTCGTACACCCCGGTGTCCGGGTCGGCGGGCTCCGGGAGCTCGCCCTCGGTGCCCTCGCCCCGCTCGGCCATCCGGCGGGCCCGGCGGCTGCCGGGGGCCGGGGCCTGCGCCTGGACGGCGGCGGCCAGCTCGGCGGCGGCGACCACCTCCTCGGGCAGGTCGTCGTCCCTGTGGCTGCGCCGGCCGGGCAGGGCCAGCACCAGCACGGTCAGGCCGAGCAGCAGCTGGGCCCAGATCCAGCCGGTGTGCAGCAGGCTGCCCTCGCGGGTGACGAGCAGCTTGCCGCCGCCCGCCGGGAGCTTGAAGCCCTGGGCCCAGCCGTCGACGGTGACCGGCTCCAGGACGGTGCCGTCCAGGGTGGCCCGCCACTCGGGGGCGGCGGACTCGGCGAGCCGCAGCACCCGGCCCTCGGCGCCGGCCGGCAGGGTGGTGTCGAGGTCGCGGGGGCCGGCCGGGACCACCACCGGGACGGTGCCCGGGGCGGTGATCAGGGCGCGGGTCGCAGGGGTGCCGTCGACCTGCCAGAGCGCGGCGCCGCCGTCCTGGTTCGCCTTGACCAGGCCGGGCGTGGTGTCCAGGACGTCCTTGAAGGCGCCGATCAGCGGCTGGTCGACCAGCACGTAGGCGATGCCGTAGCGGGAGAGCGCGCCCGCCTGGTCCGCGCCGGAGCCGGCCAGCAGGCTGCCGACGGTCCGGTCCAGGCCGGCCGTGGTGCCGGTGGCCGGGTCGACGGTGGACTCGGCCTGGCCGAGGGTCAGACCGGCACCGCGGACCACGGTGTAGGCGACCGATCCGCCCTTGGGGTCGCCGGTGACGACCAGGGTGCGGGAGCGGTCGGTGGTGCCGGCCTGCTCGGCGATGAACGCGGGCACCTGGGCGCCGCGGCCGCGGTGCAGCGGACCGTCGGCGCCGGTGACGGCCCACCAGAGGCCGGTGCCCAGCGGGGCGAGCACGGCGGCGGCGACCACCAGTGCGGCGACCGGCTGGCGCCAGCCGAAGGCGATGCCGGCCACCCGGGCGTTGGCGCCGTCGGCGCCGATCGCGGCGGCGGCCAGCAGGGCGACACCGGCCAGCAGGGTCGCCGGGCCGGACCACGCGGGCACGGCCGGGCCGCCGGAGGCGGGGGTCACCGAGGTGCCGGCCACCGCGACCGCGAAGAGCAGTCCGGCGCCGGCGGCGCCCCAGGCGGCGAGCACGGCACGGCGGCGGTCGGCGCGCAGCAGGGCGGCGAGCGCGGCGAGCACCACACCGGCGGAGAGCCAGATCGGCGGGACTCCGGCGCCGCCCGGGTTGACCAGCAACAGCCCGGCGGAGGTCGGACCGGAGCCGTGCAGACCGGGCAGACCGGCCTCCAGCAGCAGCCGCTGCGGGTGCGAGAGCACTTGGAGCGACCAGGGCGCGAGCACCCCGACCGGGACGGCGAGGATCACCACGACGCGCAGGCCGAGCAGCCGCAGGGCGGTGCCGCCGGAGCCGAAGGCACCGCCGCGGACCACCGCCGCGACCAGCGCGGCCAGGCAGAGCGGCACGGCCAGCGCCCAGACCAGCGGGACGAAGGCGGTGGCCAGGGTGAGCAGCAGGACGGCCGTCCAGGCGGAGCGCCAGCCGGGGCGGGCCCCCTTGGCGGCGCTCTCCTGGCGGATGCCGAGACCGGCGGTGATCGCGGCGGCGCGGGCCAGCGGCGGCAGCAGCACGGCCAGGACGGCGGTGCCGATCCGGCCCTGGGCGAGCGCGCCGGTCGCGGCGGGCAGCAGCGCGTAGGTGGCGCTGGCCCAGGCGCGGACCAGCTTGGAGTCGATCAGCGGCCGGGAGACCAGGTAGGCGCTGACGGCGGAGAGCGGGACGGCGAGCACGACCAGCAGGGTGACCGCGAGGTCGGCGTGGTCGAACAGCAGCCAGGAGAGGATCGACAGCACCGCGAGGTAGGGCGGTGCGGCGGCGGTGGAGCCGGTGCCGACGGGGTGCCAGGCGTCCGCGTACATCGACCAGAGGCCGGCCGCGCCCTCGGTGGCGGGCAGCAGGGCGCCTCCGAACAGGGCGCCCCCGCCCAGCAGGCCGCGGCAGGCGACCAGGGCGAACACCAGCAGGGCGGCGAACAGCACCGGGGCCGGACGCCGGACGAGCTTCTTGACCAGCGCGAACTGCTCGACGACGAGGTCCTCGGAGTCCTCGTCGCCCGGGCCGGCCTCGACCGAGCCGTGCCGGCCGGCGCCGGCGTCGTCGGCGCCCCCTATGCCGAGCGAGCCGATGACGCCCTCGACGGCGAGCCGCGCGGTGGCACCGGGTGCGGGGAAGAGCGTGCGGTCGTCCAGCGCGTCGGCGGAGCGGGTGCGGCCGCGGCGTTTGCGGGCGGCCAGGAGCCGGGGCAGCCGGACGAGTTCGTGGCCGAGGCCGGCGAGTTCGTCGAAGGCCTGCTTGGGGTCCTTGCCGAGCAGGTTGGCGACCACCCGCAGCAGGGTGCCGAGCACCAGCCGGAGCAGGACGTAGGGGAAGAGCACGCCCTTGGAGTTGGCGAGCAGGGTGTAGACGGCGCCGGCCTTGTCCACCCGGTGCGGGTGGGCGGGGCCGCAGTCGATGGCGCGGCGCTCGCGGCTGGCGGCCTCGGCGTGCCGGAGCACGGCGTCCGGGGCGATCACGACGCGGTGGCCGGCGGCGTTGACCCGCCAGCAGAAGTCGGTGTCGTCGCGCATCAGCGGCAGGGCCCGGTCGAAGCCGCCGAGCTCCTCGAAGACGTCGCGGCGGACCAGCATGCCGGCGGTGGAGACCGCGAGCACCGGACGGACCTGGTCGTGCTGGCCCTGGTCCTGCTCGCGCCGGTCGAGCCCGGTCCAGCGGCGGCCGGAGCGGGCGATGCTGACGCCGACCTCCAGCAGCTGCCGGCGGTCGTACCAGCTGCGCAGCTTGGGGCCGACGACGGCGGCGCTGGGCGTGGAGTCGGCGACCTGGAGCAGCCGGCGCAGCGCGTCGGTCTGCGGTTCGCAGTCGTCGTGCAGCAGCCAGAGCCATTCGACGGGCCGGGTCTCCCGGGGGCCGCCGCGGCCGAGGTCGTCCTCGTCGCCGAGCGGGTCGCCGAAGTCGTCCCAGCCGCCGGTGACCGGGTCGTAGCCGGAGGGGTCGAGCCGGTAGGGGAGGTCCTCGGCGCGCAGCGGCGGGCTGTTGAAGACGGCCTCGGCGACGGCGGTGCCGAAGCCGGCCCGGCGGCCGAGGATCGTCGGACCGCTCTCCGGGAGCCAGTCGGCCAGGGTGTCGGCGAGCAGCCGCGGGGAGTCGTCGGTGGAGCCGGTGTCGACGGCGAGGACGCGCTGGACCTGGCGGTCCTGGCCGAGCAGGCCGGCGAGGGCCTGGGGCAGCCAGCGGGCGCCGTCGTGCGAGACGATCACGGCGGTGACCAGGTGGCGCGGATAGGCGGGCGGCCTGCCGGCGGAGAAGCCGCTCTGGTGGCTGTAGACGGTCATCGAGTGCGCGGGCCCCAGTTCTCGGTGGACACAGCCGGTGAACGGCAACCGGATGGCGCACCACACTAACGGCTCCGGGTGGCGGCTCCGTCCACGGAGTCCGCCCGGGAACGCGAAAGCGCCTCACCACAGGGGGTGAGGCGCTTTGTCGCGGGCTCTGCGCGCGGGCCGGCCGGTCGGGGTTCCGGGGCCGGAGGATCCGGGGGATACGGCCACCCCGGTCAGACGGCGCTCTTCTTGAGCCGGCGGCGCTCGCGCTCGGAGAGACCGCCCCAGATGCCGAAGCGCTCGTCATTGGCGAGGGCGTACTCCAGGCACTCGGAGCGGACCTCGCAGGCGAGGCAGACCTTCTTGGCCTCGCGGGTGGAGCCGCCCTTCTCCGGGAAGAAGGACTCGGGGTCGGTCTGGGCGCAGAGTGCGCGCTCCTGCCAGCCGAGTTCCTCCTCCTCCTCGATGCCGTCACCGATCAACAGCTCAAAGAGCTCGCTCATGTGGCGCGCCTCCTCTGCCCCTATTGGCGTCCCCGTGGTTGCCGTTGCCTCGTGCGGCCGACGACACGAGTGAAATTACAGTTGCGTCACTCTGGCCCAGTCAAGCCGAGCTCTGGTATTGGGGCCAGGATTCACTCCCCGGCACCAAGCCGTTACGAATAGTGTACATAACCGGACACATCAGACCTTTGGTCCGATTGCCCCGAAGGTCGCCGAACCCTTCGCAACCGGGGGCCGGATGACGTGCAGTCACCGCCACAGGCCGGTCATCGCCCTGCCTTCCCGGCGATCTTCCCATCGAAACATAGAGGGTGATTTATCACCCCATCGGGTAGTTCATGGCCGATCTCACCCGAATGTCCGCTCCCTCCGAGTTGACACCGCCCCCATGGATGGGTTGTCCTTTTCCCTATGTCAGAGTTCGCAAGCCACCGGAGCGGTTCCGCGCTCCGCCGTGCCGTGAACTCCTGTTGTCGCCTCTGTTCCTGCCGCTGTATCTAGGCGCCCGCCGTCCCGCCGCGCGCCGCCCAGGAAGCACAGAGGCCGCCCGCGAGTCCCGCCCCAGGACATCCCGGATCCGGCTGATCCCCTGACGAACCAGCCATCCGAGGACGACTCCCGTGCGACTCATCCGCATCCGCAGGCGGAACCGCGACCGCAACAAGCTCGCCCGCATCAACCTCCGGGCCGACGCCCGCCCCGGCGGCCACCCGTGGGCCGACGGCCTCAGCGACGTCTCCATCGCCGGCGACCCGCTGGCCTTCCCGCACCTCGCCCGCACCGACCTTCCCGCCCACCCCAGCACCGTCGCCGAGCACGCCCGGCTGGTCCGCGAGATCGCCGCGGACCGGACCCGCTGGGAGCCGCTCGTCCGGTACGACGCGCTCACCCGCTGGTACGCCCGGCTGGAGACCGGCCCCGGCTACGAGGTCTGGCTGCTCAGCTGGCTGCCCGGCCAGAGCAGCGGCTTCCACGACCACGGCGCCTCCTCCGGCGTGATGACCGTGGTCCGGGGCGAGCTGGTCGAGCGCTCCCTCACGCACGCGGGAGAGGGCTCGCGGGCGCTGCGCCCCGGTGGACAGCGGGTCTTCTCCCCCGGGTACCTGCACGAGGTGGTCAACGGCTCGCTGGAGCCGGCCGTCTCGATCCACCTCTACACCCCCGGCCTGACCGAGATGAACCAGTACGGCGGGACCGCCGTCCCCGAGCAGCACCCGCAGACGTCCGCCGAGGCCCACTGAGGCACCGGGCGCGGTTGTCGAGGGTCGGGCTGACGACCCGTCCGCGCGTGGCAGGATGGGCGCATGCGCATCGTGGCACTGGCAGGCGGGATCGGCGGAGCGCGTTTCCTGCGCGGACTCCGGGAGGCCATCGGTCCCGAGGACGAGATCACCGTCATCGGCAACACCGGTGACGACATCCACCTCTTCGGGCTGAAGGTCTGCCCCGACCTCGACACCGTCATGTACACCCTCGGCGGCGGCATCCACGAGGAGCAGGGCTGGGGCCGGACCGACGAGACCTGGTCCATCAAGGCCGAGATGAAGGAGTACGGCGTCGGGCCCGAGTGGTTCGGCCTCGGCGACCGCGACTTCGCCACCCACCTCGTGCGCAGCCAGATGCTCACCGCCGGCTACACCCTCAGCCAGGTCACCGAGGCGCTCTGCGTCCGCTGGAAGCCCGGGGTGCGACTGCTGCCGATGAGCGACGACCGGGTCGAGACCCACGTGCGGATCACCGACGAGCGGGGCACCCGGGCCATCCACTTCCAGGAGTACTGGGTCAAGCTGCACGCCGCGGTCGACGCCGAGGCGATCGTGCCGGTCGGCGCGGACACCGCCAAGCCGGCGCCCGGCGTGCTGGAAGCCATCGCCGCCGCCGACGTCATCCTCTTCCCGCCGTCCAACCCGGTCGTCTCGATCGGCACCATCCTCGCCGTGCCGGGCATCCGGGCCGCGGTCGCCGCGGCCTCCGCCCCGGTCGTCGGCCTCTCCCCGATCATCGGCGGCGCGCCGGTGCGCGGCATGGCCGACAAGGTGCTCGCCGCCGTCGGCGTGGAGGCCACGGCCGAGGCGGTCGCCCTGGACTACGGCTCCGCGCTGATCGACGGGTGGCTGGTCGACACGGTGGACGAGGCGGCCGTGGCCGCCGTCGAGGCCGGCGGGATCGCCTGCCGGGCCGTGCCGCTGCTGATGACCGACGTCGCCGCCACCGCCGAGATGGCCCGGGCCGCACTGGCGCTCGCCGAGCAGGTGCGCGGATGAGCCTGCGGGTCCTCCCGGTCGCCGGACTGCCCGAGATCGACGCCGACACCGACCTCGCCGAACTGATCGCCAAGGCCGCCGACTACGAGGACGGCGACATCCTGCTGGTCACCTCCAAGGTGGTCAGCAAGGCCGAGGGCCGGGTGCTGCGGGCCGACGACCGGGAGGCCGCGATCGACGCGGAGACCGTCCGGCTGGTCGCCCGGCGCGGTCCGATCCGGATCGTCGAGAACCGCAACGGCCTGGTCATGGCCGCCGCCGGGGTCGACGCCTCGAACACCGCCCCCGGCACCGTCCTGCTGCTGCCCGAGGACCCGGACGCCTCCGCCCGCGCGCTGCGCGCCCGGCTCCAGCAGCTCACCGGGCGCCGGCTCGCCGTCGTCGTCACCGACACCTTCGGACGGCCCTGGCGCAACGGCCTCACCGACGTCGCCATCGGCGCCGCCGGACTGCCCGTCCTGGAGGACCACCGCGGCCGCGCCGACTCGCACGGCAACGAGCTGGCCCAGACCGTCACCGCCACCGCCGACGAGCTGGCCGCCGCCGCCGACCTGGTGAAGGGCAAGACCAGCGGCACCCCGGTCGCGGTGGTCCGCGGCCTCGGCCACCTGGTCACCGCCGAGGACGGCGAGGGCGTCCGGCCGCTGATCCGGCCCGCCACCGACGACATGTTCCGGCTCGGCACCTCCGAGGCGATCCGACAGGCCGTCACCCAGCGGCGCACCATCCGCGCGTTCACCCCCGAACCGGTCGACCCGGCCGCCGTCCGGCGCGCCGTCGCCGCCGCGGCCACCGCGCCCGCGCCGCACCACACCACGCCGTGGCGGTTCGTCCTGCTGGAGACCCCCGAGGTGCGGACCCGGCTGCTGGACGCGATGCTCGCCGCCTGGCGCCGCGACCTCGCCGAGCTGGACGGCTGGGACGAGGCGAAGATCGCCCGCCGCACCGCCCGCGGCGACGTGCTGCGCGCCGCGCCGTACCTGGTCGTCCCCTGCCTGGTGATGGACGGCTCGCACGACTACCCCGACGCGCGCCGGGCCGCGGCCGAGCGCGAGATGTTCACCGTCGCGGTCGGCGCCGCCGTGCAGAACCTCCTGGTCACCCTGGCCGGCGAGGGCTACGGCTCGGCCTGGGTGTCGTCGACGATGTTCTGCCGGGACACGGTGCGCGAGGTCCTCGACCTCCCGGAGCACTGGGACCCGATGGGCGCCGTCGCCGTCGGCCGCCCCGACGAGCCGCCCCGCTCCCGCCCCGAGCGCACCGCGGACGCCTTCATCGAGGTGCGGTAGGGGTCACCGGCGGCCGAGGTCGGATGTCGAGGTCGTCTGGCAGCAGGCGGAATGCTTCGTGGTTCGTCAGCGGCCGGATCGCCCGGAAATGCCTGCGGTCGACGGCCAGTACCGCGTCGGTGCGAAACGCGGCGGCGAGCGCGACGTTGATCAGCACAGTTCACCCGAGCGCGTGGTTTCAGCGGCGGCGGTGGTCGTTGGGGGTGAGGCGGGGGCCGAAGCGGGGGGCGTGGGTGCCGGTGGACAGGAGGATCCGGCAGAGGCGGTGGCGGTGCGGGCGGTAGGGCTCCAGGAGGGCCAGCATCTGGGCGTCGTCGCTGCGGACGCGGCCGGCCAGCGCCCAGCCGACGGTGTTGGGCAGGTGGAAGTCGCCGACCGAGACGGCGTCCGCGTCGCCGTTGCTGCGCTGCAGCGTCTCGGCGGCCGTCCAGACGCCGATGCCCGGGACGGCGGTGAGGCGGGCGAAGGACGCCTCGTGGTCCATCCCGGAGGCCTCCTCCAGCCGGGGGGCCAGCCGGACGGCGCGCAGCACCGTCGCCGAGCGCTTCGGATCGACGCCCGCGCGGTGCCACTCCCAGCTCGGCACCTGGGACCACTCGCGGGGCGACGGCGTCACCCACATGCCCTCGGCGGGGCCGGGCGCCGGGGTGCCGAAGGCGCGCAGCAGGGTGCGCCAGGCCCGGTAGGCCTCGCCGGTGGTGACCTTCTGCTCCAGGATCGCCGGCACCAGGGAGTCCAGCACCAGGCCGGTCCTGGTCAGCCGCACGCCGGCCGCGGCGCGCTGGGCGTCGCTCAGCGGGCCGGCGGGCAGGACCAGGCCCGCCGGATCGTCCTCGGCACCGAGCAGGCCGGGCAGGCCGTCCAGCAGCCAGGACGCGCCGGGGCCCCAGGCGGTCGCCTCCACCACGCCCTCGGACGGCCGGGCGAGCACCCGGAGGGTGCCGACCCCGCCCGGGGTGCGGGAGGCCCGCCAGACCGCGCCGTCGGCGGTGCTCCGGTAGGCCGGGTCGGCCGGGCCGCGGCGCAGCGGCAGCAGGGTGCGGGCCACGTCCAGCGGGAAGCCGGGCCGCCAGCGGCGGACCGCCCCGCCGGCGGGGCCGGTGGTGCTGGGGCCGGTGGTCCTGGGGCCGGTGGTCCTGGGGGCGGTGGTCCTGGGGGCGGGCACGTCCGTGCGCGCGCCGCCGGGCGCGCCGCCGCCCGTCGCCGTCCCGCTCACCGCCGTGCACCTCCTCCGCCGTCCGCCGACCATGGGGATATGAACGATACGCGGGTGGCCGAGCTGTCCGCCGGTGACGAGAGTGCCGTGCGCTCCCTCTACCACCGGGTGCTGGAGGGGTGGAACCTGCGGGACGGCGCGGCCTTCGCCGGGCCGTTCGCGGTCGACGGCGAGCTGATCGGCTTCGACGGGAGCCGGCACGGCGGCCGGTCGGTGATGGCCGCCGAGCTCGGGCGGATCTTCGCCGACCACCCGACGCCCGAGTACGTCGCCAAGGTCCGGCGGGTGCGGGCGCTGAGCCCCCGGGTGGCCCAGCTGGACGCGGTGGCCGGTCTGGTGCCGGACGACGCGGAGGACCTCGACCCCGCGCTGAACGCGCTGCACACGGTGATCGCGGTCGACGCGGGCGCCGGCTGGCGGATCGCGCTGCTGCAGACCACCCCGGCCCGGTACGACCTGCGGCCGGACCTCGCGCGGGCGCTGACGGCCGAGCTGCGGACGCTGATCGGACGCGGGCCCGGTCCGCAGTAGGGAGCCCCTGGAGCGCGGCTCAGCGGCCCTGGAGCGCGGCCGCCCCGGCGCGCAGCTCGGGCAGCCGGGCGTGGAGGGCGGTGCCCGGGCACTCGGTGTTGAAGGCGTCGCGGTGGCCGGAGACGGCCCGGAAGGCCGCCTCGGTGCCCGCCGGGTAGAGGCTGCCGTCGGAGCCGGAGACCATGGTGGTGCTCCCGCCCGCGTCCTGGTCGGTGAGGCCGAGCTTCCAGGCCGCGATCCGGGTGACGCCGGTCAGCAGGGCGGGCGGCGGCTCGTCCGTCACGTAGGTGCCGATCGCCGCGACCCCCGCCGAGTCGGTGTTGAAGCCGAGGGTGTGGGCCCCGTGCACCGGCAGGTCGGTGCCGCCGGCCCGGCCCTCGTAGACGGTGCCGCAGCGGTCGACCAGGAAGTTGTAGCCGATGTCCCGCCAGCCGTTGCTCTGCACGTGGTACTGGTAGACCGCCCGGATCAGCCGCGGTGCGTCGGAGCACTCGTACGCGGTGGCGGTGGCGGTGTGGTGGACGAAGACCACCCGGACCGGGCCGGTGTACACGAGGTCGGGCTCGCGGATCGACTCGTCGGCGCCCCAGCCCGCCCGGGTGACGATCTCGGGGCGCGGGGCCTGGTGCCCGATCCGCCGGCCGCCGGACGGCGGTTCGGCGGGCACGGTCCGCGCGCCGGTGGACCGGGCGCCGCCGCCCGGGTCGACCAGCTCGACCCGCAGTCCGGGCGGCGGTCCGGCCGGACCCGGCGTCACCTCGACGGCGACGCCGTCGCTCGGACCGGTCCACAGCGGGGCGGTGGCACCGCGCGGTCCGCGCCCGGCGGCGGCCGGGTCCGGGCCGTCCTCGCCGTCGGCGTCCAGCTCCCGCCAGCCGCTCCACGCCCCGGTGACCGCGTCCCGGGTGCGGACCCGGACGGTGCCCCCGGCGAGCGCCCGCGCGGGGCCGTCCCAGCCGACGCCGAGCAGCTCGAACCGGCGGACGGTGCGGGGCGCCAGGACCCGTCCCCCGTTGGGCGCGAGGGTCAGCGGGAGCGAGGTGACGGAGCCGCCGCCCGCCGCACCCCGCATCACGGCCCGGTCCGCCGGCGCGTCGGCGGACCGGGCCCCGGCGGGCGTCGACGGGAGCGTCAGGACGGCCGCGCAGACGGCGAGCAGGACGGCGAGCAGGACGGCGGGCGGGCGGCCGCGCAGGGCGGCGAGAGAGAGGCGCATAAACCGGATGTTCACGGGATTCCGACCCGGGCGCCACGCCACCCGACGACCCTTCCGCCACCCCTCCCGGACGTCCACCCGAAGGCCGTAGGCTGGGGCGCACCATGACTTCGCCTTTCGCTGCCGATGCCCGCACCCCCGTCGAGCTGCTGCACGCTTACCTGCGAGGTGGCACTCCCTCGGTCGACCCCGCGGCCCCCCTGGTCACCTTCTACGACGACGCCACCGGCGAACGCGTGGAGCTGTCCGCGAGGACCTTCGACAACTGGGTGGCCAAGACCGCCAACCTGCTCCAGGACGAACTCAACGCCGGTCCGGGCGACCGCGCCGCGCTGCTCCTCCCGGCCCACTGGCAGAGCGCCGTCTGGCTGCTCGCCTGCTGGTCGGTCGGGGTGGCGGCGATCCCGGCCGGCGACCCGGCCGCCGCCGACCTGGTGGTCAGCGGCCCGGACGGACTGGAGGCCGCCCAGGCCTGCGAGGGCGAGCGGGTCGCGCTCGCCCTGCGGCCGCTCGGCGGGCGGTTCCCGCAGCGTCCGGACGGCTTCCTGGACTACGCGGCCGAGGTGCCCGGCCAGGGCGACCGGTTCGCCCCCTACTCCCCGGTCACCCCGGACGCCCCGGCGCTGGAGACCGTGATCGACGGCCTGCCGCTGAAGCTGACCGGGGACCAGACCGTCCAGCTGGCCCGCGAGGGCGCGGCCAGGCTCGGCCTGGGAGCGGGCGACCGGGTGCTCTCCACCCTCTCCTACGACGACTGGTCCGGCCTGGAGGCCGGGCTCCTGGCGCCGCTGGCGGCCGGCGCGTCGGTGGTGCTCTGCCGCAACTCGGACGGCCTGGACGCCGAGCAGTGGGAGAAGCGGGTGGAATCCGAACGGGTGACACTGCGCCTCGGGTAACCCCCGGCCCCGGCCGGGCGGGTAGGGATCCCTGCCATGGCCGAGGACGACACCGAGCACCCCCCGACCGAACACCCCCCGACCGGGGAGGCCGACGCCGCCGAGGCGCAGGCCCCGGAAGCCCCGGGGACCCCCGGTCCCCCCGACGGACGCAGGCGTCGCCGCCGGCGGTGGCTGATCGTCACCGCCGGCGTCCTCGCCTTCCTGCTGGTCGGCTGCGGCACGCTGCTCTGGATCGCCTACCGCAAGCTCGACGGCAACATCAGGACCGACTCCACCACCGACCAGCTGCTGGCCCGGCTGGAGGCCGAACGCCCCAGCCGCACCGCCGGGGCCCGGGGCGCCGAGAACCTGCTGCTGATCGGCAGTGACGACCGGACCGGCGCCAACGCCACCTACGGGGCGGCCGGCGGCCAGCGTTCGGACACCACGATCCTGCTCCACCTGGCGGCGGACCGGCGGCACGCGACCGCCGTCTCCATCCCGCGCGACGTCATGGTGAGCGTCCCGGCCTGCGAGAAGCCGGACGGCAGCCGCAGCCGACCGGTGCTGACGCAGTTCAACGCGGCCTTCGAGACGGGCGGTCCGGCCTGCTCGATCCGGACCGTCGAGCAGCTCAGCGGGATCCGGATCGACCACTACGTGATCGTCGACTTCGCGGGCTTCAAGCGGATGGTGGACGCCGTCGACGGGGTCGAGGTGTGCGTCCCGCAGCCGATCCACGACAAGGACGCCAAGCTGGACCTGCCGGCCGGGCGGCAGACCCTGCGCGGCGAGCAGGCGCTCGGCTACGTCCGGGCCAGGGAGACCCTCGGGGACGGCAGCGACACCCAGCGGATGGGACGTCAGCAGCAGTTCCTGGCGGCCCTGATCCGCAAGGTGCAGTCGCAGGACGTGCTGCTCAACCCGACCAAGCTGTGGCCGGTGCTGGACGCGGCCACCTCGTCGGTGCGGGCGGACGGCGGGCTGTCCTCGCTGGGCGCGCTGTACGACCTGACCCAGGACCTGCGCGGGATCCCGTCCTCGGACGTGACCTTCCTGACGGCGCCGCGGCGGCCGTACCGGTTCGACTCGGACCGGGACGAGTTCGTGCAGCCGCAGACCACCCAGCTGTTCGCGGCGCTGCGGGACGACCGGCCGGTGGAGGTGCGGGCGCCGGGCGCGAGTCCGTCGGCGGCCCCGGTGGGGGTCGGGCCGAGCGCGGCCGGCTCCCCGGCGGCGTCGCCGTCCGCGGCGGCCGGCCCGGCGGGGGCCGCTTCGGGGGCTGCCTCGGGGGCTGCCTCGGGTGTCGGGTCGGGGGCTGCGGGGGCGTCGCCGTCGCCGGGTGCGGGCACCCCGCCGTCCTTCGAGGGGCGGACCGCCGACGTGGACGCCTGCGCGGTGCATTGACGCCGCGTCCGATCACCGTTCCGTACACAGATCATGATCTTGGCAGGATTCTCCCCGGAAATTCCCGGCCTGCCATTCACCTGCGGAATTCCCTCCGGTAAACATGGCGGAGATCACATCCGGAACAATTCCCTCATCCGGCTCGTCTAGGGTGTCCGAGTCGTCGCGCAATTCGCGCGCCGAGCCGCGGACCGGTCGGAGGGAGGGGACACCCGTGCAGCAGGACACCCACGGGGTGGGACCGGACGCCGTCCGGCGGCCGTTCGACCCGGCCACGGCCGACCCCGCTCCCGGCATCCCGACCCAGCGTCGGCAGGACCCGGCCGGCGCCGCGCCCGAGGCCGCGGCGCACGGCGGCCGGGCCGCGCTGCGCCGGGCCAGGACCGCGCGGCGCTCCTCCCGCCGGCGGCGGGTGCTGAAGTGGACCGGCGGCCTCGCCGCCTTCGTCCTGGTGGCCGGCTGCGGCGGCGCGTACTACGCGTACCAGCACTTCAACAACAACATCACCGCCGTCAAGGTGCAGCTGGGCGACGAGGCGGAACGGCCCAAGCCGGCCGGCGACGCGCTGAACATCCTGGTGATCGGCACCGACAGCCGGGAGGGCCTGGGCCGCGAGTACGGCGACGAGGGCAGTGCCGGGCACGCCGACACCACCCTGCTGTTCCACATCGCCAAGGACCGCACCAACGCGACGGTGCTCAGCGTCCCGCGCGACCTCATGGTGCCCGTCCCCGAGTGCCGGACCCAGGACGGGAAGACCGTCCCCGGTACGGCGCGCACGATGTTCAACAACAGCCTCGGCCAGGAGGGGCGCGATCCGGGCTGCACCTGGAAGACCGTCGAGAAGGTCACCGGGATCCGGGTCGACCACTTCGTGATGGTCAACTTCGAGGCCGTGAAGACGCTCTCCAGCGCCGTCGGCGGCGTCGAGGTGTGCGCGGCCAAGGACATCAACGATCCGGACTCGCACCTGCGAATGGCCAAGGGCCGGCACGTCGTCCAGGGCGACGAGGCGCTCGCCTTCGTCCGCACCCGGCACGCCGTCGGGCTGGGCGGCGACCTCACCCGCATACCCCTGCAGCAGCAGTTCATCAGCTCGATGATCCGCTCGATCAAGAGCAGCGACACCCTGACCAACCCGGCCAAGCTGTGGAAGCTCGCGGACTCCGCCACCAAGGCGCTCACCGTCGACTCCGGGATCGGCAGCGTGGACAAGCTGAAGGACCTCGCGCTCGACGTCAGCAAGGTCGACACCGGGAACATCACCTTCGCCACCGTGCCGGTGCTGGACGACCCGGCGGACGAGAACCGGCTGGTGCTCAAGCAGCCGGACGCCGCCCAGCTGTTCTCCATGGTCGGCAACGACCGCTCGCTGACGGAGACGGCGGCGGGCGCGGCCTCCGAGGCCCCGGCTCCCACCGCTTCGGCACCGGCTCCGGCGGCTCAGGCTCCGGCGGCCCCGGAGAGCGCGCCGTCCGCTCCGGCGGCGGCCGCGGCGGCCCCGGCGACGGCGGCCGCCGCGAAGGACCTGCGGGTGACGGTGCGCAACGGCACCGGAACGCCCGGACAGGCGCAGCAGACCGTCGACCGGCTCCGGACGAAGGGCTACGCCAGGGCCGCGACCGCCGCCAACGCACCCGGCACGGCGACCAGCTCGATCTCCTACCCGGCCGGAAGGACCGCCGAGGCGACGGCGCTGGCCACCGCGCTCGGCCTGCCCGCCGACGCCGTCAAGGCGGACCCGAAGCTGGGTGCCCGGGACGGGCTGGTGCTGGTGCTCGGCAAGGACGCGCCGGCAGCAGCGGCCGCCGCCACGGCTCCGGGCGCGGTGCCGAGCGAGGCGCCGAAGGACCTCCAGCGGGTCCAGGCCGACGACACCGACGTCTGCGCGAAGTAGTCCGCCGAGAGTCGGGCGCGACCGCGACCGGCGCGCGCCGCCCCGACCCGATCCGCCCCGGCCCGCCCCGGGGGGACGTCTCTCAGTCCGCGGCCACCGGGGGCCCGACCGGTGCGAGCAGGCCGTCGTGCTCCCGGTACTCCTCGCCGGTGCGCGGGCAGCGCCAGCGGTCCGGACCGGCCGGCCGCAGCGGTTCGCCGGCCCGGCCGACCCACTTGATCCGGCGGGCCGGGACCCCGGCCACCAGGGCGAAGTCCGGGACGTCACGGTGCACGACCGCGCCGGCCGCGACCAGGGCCCAGCGGCCCACGGTCACCCCGGCGACCAGGACGGCACGACCGCCGATCGAGCAGCCCCGACGGAGCGTCACCCCCCGGGCGTGCCAGTCGTCCCCGCGCTTGAGCCGGCCGTCGACGTCCACCGAACGCGGGTAGAGGTCGTTGGTGAGCACCGCGGCCGGGCCGACGAAGACGCCGTCCTCCAGCACCGCGGGCTCGTAGACCAGGGCGTGGTTCTGCAGCTTGACCCGGTCGCCGATCCGCACCCCGGGGCCGACGTAGGCGCCGCGGCCGATGATGCAGTCGGCGCCGACCACCGCGTCCTCGCGCACCTGCGCGAGGTGCCAGACGGTCGTCCCGGCGCCGAGCACGGCGCTCCCGTCGACGTCGGCGGTGGGTTCGACCCGGGCGCCCGGGCCCCCGGAAACGGCGGCGGACCCGCCCTCAACTGTCCCCATGGCGCCCGACGATAGCGCCGGGCACGGGAACGGGAGGGCGGGTCCGCGGGATTGGCCGGATGGTGCCTCAGCTGTGCTCGGCCACCACGTCCGCACTGGACGGGGAGCGGCTGCCGATGACCTTGCGGGCCAGCGAGCGCGGCGAGGTGAGGAAGCCGAAGCCCCAGCTGAGGTGCATGGTCGCGAAGGCCACCGCGAGCAGCGCCTTCGCCCGGGCCGACAGTCCGCGCCCTTCGACGAGCGCGCCGCCGGCGATGCCGAGCAAGTAGACGGCGGGGAGGGCCAGGAAGGCCGGGTGGACAGCCACGCCGAGCAGCACCCCGAGGGTGACGCCGAGGAAGGCGGTCGGCGGCGCGAGGTACCGCAGGTTGACCGAGCCCCGGTGGTAGCGGGTGACCACCCGGCGCCAGCGGCCGTAGTCCTTGTACTGCTTGGCCAGCGCCTTGATGGTGGGCCGGGGCCGGTAGGTGACGCTCAGCTGGGGGGTGAACCAGACCAGGCCGCCGTCCTGGCGGATCCGGTAGTTGAGCTCCCAGTCCTGGGCGCGGACGAACTCCTCGTTGTAACCGCCGAGGCGCTCCAGCACCTCGCGCCGGAACACCCCGAGGTAGACGGTGTCCGCCGGACCGGCCAGGCCACCGGTGTGGAAGGCCGCGTTGCCGACGCCGATCTTGGAGGTCATCGCTGCGGCGACCGCGTGCTCCCACTCGGTCTCGCCCTCGGCGTGCATGATGCCGCCGACGTTGGCGGCCTCCATCTCGCCGAGCAGCCGGACGGCCGTGGTGATGTAGCCGGGGGTCAGCAGGCCGTGACCGTCGACGCGCACCACTATCGGATGGCTGGAGCCGCGGATGGCGGCGTTCAGCCCCGCGGGAGTGCGCCCGGTGGGGTTCTCCACGGTCCGGACTCTCGGGTCCTCGGCGACGAGCTCGGCGGCGATCTGCGCGGTGCGGTCGGTGGACGGACCGAGGGCGATCACCACCTCCATCGGCCCGGCGTAGTCCTGTTCCAGGATGTGCCGGACGGCCGTGCGCAGGTGTCGTTCCTCGTTGAGCACCGGCATGATCACGGAGACCGCCGGCAGCTCCTCAGCAGCCTTGGTGTTCATCGGGGCCAACCGTACCGGTGCGGATGGGGTGTCGTCTTGTCCCGGTCTGGGCGGCTCCGCCCGGCCGGGAAGGGGGTGTGCGAAGGACCGTCCCGGAAGCGGTTCCCCGCCGCCCGGAGAGCGTACGGAGGAACGTTTCGTCGGTCGAGGCCTACCGTACTCCCCGGCCACGGCGCGCCCTCACCCGGCCCGGCCGAGGGCGCCCCTACCATCCGAGAGATGCCCGTCTCCCCCCTCTCCGCCCCGCCCGGAGGCCCGGCCGGCGCCCCGTCCGACCGGTCCGGCGGCCCGTCCGAACGGCGTCGCGCCTGGCCCCGCCGGCTCGCCACAGGCATCGCCTTCAGCGTCCTCGCCACCTCCTGCGGCGGCTGGGCGGTCCTGCACGGCCTCGGATCGATCGACCGGGTCGACGCCTTCAGCAACGACCGGGCGCGGCCGGCCGACGACGGCTCCACCACCTTCCTGGTGGTCGGCACCGACGAGCGCGAGGGCATCCCGGAGAAGACCCTGAAGACCGTGCTGCACGCCGGGGGCGAGTCCTGCCACTGCACCGACACGATGATGATCGTCCAGCTCTCCGGTGACGGCTCCCGGGCCAGCGTGATCAGCATCCCCCGGGACTCCTACGTCGACATCCCCGCCCACCGGGACCCCGCCACCCGCAGGACCGTCCCGGCCGGCAAGGGCAAGATCAACGCCGCCTACGGGCTCGGCGGCCCGCAGCTGACCGTCGCCACGGTCGAGCAGAACACCGGGCTGCGGATCGACCACTACCTCCAGGTGAACTTCGCCGGGTTCGTCTCCGCCGTGGACGCCGTCGGCGGTGTCCGGGTCTGCACCACCAAACCGCTCAAGGACGAGTACTCCGGCCTCGACCTGCCGCCCGGCACCAGCACCCTGGACGGCGCCGGCGCGCTCAAGTACGTCCGGGCCCGGCACGTGGACGGCAGCTCCGACCTGGGGCGGATGCACCGGCAGCAGAAGCTGGTCGCCCAGCTGCTGCACCAGGTGACCAGCGGCGGCACCCTGCTCAACCCGGTCCGGCTGGCGCGGGTCACCGACAGCCTGCTCGCCTCGGTCAAGGCCGACAAGGACCTCTCGGCGGACGACCTGATCACCCTGGCGACCCGGATGAAGGAGCTGACGGCCGGCCGGGCCGACTTCGTCACCGTGCCGCTGGCCTCGGTGGACCATCCGGTCGCGGGCTGGGGCTCGACGGTGCTCTGGGACAAGGAGCGGGCGCGGGCGCTGTTCGACGCGGTGCGGGAGGGGCGGCCGCTGACGGACGGGGACGGCGGAGGACCGGGTGGGGCTCCGACCGGTGGGGCAGCGGCCTCCGGTGGGGCGGAGCCGTCGGCGGCGGCGCCGTCCCCGGTCGCGACCACCGTCGCCCCGGAGCAGGTGCACGTCCAGGTGTTCAACGCGGCGGGCGCGGTGGGTCTGGGCGCCCGGGTCGACGCCGAACTCCGCCGGGCCGGGTTCGCGACCACCGGGGCGCCGTCCAACGCCCCGCTCGGCACGCCCACCGGGCGGACGGTGATCCGGTACGACCCGCGCTGGGCGGAGTCGGCGCGGACGCTGGCGGGCGCGGTACCGACGGCCGAGCTGGCGCCGGTGCCCGGGCTGGGGGTGACGCTCCAGCTGTACGCGGGCGGGGACCTCCCGACGGCGGGAGCGACACCGGGCCCGACGACCGGTCCGACGGGCAGCCCGACCGCGACGGCGGGCGCGGTGCCGGCTCCGCCACTGCCACCGCCGCCGCCCGGCGGGGCCACCGGGGCGGCCTCCGCCGGCCCGGCGGCGGAGGCCCGCGCGGAGAACGGGACGGGCCCGGACAGGGGAGCGGCCGCGGCCGGGGCCGAACGGGCCAGCGACATCATCTGCCCCTGAACCGTCCGCACCGAGGCCGAGGCCGACACCGACGCCGCCGACGCCGACGCCGACGCCGACGCCGACGCCGACGCCGACGCCGACGCCGACGCCGACGCCGACGGGCAGGGTGCGCTTGGCACCCTGCCCGTTCCCCCCGCCCCCGGCCCCCCGGCTCCCCCGGCCCGGTCCTTCCGCGGTGTCCTGGGCCCTCCGGCGCGACCCCCGGTCCCCCGATCCGGGGGTCGCGTCCGGTCAGTCCGTCGCGATCGCCGCGAGGACGTTCATCCGCCCGGCCCGGAAGGCCGGCACCAGAGCGGCCAGCAGGCCGATGATCACCGAGGCCGCCAGGGTGAGGGCGATCGTCGTGGTGGGGACGGCCAGCGTCTCCAGTCCCTGGGTCCGCAGCACCCGCTGTCCGGTGACGCCCCAGGCGAGGCCGAGCACGGTGCCGAGGACGGCGCCGAACAGGGCGATCACCACGGACTCCAGGCGGATCATCCGGCGCAGCTGGCGGCGGGAGAGCCCGATCGCCCGCAGCAGGCCGATCTCACGGGTCCGCTCGACCACCGAGAGCGCCAGGGTGTTGACGACACCCAGCACCGCGACCACGATCGCCAGCCCGAGCAGGCCGTAGATCATGTAGAGCAGGGTGTTGACCTCGTCCTGGACGAGGTCCTTGTAGCCGGCCTGGTCGCGGACCGAGGCCTGCGGGTACTGCTTGAGCGCGTCCTCCAGGGAGGCGAGCGTCCTGGCGACGTCCGCCCCGGCGGCGGCCTTGCCGAAGACCACGGCGGCCACCGGCTGGTCGTCGGCCGGCACCGCCTTGGCGACGGCGTCCAGCGCGGCGAAGGTGCTGCCGTCGAAGAGCGAGTTGCCCTTGGTCAGGATGACGCCGACCGGCAGCGACTGGACGCGCCCCTTGCCGTAGTCGATCTTGATCGTGTCGCCGACCTTGAGGCCGTGCTCCTTGGCGTAGTCCTCGCCGATCCCCAGCGCGCCCTGCTTGAGGGAGTCCGGGGCGCCCGCCTTGACCGGCAGCCGGAAGTCGTCGGTGAACCGCGCGGAGACGGCGGAGACGCCGTCCTCCACGGTCTTTCCGTCCGGCGTGGTGAAGAGCGCCGGGAGGAACTTCTGCTCCGTGACGTGGTCCACGCCCCGGGTCTTCTGCACGGCGGCGACGATCTCCGGGGAGACGCCGTTCGGGCCGCCCGAGACGATGTAGTCGGCGCCCACCGAGCGGTCGATCTGGTCGTTGGTGGACTTGATCACCGAGGAGGTGAAGACCGAGGCGCCGATCACCAGCGCCAGTCCGATCATCAGCGCGGCGGCCGTGGCGCCGGTGCGGCGCGGGTTGCGCATCGCGTTGCGCTGGGCGAGCTTGCCGGACGGGCCGAACACGGCGGGCAGCAGCGCGCCGAGCACCCGGACCACGGTGGTGGCCAGCAGCGGGCCGAGCACGACGAAGCCGATCAGGGTGAGCAGCACGCCCAGCCCGATGTACTGACCGCCGGTGGCCATCTTCTCGGCGTTGGCGGCCAGCACCAGCAGACCGCCGCCACCGGCCGTCAGCACCAGGCCGATGGCCGCCCGGACGGCGTTGGAACGCGGCTCCGCCGGGGTGCCGTGGTCGCGCAGTGCGGCGATCGGGGCGATCTTGCCGGCCCGGCGGGCCGGGATCCAGGCCGCGAGCACGGTGATCACGACGCCCACCGCGTACCCGGCGACGAACACGTCCGCGCCGATCTTGAGGTCGGAGGCGTCGAGGTGCATGCCGATCGCGTTCATCAGCTGGATCAGACCGACCGCCAGGCCGAGGCCGACGGCGATGCCGAGCGTGGAGCCGACCAGGCCGAGCAGCAGCGCCTCGACCAGCACCGAGCGGTTGACCTGCCGGCGGCTGCCGCCGACGGCGCGCAGCAGGCCGATCTCCCGGGTGCGCTGGGCGACCAGCATCGAGAAGGTGTTGATGATCAGGAAGCCGCCGACCAGCAGCGAGACACCGGCGAAGCCGAGCATCGCGTACTTCATGAAGTCGAGGAAGGAGCCGACGCTCTTCTGGCCGTCCGCCTTCTGCTCGGCCGCCGTCTTCGCCTGGACGCCGGCGCCCAGCCGGGCCGTCGCGTCGGACTTGAGCTGCTCGTCCGAGCGGCTGCCGTCGCCGAACACCTCGACCGAGGTCCAGGCGCTCTGCCCGAGCAGGACGCTCTGCGCGGTGGCGGTGTCCAGGAAGGCCAGCGCCGCGCCCGGGTTGGTGGTCTTGAAGGTCGCGATGCCGACGATGGTGAAGTCGTGGTTGTCGTTCATGATCACCCGCAGCCGGCCGCCGAGGCCGAGCTTGGCCTTCTTGGCGGTGTCCGCGTCGAGGACGACCTGGTCGGCGCCCTGCGGCGCGTGGCCGGAGGTGATCTCGACCGAGTTGCGCGGGGTGTCCGCCCAGTTGCCGACGAGCGTCGGGGCACCGGTGGTCGGTCCGACCTTCTTGAGGGTCGCCGGGTCCGCCAGGGTGGCGTTCTCCACCATGACCTGTCCGACGGCCGACTTCACACCGGGGACACCGGCGATCTTCTGCACGCTGTCGGCGGGTATGGTCCGGGCCTTCGCCCGGGTGTCGTCGCCGCCGATCTCCGGCTCGGCGGGGCCGACCGAGAGGTCGGAGGCGGTCGACGCGAAGAGCGTGTCGAAGGTGCTGGTCGCGGTGTTGGAGAACACCAGGGTCCCGGACACGAACGCGACCGAGAGCACGACCGCGACCAGGGAGAGCAGCATCCGCCCCTTGTGGGCGAGGAAGCTCCGCAGTGATGTCTTGAGCAGCATGATGGTGTTCGCCCGCCCGCTCAGCTGGTGCGCTTGCCGTCGAAACGGCGCATGCGCTCGAGGACGGAGTCGGCCGTCGGGGCGTGCATCTCGTCGACGATCACACCGTCGGCGAGGAACAGCACGCGGTCCGCGTAACCGGCGGCGACCGGGTCGTGGGTGACCATGACGATGGTCTGGCCCAGCTCGTCGACGCTGCGGCGCAGGAAGGAGAGCACCTCGGCGCCGGAGCGGGAGTCGAGGTTCCCGGTGGGCTCGTCGCCGAAGATGATCTCGGGGCGGGCGGCCAGTGCCCGGGCCACCGCCACGCGCTGCTGCTGGCCGCCGGAGAGCTGGGTCGGGCGGTGCTTGAGCCGGCCGGACAGGCCCACCGTCTCCACCACCCGGTCCAGCCAGGCCTGGTCGGGCCTGCGGCCGGCGATGTCCATCGGGAGCGTGATGTTCTCCAGGGCGTTCAGCGTCGGGAGGAGGTTGAACGCCTGGAAGATGAAGCCGATCTTGTCCCGGCGGAGCCGGGTGAGCTGCTTGTCCTTCAGGCCGGTGATCTCGGTCTCGCCGATCCAGATCCGCCCCTCGGTCACCGTGTCCAGACCGGCCAGGCAGTGCATCAGGGTCGACTTTCCGGAGCCCGAGGGGCCCATGATCGCGGTGAACCGGCCGCGCTGGATGTCGACGTCGACCGCGTCCAGGGCGGTGACCCTGGTCTCGCCGGAACCGTAGGACTTGGTCACCTGGCGAGCCGAAGCGGCGACGGCGGGGGCACCGCCGGGAAGCTGGGGGTCGTACACGGCTGCTGCTGCCGTCGTCACTGTCGTCTCCTAAGAAGTGGTCCCACCCGTTGGCCCCCAGCCTGGTCCGTCCCACCCGTCCGGCGACATCGCGCAGGGGATAGTTTTCGACCGGGAGTCAGCCCCACCCTCCCGGTGAACCGGGGACCCGGACCCGACCGGAGCGGGTCCGCCTCGGACGGGCGGGGATGTGAACCACGTTAGGAGTCGGGCCCCCTCCTCCTCGTCATCCGACGGGAGGAAGCGGCCCAACCGGAGTTGTACGGGGTGGGCCACCCCTCCCCCTAGGGGTCGACCGGGCCCCCGTCAGGGTCCCCCCGTAAGGAGGCCCCGCCCGGCGGCCCCCGCGGCGGTGCGCGGACGGTCCACGGGGCGGGGCCCGGGGGTCCGGAGCGTGGACCCCGGCCGTACTTGACGTGACGTCAGGACGCCAGGGCCGGGGCGGCGAGGCGCTCCAGGGCGGCCCCGAAGGCGTCCACCACGGGCCGCAGCAGCACCTCCGTCTCGCGCTCGACCGCGGTGGTGCCGTCCTCCCGGACGGTGATGTGGCGGTCGAGCACGAACCAGCCCTGGGTGATGTGGTCGGCGCCCATCGAGCTGAGCACCGGCCGCAGCGCGTAGTCCACCGCCAGCACGTGCGCGGTGGAGCCGCCGGTGGCGAGCGGCAGGACGGCCTTGTCCCGCAGCGCGTACTGCGGCAGCACGTCCAGCAGCGTCTTGAGCAGCCCCGAGTAGGCGGCCTTGTAGACCGGGGTGCCGATCACCACGCCGTCCGCCTCGGCGAACAGTTCCAGGGCCGCCGCCAGCTGCGGGTGCCCCACGTCACCGGAGAGCAGGGCGTGCGCCGGCAGGCTGCGCACCTCGAAGGGGACGACGCGGTGGCCGCGCTCCTCCAGCCGCGCGTCGACCAGGCGCAGCAGGCGGGTGGTGCGGGAGGTCGGGGACGGGGAACCGGAGACGGACAGGACGGTGGCCATGGATTCACCTCGGGGAGGAAGCGGGACGCCGCTTCGACAGCACGGGGCACCGGACGCGGGCCCGCGGGCCGGCCGCGGCCGTCAGGGGCCGGGCGGTGGCGGGCAGCGGCGAGCGCGCTGCGCGGGCAGCGGCGGAACGGGGGAGGAGGAGTGGGGGTTCGACGGGCGAGCGTCAGCCACAACAGAGCGAACAGGACACACGCTGAAGGTCGACGTGCCGCCGACGCGTGAGGGTCCATCGCTGATCCATGGCAGTCATGCAAACACGCTGCGTTCCGGGCGGTCAAGGATCGTCCCGAGAACCGAACACCAGGTGAGACGGAGGGTGAGACGGCCGGTGGGGCGGGTGACCGGCCGAGCGGGACCCGAGCGGCCGGCCGGGCACGGCGCGGGCGGCGGGCCGGACACGGGGCGTGCGCCCGCCCGGCACCTTGCCGCGGAACGATCCGGCGCGTGCATCAAAACTGCTACAAGGGCCCTGGTGGGGGCCCCGGGGGGAGTCACCGGCGCCCGCGTCGGGCATCCTTCCCCACATGAACACGTGGCAGGAGGGCCGCCCGGGCGGCGGCGGGAACCCGTACGGCGGCGGCAACGGTGGCGGTGGCGGCGCGTACGGGAACGGCGGTGGCGGCACCGCCGCCGAGCCGCCGCTGCCCTCCTCGCTGAACCCGCGCGGGCCGGGCGCGCCCGCGCCCCGGCAGCCCCAGCCGTACGGACAGCCCCCGGCGCAGCCGTCCCAGCACGGCCGGCCGCCGCAGGCGCCCGGGTACGGGCCCGCGCAGGGCCACGGACAGCCGGGTCAGCCGGGCGCGCGCCCGACGGTGCCCGCGCAGGGCGCTCCGGGCGGCCCCGGCGGCGCTCCCGGCGGGCCCGGTGGCACCCCCGGCGGGCCGATAGCCCCGGGCGGGCCGCAGCCGTCCGCCCGCTCCTCGCGCTGGCCGCGGCGGCGGATCGTCAAGTGGTCGGTCTTCGGCGTGCTGATCGCCCTGATGGTCACCACCGTCTCCACCTGGTTCTGGGCGGACTCCAAGCTCAACCACGAGAACGTGCTCGCCGACTACCCGGGCCGCCCGGCCGCCGGCAAGGGCACCAACTGGCTGATCGTCGGCTCCGACAGCCGCAACGGCCTCTCCGACGCCCAGGAGGAGGACCTGCACACCGGCCACGCGGGCGGCAAGCGCAGCGACTCGATGATGATCCTGCACGTCGGGGACAACGGGAACACCCTGATGAGCATCCCGCGCGACTCCTGGGTGCCGATCCCCGAGCACACCGGCGAGAACGGCAAGCCGGTCAAGGCGACCACCTCGAAGATCAACGCGGCCTTCGCCTCGGGCGGCGGCAAGCTGCTCGCGCAGACCGTCGAGACCAACACCGGCATCCGCATCGACCACTACGCCGAGATCGGCTTCGCCGGCTTCGTCGGCATCGTCGACTCGGTCGGCGGCGTGGACATGTGCATCGAGCAGGACGTCAAGGACAAGGACTCCGGCCTCGACCTCAAGGCCGGCTGCCAGACCCTCAGCGGCACCGAGGCACTGGCCTTCGTCCGCCAGCGCCACCAGATGGCCGACCAGGACCTCGGCCGGATGCGCAACCAGCAGAAGTTCCTCGGCGCGCTGGCCAAGCAGGCGGCCTCGCCGGCCACGGTGCTCAACCCGTTCACCTTCTACCCGCTGGTCTCGTCCGGCCTCGGCACGCTGATCGTCGACGACGACGCCGGGCTGACCGACCTCGGCTCGCTCTTCCTCGCGATGAAGGACGTCAACGGCGGCAGCGGCCGGAGCATCACCGTGCCGATCGCCAACCCGGACTTCAGGACCAACACCGGCGAGTCGGCGGTCAAGTGGGACACCGCGAAGGCCAAGCAGGTCTTCGACGCCTTCAAGAACGACACCGCCGTCCCGGACGTGAAGTAGCCCCCGCCCCACCGCGGGCGCCCCGCGGGCGTGCGTGACTCGCCGTGACGTCGCCGACACAATGGGTGGATGTCACTCGTCACCGCGCTGATCCGCCTCCGCCGACACCGCCTCCTGGGCCGCCTGGCCCGGGAGGCGCTCGCCGTCTACGGGATGGAGGTGCCGGCCGCCGCCGAGGTCGGACCGGGCCTCGTCGTGTTCCACCGGGGCTTCGGCACCGTGCTGCACCCGTACACCACGCTCGGCGCCGGCGTGACGCTGTACAACGGCGTGACCGTCGGCCGGGCCGACCCGTGGGTACCGCAGGAGGAGAGCGCGATGCTACGGGTCGTGGTGGAGGACGGCGCCGTGCTGTGCGCGGGTGCCAAGGTGATCTGCAAGGAGGGGGTGCTGACGGTCGGCGCGGGCACGGTGGTCGGCGCCAACGCCGTGCTGACCCGCTCCACCGGGCCCGGCGAGATCTGGGCCGGGGCCCCCGCCCGCAGGGTCGGGATGCGGACGGACCGGCCGGGCGGCACCGCGCTACCCGGCCCGACGACGGCTTCGACTTCGGCTTCGACTTCGGCTCTGGCTTCGGCTTCGGGGCCCCGGCCGGGCGCGGACGCCAGGGAGACCGACGCCGGGGCGCGCGGCTGAGCGTGCGCCGCGGCTCAGCGGACGGCGACCCCCGGGAGGTGCCCCGTCGCGCACTCCGCGTACCGGTGGACGGCCCCGCCGGGCCGCCCGCCCCGGTCCTCCAGCTCGCCCGCCAGCCCGTGGTGGATCGCCCGGCCGCCGCGCCCGCCCGGCCACCAGGCGTCCGAGAGGTGGACGACGAGGGTGGCCGGGTGCTGGGGCTCGGGGCGCTCCAGGACGAGTTCACGCCTGGCCTCCCCGGCGGGGAAGGTCACCACGGCCTCGCTGGTCCGCAGCCGCGCGCGGCGCGGCTCCCACTCCACCGCCCAGTACGCCGACACCTTGACGTCCAGCCGCCCGCCGAGACCGCCCCCGTCGGGCCGGACGTACTCCTCGTCGGGCACCCAGCGCGCGTGGTTGCGGATGTCGTCCGGGCCGAACCACTCCGCCCAGCTGATCCAGTAACCCGTGACCCGCTTGATCGTCATGGCCTCCCGGGCGATCCGGACCGGGATCCGGGTCGGGTTGACGGGCTCGCCCAGCAGCAGGACGCGCCCGTCCTCGTCGACCCGGACCTCGCTCTCGGGCTCGGGCTCGAAGGAGAGGACGGTCACCTGCTCACAGGTCACCTCACCCTCGCCCCTGCGCCGACTCGTCTGCCTCATGGGTGAACCACCTTGCCGGGATGAGGAGTTGGTCGATGCGCGGCCACCTCGCGAACACCGGGCCGGCCACGTCCGCGCAGCTTACGGCGCGCGCCGGGCGGTAGCGCGCGATTCCGGCGAATCCTCCCGGAGCGGACGGCGCGCGGCTATTCTGCGCGTGCACACCGACTGCTGCGCGCCCTCGGACGCTCGCGCACGCTCACCCGGGTCCGCCCGGTCCGCCCGGGGCCACGCAGGTCCACGCAGGTCTACTCAGTCCACGCACGTCGCACGGAAGGAGCCCTGCCGATGGGCGACACGCACTGGCGGGAACTCCACCGCGAGTCGATCCACAGCGCCTGGGGACGCGGCATCGACCGGGTGACCTTCGCCCTGCCGGACGGGCGCGAGGAGGACTACCACCTCGGCAACGAACACGCCTGCGCGGCCGTCGTCGCCCTGACGCCGGACCAGCGGATCGTGCTCACCCGGCAGTTCCGGCCCGGACCGGAGGCCGTGCTCTACGAGCTGCCGGGCGGCGTGATCGAACCGGGCGAGGCCCCCGAGGCCGCAGCCGCCCGCGAACTCGCCGAGGAGACCGGCTACCGGGGCAAGGTCGAACACGTCACCGCCGTCTGGCGCGACGCCTACTCCAACGGCGTCAGCCACGCGTGCGTCGCCACCGACTGCACCCCCACCGCCCGGCTCGCGCACGACCGCAACGAGTTCATCGAGGTGGTGCTGATGGACCTGGCGGAGTTCCGCACCACCGTGCTGCGCCGCGGCCGGCTCTCCGACGCCGGCCCGGCCTATCTGGGCCTCGACCACCTCGGCCTGCTGTAGGGCGCGTCCGGCGCGGCGCGCCGGCCCCGGCTCAGGGCCCGGTTCAGGGCGCGGTGGGGAGGTGGTCCAGGACGATGCCGAAGTGGGTCCGGTAGGCGGCGAGCGCCGCGTCCGCGTCGAGGAGTTCCTCGGTCCGGGTGCCGTCGGGGGCGGTGCGCAGGAGCCGGGTGCCGCCGGCGGCGCGGGTGCTGGTGAGGGTGGTCCGGCCGCCCTCGGGGGTGGGCCGGGAGCAGGTGGTCGCGCGGGTGAAGTGCGAGTCCGGCGACGTGGTCTGCCACCAGCAGGTCGGGACGAAGTCGGCCAGCGGGTGCGGGCGTGACTCCAGCCGGTACTGCGGCTCACCGTCGAGGACGACGTCGAGGTCCCCGGTGTCCCCGACCGGGGTGACCGTGAACCCGCCCGCCGGGTCCTGCTGCGGCCCGCGCTCGTCGAGGAGCAGCGGCCGGCGGGCGAACCTGCCGAAGCCGACGTCCACCAGCCGGGCGGCGCCGTCCACCTCCACCCGCAGCGCGAGGTGGTCGAACGGCGGCCCGGGCTCGGCGCCGTTGAAGACCCGGGCGGCGAGCAGTTCGACGCGGTAGCCGAGCGCGCTCAGCAGGGCGGCGAAGGCGCCGTTGAGTTCGTAGCAGAACCCGCCGCGCCGGCGCCCGACGATCTTCTCCAGCAACGCGTCCGGTTCGAGCACGACGGGCTCGCCGAGGTGGATGCTCAGGTTCTCGAACGGCACGGCGTCCAGGTGCGCCTCCTGGAGCCGCGCCAGCTCGGCGGCATCGGCCCGGCCGGGCCGCTCGGCCCCGATCCGGGCGAGGTACGCCGCCACCTGTGCGTCGGTGAGGCCTGCGGTGATCGTCACGGGTTCGTCCATGTCCATCATCCAAGCGGACCCGACCCCTCCGGACATCCGTCCGGGGACCCGGTCCGTTCGACGGATGCCCGGTGCCGCCGTCCACGACGCGCGGGAGGTTTCTTCGCTCCGGTTGTCACAACCGGGCCCTCCGGATCCGTCAAGGAGGCAGAGCGGCACCACCGGGCCGCCGGAGCGGAGAGGACAGCACCATGCTCACGAGGGTCATGTACGTCGCGGTCTACGTCACCGACCAGGACCGCGCGCTGCGGTTCTACACCGAACAGCTGGGCCTGGAGAAGCGCGTCGACTACCCCGGCCCGGACGGCCGCTTCCTGACCGTGGGCGCCGAGGGGCACCCGTTCGAGATCGTCCTCTGGTCGCACGCGCCGGCCGCGGGGCAGCCGGCCCGGGTCGAGGGGGTGCTCGCGCCCGGGCCGATCGTCCTGGAGTCGGACGACCTGCGGAAGGACTTCGAGATCTGGCGCGAGCGCGGCGTCGTGTTCGACGGCCCGGAGCCCGAGGAGTACGCCTTCGGTCTCCGCATCGAGGCGGTGGACCCGGACGGCAACCGGGTCTCGCTGCGCCAGCAGAAGCCGGTGCCGCCCGCCGCCGCCTGACCGGCGGGCCCGACGGGGACGGGACAGGACCGGGAACGGGAACGGGAACGGAGGGCCGCGCACCGGGGGGTGCGGGGCCCTCGGCCGTCCCGTCCCGCCCGGCCGGCCGGTCAGGCGGTCAGGCGGTCAGGCGGTCAGGCGGTCAGCCGGTCAGGCCGGCGGAGCGCAGACGGGACCGGGTGGGGGCGGCCTCGGGCGGGGCGGTGGCGAAGAGGACGCGGAGCGGGGCGTCGGCGGCGGGCGCGGTGGCCACCGCGTCCAGGACGGCGAGGAGGAGGGCGATCCGGTCGGGCGGCTCGTCCGCGAGGAGGGCGTCGGCGTCCGTGACGAGGACGAGGAGGCCACCGGCGTCGGTCGGCCCGGCGCCGGGCGGCTGGAGGGCGTCGCCCAGGCACTCCTCGAAGGCGTCCCAGTTGTGGCCGAAATAGCCGGGGAAGGCCAGGGCGTGCGCCCATTCGGCGAAGAGTGCCGCCGTGGTACGGCAGTTCGCGCCCCGGACGAGGCGGACCCGGTGGGTGCCGGCGGCGAAGCCGGCCCAGACCCGGCCCGGCAGGAGGTCCCACCGGACCGGGCCGAACGGCGCCCCGGGCAGGTCGGACGCCCCGGGCCGCTCGGTCACCGGGGGCACCGGCGGGACCGGCGGGACCGGGGGCACCGGAGGCACCGGCGGGACCGGGGGAACTGGGGGTACCGGCGGGACCGGCGGATCCGGCGGCACGTCAGCAACCGCCCGCGATCGCGCGGACGTCGGTGCGCTGGGCGGCCTGTGCCGGGCGGCGGAGGGTCATGGGGTACCCGATTCGGTGCGGGGGCGGGTGCGGGGGCCGTGCAGAGAAGGGGTACCGCGCGGGGGCCGGGCCGGGGGGCGGGCGCGCCGGGGGCCGGGTGACGCCCACCCGTCCGGGCGACGGCGACGGTGCGGGGAGCCGGGTGCCTCCCGACGCCGGCCGGGGCGCCTCGTGACAGGATCGGGCGGATCCGGCCGTCCCGTCGAAAGGTGTCACCAGCCCATGGGCTCGCAGCACTACGCCGTTCTCAGGACCAACCACGGTGACATCACCGTCAAGCTCTTCCAGTTCCACACCCCGAAGACCGTGCGCAACTTCGTCGAACTCGCCGAAGGCACGCGGGAGTGGACCGATCCGACCAGCGGGGAGCCCACCACGGCCCCGCTGTACGACGGGACGACCTTCCACCGCGTCATCCCCAACTTCATGATCCAGGGCGGCGACCCCCTGGGCGACGGCACGGGCGGCCCCGGCTACGCGTTCGCCGACGAGTTCCACCCCGAGCTCTTCTTCACCAAGCCGTACCTGCTCGCCATGGCCAACGCCGGGCCGAACACCAACGGTTCGCAGTTCTTCATCACCACCCGCGCCACGCCGCACCTCAACCGCAAGCACACCATCTTCGGCGAGGTCGCCGACCCGGCCGGCCAGAAGGTCGTGGACGCCATCGCCGCCACGCCGACCGGGCCGGGGGACCGTCCGCTGGAGCCCGTGGTGATCGAGTCGATCACCATCGAGCGGCGGTAGGCCGCTCCCCGGGGATCGCCCCCCGGAGGACCGCCCCCGGGAGGCCGCCCGGAGTGGGAAGTCGGGCCCGCCGACTTCCTACTCCGCGCTCCGGAACATCACCTGCAGCACCTCCCGGGCCAGCTCCTCCACCTCTCCGCCGCCCCGGCTCTCCGGGAGCGCGCCGTTCAGCCACAGGCTCGCGAAGCCGTGCGCCAGCGACCACGCGGCGATCGTCGTCGCCCGGTCGGTCCCCTCCCCGCGCGCCAGCTTCCGCCCGCTCGCCGCCAGCACCGCGCCCGCCCGGTCCCGGGCCGCGGCCATCTCCGGGTCGTCCGCCCGGTAGAGCTCCGGCCGGAACATCACCTCGAAGTACGCCCGGTGGTCCACCGCGAACCGCACGTACGCCACGCCCGAGCCGTACGGGTCCCCCGCCGCCCGCTCCAGGGCGTCCGCGAACAGCGCGAAGCCCTCGGCCGCCACCGCCGTCAGCACCCCCGCCTTGTCCCCGAAGTGGTGCGCCGGAGCGGCGTGCGACACCTCCGCCCGGCGCGCCAGCTCCCGCAGGCTCCACCCCGACGGCCCCGACTCCGCGATCGCCTCCAGCGCCGCGTCCAGCACCGCCCTCCGCAGGTTCCCGTGGTGGTAGCTCTCGGCCCTGCCCATGGTCCATCCCTCTCGTCGACGACCCCACGAGCATATCTAGGCATTGACAAGATTGCCCACCCGCGCCAATCTTTCCAGTGACAAGATTGGAGTGCCCCCATGGCCCCGCTCATCGCCCTGCTCGGCGGCTTCGCCGCCCTCCGCCTGCTCGGACTGCTCGCTGTCGACTCCCTCGACGCCTGGCAGCCGGCCGTCCGCGGCGCCCTCGCCCTGATGTTCGTCACCACCGGCGTGCCGCACTTCCTGCCCGCCTTCCGGCGCGACTTCGTCGCGATGATCCCGCCGGCCCTCCCCCGCCCCGCGCTGCTGGTCACGCTCACCGGTGTCCTCGAACTGGCCGGCGCCGCCGGGCTGCTCGTCCCGCCGCTCGCCCCGTACGCCGCCGTCGGGCTCGCCCTGCTGATGCTCGCGATGTTCCCCGCCAACGTGTACGCCGCCCGCACCGGCGGTACCCTCGCCGGCAAGCCCGTCACCCCACTGCCGGCCCGCACCGCGCTGCAGGTGCTGTTCGTCGCGGCGGCGGTGGCGGCCGCGGTTTGAGGAGGTCGCGGCGGGCCGGGGCGGGAGGTCGAGCGGTCCGACGTCCCGGAAAGGCGCGGGCCCCGAAACGCGCGGGTCCCGAAACGCGCGGACGCGGCCCGCCTGGTGTGCGGGCCGCGTCCGATGCGGTGAAGGGACGAGCCCCTACTCCACGATGCCGGACTTGGCGATGGTGATCTTGGCCTTGGTGCGGCCGCTCTGCGAGCCGAGGCTCTCGATCTTCTGCACCAGGTCCATGCCGTCGACGACCTCGCCGAAGACGACGTGCTTGCCGTCCAGCCAGTCGGTGACGATGGTGGTGATGAAGAACTGCGAGCCGTTGGTGTTCTTGCCCGCGTTGGCCATCGAGAGCTGGCCCGGCTTGGTGTGCTTGAGCTGGAAGTTCTCGTCCGCGAACTTCTCGCCGAAGATGCTCTTGCCGCCGGTGCCGTCACCGCGGGTGAAGTCACCGCCCTGCAGCATGAAGCCCGGGATGACGCGGTGGAAGGACGAGCCCTCGTAGCCGAAGCCGTGCTGGCCGGTGGCGAGCTCGCGGAAGTTCTGCGCGGTCTTCGGGACGACGTCGTCGAAGAGCGTGAAGACGATCCGGCCGGCCGACTCGTCGTTGATGGTGATGTCGAAGAAAACGTTGGAACCCATACAGGGATCATGGCATGCCGGGCCTCCGGGCGCGCCACCCCCCGGCATCCGGTCACGCTCCGCCGCCCGGCGGTCACCGGCTGCCGGGCGCCGGACGCGGGGCGGCGGCGCGCCACGCCTCGCGCTACGCCTCCTTGCGGGCCAGCAGGTAGGCCTGCGGGGTCTTCTCGTCGGCCTCCGGTTCGCGGACCAGCCGGGTGGTGACCGTCAGGCCCGCCGCGGCGGCCAGGGCCTCGACGCGCTCCGGCCGCCGGCGCCGGAAGTCCAGGGCGACCGGGTGGCCGAAGGGCTCCTCGACGCGCAGCGGGGTGTCGCCGACCTGGAAGGCCAGCGCCAGCGGGGCACCGGGGGCCAGGACGCGGTGGAACTCGGCGAAGAGCCTCGGCAGGTGTTCGGCCGGGGTGTGGATGATCGAGTACCAGGCGACCGCACCGGCCAGCGAGCCGTCCCCGTACGGCAGGTCGAGGAGCGAGCCGACCTCGAAGGGGATCGCGGGGTGGGCCGCGCGGGCCAGCTCGACCATCCGCGGGGAGAGGTCGAGACCGTGGACGTCCAGGCCGAGGGCGGCCAGGTGGCCGGTGATCCGGCCGGGACCGCAGCCGAGTTCGGCGACACGACCGCCGCCGGCCGTCGTCACCAGCTCGGCGAAGACGCCCAGCACGGCGCGTTCCCAGGGCGTCGCGGCCAGGGCGTCGCGGAAGCGGTCGGCGTAGTCGGCGGCCACGGTGTCGTAGAACGTCCGGGCGGCGGTGAGGAATTCGGGCTCGGTGGAGGTCACGGCACCCGACCCTAGCGGGACCGGCCGGGGCGGAGGGACTGCGCCGGGTGCGACAGGAGGCGGTGGCGTCGATCGTCCGAGACGAACCGGAGGAATCGCGCGGACCCGCGTAGACGGCGCGCGGCGGAATGATCAACCGGGACGGTCCGCCGAGATGGCGGGCCGCCGTCCGTGCTAGAACCGTCGGCGGTAGTGAACGCTCACCCGCGCGCACCGCCACCCCCGTACCGTGCACTCACCGGCAACTCCTCCACCGAAGGAGAACCATGTCCGTCGCACGAACCGTCCGCACCGTCCGCAACGCCCTGCTCGCGGCCCTCGCCGCGCTGGCGCTGATGCTCTCCGGCGCGGCCACCGCGACCCCCGCCTCCGCCGCCACCACGACGACCACCGGCCTGGACGGCGCCTGGGCCTGCTCCGTCCCCGCCGGCTACGTCTACGACCAGGTGTCGATGAACCGCAGCTGTAGCGGCGGCGGGAGCTGGAACTCGCCGCAGTTCCACCTGCGCACCCCGGTCGACGGCCTCACCGCCTGCGTCAGCGCGCCGGGCTTCGTCTACGACTACATCAGCTGGGGCAGCGCCTGCAGCCAGCAGTCCGGCGTGACCGCCAACGCGTACCACCTGCGCACCCCGTACGACGGCCTCACCGCCTGTGTGGGCACGCCCGCCTTCACCTACGACTACGTCAGCTACACGTCCGGCTGCAGCATCATCCAGGGCGTCCAGGCCACCACCTTCCACCTGCGCACCCCGGTCAACGGCATGTGGGCGTGCGACGTCCCCCGCGGCTGGACCTACAGCGCCACCACCTCGAACCTGGACTGCGCCAGCATCCAGGGCGTGCCGACCACCAAGTTCCGCCTGGTCGGCTGAGTCGGTCCCGCGGCGCGACGGGCGGGCGGTCCGGCGGCGGCCGGTCCGCCCGCCCGCACCCGCGGACCCGTTCGGGTCAGGTAGGGCCGGGTCAGCTCAGGTCAGCTCAGGTCAGTTCAGCTCAGGTCAGTTCAGCTCAGGTCCAGCTCCGCGACCGCCTGGTCCCCGCTGAACTCCCCGGTCGGCCGGAAGCCGAGCCGGGCGTAGAACCCCGCCGGACCGTCCTCCCCGGGCACGTAGGTGACGGTGACCCGGCTGCCGCCGCGCCGGCGGATCTCGGCGGCGACCTGCTCCACGGCGAACCGGCCGTACCCCTTGCCCTGGGTGCCCTCGGCGATGTTGAGCCGCCAGAGGCCGGAGCGCGGCAGGTCGCCCGCCCGGTCCGGGTAGAAGGTGACGTCGAAGAAGGCCATCACGAAGCCGACCAGCCGCTCGCCGTCGTAGACCAGCCGCGGCCAGGCGGTCTCGCCGTACGCGAACGCCTCGGCCAGCGACTTGACCACCGGGGCGACGAGGCGCTCCTGGTCCGGGCGGACCTTGAGCTCCAGGGCGGCGTCGATGTTCGCCGGGGTGACCGGTTCGAGCCGCAGGGCCGAGGGGCTCGCGTACGGCGGGGACGCGGGCGGCGGGGGCGCGGGCGTCGGAGAGGCGGGCGGCGGGGATTCCGTGGACATGCCGGTCACCCTAGTGAGCGCCCGCCCGCCGGTCTCCCGGTTTTCCCGGCGGCTCCGCCCCCGGCCCTCCCGGCGTCCCACCACCCCCTCACGGCGCCGGCGTGAACACCAGCGAGGCGTTGTGCCCGCCGAAGCCGAAGGCGTTGGTGAGCACCGCCCCGACCGGCCCGCGCCGCGCGGCGCCCGCGACCACGTCGAACTTGACCGCCGGGTCCTGCCGCTCCAGGTTGCGGGTGGGCGGGACGGCCCCGTCGCGCAGCGCCAGGACGGAGGCCACCGCGCCCAGCGCGCCCGCCGCCCCGAAGAGGTGGCCGGTCATCGACTTGGTGGCGGTCACCACCGGGTGGGCGCCGATCGCCGCGGTGACCGACTCCGCCTCCGCCAGGTCGCCGAGCGGGGTGGAGGTGGCGTGGGCCTGGACGAGCCCGATGTCCAGCGGCGACAGGCCGGCCTCCGCCACCGCCCGCCGGATCGCCCGGACCTGCCCCTCGGGGGCGGCCGCGGTGATGTGGTGGGCGTCCGAAGTGACGGCCGCGCCCGCCAGCGTGGCGTGGGCACGGGCCCGGCGGGCGGCGGCGAACCCGGCCCGCTCCAGGACCACGACGGCCGCGCCCTCGCCGATCACGAAGCCGTCCCGGTCGACGTCGAACGGGCGGGAGGCCCGCCCGGGCTCGTCGTTGCGCAGCGAGTGGGCCCGGGCCTGGGCGAAGCCGGCCAGGGTCAGCGGGCAGATGCACGCCTCGGCGCCGCCCGCCACCACCACGTCCGCCCGGCCGAGCCGGATGAGGTCCAGGCCGAGGGCGATCGCCTCGGCCCCGGAGGCGCAGGCGCTCACCGGGGTGTGCGCGCCGGCCCGGGCGCCGAGCTCGATGGAGACCCAGGCCGCCGGTCCGTTGGCCATCAGCATCGGCACGGTGTGCGGGGAGACCTTCCGGACGCCCGAGGCCTCCAGGACGTCGTCCTGCCCGAGCATGGTGAGCGCGCCGCCGGTGCCGGTGCCGATCACCACGGCCAGCCGCTCGGCGTCCACCTCGGGGCGGCCCGCGTCGGCCCAGGCCTCGCGGGCGGCGATCAGCGCGATCTGCTCGCAGCGGTCGAGCCGCCGGGCCCGCACCCGGTCGAGGACCTCGGTCGGCTCGACCGCGAGCTGCCCGGCGATCCGGATCGGGAAGCCGTCCGCCCAGTCCGCCCCGATCTCCCGGATGCCGGAGTCGCCGGCCAGCATCGCCGACCAGGTCGAGGCGACGTCGCCGCCGAGCGGGGTGGTCGCGCCGAGCCCGGTCACCAGCACCGGCTCGGGGGCGCACGCGCGGGGCGGCTGGTTGTCAGTACCCATCGAAAGAACTCCATGACGTGTGTGGAGACTGTGAGGTAGCGACAACTCCCCACACCGGTGGATGCGGGGAGTTCTCGCCTCAGCAGCAACACTGCCACGGTCATGATGCTCACTCAGATGTGTCAGCCAACCGATTCGAGCACGATGCCTTTATGAAGAAGCTACAAGTTCAAGAGTGCCCCGCCGAGCTGCTCGCCATCCCGGACGTTCATGGCCCCGGGCCCCGGGAGCCATCCGACCGGCGGCCCGGGATCACGACCGTAGGACGATCGGATTTTCCGTCGCCCACGGAGCATCCGCCCTGCCATACTCGGGCCGAGCTTCACCGGTCCCACACCGATGCGCCCACTCGGTCGCCGACGGCGAGGAGCCGGCGAACGCGCCATCACATCGAAACAGGGGGGAAGCACCTCGTGCGTCCGCGTCTCGCCCTCGGGCTGACCGTCGCAGCGGCCACCGCTGCATTCGGACTACCCGTTCCCGCCACGGCGGCTCCGGCCTCCACCGCGACCACACTGCACGTCAGCAAGTACACCTACGGCTGCACCGACCAGGGCCCCGGCACCGCGGCCCAGCCCTTCTGCACCGTCTCCGCCGCGGCCGCCGTCGTGGAGCCCGGACAGACCGTCAAGGTCGCGCCCGGCGACTACCCCGAGCAGGTCCGGATCACCCGCTCAGGCACACCGGACAAGCCGATCACCTTCGTCGGCGGGCTCCCCGACGTCGCGCCGCTCGGTCTCATGCCGACCGTCCGCGGATCGGCGGACAGCGCGTCCTTCGTCCTCTCCGGAGTGCACGACGTCACGCTCCGGGGCTTCCGCACCTTCGCCCCGCGCGGTGTGCAGGTCCTCGGCTCGTCCCGGGTGGTACTGGACCGCAACTGGTACGACCACTCGGCCAACCGCGAGTCCCTCCACGTCGGCGAGGGCAGCGATCACGTCACGGTCAGCCGGAACCTCTTCAACCACGCGTACGGCATGGTCGTCGACGGCGGCGCGCACGACGTCCTGGTGAGCGGCAACGACTTCAACCGCACCGAGACCACCGGCCTCACCGCCACCGGCGTCGCCGACCTCGCCGTCACCCAGAACACCTTCGCGCTCAACTGCTCCGGCAGCGTCCTGGTGGACGGCGACTCGCCGCGGGCCGTGGTGAAGAACAACATCGCGGTCGACGGGAACGAGAAGAGCCTTCAGGCCGACCGCCCGTACTGCTCGCCCTTCGGCAACGGCGCCGCGGCCCGGATCACCGTCTCGGCCGCCGCCGCCCAGACCGCGACCGTCGACTACAACGTCGTGCACGCGAAGTCCGGCTACCCGCTCTACAAGTGGGCCGGGACCGGCTACACGTCCGGGACCGCGTTCACCACCGCCACCGGGCAGGGCACGCACGACCTCGACCTCGACGTCGAGTACTCCGCCTCGACCTACGACCGGCCGTTCGACCGGCTGACCGACGCGGCGGCCGGCGCGATCGACTCCGCCGACCCGACCGCTCCCGGCGTCGACGGCGACATCTTCGGCCAGCCCGCCATCGACCACCCGCAGATCGCCGGCACCGGCCCGGGGACCCGCGACCGCGGCGCCTACGAGATCAGCGGCATGACCGGGAAGGCCTCGCTCAAGGTCACCGGCGCGGACACCCCGACCCCGAAGGGGCCGTCACCGCTCACGGTCGTCGCCCGACTCGGCTTCCAGAACGCCTGGAACACCGGCGCCGGCAGCTACCTCGTCGACTTCGGTGACGGCAGCGAACCGGTCCGCACCACGGAACCCACCGCGCGCCACACCTACACGCTGCCGCCCAGCAGTCCGAGCAAGTTCTTCACCGTGACCGCCGTCGCCGTCGACGCCACGGGCGGCCGCAGCGAGGCCGCGACCGCGTACGACGTCATGGCCAACCCCTCCTTCCCGCTGTCCGGCTTCGTCACGGCCCGCACCGTGAGCTGGCCCTACGTGTTCCGGTTCGACGTCCGCTCGACGTCCCCCTACGCCCTGACGACCGGCACCATCGACTTCGGCGACGGCACCGCGGCGGACGTCCCGCCGAACGCGGACCACGTCGATCACACCTACACGGCGCCCGGCTCCTACACCGTGACCTTCACGACCCGGGACGAGGTCCAGGAGCGCGTCACCAGCGTGGACGTCGAGGTCCTCCTCGACACGTCGGCCGCCGTCCTCAAGCCCGGCGAGCGGGTGCAGGTGCTCGCCACCGGCGCCTCCTCGCTGCTGAACGGCGGTGCCCACTACGGGTACGGGGTCTGGGCGCCGTTCACCTCCGTCCCCGCGGCCGACCGACCGTTCGCCGAGAGTGCCGTCACCGGGACCGCCGCGGGCGCCACCTGGGACGACGTGGTCCACAACGTGGTCTCCGCCGACGGCCGGATCCACATCGCCGACCGCCGCATGTCGGACGGCGGATGGACCTCCTGGGGCGAGATCACCGCGAACGGTGTCGCCGGACCGCTGCCCGGCGTTCCGACCCAGATCGCCGCCGCCGCCCTGGGTTACCAGTTGCACGTCCTCGCCCTGGTCGACGGCCGGGTCTACCAGGCGACCGGTGACTGGTCGACGGGCACCTGGAGCGGCTGGGGCGACGTCTCCGCCGCCGCCGGGCTGCGACCCGCCTCCCGTATCGCGGCCACCACTTACGGCAGTTCGCTGCACGTCGTGGCCCTCGGCACCGACGGCCGGGTCTACGACGCGAACGGCGACTACGCCGTCGGCGCCTGGACCCTCAACGACCCCACCTCCGTGCTCGGTCTGCCGCCCGGCGCGCCGATCAGCCAGATCTCGGCCGCGGTGGTCGGCGGCACCCTGCACATCCTGGCGGCGACCGGCAACCGGCTCTACCAGGCCAGCGGTGACTTCTACCGCGGCCGGTGGACCGGCTGGGGCGACCTCACCGGCGTCACGGCCGACATCGGCCCGATCGAGCGGATCTCCGCCGTCCGGGTCGGCAACCGGCTGCACGTCTTCGCCCTCGCCGACGGCACCCTGCGCGACGCCATCGGTGACTACACCCGGCTCACCTGGACCGGCTGGGGCAACGTGAGCGCCGCCACCGGTGCACCCCGGCTCGACGAACTCGCGGTGAGCGCCGGCTGATCCCCGGCCACCGGAACGCCCGGAGCCCCCGGCCGATCGATTCGGCCGGGGGCTCCGGGGTGTCCGAAGACGGGTGTCACGGCAGGTTGCGGGCCATGACGATGCGCTGGATCTGGTTGGTGCCCTCGTAGATCTGCGTGATCTTCGCGTCCCGCATCATCCGCTCCAACGGATAGT
>JOHN01000056.1 GCA_000719695.1 Streptomyces sp. NRRL F-6131
GTCGGGGGCGGTCGGGGGCGGTCGGGGGCGGTCGGGGGCGGTCGGGGCTCAGAGCATGTGGATGCGCCGGTAGAGCTTGGTCGCCGGCCCGGTGAGCAGGCCGTTCTCGGCGAGGAAGGCCATCAGGTGGCGGCTGCTGGTGCGCATCATGGCGCGGCGGTGCTCGCTGGCCCGGACCTCGGCGAGGGCCCGGCCGATGTCCAGCCCGGCGGCCCGGTACACGGACGGGTGAACCATGCTGGTGACGATGACGTAGGCGCCGGCGGCGATGCCGAAGGCGGCGTTGCGGCGGCGCAGGGTGCCGGCCCCGCGCAGGCGTTCGCGGATCTCCTGGCGGGCGAACTTCATGTGCCGGGACTCCTCGACCACGTGGATCCGGGACGTCCCGCGGACGATGTCGAGGACGTTCTCGCCGCGCATCCAGTCGCGCTGCATGACGTCCAGCACCTCTTCGGCGACCAGGATCCCGCCGTAGGCGAGTTCGCCGCGGGCGAGCGCCTTGTAGGCGCGCCCTGCCTGGGCGACGACCTGGTTCGGCCGGTACTGGGGGACGCCCATCTTCTCGCAGGCGCGGGCGAACATGATCGAGTGGCGGCACTCGTCGGCGATCTCGGTGAGCGCGAACCGGAACTCGGCGCTGGCCGGGTCCTTGAGGTACTGGTCGCGCAGGACCATCTGCTGGAGGATCATCTCGAACCAGATGCCGGTGGTCATGATCGAGCCGACCTCGTGGCGGGTGAGGGTGACCCGCTGCTCCTCGGTCATCTCCGACCAGAGCGCGGTGCCGTAGAGGGTGCTCCACTCCGGGTTGAGCCCGTACTGCCCGGGCGGGAGCGGGGCGTCCCAGTCGATCTCGACCGAGGGGTCGTAGGAGAGGGTCGCGGCGGAGTCGAGCAGCCGCTTGGAGACGTCGTCGTCGGCGACGGTGTGGGTCCGTCCGTGGCCGCCGGGGGTGAGGGTGGGGGTGTGTTCCGCCGAGTGCGCCATGGCTGCCTCCGTCAGGTGCGTGGCCGGTGCGGGGACTCGCCACCGCGGCGTCGGCCCGCTTATTGACGGAGATTACAATAAGAGCGAACGCCGGAGAACCCCCCGTGCACCGCCTCCTCCGCGCACCGCTTCCCCGCGCACCGCTTCCTCCGCGCACCGCTCCGAACCGCCGCGGCCGGGCGGCCGTCACCGGCGACCGGCGGGAACTGGCGGGCTCGCCGGGCCGGGGGATGATGGAGAGGTCGCGGCAGTGATCCCGCCGACGGAGAGGAGCGGACCGGATGAGCACGGCGGACGCCCTGCACCGTGGCCGATCCCCGTTCGTCGACAACGCCGTCGGAGCCCTGCTCGACGCGGACGGCCGCATCGTCCGCTGGACCCCGGAGGCGGCCCGGCTGCTCGCCCTCGGCGCCGGGCAGGTGCACGGCCGGCCGGTGCGCGAGCTGCTCGCCGACCCCGCGGGCTGGCCCGCGATGTCCGAACTCACCGAACGGCAGCGGGCCGAGGGCTGGTCCGGCGAGGCGGTGCTCCGCTCCGGCCGGGGCGAGCGGCTCGCGTTCTCGTACCAGGTCCTGCCGCTGGACGCCCCGGAGCCGGCCGGCGACCCGGCCGGGGCACCCGCCGCCGCGGACGGCTCGGGCCCGCCCCGCTACTTCGTGCTCGCCGCCCCCGCCCCGCAGATCGCCCTCTCCCGCCAGGACCAGGCCTTCACCCGGGAACTGTTCCTCCAGGACCGGGTCGGCCTGGCCGTCTTCGACGAGCGGCTGCGCCTCGTCCGCACCAACACCCACCTGCTCCCCTACAGCGGCCTCCCGCCGGACCTGCGCGGCCGGCGCCTCGGCGACTTCCTCCAGCCGCAGGACGCCGCGGCGGTCGAACGCGGACTGCGCGACGTGCTGCGCACCGGCCGGCCGCTGATCGGCGCGGAGGAGATCGTCCGCACCATCGAGGACCCGGTCGGCGGCGCCGTGATGGCGATCTCGGCGTTCCGGCTGCAGGCCCCGGACGGCCAGGTCATCGGCGTGACCGCGCTGTTCACCGACGTCACCGAACTGCACCGGTCCGGCGAGCGGCTCGCCCTGCTGCACCGGGCGACGGCCGCCGTCGGCGGCTCCCTGTCCGTCAGCGGCACGGCGGAGGAGCTGGCCGCCGTCCTCGCCCCGCCCGCCGACCGGGCGGAGCCGGGCGGCCCGCCCGCGCCGGGCCTCGCCGACCTCGCGGTGGTGGACGTCGCCGAGGCCGCGTTCACCGGCGGGGAGCCGGCCCCCGGGCGGGACGGGCGGGTACTGCTGCGCCGCACCGCCGTCGCGGTGTCGGCCGCGCCCGGCGAGCCGGCGCCGGGGCCGGGCGGCCCGGTCGCCCCGCCGCCGCCCCCGCCCGTCGGGGTCGCCGTCCACGCCCACCCCGACGAACAGTCCGTGCACACCGACTTCCCCGCCTCGATGGCCGTCCCGCTGCGGGCCGGCGGCCGGCTGCTCGGCCGGGTGACCGTCCACCGCGCCCCGCACCGGCCGCCGTACCTGCCGGCCGATCTGGAGCTGCTGCGCGAGATCGCCGACCGGGCCGCGCTGACCCTGGACAACGCCCGCCGCTACGCCCGCGAGCACCGGGCCGCCGTCGGCCTCCAGCGCAGCCTGCTGCCGCCCTCCCAGGCCGAGACCACCGCGGTGTCCACCGCCAGCGTCTACCTGCCCACCGACACGGCGAGCGGGATCGGCGGCGACTGGTTCGACGTGATCCCGCTGTCCTCGGCCCGGGTCGCGCTGGTCGCGGGGGACGTGGTCGGGCACGGGCTCGCCGCCAGCGCGACCATGGGGCGGCTGCGGACGGCGGTGCGGACCCTGGCCGACCTCGACCTGGAGCCGGACGAGCTGCTGGTGCACCTCGACGACCTGGTGGCCCAGCTGATGGTGGAGGCGGAACGCTCCGACGAGGACGACCGCGACGATCCTGACGACCCGGACGACCCCGGCGAACCCGACGAACCGGATGGCCTGGACGACCCCGACGAACCGGATCGCCCGGACGGCGACCGGGACCACGACGGTCCGGACGACCGGCAGGCGGTGCTGCCGTTCGGCGCCACCTGCGTGTACGCGGTGTACGACCCGGTGTCCCGGCGCTGCGCGATGGCCTCCGCCGGCCACCCGCCGCCCGCCGTCGCCGGCCCGGACGGCCGGGTCAGCTACGTGCCCGTCCGGCCGGGACCGCCGCTCGGCGTGACCGGGCTGCCCTTCGAGGTGGCCGAGGTCGAACTGGCGCCGGGCAGCCTGCTCGCGCTCTACACCGACGGGCTGCTCCGCGGGTACGCGGACGACCTGGAGGAGGGCATGGACGAGCTGTCCCACCGGCTCGCCCGCGCGACGGCGCCGGGCGGAACCCCACCGGCCGCGAGCCCACCGACCGGGACCCCAGCGGCCGGCACCCCAGCGGCCGCGAGCCCACCGACCGGGACCCCAGCGGCCGGAGCGTCGACCGGGGCCTCGCTGCGGCGGCTCGGCCGGGCCCTGGTCGCCGACCTGCCCGCCCACCGCCTCACCGACGACGTCACCCTGCTGCTCGCCCGCACCCGCGCGGTGCCGCCCGAGGCCACCGCGGGCTGGACCCTGGAGGCCGACCCGGCGGGGGTCGCGCGGGTCCGGGAGGCCGCCACCGAGCAGTTGCGGCGCTGGGGGCTGGAGGAGCTGGAGTTCACCACCGAACTGGTGCTCAGCGAGCTGGTCACCAATGCGATCCGGTACGCGGGCGGCCCGGTCGGCGTCCGGCTGATCCGCGCCGAACGCCTCACCTGCGAGGTGTCCGACCCCAGCGCGACCCAGCCCCGGATGCGCCGCGCCCGGCTCACCGACGAGGGCGGCCGCGGCCTCTACCTGGTCGCCCAGCTCACCACCCGCTGGGGCAGCCGCTACACCCGCCAGGGCAAGACCATCTGGGCCGAGCAGGAACTCCCCGCCGGCTGACGCGGGGACACGCCCCCGTTCCGACCAATCCGGGGGGATCGCGACCCCCGGCCGGTGTGATTGGTGCTCTGATCTGCTGACTCACCCACCAAGGAGAGACATGCGTACTCGCACCGCCCTCGCCGCCGGCGTCCTCGCTGTTGCCGCCCTGCTGGCCGGTGGCGGCACCGCCGCCGCCAACTCCATCGCCGAGGGCGTGGCCGCGGGCTCCCCCGGCGTCCTGTCCGGCAACCAGATCCAGATCCCGGTCCACATCCCGATCAACATCTGCGGCAACTCGATCGGCGTGATCAGCGTCCTGAACCCGGCGTTCGGCAACACCTGCGTCAACGCCTGATCCACCGGCCGCACGCACCACGACGCGGGTCCGTCCACCGGGACGGACCCGCGTCCGCGTGCCGGGACGCCGTTACCGGCGGCCCAGCCCCCTGTCGATCGCCGTGATCAGCTCGCCGTCCGGGGTGTCCCCGTCCAGCGACCAGATCATCGCCCCGCCGAGACCCTCGCGGCGCACGTACTCGGCCTTGGTGCGCAGCACCGTGGCGTCGTCGTACGTCCAGAGCGTGGTGCCGTCGAACAGCCAGGCGTGGCCGTTGCGCTGACCCCGGTACAGCGTGTACGAGCCGGAGTCGGCGAGCTTCTTCAGCGCCTTGTAGTCCTCGGTGCCGGCCGTCCAGGTCGCCGGCGCGGGGCCGGCGGCCGGCTGTCCGAGACCGTCGCCGCCGCCCGTGACGCCGGTCCAGCCCTGGCCGTAGAAGGGCAGGCCGGTGACCAGCTTGCGCGCCGGGGCGCCGCGCCGCAGCCAGGCGTCGACGGTCCCGTCCAGGCTGAAGTCCTTGCGCGCCCAGAGCGCGGACTGCTGGGCGGTGGTCTTCTCCCCGGAGACGTGGAAGTCGTAACCCTGGAGGTTGACGAAGTCGAAGTCCCGCATGATCTTCGAGACCTCGAAGCCCGCGTCGATCTTGGCGGGTGCGGTGGGCACGTAGGCGCTCAGCTCGAAGTGCTTGCGCCCCTTCAGCGTCCGGGCGTAGGCGTCGACCTGGGTGCGGAACTCGTGCACCAGCTTGGTGAAGTTCTGCTTGTCCTCCGGGCGGATCCCGTTGCCGGGGGCGCCCTCCGAGCCGGGCCACTCCCAGTCGAGGTCGATGCCGTCGAAGAGCCCGGCCGCCGCGCCCGCGCCGCCCCGGGCGCCGTCCACGGGCAGGTTGCCCTTGAGGTAGAGGTCGACGCAGGAGGCGACCAGCGCCTTGCGGCCCGCGTCGGTGCGGACGGCGTCCGAGAAGTACGCCGAACCGCTCCAACCGCCCAGCGAGATCATGACCTTGAGGTCCGGGTGCTTCGCCTTGAGCTCGCGCAGCTGGTTGAAGTTGCCGGCCAGGGCCTGGCCGTCGGTGTCGGCGACGCCGTTCACGGCCTCCTCGGCGCCGACCGGCCGGACGTAGTCGGCCCACCCGTCGGAGCCGGGGCCGCCGATCTGGCAGGTGCCGGCGGAACCGACGTTGCCGAAGGCGTAGTTGATGTGGCTCAGCTTGCCGGCGGTGCCGCTGGTCTCCAGGTCCTTGACGTGGAAGTTCCTGGCGTAGATGCCCCACTGGATGAAGTACCCGACCCGCTTGTAGGCGGCCCCGCCGTGGCGCGCGGAGTCGGCCGCCCCGTCGAGGTCGGCCGCCGCGGCCGCCGGGGCGAGCGGGGCCAGCAGCGCCAGGACGGCGGCCGTGGCGGCGCCGAAGGTCAGGCGGGTGGAGAGTCGGTCACGCATGGACGAGATCACCCCTAGTGCGGTGGGCCGCACGATCGTGGGAACGGTGGACGGCGCAGGGAGTCCGCAGGGTGCGCCCGGTACTGGGCGGCGACGACTCAACACGCCAAGGTCTATACCTGTCAACGGACTTCGCAAAGGTTTTGCAAAACGCGGGGAGATCGACGGGTGACGCGGGTCACACCGGGGCGTGTCACGGGGAACCGGGCCACTCCGTCTCAAGGGGTGTAGCACCGACCACCCCGCAGGACACCGAGGAGCACCCACCATGGACAAGCGACTGAACTTCTTCGCCACCCGGACCGGCACCAAGGTCATCAAGAGCCTGATGGCGCTCGGCAAGGACCTCAAGGACATGCCGCTGCCCCTCGCCACCCAGGAGCTGGTCTCGCTGCGGGTCAGCCAGATCAACGGCTGCGCCGTCTGCCTCGACATGCACACCAAGGAGGCCGCGGCGGCCGGCGAGAGCGCCCTGCGGGTCAACCTGGTCGCGGCCTGGCGGGAGGCCACCGTCTTCACCGAGGCCGAGCGGGCGGCCCTGGCCCTCGCCGAGGAGGGCACCCGGGTCGCGGACGGCGCCGGCGGCGTCAGCGACGAGGTGTGGGCGAAGGCCGCCGAGCACTACGACGACGAGCAGTTGACGGCGCTGGTCACCCTGATCTCGTTCATGAACATGGCCAACCGGGCGAACATCATCACCCGTCAGCCGGCCGGGGACTACGTGGCCGGCCAGTTCCACTGACCGTCACCACCTGACCGTCACCACCTGACCGTCGCCACCGGGGCGCGCAGCACCGGGCCGGGTGCACCCCGGCCCGGTGCCACCCGGAATGATCGACCCGCAACAGCCCGTCCGGAGGAGAGGAAACCGTCGTGAGCAAGGTCGAGGAGTTCGAGGAGCTGCGGCCGCTGCTGTTCTCGATCGCCTACCGGATCCTCGGCAGCGTGGGCGAGGCCGAGGACGCCGTGCAGGAGGCGTGGCTGCGCTTCGACGCCTCACCGACCAGGCCGGACAACACCAAGGCGTTCCTGTCCACCACGGTCACCCGGATCTCGATCGACGTGCTGCGGCTGGCCCGGGTCCGGCGCGAGGCGTACGTCGGCCCGTGGTTCCCCGAGCCGCTGCTCACCGACCCGTACGAGGACCCGGCCCGGGTCGCCGAGCTGGCCGACTCGGTGTCGATGGCGGCGCTCCTGCTGCTGGAACGGCTCAGCCCGCTGGAGCGGGCGGTGTTCGTGCTGCGCGAGGTGTTCGGCTTCGGCTTCGACGAGGTGGCGGCGGCCGTGGACCGCTCCGAGGCGGCCTGCCGACAGCTGGTGGTGCGGGCCCGCAAGCACATGCGCGAGGGCCGGCCGCGCTTCGAGGCCGAACGCAAGGAGCGGGACGAACTGGCCGCCCGCTTCTTCGACGCCCTCCGGGACGGCGACATGGCCGGCCTCCAGGACCTCCTCGCCGCCGATGTGACGATGGTCGGCGACAGCGGCGGCAAGACCCCGCAGTTCGCCCGGTCCGTGGCCGGCGCGGCCAACGTCGCCCGACTGCTCGCCGCGATCGTCCCGCTGATGGCGCGGATCGACGTGACCTTCGAGCCGCACGAGGTCAACGGCCAGCCCGGCGCCGTCTTCCGCGACCAGGCCGGCCGGGTGCTGAGCACCCTGGTCCTCGACGTCCTCGACGGGCAGATCCAGACCGTCCGCTCGGTGGCCAACCCCGACAAGCTCGCCCACCTCGGCCCGGTCGCCGACGCCTGGGCCGTCCACCACGAGATCAAGCGGGCCCGCCGCGCCCGTTGAGGCGGTACCGGAGCACCGGAACGGCCGGTCGGATCGCAGGATCCGACCGGCCGTTCTCCGTACGGGGCACCGGCCGGGGGCTCAGGGGGCCGGGACCGGGTCCCGCCAGATGTCCATCGGGACGGCGCGGACGGCGCGTCCGTCGGGGCCGAGGATCCGGCCCATCCGTTTGACCGTGCGCAGCGCCACCCGGCGCTCGGCCACCCGCAGGTCGGGGAACCTGCGGGCGAGCGCGGTCTCCAGCCGCTGGACGTCGGCGAGGGAGCGCTGCCAGACGGAGAGGACGAGGTTGTGGGCGCCCGTGACGGACACGCACAGCCGGACGTCGGGGAGCCGCGCGAGCTGGGGGCCGACCTCCTCGAGCCGGTCCGGGGGCAGGTCGGCCCGGAAGGTGGCCAGGACCGGTCGGCCGGCGTCGGGGGCGGCGATCTCGCAGCGGAAGCGGATCGCGTCGGAGCCGGCCAGCCGGTCGAGGCGGCGGCGCAGCGTGGACGGGCTCAGCCCGGTGGCGGCGGCCAGCCCGGCCTGGTCGAGGCGGCCGTCGACACCCAGCGTGATCAGCAACTCCCGGTCCTCCGGACGGATTTCGGCCCGCGCCCCGGACGGCTTCCCGTGCCCCGTCGACTGGTCGTCGTGCAGTTCCACGCGTTGGGCCCGGTCCAGCGAGTCCAGCCGCCAGCGGACCCCCTCGGCGTAGAAGCCGGTGGTCAGATGGACGCGGACGGCGTCGACCCCGGGGATCCGGCCGAGCCGCTCGGCGGTGTACCGGGAGAGCGCCGCCAGGTCGGTGAAGGCCGCGGTGACGGCGAGGTCGCCGCCCTGGGAGAAGTGCTCGATGCTCAACACGTGCGCGTCCTCGGCCAGTTCGTCGGCGATCCGCCCGATCCGGTCGGGGGCGCAGTCGAGGTCGAGGTGGGCGACGCACCCGGGGTCCTCCGGATGCGACAGACCGTAGGCGGTCACCCAGGCGATCCCGGCCTCCGAGAGCCGCCGCCAGCGGCGGGCCGCGGTGACCGGGCTGATCCCGAGGGTCTGGCCGAGCAGCGCCCAGGGCGCCCGGGGCCGCAACTGGAGCGCGTTCACCAGGGCGAGGTCCAGCTCGTCGACCGTCACCTCCGGGCCGGTCACCGTCGGCTTCCGGACGATTCGTGCACGGGAGGGCCCCTTCGTGGCGTGATCCTGCGAAATCGCGGGAGACTCCCGCCGCAGACCCAGAATCCCGGTACGAGACCGCTCCGCACAAATCCCGCCGCCCGCGGGTCCGATGGAGGTACCTGTGTCCCTGCACGACGACGCCCTCGCCCTGGCCCCGGACCTGGTCCGGCTCCGCCAGGACCTGCACCGCTTCCCCGAGTTGGGCCTCGACCTGCCGCGCACCCAGGAGCGGGTGCTGCAGGCCCTGGACGGGCTGCCGCTGGAGGTGGGCCTGGGCACCGGCCTGAGTTCGGTCACCGCGGTGCTGCGCGGAGGCCGGCCGGGACCCGCCGTGCTGCTGCGCGGTGACATGGACGGCCTGCCGGTCGTGGAGAAGACCCCGGTGCCGTTCGCGGCCCGGAACGGCGCGATGCACGCCTGCGGCCACGATCTGCACACCACCATGCTCGCGGGCGCCGCGCAGTTGCTGGCCGCACGGCGGGAGGAGCTGCACGGCGACGTGGTCTTCATGTTCCAGCCCGGCGAGGAGGGTTGGGACGGCGCCGGTGCCATGCTCGCCGAGGGCGTGCTGGACGCGGCGGGCCGGCGCCCGGTCGCCGCGTACGCCCTGCACGTGTCGTCGACCATGCCGCACAAGGAGTTCAGCTCCCGGCGCGGGCCGATCCTCGCCGCGTCCGCCGCGCTGCACGTCACCCTCCACGGTGCCGGCGGCCACGGCGCGGTGCCGCACCGGGCCAAGGACCCCGTGCCGGCGGCCTGCGAGATCGTCACCGCCCTGCAGACCATGGTGACCCGCCGCTTCGACGTGTTCGACCCGGTGGTGATCACCGTCGGGATCCTCGAGGCCGGCACCCGGCGCAACATCATCCCCGACACCGCCCGCTTCGAGGCGACCGTGCGCACCTTCTCCGCCGAGGGGCAGGCCAAGGTCGCCGACGCCTCGGTGGAGCTGGTCAGGGCCATCGCGGCCGCCCACGGCCTGCGGGCGGAGATCGAGTACCTCCCCGAGTACCCGGTGACCGTGACCGACGGGTCCGAGACCGACTTCCTGGCGGACACCGTCCGGGACGTCTTCGGCGAGGAGCGCTTCCGGACGCTGCCGAACCCGATCCCCGGGTCGGAGGACTTCTCGCGGGTACTCGAAGCCGTTCCGGGCTCGTTCGCCTGGCTCGGCGCCGCCCCGAAGGGCAGCGACCCCGACAACCTGCCGTCCAACCACTCGCCCCACGCGGAGTTCGACGACGCGGTGCTCCCCGACGGGGCCGCGCTCTACGCCGAACTCGCCGCCCGCCGCCTCGCGGCCTGACCCCGCCCACCACAGAAGGAACGTTCACGCACATGACCGCACCGCGCGACGTGGTCGAGCGGCAGCTCGCCGCCTACAACAGCCACGACATCGACGCCTTCGTCGCCACCTACGCCGAGGACGTCACGGTCCACCGGGCCGACGGCAGCCTCCTCGAGGGCCGGCCGGCCCTGCGGGACCGGTACGCCGGACAGTTCGCGGAGGGCCGGTGCCGGGCGGAGATCGTGGGGCGGCTCACCGAGGGCGACTGGGTGGTCGACCACGAGATCGCCCACGGCCTGGCCGCCGAGCCCGTCCGCGTCCTGGTGGCCTACCGCGTCCGCAACGGCCTGATCGACCGGGTCGACTTCCTCGGCTGAACGCCGCGGACCGGGCAACGACGCGGATCGCCCCTCACAGTGCCGTGAGGGGCGATCCCGGCAAACGACGGGAGATTGTGCGAACGCGAGTAGGTGCCCCAGCGCCCTTACGCCGGGCCGTGTACTGTCCGTAGTCGCAACGAAGCGCAAGGGCAACGAGAAGCCGCCGCCGACGCACGCAGGCAAGCCCGCGCCGGGCGGGGAGCACCCTCGGAGGAGCGACCATGGACCCTGATCGGCTCCACATCTCCTACTCCATGCGGCAGTTCGCCGACGAGACGTGGACCGGGCGTGCGGAGCGCTGGACGGCGAAGTTCTATGTTCCCGACGAGAAGATCGGCACCGCCGAGATCACCCGCGTCATTCCGGGTGTCACCCCGAACCCCCGCGCCGCCCTGGAGGACGACCCGGGCCTGCTCGACCGCATCCCCCGCGTGATCTTCGCCGAGGACGGCAGCCTTGCCCCGGCCGTGTCCACGCTGAGTCCCGCACTGTTGCTGCTGCTGGAGTCCGTCCAAGTCTCGGAAGCCTGGCGTGGCAGAGGAGTTGGGATGCGTCTGACCATCACCGCGCTACGGCGCCTGGCCGTCCCCGGCACGGTCGCCGTGTGCTATCCGGCACCGATCCACGATCACGGGCCGGATGAACCGTGCTCGTACGCGTCCGACGACCCGGAGGTGCGGCGGCCGGACGAGGAGGCTATGGAGAAGCTTCGGCGGGCGTGGGAGCGGCACGACTTCCGGCCGCTCGGTGAAGGTGTGTACGCCCGGAGGATCGAGCCGTGAGCGGCAGGCGATCCCGCCGGCCGCCTGTCCCGGCAGCTCCCTGGACCTGAACCGCCCCAAGCAGAACGGCTGGACCCGCGCAACTGGGTGATGGGTAAATAGTAGCCCATCCCCGGGGGTGGTCTTAACCAACCGGGAGGGAACCGTCCCGGAGGGCGGAGACGAAGGAGGCCCAGGCGACGGAGGGGAAGAGGAGGACCGGACCGGAGGGGTCCTTGGAGTCACGCACCGGGACGACGCCGGGGGAAAGGGACGCGAGGGCCACCTCGACGCAGTCGCCCCCGTCCGGCCCGCTGTAGCTGCTCTTGCGCCAGCCGTCCGCGCCGATCTCGAACCTCACCATCCCGGTAGCCCTCCATCGCGTCGGCAAGCAGCTCCAGGGATTCCCTCACCGAGAGCACCTCCCCGCGAAGCAGATCATAGCCACGGCGATGTGCCGCCACGATGTCTGGAGCGTCACTGAGATGCCCTCGGTCCATGCTCTCGGAGTAGACCCAATTTCGCCCGTCCGGCATCTCCAGCAGGACCATCGACATCTTGATGACCGTCCGCCGACCGCCGAACGGGGCGACCTGGATGCTGACATTGGGGAGCCTCGCCACGTCGAGCAGGTGCTGCATCTGGCGACGCATCACCGCAGGCCCACCCAACTCCGTCCTGATGGCGCTCTCGTCCAGGACCGCCATCAGCAGGGGCCCGTCCGGAACGAGGAAGCGCTGCTGCCGACCGATTCGAGCAGCCGTCCTTTCCGCGATCAACTCGGGCTTGCCCGCCGCGTCGCCCGCCTTGAACAACTCCCGCGCGTAGTCACTGCATTGCAGTAGACCGTGCACATATCCGTACTGGAACAGGCGCAGAGCAACTGCTTCTGCCTCCATCTCCGCGTACTCCTGGAACCAGTTCGGGTGCTCGATCTCCGCATTCCAGTCCACCCGGTCCCAGAGGCGCTTCAAAAGCCCGCCGGTGTTCAGCAGCCGGTCCGCATCCTCGACGAGTTCGGGCTGCATCCGTCGCTTGCCACTCTCACAACGCGTCAGCACCGTGCGGTCGCAGTGCAGGAGCTTGGCCAACTCCTCCTGCGTGTAGCCGGCCAGCTCCCGGTAGAACCGCAGCTCCTCGCCGAACATCACCGCCGAACTCGCGGTCGGTTCGAGCTTGCTCCTCCGGTGTGCCATGACCGGCCCCCTCACGTGCCGCACACGCCCCGCACTGCGATTTGGTCGTCACCGTACCCGGCAGGAAGCCATGATTGTGGCGGAACGCATCCATCTCCTCGCACAGCGTGAATTCCGCGCCCCGTTCGCGAGCCTGTTCCACTCCCCCCTCTCACCCGAAGGCTCCGCCATGCCCTCTCTCCGCATCCCCCGCCGGCCCCGCGAGTTCGCCGCCCGGCTCCCCCCCCCCCCCGGCCCCCCCCCCCCCCGGGACGACTCCGCCCCCCTCGCCCGCTCTTTCCTCCGCGCGTACCTCGCCGGACTCCCCCGTGGTGAACGCTATTCCGACATCGCGGAGTTGCTGCTCGGCGAGCTCGTCACCAACGCCGTCCGGCACTCCGACGCCCCGCCGGACCGGCTGGTCGAAGTCCGGTTCGCCGTCGTCCCCGGCGACCGCCTTCGGCTGGAGGTGCACGACGCCGGTACCGGCCGTCCCGTCCTGCGCCCTTCCGTCGGCCACGAGGAGGAGTCCGGACGCGGCCTCCTCCTCGTGGACGAACTCGCCGAGCGCTGGGGCTGCTGCCCCCGCGCCGGCGGGATCGGCAAGTTCGTCTGGGCGCTGGTCTCCCCGGCCCCCGGGTTCACCGAGCTGGTCTTCGGCCGGTCGCCGAGACTCGTCACGGTCTGAGCGTCACTTCCCGGCGGCCGCCTCCAGGGTGGCGCGCCACAGCGGGCTGTCGACGTAGTGGTTGTCGTACAGCTCGGAGGAGTCCTTGATCTCCTGCGGGCTCGCCTCGCCCCGCATCACCCGGCCGAGCAGCCGCAGGTAGTCGAAGCGCGGCATCCCCGGGGTGAAGACGAACAGCACGTCGGCCTCGGAGCCGGGGGCGGCGGCGAAGGCGTGCGGGGTGTGCGGCGGGACGAGCAGGAAGTCGCCGCTCTCCAGGGTCTCGACCTTCTCGTCCAGCAGGACCTGGAGCTGGCCGCCGATGACGAAGAACAGCTCGGAGGCCCGGGTGTGGAAGTGGGCCGGGGCGCCGACCGCCCCCTTGGCGAAGGTGGACCGGTAGCTGGTGAGCGGGCTGCCGTCGGTGCCGTGGTCGGCGAGGAGGGTCATCACGCTGCTGGGGTCGCTGGTGGTCTCGGCGGTGGCGGCGCGGGTCAGGATCGGCTTGGTCGGGTTGGCGTTCATGGTGGTGCTCCCCCATCTCGGGCTGGTCCCGGCTCCCCGCCGCGACCTCGTGATGATCACTCTATTGACCAGATCGACCCGCCGACGGGTGCATTTCCACCGCAGAAATGTGGGTCAATTCTCGCAGCCGACCGCCCCCGGGAACGCCCGAGGGCCGTACCCCGCCGATGCGGGGTACGGCCCTCGGAACAGCGCTCGCGTCAGGCGGCGGCCAGACGCTCCGCCGCCGCGTCCAGACGCGCCAGGGTCCGCTCGCGGCCCAGCACCTCGATCGACTCGAACAGCGGCAGGCCCACCGTGCGGCCGGTGACCGCGACCCGGATCGGCGCCTGCGCCTTGCCCAGCTTCAGCCCGTGCTCGGCCGCCACGGCCTCCAGCTCGGCCTTCAGCGACTCGGCCTTCCAGTCCGCGAGGGCGGTGAGCTTCTCGCGGGCGGTGCGCAGCAGGGCCAGCGCGCCGTCCTTGTCCTTCATGGCCTTCGCCCAGGACTGCTCGTGCTCGACCGGCTGCGGCAGGAACAGGAAGTCGACCTGCTCGACGATCTCGCTCAGCACGGCGATCCGGGACTGCGCCAGCGGAGCCAGCTCGGCGAAGGCCGCGGCGTCGAAGTCCTCCGCGGCCCACGGCGCGCGGTCGGCGGCCAGGTACGGCGCGCAGGCGGCGACGAACGCGTCCACCGTCAGGGCGCGGATGTACTCGCCGTTGAACGAGCGCAGCTTCGCCACGTCGAAGAAGGCCGAGGCGGCGTTGACCTCGGAGATGCTGAACAGCTGCTCCAGTTCGGCGTAGGGGCGGATCTCGACGTCGTCCTTGGGGCCCCAGCCCAGCAGCATCAGGTAGTTGACCATGGCCTCGGGCAGGTAGCCCTCGGCCAGGTAGTCCTCCAGCGCCACCTTGTCGCGGCGCTTGGAGAGCTTCTGCCGCTTCTCGTTGACGATCACCGGCAGGTGCGCCCAGACCGGCGGGGTGGCGCCGAGCGCCTCCCACAGCAGCTGCTGCTTCGGCGTGTTGGAGAGGTGCTCCTCGCCGCGGATGACCTCCGTGACGCCCTGCTCCAGGTCGTCGACCACGTTGGCGAGCAGGAAGACCGGGCTGCCGTCGCCGCGGGCGATCACGAAGTCCTCGATCGCGGAGTTCGGGAAGGCCGGCTCGCCGCGGATGAGGTCGACCACGACGGTGGCGCCCTCGTCCGGGGTGCGGAAGCGCAGCGCGCGGCCCTCGGCGTACTCCAGGCCCCGCTCGCGGCAGAAGCCGTCGTAGCCGGTCTGGGCGGAGCCGGTGCGCTCGGCGGTCTGCTCGCGGGTGCAGTCGCAGTAGTAGGCGCGCCCGGCGGCGTACAGCTTCTCGGAGGCGGCGCGGTGGCTGTCGGCGTTGGCGGACTGGAAGTACGGGCCCTCGAAGGCCGGGTCGCCCTCGTGGATGCCGATCGCCGCGAGGGCGCTGATGATGCCCTCGGTCCACTCGGGCTTGTTGCGGGCGGCGTCGGTGTCCTCGATCCGCAGGACGAAGACACCGCCCTGCTGTCGTGCCGTCGCCCAGTTGTACAGCGCCGAGCGGGCACCGCCGACGTGGAACATGCCGGTGGGGCTCGGAGCGAAACGGACGCGGACGGGACGGGAAACCTCGGTCATGGAACCAAAGGGTATCGGGCCCGGGCCGGGTCCCGGGCACGCGCACCCCGCCCCGGAGCCGCGCGTGGCCGGCTACGCGGCGTCCAGGTCGATCGCGTTCTTCGCCCGCTCGACGGACTCCTCGGCCGCCGGTCCGCCGGGGTTCTCGGTGGCGAGGGCCTGGTTCAGGGCGACGAACGGGCGCATCCGGCGCTCGTAGCGCTCGTAGGCGGCCCGGTGGCCGGCGCCGGTGTCGCGGGCCCGGCCGAGCTCCTCGGCGAGGACGTAGGCGCCGACCAGGGCGAGGCCGGTGCCCTGGCCGGAGAGCGGGGAGGCGCAGTAGCCGGCGTCGCCGAGGAGGACGGTGCGGCCGGCCGACCAGGAGTCCAGGTGGATCTGCGCCATCACGTCCGCGTAGAAGTCGGTCGAGCGGTGGAGGGCCTCCAGCAGTCGGGGGGTCTCCCAGCGCAGCGCGGCCATCCGTTCGGCGACCTCCTTCCGGGCCGCCCCGGGGTCGCGCTCGGCGGGCGTGTCGCTCCCCCATCCGAAGACGATCCTCAACTCGGTGTTGCCGCGCACGGGGTAGATGCCGTAGCCGGCGTCGCCGTCGCGCTGCCAGACCTGCCAGTCCTCGAGGCCGAGGAAGTTGTCGGCGGCGAAGATCGCCACATGGGTGCCGAGCGGGTGGAGGAACTCCTCCTCCGGACCGAAGGCCAGTCGGCGCACCCGGGAGTGGAGGCCGTCGGCGCCGACCACCAGGTCGAAGGTGCGCGGCTGCCCGTGCGCGAAGGTGACGTGCACGCCGTGCGTGTCCTCGTGCAGCGAGGTGACGCTGTCGCCGTGGACGAACTCGACGCCGGCCGGGGTGTGGTCGGACAGGATCTCCAGCAGGTCGCCGCGGAGCAGTTCGACGTCCCCGTTGTCGAGTCGGCCGCTGCTGATGGTGGACTCCTCCGAGCGGTGCACCTCGGTGCCGTCCGCGTCGAGCACCGACATTCCGCGCATCCGGGTGCGGACGGCGCGGACCGGCTCGGTGAGGCCCATCCGTCCGATCACGTCGAGGGCGACGCCCCGGATGTCGACGGCCTGGCCGCCGGAGCGCGGGCCGGGGGCCAGCTCGACGACGGTCGGGGCGAAGCCGCGGCGGGCCAGCCGGTGGGCGAGGGCGGTGCCGGCGATGCCGCCGCCGGAGACGAGGACGGTCTGCATGGGTGCTCCCCTGGTTCGGTACGGCTCCGTACGCCGTAAGCGCTCTGAATGTACGTCGTACATACAGAGCCTCGCAAGGGACGAACTCCCAGCTCAGACCCGTTGCTGTCCTAGGACAGGACCCCCTCGGCGGACGATCGCCCTGCTAGGGTCTGCGCTAGTACAGGACCACCGCGACCGCGAAGAAGTTTCCGCAGAGGGGGAGGCGACCGTGGCACCCGAGACGGACCCGCCGTTCCAGCGCATCGCCGCCGACCTCCGGCGCCGGATCGCCTCCGGGGAACTCGCCCCCGGCGCGCGCATCCCCTCGACCCGGCGGCTCGCCGAGGACTGGGGCGTCGCGCTCGCCACCGCCACCAAGGCGCTCACCGTGCTGCGCCTGGAGGGCCTGCTGGAGGCCCGCCCCCGGGTCGGCACCGCGGTCGCCGCCCGCGCGGAGTCGCCACCGCGGCAACCCGCCACCGCCCCCGAGGGTGAGTTGAGCCGGGAGCGGCTGATCGCGGCCGCCCTGGACATCGCCGACACCGAGGGGCTGGCCGCCCTGTCGATGCGCGCCGTCGCCGGCCGGCTCGGGGTCTCCGCGATGACCGCCTACCGGTACGTCACCAGCAAGGACGAACTCGTCCTGCTGACCGCCGACGCCGCCTTCGGCGAGGCCGGCTACCCCGCCGACCCGCCCGCCGGGTGGCGTCCCCGCCTCGAACTCGGCGCCCGCACCCTCTGGACGCTGTTCCGCCGCCACCCCTGGCTCGCCCACCTCAGCCCGGTCACCCGCCCGCTGCTGCTCCCCAACCTCCTCACCCACGCCGAATGGGCGCTCGCCGCCCTCGACGGCCACGGCCTCCCGGCGAAGGCCGCGCTCGACGTCCACGTCCTGCTCTACAGCTACATCGAGGGCCTCGCCGTCAACCTGGAGCGCGAGACCCAGGCCCAGGCCACCACCGGCCTCACCGGCGACGAGTGGACCGACAGCCGCTTCGCCACCTTCGACACCCGCACCGCCGCGGCCCGCTTCCCGGTCTTCACCCGCCTGATGGCCGACCTCGGCGACGGCTACGACCTCGACCTCGACGCCCTCTTCGAATCCGGCCTCGCCACCCTCCTCGACGGCCTCACCCCCCGCATCGAGGGCCCGGCCGGCTCCTGAGCGGTCATCGGCCCCCGTCGTCCCCCCGGAAGGTGCGGCGGTACTCGCGGGGCGGGACGCCCAGGCGGGTGGTGAAGGGCGGGCGGAGGGAGACGGCGGAGGCGAAGCCGCAGTGGACGGCGACGGTGTCGACCGGGAGGTCGGTCTCCTCCAGGAGGCGCTGGGCGGTGAGGATCCGCTGGTCCAGCAGCCAGCGCAGCGGGGTGGTGCCGGTGGCGGCGGCGAAGCGGCGGGCGAAGGTGCGTTCGGACATCACGGCGAGGGCGGCCATCCGGCGGACCGTCCAGGGGGTGTCCAGGGCCGCGAGGACCTCGGTGCGGACGCGGGCGAGCGGGTCGTCCCCGGCCGCCGCGGGCTCCGGGACGGGCGAGGGGATGAACTGGGCCTGGCCGCCGGAGCGGAACGGCGCGGTGACCATCGCGCGGGCGATCGAGGCGGCCGCCCGTTCGCCGTGGGCGGCCCGGACCAGGTGCAGGCAGAGGTCGATGCCGGCCGCCACCCCGGCGGAGGTCCACAGCCCGCCCTCGCCGGTGAACAGCACCTCGGGCCGGACGTCCACCGCCGGGAAGCGCTCCGCCAGGCGGTCGGCGAGAGCCCAGTGGGTGGTGGCGGTGCGGCCGTCCAGCAGGCCCGCCTCGGCGAGGACGAAGGCGCCCGCGCAGAGCGAGGCGAGGGTGACGCCGCGCCCGTGGGCGGCGCGCAGCGCGGCGTGCACGGCCGGGTCGCGCGGCTCGTCCGGCCGTTCCACGCCCGGCACCACGACCAGGTCGCAGGCGGCCAGCGCGTCCAGTCCGAAGTCGGGGACGCGTTCCAGTCCGCCGCCGAGCCGCACCCGGGCGCCGTCCGGGCCGCAGACCCGCAGCTCGAAGCCGGGGACGCCGGAGAGGCCCGACCGTTCGGCCCAGACCTCGCCGATCACCGCGTAGTCGAAGGGCCGCACCCCGTCGAAGATCAGACACCCCACCGTGCGCATGGGCAGGAGCGTACTGGCAGGATCGTATCGATGGGTGGCTCCGCCGCCGCTCACGGCCGGGCCCGGGCCCGCCGCAGCATGGACGCATGACGAACACCAGCGCCTTCGACGCCCCGCTCACCATCGACCCGGACGCCGTCCTGGTCGTCATCGACGTCCAGAAGGGCTTCGAGGACACCGCGTTCTGGGGCGAACGCGACAACCCCGCCGCCGAGCAGCGGATCGGCGAGCTGATCGAGGTGTGGCAGGCCACCGGGCGGCCGATCGTGACCGTCCAGCACGCCTCGAGCACCGGCCCGCTCGAACCGGGCACCCCCGGCTACGCGTTGAAGGACTTCGTGGCGGCGGTCGAGCCCGCGCTGCACATCACCAAGACGGTCAACAGCGCCTTCTACGGCACCCCGGACCTGCATGCCTGGCTCCAGCAGCGGGGTGCCCGGCAGGTGGTGATCACCGGGATCATCACCAACGTCTGCAACGAGACCACCGCCCGGATGGCCGGCAACCTGGGCTACGACGCGGTCTTCCCGATCGACGCCATGCACGCCTTCGACATGACCGGCCCGGACGGCGTGACGGTGCCCGCCGCCGAACTCGCCCGGGCCACCGCGACGGTGCTGCACGCGATGCGGTTCGCGAAGGTGGTGACCACCGGGGCGGTCGCCGCGGCCGCGAAGACCGGCGGGCCCGCGGCCGTCAGTTGGTCCTGACCCGGCCGGTCGCCGCCGGCGCCGCCGAACCCGCCGGGAAGGTCTCGGCGAGGAAGGCCTCCCAGGTGCGGGTGCCCCGCGCGGCCCCGGGCCGGGCGAGGTTGACGCCCTCCCGGTAGCAGCGGCCCACCTTGCCGGGGACGCGCAGCGGCAGCATCGGGCGGCGCCGGCCGGCGGCCAGCAGGTAGTCGCGGGTCAGGTCGCCGAGCGTGCGGACGGCCGGGCCGGCGAGGTCCGGGACGAGCCCGGCGGGCGCGCCCAGGGCGAGTTCGACCAGGCGCTCGGCGACGTCCCGCGAGTCCACCGGCTCCCAGCGCATGCCGCCCAGCTTGGGGACCAGCGGCATCTTGCCCATCGCGGCCGCCGTCTTGACGGTCAGGTCGTGGAACTGGGCGGCGCGCAGCGTGGTGTACGGGATGCCCGACCCGGCGACCGCCCGCTCGGCGGCGTGCTTGGCCCGGAAGTAGCCCAGCGGCACCAGGTCGGCGCCGATCACCGAGATGTAGACCAGGTGCCGCACCCCGGCCCGGCGGGCGGCGGCCACCAGGTTGCGGGTGGTGGCCTCGTCGTTCTTGGCGTCGCCGGCCAGGTGCAGGACCACCTCGACGCCGGCGATCGCGCTGTCCACGCCCTCCCCGGTGGTGCCCGCGAGCAGGTCGCCGGTCACGTACTCGACGCCGTCGGCGGCCGGGCGGGCGTTGCGGGTGAGCACCCGGACCTCGTGGCCGGCCGCGCGCAGCAGCGGCACCACGTGACGGCCGAGGGTGCCGGTGCCGCCGGTCACCAGAACGGGGGCGTTGGTCGCGTTGGTCATGATCGTCTCTCCTTCGCCGTACGGAAGCCTCGCTTCCGGCGGACCCGCTAGTTTCGTGGTTCCGAAGCTTTGACCCTCGGCGACGAAGGAATGTGACACGGGTGGACGAAAAGATTCTGACGGCGGGGGCGGCGGGGGCCGCGAGCTCGTTCGAGGAGCACCGGCCGCACCTGCGGGCCGTCGCCTACCGGATGCTCGGCTCGATCGCCGAGGCGGAGGACGCCGTCCAGGACACCTGGCTGCGCTACGACCGCACGGACACCTCCGAGGTGGAGAACCTCGGCGGCTGGCTGACCACCGTGATCGGGCGGATCTGCCTCAACCAGCTCCGCTCGCGCGCCCAGCGGCGCGAGGAGTCGTTCGAGTCGCGGATCGGGGCGGGCGGCGGTGGCGAACTGGAGCCGCCGCGCATACCGGACCCGCTGATCAGGCGGGCGGACGCGCCGGACCCGGAGCAGGAGGTGCTGCTGGCCGACTCGGTCGGGCTGGCGCTGATGGTGGTCCTGGAGTCGCTGTCGCCCGCCGAGCGGGTGTCCTTCGTGCTGCACGACATGTTCGCGGTGCCGTTCGAGGAGATCGCCCCGCTGGTCGAGAAGACGGCGGCCGCCACCCGCCAGCTGGCCAGCCGGGCCCGCCGCAAGGTGCAGGGCCGGGCGCCCGCGCCGGACCGCGACCTCGCCCGCCAGCGGGTGGCCGTCGACGCGTTCTTCGCCGCCACCCGCACCGGTGACCTCGACGCGCTGCTCGCCGTGCTCGACCCGGACGTGGTGCTGCGCGCCGACGGGGCCGCGGCCGGACGCGAGCGGCGGCGTCCGGTGGTGCTCAACGGGGCCCGGACGGTCGCGGGCCAGGCGGTCATGTTCCGCAGCCTGTCGCCGTACGCGCGCCCGGCGCTGATCAACGGCGCGGCCGGCGTCGTGGTGATCGGGGCGAACGGCCGCCCGGTGTCGATCATGGCGTTCACCGTGGTGGACGGCGTGATCGTGGAGATCGACGTGCTCACCGACCCGGAGCGGCTGGCCGCCCTGGACCTGACGGCGTTCACCGACTGAGCGGCCGCGACGGGCGGGCGCACGGCCGCCCCCGCACACCGGGGTGTGCGGGGGCGGCCGTCCTGCGTCCGGCGGGCGTCAGCCCTTCTTGGAGATGAAGTCGTACGCACCGGCGGCGACGTCGTCCAGGTACGGACCGGCCTGGTACTTCGGGTCACCGGTGTGCTTGCCGACCGAGACGTTGCTGACCAGCGCCGGCTGCCCGTCCTTGGTCGCCAGCCAGCCGCCGCCGCTGGACCCGCCGGTCATGGTGCAGCCGATGGTGAGCATCGGCGGGCGGGTCGGGTCGTAGGACAGCCGGGTCGGCCGGCCGCTCTCGCAGCGGTTGAGCTCCATGCCGTCGAACGGCGGGGCCGCCGGGTAGCCGTACTCGGTGACGCTGAGCTGCTCGCGCGGGGCGTTGAACCAGACCGGCAGGGCGCCGCCGACCGTCTCCTCCAGCGACTTGCCGCCCTCGGAGGGCTGCACCCGGATGATCGCGAAGTCGTACTGGGTGGCCGGCGAGCCGCCGTCACCGCCCTCGGCCTTCCACTGCGGCGAGGTGACCGCCTGGGTGGCGTTCCAGATGCCGAGCGGCGCGTACTGCGCCTCCGCGGCCTGCTTGCCGCCGCTCAGCGCGCCGGTGCTGTTGAACGCCGGGATGAACGAGATGTTGCTGAAGTACTGGCCGCCCTTGCCCTGGTGGATGCAGTGGCCGGCCGTCCAGACCAGGTTGCTCTTGCCGGGGTGCGCCGGGTCGGCGACCACCGTGGCGGAGCACTGGTAGTGGTTCAGCCCGGCGGCGGCGTCGGCCGCGCTGCCCGGTGCGTCGGCGAACAGCTTCCCGTGCACACCGAGCTTGGTGTACGGGTGCGGGAGGGGCTGGGCGTTCACCGTCTTGGGCAGCGGGTCGTTGCCGTTGTCGGCCGGCTGGGCCGGCTGCGCGGGCTGGGCCGGGGCCTGCGACGGCTGGGCCGGCTGCGCCGGGGCCTGGGTCGGCTGGGCGGGCTGCGCGGGCTTGGCCGGCGGCTGGGTCGGCTGCGCGGGCTGGGCCGGGGCCTGGGTGGGCTGGGCCGGCGGGGCCGGGGCCTGCGAGGCCGGCTGCTGGGTGTTCGACGGCTTCGGCGCCGCGGGCGGCGGGGTCGGGTGCCCCGGCTGGGTGGGCTGGCCGACCGGCGGCTTGCTCGCCGGGGCGGACGGCGTGGACGGCGCGCCGGGCGCCGTCGGCTGCGCGGGCTGGGCCGGCGGCTGGGACGGCTGCGCGGGCTGCGACGGCTGGGCCGGCGCCTGGGTGGGCGCGGCCGGCGGGGCCGCGGGCGGCACGGCCGGCGGCGCGATCGGCTCGGTGGGCTTGGCCTTGAGCAGCTTGTCGAGCGTCCAGAAACCCTTGGCGGCGGCCGGGAGGGCGTAGTCCTTCGCCCACTTCTCCCAGTCCTCGAACTTCCACTTCTTCAGGTCGTCGAGGTTGGCCGGCAGCCCGAGGTTCGGTGCCGCGCCCGCGCCCGCGGTGACGGCGGTGTCGGCCGAGCTGTTGTCCGGTCCGCAGGCCGCGGTGGTGAGCAGCGTCAGCGCGAGCACCGAGGCTCCGAGCGCCGTCCTGGCGGTGTGCACGGTGCGGCGGCGGCCGCTCTTGCTGTCAGACGATGACATGAACTTGTGTTCCCCCTGTGTGAAAAACCCGGCCCCGCCGGAGCGGCGCCGGGTACTGCGCGGGGGAGTATTCCACTGTCCGTCAGCAGGGCGGCCACCCGCCCCCGTCAGCGGCCGGTCGAACCGTCCAGCAACTCGCGGAGGACGTCGGCGTGACCGGCGTGCCGGCCGGTCTCCTCGATCATGTGGACGAGCAGCCAACGCATCGACGGCGCCTCGGCGTTGGGGCGCAACGACCGCACCCCCGGCCGGTCGATCCGGTCCGCCGCCGCCACGATCACCTCGTTGGCGCGGGCGATCGCCGCCCGGTACGCGGCGACCGACCCGGCCACCGTCTCGTCGCCGGGCGAGGGCGCGTCGTCGTCCCAGGGCTCGACGTCGTCGCCCCGGTAGGCCCAGAGGAACCAGTTGAGTTCGACGGCGGTGAGGTGGCGCACCAGCCAGAGCAGGCTGGTGCCGGAGGCGACGCCCGGCCGCCGGGCGTCCTCGTCGGAGAGCCCGTCGGTCTTGGCGATCACACAGGTGCGCAGGTAGTCGAGGAAGGTGAGCAGCGTGGTGTGCTCGTCGGCGTTGATCCCGGGCGGCCGCAGGTCGCTCCGCCTGCGCACGGGGGCGTCGGTGTCATCGGTCACCCCGTCAGCCTAGGGCCCGTCACCGACAGGTCCACCGCCACGAACGCCTCCGGACGGTCACCAGCCCTGGCCGTGCAGCCAGTCGGCGAGGTGACGGGCGCAGTCGTCGACCGACTCCCGCCAGGAGTGGGCGGCGTTGTCGCCCGCCTCGTCGCTGACGTGCTTGACCAGGCGGACCGGCAGTCCGGCCCGGTGGGCGACGGTGGCGAGGGCGTAGCCCTCCATGTCGACCAGGTCGGCGTGCTCGGCGAGGCGGTCGCGGGCGGCCGGGTCGGAGACGAAGAGGTCGCCGGTGGCCAGCACCGGGCCGTCACCGCCCTTGCCGACGACCAGCGGGGCGCCGTAGGTGCGGCCGGTGAGCGCGTAGAGGGTCGGGGTGTCGAGGTCGTGCTGGATCACCTGGGTGACGGTGTGGGTGCCCTCCCAGCCGGCCCGCAGAGCGCCCGCGGTGCCGAGGTTGACCACCTCGGAGGGGTGCGGGCCGCGAGCGAGGACGGTGGCCAGCGCGGCCGCGGCGTTGACCTTGCCGATGCCGGTGAGCAGCACCGGAAGGCGGTCGCCGAGGTGGGCGGCCTCCTCCCGGACGGCGACGACGAGCAGCGGACGGTCGGCGGAGATCGTTCCCAGAAGGCGCATGGCGCCATCGTACGAAGGACCCGGCCGCGCGACCGGGCAGGCACCGCCCGCGCCCTTCGGCGCATCCCCCGGGGGTTCCACCGCCCCCGCACAACCGGACCCCAGACCTCCGGTCGAGCCGGGAACCGCGTAGGGTGCGTGCCGCGTCGACCCGTTCGCCGCCGCCCGAGGGGGGACCCGGGCCCGGCGGGCGAGGCGGGACGCACGGCTCAAGATCCGCGCAACTCGGGTGTGGCCGTGGGGAGTGACGGCCATACTGCTGGCAACGGCCGAGCCCCGGAGACGGGGGCGGGCCACAGGGGAGGGGGTGGCTGGTGGCGACACCGGTGCGTACGGAGGGGCCGGGCGCGCTCGCGCCGGACCGGTCCGCGGGTTCGGTGCCGGCGCCGCGACGGGCCGGCGGCACGGGCGCGGTGGTGCGGTCCGGCGGACCGCTCGCCCGGCTGGGGCGGGTGACCCGGACGGCGCCGGGGCGGCTGCGGCTGGCCGGGGTGCTGCTCGTGGCGCTGACCCTCGCGTTCGGCGGGCTGACCGCCGCCCAGGTGAACTCCCGGGCCGCCGCCGCGCAGCGGGTGGTGAGCGACAGCCATCCGCTCAGCCAGGCGGCCGCCGAGATCAACCGTGCGCTGGCCGACGCGGACGCCACCGCGGCCACCGGCTTCCTGCTCGCGGGCGCCGAGCCGCGGGACGTCCGGGAGCGCTACGAGCAGGACCTCAGGACGGCCTCCCAGCTGATCTCCGAGTCCGCCTCCCGCACCCCCTCCCTGTCGCCGCTGAGGGAGCTGCTCTCCAAGCTGAACCAGCAGGTGCCGGTCTACGCGGGGCTGGTGGAGACCGCCCGGGCGAACAACCGGCAGGGCTATCCGCTCGGCGGCGCCTACCAGCGGTACGCCTCCGAGCAGATGCGCACCGTGCTGCTGCCGGCCGCCGCGCAGTTCTCGGCCTCCGAGAACGCCCTGCTGGCCGAGGACATGGCGGCCGCCCGGGCCACCCCGTGGGCCGGCTACGCGCTGGGCCTGGTGGCGCTCCTGGCGCTGGCCTGGGTGCAACTGGTGCTGTTCCGGCGGACCAACCGGGTCTTCAACATCGGACTGGTGGCCGCCACCGCCTCCGTCCTGGCCGCGGTGCTCTGGCTGACGGTGGCCGCGACCGGCACCGACTCGGCGCTCGGGCGCGCCGACCGCGAGGGCGGCGTGCCGCTGCGGGCGCTCAACGCGGCCCGGGTGGACGTGCTGACGGCCCGACTCGCCGAGAACCTGCACTACGTGGCCCGCGGTTCCAGCGGCACGTACGCCGACCTGTGGGCCAGGACCACCGAGCGGCTGGTCACCACCGACCCCGGGCGCGGCACCCCGGCGGGCACCCTGGCGCAGGCCCGGACGATGGCCCCGTCCGAGGCGCAGGCCGCAGTCAGCCAGGCGCTCGCCGACTACCAGCAGTGGCGCGAGCGGCACACCGCCGCCACCAAGCTGGAGAACGACGGCGACTACCAGGCCGCGCTGGACGCCACCGTGACCGCCCGGCAGGCGGACCTGCCGCAGACGGCCGAGGCCTCGTTCGACGCCGCCGACCGGCAACTCGCCCACGCGGCCGGCCTGGAGGAAGGCGTCTTCCGGGACTCCGCACTGGGCGTCGACAAGGATCTGCGCACCGCCGCCGGGGCGATCGCGGCGCTGAGCCTGGTGGCCGCCGCCGCGGCCCTGGGCGGCCTCGGCCGGCGACTGGCCGAGTACCGGTAGAGGGGGGACGGAGACATGGGCACGAACACGGACCGGGGCCGGGGCCGGGGCCGGGCGGCCGCGCTGCGCGGGGCCCGGACGGCGGCGGCGCTGGCGCTGCTCGCCACCGGCGCGCTGGTGCTGGGCGCGGGCGGGCCGCAGGGCGCGGCACCCGTCGCCGGCGCACCGCACCAGGTGCCGCTCGCGGCGCAGCAGGAGCAGACGGAGCAGGCCGGCCAGGCGGGCACCTGCGACCTGTACCGGAGCGTCCCGTCGAGCACCGAGGACGGCCCGGCGGTGAAGGCCGTCAAGGCCAAGCGCAGCCTGGTCGTCGGCATCGACCTGAACAGCTACCGGTGGGGTTCGCGCAACCCCAACACCGGGCAGGTGGAGGGCTTCGACATCGACCTCGCCAAGGCGATCGGCACCGCCATCATGGGCGACCCGGAGAAGGTGGTCCTCAAGGCGGTGCCGACCGCCGACCGGATCAAGTTCATCCAGGAGGGCCGGGTCGACATCATCGTCCGAACCATGTCGATCACCTGCGAGCGGCTGGAGCAGGTGGCCTTCTCCCGGCCGTACTTCACCACCAGCCAGCGGGTCCTGGTGCCGCGCTCCAACCCCGCGAAGACCCTCGACGAGGCGCTCGACGGCGCCACCGCCTGCGCCGCGTCCGGCTCCTCGGCCCAGGAGGAGCTGAAGACCCGCCCGGTCAAGAAGCTGGTCACGGTGGAGAACCACCTCGACTGCCTGGTGCTGATGCAGCTGGGCAAGGTCGACGCCACCATGACCGACGACGGCCTCGCGGCCAGCCAGGCGGCGCAGGACCAGACCGTCCGGGTGATCGACGGCGACGTCCGGCCGGGCGTGATGGGCATCGCGATGCTGAAGACCAGCACCGATCTGACGGCCCGGGTGAACCAGGTGCTCGACGACTACCACGCGAGCGGCACCTGGCGGCGCGCGTACGACACCTGGCTCAAGCCGTACCTGCAGGACGACGCCGACCGGCACTGGCCGACGCCCCGGTGACGGGCCGTACGGGCGGGGCGTCGGGGGCGGAACGGGCGCGCGCTAGGGTCTGTCGTCGGACGACCGTCGTCCGCCCCGCAGGCGGCAGCGCGACGCCAGACCCCGAGGTCGGGGCGGATCGCACCCGGACCCGAACCGGAACCGGGGAGCACGGAACGCGGCAGGCGGAGGAGGGGAGAGAGTGATGGCGGCTTCGGCCGGCCCGGTCCTGAACCGGGAGGAGGTGGACCGCGCGCTGGCGCGCCTCGGCGCGGAACGCGACGCGGTCGAGTCGGCGCTGCTCTCGCTCCAGGACCACCCGGGCCTGCGCCTGCTCGACGGCGCCGACCTCACCGGGCGGACCGCGGAGCGCTGGTCCGCGGTCGGACCGGGCATGCCGCTGCTGTGGGCGCTGTTCGACCGCTACGCGGAGGCGCTCGCCTCCGCCCGCGCGGTGCGGGCCCGCAAGGCCAGGCCGGGCGGACCCGAACTCGCCGAACTGAGCGAGCTGCTGACCGGCGACGCGGTCACCGTGCCCGGCGGCGCGCCGGACGGCCCGCAGCGGCTCGGCGCACCGGCCCGGCTGGTCGAGCGGGTCAGCCTGGAGGAGCTCATGGAGCGGATGAACTCCTGGTACGCCACCGTCCTCGAGGTGGTCTCGGCGGCCGACGCGGTCTGGACGGCGCTGCCCGCCCGGATCGACATGCTGATCGCCGAACTGCGCCGGGTGCAGACGCTGGCCGCCTCGCTCGGCGTGCGCGCCGGCACCCACCCGCTCGGCGACGACCTGGACGCGCTGGACGCCGACCTGGCCGGGCTGCGGACCGAGGTGCGCAACGACCCGCTGGCGCTCTGGCGGCCGGCCCGGGTGCCCGCCCAGCGCGGCACGGTGCCGGACGGCGGTGCCCCGGCCACGCCCTCCGGGTTGGTGGACACCGAGCGCTTCGACCGGGCCGGGCGGGCCCTGGACGGCGTCCGGCTGGAGCTGGAGAACCTGCTGCGGCTGCGCGACGACGCCGAGGAGCGGCTGCAGGGCGTCGGCGACCTGCTCCAGCGGGCCGACGCCACCCTGGCCGAGGCCCGCCGGGCGCGCGGCGAGGTGCTGGCCAAGATCGCCGCCACCGAGGTGCCGGCCGTGCCGGGACCGGCCTCGGCCCTGCGCGAACGGATCGTGCTGGCCCTGGACCTGCGGCAGAACGGGCAGTGGTACCGGCTGGCCCCGCTGCTCGACGCGCTGGAGGACGCGGCCGCCAAGGAGCTGGCCCGGGCCCGGCAGTCGCTCACCGAGGTGACCCAGCCGCTGGCCGTCCGGGCCGAACTGCGCGGGCGCCTGGACGCGTACAAGGCGATGGCGGCCCGGCTGCGGGTGGCCGAGGACCCGGAGGTCGTGGAGCGCTACGAGAAGGCGCGCTGGCTGTTGTGGAGCGCGCCGTGCGACCTGCGGGCGGCGGCCGCCGCGGTGGCCCGGTTCCAGCAGGCGCTGCGCCCGGCCCAGGGCGGCGGCGAGCCGACGGCGGAGCCGGGCGGGAGCGCGCGGGACGGGATCGTGCAGGACGGAACGGCGTGGGGCGGGGCGGCGGCCGGCGGGGAGCCGGTCGACGGACAGGCTGTCGACGGACGGGTACAGGGGGGCTGACGGTGATGGGCGAGACGTGCGTGCGGCCGGAGTGCGGCGGTACCGGGACGATCGACGCGGACGGCTACTGCGACGAGTGCGGGCTCAGCCCGGTGAACACCTCCTCGGTGCGGGCCGCCGGCGGGCCGGCGAGCGGTCGCCCGACGGCCACCGGCCCGACCGGAACCCCCGGGGCGGGCGCGGCCGGACCGGGTGACCCCTGCCCGCGCGACTGCGCCGGGACGATCGACGCCGACGGCTACTGCGACGAGTGCGGCCTCACCGCGCCCGAGGCCCCGGCCGGACGCACCGGCGCCCACCGCCCGGCCCCGCGGGCCGCCGGCGACCCGGACACCGGCTCGGCCCGCAGCAGCTCCGTACCCAGCACCTCCGTACGCAGCACCTCGGTGCGCAGCGGCTCGTCCCGCTCCCTCTCCGGCCGGTCCCGCTCGCACCGCTCGACCCGGACCGGCAGCGCCCGTTCGGTCTCGGTGCGCAGCAGCCGCGGCAGCGCCACCGCCAACCGGCACCGGCTCGGCGCCGGCCTGGTGACGGTGCCGTCCGTCCCGACCGCCGATCCGGCGGCGGCGGTGCTGGAGAACCCGGAGGTGCCGGAGCGCAAGCGGTTCTGCTCCAAGTGCGACGCCCCGGTGGGCCGGGAGCGCAAGGGCACGCCGGGCCGCCCGGAAGGCTTCTGCACCAAGTGCGGCACCCCGTACTCGTTCACCCCCAAGCTGCGCCGCGGCGACCTGGTCGGCGGGCAGTACGAGGTGGTGGGCTGCCTGGCGCACGGCGGGCTCGGCTGGATCTACCTGGCGGTGGACCGGCGGGTCAACGACAAGTGGGTGGTGCTCAAGGGCCTGCTGGACACCGGGGACGAGGACGCGCTGGCGGTGGCCGTCGCCGAGCGCCGCTTCCTCGCCGAGGTGGACCACCCGAACATCGTCCGCATCATCAACTTCGCCGAGCACCCGGACCTGCGGACCGGCGCCCGTGACGGCTACATCGTGATGGAGTACGTCGGCGGCAAGTCCCTGAAGGACATCGCCAACGAGCGCCGCACCGCGGACGGCCGGCGCGACCCGCTGCCGGTGGAGCAGGCGATCGCGTACGCCCTGGAGGCGCTTCCCGCGCTGGGCTACCTGCACAGCCGGGGCCTGGTCTACTGCGACTTCAAGATCGACAACGTGCTGCAGAGCGGCGACACGCTCAAGATCATCGACATGGGTGCCGTCCGCCGCCTCGACGACGACGGCCCGATCTACGGCACCATCGGCTACCAGGCGCCCGAGATCGCCACCGACGGCCCCTCCCCCGCCTCCGACCTCTACACGGTGGCCCGCACCCTCGCCGTCCTCAGCTTCGACTTCCAGGGCTACTCCACCACCTACCGGGACACCCTGCCCGGGCCGGAGTCCGTCCCGGCCTTCGCCGCCTACGAGTCCTACTACCGGCTGCTGGTCCGCGCCACCGACCCGGACCCGGCCCGCCGGTTCGGCTCCGCCGAGGAGATGGCCGACCAGCTGACCGGCGTGCTGCGCGAGGTGCTCGCGCTCCAGGACGGCCGGCCCCGGCCCGCGCAGTCCACCCTGTTCGGCCCGGAGCTGAGGGTCGTCGACACCGAGCTGGTGGCCCCCACGCTGCGGCCCGGGGAGCTGCGGCTGACCGCCGTCGACCCGGCCGCCGCCGCGCTGGCGCTCCCCGTCCCCCGGGTCGACCCGGCCGACCCGAACGCCGGATTCCTCGCCACCCTGCTGGCCACCGACCCGGAGGAGGCGCTGGCCGCGCTCGACGGCGCCCCCGCCGACTCGGTCGAGCGCCGGCTGAGGGCCCTGCGCGCCCTGCTCGAACTCGGCCGGCAGCGGCAGGCCGGCGAGGCGCTGGCCGCGCTGGAGCAGGACCACCCGGACGACTGGCGGGTGGTCTGGTACCGCGGCCTGGCCGCCCTGGTCACCGCCGCCGGAGCCGACGGGGAGCCCGCCGCCGAGGCACAGGCCCTGCGCTCCGCCGCCGAGGCCTTCGACGCCGTCTACGACGCCTTCCCCGGCGAGGCCGCCCCCAAGCTGGCCCTCGCCGTCTGCGCCGAACTCCTCGGCGACGGCGGCGACGCGGCCGAGTTCTACCGTCTGGTGTGGAGCACCGACCGGAGCTACCTGAGCGCCGCCTTCGGGCTGGCCCGGGTCCGGCTCGCCGAGGACGACCGGGCCGGCGCGGTCGCCGTCCTGGAGAGCGTCCCGGCCACCTCCAGCCAGTACACCGCCGCCCGGATCGCGGCCGTCCGGGCCCGGCTGCGCGAGCGGCCCACCACCGACCCGCTCGGCGCCGACCTCGGCGCGAGCTCCGAGCAGCTGACCGCGCTGCGCCTGGACGCCCGACGCCGCGAGGAACTCGCCGTCGAGGTGCTCGGCGCGGCACTCGGCTGGGTCACCGCCGGTTCCCCCGGCGGGACCGGCCCCGGCCCGGCGACGGGCGAGGTCAGCGTGCTGGGACGGCCCGCGGTGGAACGGGAACTGCGGTTCGCCCTGGAGCAGTCCTACCGGGTACTCGCCCGGTTGGCCGACCGGGCCGAGACCAGGATCGAGATGGTGGAACGGGCCAACCGGGCCCGTCCCAGGACGTGGGTGTAACTGATGCCGCAGCAGACCGTGTGCCAGAGCTGTGCCGAGCCGATGGACCCGGAGGACGTCTTCTGCGGGTCCTGCGGGGTCGGCCGGGACGGCCGACCCGCCCCCGGTGCGATGCCGGCCGGCTGGTCCGCCGCCCGGGCCGCGGGCGGCGACGACCACCCGCCGACCCTGCCCAACACACCGGCCGTGCCGGCCCAGGCCGTGCAGAGCGCGGCCGCCTGCGTGCACTGCGGACTCCACCAGGTGACCGCCGACGGCTACTGCGAGGCCTGCGGCGGCGCCCAGCCGCGCCCCCGCGACCACATGGAGAAGGCGCTGGCCGGCGTCGCCGGGGTCAGCGACCGCGGTGTGCGGCACCACCGCAACGAGGACTCCTTCACCGTCGCCGCCTCCTCACTGCCCGGCGGCGAGCCGGTCGTGGTGGCCGTGGTCTGCGACGGCGTCTCCTCCTCCGACCGGCCCGACCAGGCCTCCGAGACGGCGGTCGACGCCGCCTCCGAGTCGCTGCTCAGCTCGCTGGAGGCCGGCACCGACCCGACCGCGGCGATGCGCCGGGCGGTCGCCGACGCGGCCGACGCGGTGGCAGCGCTCGCCACCGACGGCACCCGGCCGCCCCGGCCCGACCTCAACGCGCCCGCCTGCACCTACGTCAGCGCGATCGCCTCCGGCGGCCGGATCACCATCGGCTGGGTCGGCGACACGCGCGCCTACTGGATCCCCGACGACCGGGTCGCCGCCGAGCCGTTCCGGCTCACCCAGGACGACTCCTGGGCCGCCCGGATGGTCGAGGCGGGACTGATGAGCGAGGCCGAGGCGTACGCGGACCCGCGCGCCCACGCCATCACCGGCTGGCTCGGCGCGGACGCCGAGGAGGTCGTGCCGCACACCCTGGACTTCACCCCGCACGTGCCCGGGGTGCTGCTGATCTGCACCGACGGGCTCTGGAACTACGCCGAGGCGGCCACCGACCTGGCGTACTACGTCCGGCCGGACGCCCGGACCGAACCGCTGGCCGCCGCGCAGACCCTGGTGAAGTTCGCCGTCGCGGCCGGCGGCCACGACAACATCACCGTCGCCGTGCTGCCGATCGACCCGCCGCCGGCGGCCGAGGCCCCCGGGGAGGACGCCCGGACCGCGACCGCGCTGGACCTGCCGGTGATCACCGCCACCGGGGCGGCCCCCGGGAGCGGCGGGGCGGACGACGAGGACTACGAGCCGACCCTGCCGGACATCCCGGTGATCGGCTCCCCCGCCGCCCCGCTGCCGCCCGTCCCGCCGCCGCCGGCCGTCCCGCCCGCCGTCCCGCCCCGCCCGCCGGTGCCGCCGGCCCGCTGACCGACCGCGCCCCGCCCACCCGACCGCACCACACCCGACCGCACCACACTCGGCCGCACCCCGCCGACCCGACCGCACGCCGGGCCCGCGCCCCTCGGCGCGGGCCCCACCGCGACCGCCGGCCGCGCGACCACCCACCACGCGACCGCCCACCGGCGACGCACGCACCCGAGCGACCACCCGCGCCCCGTCCCACCGGCGCGGCCACCACCCGCGCACCATCCGATGATCCGACGATCCGACGGGAGCCACCGGCCCATGGCAACACTGGCAAAGCCGAACCTGCCCAGGTTCGACGTGGAGATCTTCCAGAACGAGTACCTCGCGGACGGCGCCCGCGAGGTGAACGCCATCGTCACCGTCACCGCGACCGGCGGCGGCACCTCGGGCGGCCGGCCGCTCGGGATCGCCGACGCCGCGGCGGCCGGTGACGGGCAGTCCGCCGCCGTGGTGATCCTGGTGGACTGCTCCGGGTCGATGGACTACCCGTCCAGCAAGATGCGCGGCGCCCGCGAGGCCACCGCCGCCGCGATCGACACCGTCCGCGACGGCGTGGCGTTCGCCGTGGTCGCCGGCACCCACGAGGCCCGCGAGGTCTTCCCCGGCGACGGCACCCTCGCGGTCTCCTCGCCGGAGACCCGGGCCCGGGCCCGGGAGTCGCTGCGCCGGCTGACCGCGGCCGGCGGCACCGCCATGGGCAGCTGGCTGACCAAGGCCGACCAGCTCTTCCTCACCCGCCGCGACATCCCGATCCGGCACGCCATCCTGCTGACCGACGGCAACAACGAGCACGAGACCGCCGCCGAGCTGGAGCGGGCGATCGGACGGGTCACCGGCCACTTCACCGCCGACTGCCGGGGCGTCGGCACCGACTGGAAGGTCGAGGAGCTGCGCAAGATCTCCTCCGCGCTGCTCGGCACCGTCGACATCGTCCCCGAACCGTCCGGCCTGGCCGAGGACTTCCGCTCGATGATGACCGGCGCGATGGGCAAGCAGGTCGCCGATGTCGCGCTGCGGATCTGGACGCCCGCCAACGCGGTGGTGAAGTTCGTCAAGCAGGTCGCCCCCTCGCTGGAGGACCTCACCGCCCGCCGGGCCGAGGCCGGTCCGCGGGCCGGCGACTACCCCACCGGTTCGTGGGGCGACGAGAGCCGCGACTACCACGTCTGCGTGGAGGTCCCGGCCGCGGCGGTCGGCAACGAGATGCTGGCCGCCCGGGTGAGCCTGGTCCTGCCGCCGTCGGTCGCCGGGGGGACGCCCGAGGTGCTGTCGCAGGGCCTGGTCAAGGCGGTCTGGACGGACGACCTCGCCTCGTCCACCCGGATCAGCCCGCAGGTCGCCCACTACACCGGGCAGGCGGAGCTGGCCGCGGCCGTCCAGGAGGGCATGGAGGCGCACCGCGCCGGGAAGGTCGACCTCGCCACCGCCAGGCTGGGGGCCGCCGTCCGGATCGCGCACGCGACCGGGAACGAAGGCACCTACAAGCTGCTGCAGAAGGTGGTGGACGTCGTGGACCCGAAGGAGGGTACCGTTCGGTTCCGTAAGAACGTGAGCGAGGCCGACTCGATGATCGTCGAGACCCGGTCGACCAAGACCGTCCGCGTGAAGAAGTGACCGCCGAAGCGCCGACCGGGCCGCGAACCGGCCGGGCCCAGCCCCGGCCGTGCAGGAATTGAGGGGGGACCTGATGCCGATCTGCCCGAGGGGCCACGAGTCGCAGGCCGAGGACTGGTGCGACTTCTGCGGTTTTCCGATGACACCGCCGCAGCCGCTGCCGCCGCCGCCCGGCGCGCTCCCCGGCGCGCCCGGGGCCCCTGGGGCGCACGGCGGGCACGGCGCTCCCGGGGCGCCGTACGGTGCCACGCTCCCCCCGGGCACCCTGCCGCCTCCGCCCGGTGCCCTCCCGCCGCACCCGGGCGCGATGCCCCCGCCCCCGCCGCCGGGCCCGCAGGGCTTCCCCGACCTCACCGAAGGCCTGGTGATCTGCCCGATCTGCCGCAGCCCGCAGACCGGGCGGTTCTGCGAGGAGTGCGGCTACGACTACGACCTGTCCGCGCCGCAGCGCGCCCCGCAGCCGTTCCCGGCCGCCGCCCCGCCGCCCGCACCGGCCCCGCTGAACATCCCGGCGGCGTACGGCGGCGCCCCGGAGGCACCGGCCGCGCCGCCGTTCGCGGAGGCACCGCCGTACGCCGAGGCCCCGCCGTTCGCGGAGGCCCCGCCGCAGCCCGCCGCGCCCGCCGGCTACGGCTACCCGCCGCCCGCCCACGGGCCCGGCGCGGCGCCCGGGCCAGCGGAGGCCCCGTACGGGCCGCCGTACGGACAGCCGGCCGCGCACCCGGAGGCGCTGGTCCCGCCGCCGCACCCCCAGGGTCAGCCCCAGCACGCCCAGCCCCAGCAGCCCCCGGCGATGCCGGTGCCGCGCGAGGACTCCGGCCCGGTCTACGCCCAGCCCGGCCCGGCCCGGCGCGGCGACGAGTTCGGCACCTCGTTCCACCTCGCCCCGCCGGTGGCCGCGCAGGCCGAGCCGCCGCACGCCCCGGTCGCCGAGCCGGCGCGGACCACCTGGTTCGCGGTGATCGCGGCCGACCGCGACTACTTCACCGACATGATGGTCCGCAGCGGCCCGGAGGCGGCCGGCCTGTTCTTCCCGCCGTACTGCCCCGAGCGGCGGATCCCGCTGACCGGGCGCGGTCAGCTGCGGATCGGCCGGCGCAGCCAGCACCGCGGCACCGTGCCGGAGATCGACCTCTCGGTCGCGCCGGAGGACCCGGGCGCCTCGCACCAGCACGCCCTGCTGGCCGAGCAGCCCGACGGCAGCTGGGTGCTGGTCGACCAGGACTCCACCAACGGCACCACGGTGAACGGCGGCGCGGAGCCGATCGCCCCGCACACCGCGATCCCGCTGAACGAGGGCGACCGGATCCACATCGGCGCCTGGACCACGATCACCCTGCACCGCGCCTGAGCGGGCACGGTCGACGCACGGGACGGTCCCTCCGACCCGTGCGTCGACCGCGTCCCGGCGCCCGGGGTCCGCGGCGCACGGGCCGACGATCGACAACGTTGTAAAAGTGATCATCAAATGATGCTCAGACGCCTCCCGTCGACGGCCCGGCGCCCCTACCCTCAGTCGCTATGACTGCTGCAATATCCGCCGACGGCATCCGTCAGCGGTACGGGGACGTGCAGGCCGTCGACGGGGTGTCACTCACCGTCGAGGCCGGCGAATTCTACGGAATCCTGGGCCCGAACGGCGCCGGGAAGACCACCACGCTGGAGATCCTGGAGGGGATCCGCAAGCCCGACGAGGGCCGGATCGAGCTGCTGGGGCTGGCGCCCTGGCCGCGCAACCCCAAGCTGCTGCCGCGCATCGGCGTCCAGTTCCAGGCCTCCGCCTTCTTCAACCGCCTCACCGCCCGGGAGACCATCCGCACCTTCGGCTCCTTCTACGGCGTCGGCCCCAAGCGCGCGGACGCGATGCTGGAGCGGGTCGGCCTGACCGAGTCGGCCGGGGTGATGACCGACAAGATGTCCGGCGGCCAGGCCCAGCGGCTCTCGATCGCCTGCGCCCTGGTCCACGGCCCGGAGCTGGTCTTCCTCGACGAGCCCACCACCGGCCTCGACCCGCAGGCCCGCCGCAACCTCTGGGACCTGCTGCGCGACATCAACGCCGAGGGCCGCACCGTCGTGCTGACCACCCACTACCTGGACGAGGCCGAGGTGCTCTGCGACCGCGTCTCGGTGATGGACCACGGCCGGATCCTGCGGACCGGGGCGCCCGCCGCACTGGTCCGCGAGATCGACGACACCGTCCGGATCAGCGTGGAGTCGGGGCTGCTGCCCCTCGACACCGCGCGCGAGCTGTTCACCGCCGCCGGAGCGGAGATCGCCTCGCTGGAGGACGACGGGGTGTCGCTCTCGCTGTCCACCCGCCTGCCGGCGCCGGTGCTCTCCGTGCTGGCCGACCGCGGCGCCCTGCGGGGCCTCGAGGTCCGCGGCGCCACCCTGGAGGACGTCTTCCTCCAGCTCACCGGACGGGAGTACCGCGCATGACCGCCGAGCCCACCACGGTCGCGCCCGCGCGGGCCCCCGCACCGGGCGGCACTTCCCCGGTCGAGCGCGAGCGGGTCTCCGCCTTCGTCAGCCTCTCCCGGGTGATGGTGGTCGCCTTCGTCCGCGACCGCACCGCGCTGTTCTTCGTGCTGCTCTTCCCGCTGATGTTCCTGATGCTGTTCGGCACCCTGCTCAAGGGCGCCTCCAGCCCGCACGCCAAGGTCGAACAGGTCGGCGCCGTCCGGGTGCTGGACTCGGTCCAGGGCGACGCCCGGGCCGGCCTGGAGCAGGTGCTGACCGTCACCAGGGGCGACGACGAGGCCGCCGCCCTGGAGAAGGTCCGCAAGGGCGACCTCGACGCCATGATCAAGGAGGGCCCGGACGGCAAGGTCGTGGTGCGCTACAGCGCCGCCGACCAGGTCCGCGCCGGCTCCGTCCAGGGCATCGTCAACTCCGTCGTCCAGCAGGCGAACCAGTCCGCCAGCGGCAAGCCCCCGGCGTTCGTCCTGGAGAGCAGCCGGGTCGAGGACGAGTCGCTCAAGCCGATCCAGTTCCTCACCCCCGGCCTGCTGGGCTGGGCGGTGGCCACCGGCGCGGTGTTCGGCGCCTCGCTGACCCTGGTCGGCTGGCGGCAGAAGAAGGTGCTGCGCCGGCTGCGGCTCGCCCCGGTGAGCGCCGGAGCGATCGTCGCCTCCCGGGTCGCGGTCTCGGTGCTGACCGCCCTGGTCCAGACGGCCGTCTTCCTGGCGGTCGCGACCATGCCCTTCTTCGGACTCAAGCTCACCGGTGACTGGTGGCTGGTCGTCCCGCTGGTGGTCTGCGCGACCGTCGCCTTCATGTCGATCGGCCTGCTCGCCGGTTCGCTCGCCAAGACCGAGGAGGCGGCGAACGGCATCTCGCAGATCATCGTGCTGCCGATGTCGTTCCTGTCCGGCTCGTTCTTCCCCACCGACGACATGCCGGGCTGGCTCAAGGCGGTCTCCGAGGCGCTGCCGCTGCGCCACCTGGTCACCGCCTCGCAGTCGGTGCTCTCCCGGGGCGGCGGCGTGACGGACGCGCTGCCGACCATGGGCGGCCTGCTGCTGTTCGCGGCCGTGCTGACCGGCATCTCCTGGAAGCTCTTCCGCTGGGAGGACTGACCGCCGGCCCTCCCCCGGCCGACCCGCGCGGGGTCGTACACCTCCGGTCCTGGTCCCCAGGTCCCGGTGTACGGCCCCGCCGCCGTCTGCGACCATGGTCGGGTGAACGAGATCCGGCGGGGCACGCTCAGCGAGGAGACCTTCTTCGAGCAGGTCGGTGGCGAACCGACCTTCCGGCGGCTGGTCCACCGGTTCTACCAGGGCGTCGCCGAGGACGAGTTGCTCCGGCCGATGTACCCGGAGGAGGACCTCGGCCCGGCCGAGGAGCGGTTCGCGCTCTTCCTCATGCAGTACTGGGGCGGCCCGCGCACCTACAGCGAGCAGCGCGGGCACCCGCGGCTGCGGATGCGGCACGTGCCGTTCAAGGTGGACCGCGCGGCGCACGACGCCTGGCTGAAGCACATGCGGGTGGCCGTCGACGAGCTGGGCCTGTCGGCGGAGGCCGAGCACCAGCTCTGGGACTACCTCACCTACGCCGCCGCCTCGATGATCAACACCGAGGGCTGACCGGGGCGTTGACCGACCGGGCGGGCAGAAGGGGTGACGGGACCCGGGGGGGGTGACGGGCCCCGGGAGCCACGGGCCCCGGGGGTGACGGAACCTACGCCGGGCGGACCGGGCTGAGCCCCAGCCCCGCACCGGGCGCCGCCGCCGTCCGGACCGCCACCGAACCCGCCGGGGCGGAGAGCCGCAGCCAGCCACCGGCCCGGTGCACGCCGAGCGGGGCCTTCGGGTCCAGGAAGCCGATCACCCGGGCCGCGTGGGCGGCGCGCAGCGGCAGTTCGGGCAGCACGGTGACCGGACGCGACCAGATCTCGTCGGCCAGCGCGTCGAGCACCGCGCGGGTCCGGTGGTGCTCCGGAACGGCCTCGCTGCGCTCGCGGAACTCCCGCACGGCGGCCATCAGTTCGGCGTACACCTGGGCCGCCGGCGGCGCGCCGACCGGACGCCAGCCGGTGCGTGGGGGCAGCAGCCCGGCCCAGGCCGGGCCGGTGACCGGACCGGGCAGGGCGACGGTGTTCGCCCCGCTGTCGACACCGTCCAGCAACTGCCCGGCCGAGACGGTCAGGTCGACCGGTTCGGTGGGCCCGGCCAGCCGGGCGGTGCGCACCGCCAGCGCGCCGGAACCGCCCAGCGGCAGCCGTCCGAAGACGGCCAGCACTCCATCGCCGTCCGGTCGCGGCACGCCCTGCAACCGGACCGCCGCCGCCCTGTCGAAGCGCAGCAGGCGGACCAGGAAGGCGGCCAGGTCGGCGGCCTCCCCGGTGTCGGCGAGGGCGAGGGTGGCGGTGCTGTTCAACGCTTCGGCTCACATCCGGGCATCGAAGGGGCGGACCCGGGCCGGTCGGCCCGGGGCGAGGCGGACGCGGTCAGACCGCGACGACCTCCTCGTCCATGAACCGGGTCAGGAACTCCCGCTCCACCGGGCTTATCCGGCGCGGGCGGCCCTCGGCCAGGTCGTAGGGGACGACCACGGTGGACGCCTGGACGTAGACCGTCTCGGTCCCGTCGGCGGCGGTGTCCTTGATCTCGTACGCGACCGTCAGCGAGGCGCCGCCGATCCGGGTCACCCGGGTCTCGACGGTGACCGGCTCGGGCCGGTGCACCAACGGACGCTTGTAGTCGATCTCGTGGCGGGCCACCACCGAGCCGCCCGCGAACTCGCCCGCGCCGGCCTCGGCGGCCTGGGTGAACATGAAGTCGATCCGGGCCTCCTCCAGGTAGCGCAGGAAGACCACGTTGTTGACGTGCCCGAAGGCGTCCATGTCGGACCAGCGCAGCGGGCAGGCGTAGATGTGGCGTGCCACGGGTGTTCTCCTCGACGTCCGGTGGCCCCCGGCGGTGCGTGCCGGTCGGGCCGCGGCCCGGCAGGCCCTGCCCCCACGGGGCGGGTCTGCCGGGCCGTCGTCATGGCTGGGTGTCAGCCGCGGGTCAGCTTCTTGTAGGTGGCCCGGTGCGGACGGGCCGCGTCGGCGCCCAGCCGCTCGATCTTGTTCTTCTCGTACGACTCGAAGTTGCCCTCGAACCAGAACCACTTGCTCTCGCCCTCGTAGGCGAGGATGTGGGTGGCGACCCGGTCCAGGAACCAGCGGTCGTGCGAGATGACCACGGCGCAGCCGGGGAACTCCAGCAGCGCGTTCTCCAGCGAGGAGAGGGTCTCGACGTCGAGGTCGTTGGTGGGCTCGTCGAGGAGCAGCAGGTTGCCGCCCTGCTTCAGGGTGAGCGCCAGGTTGAGGCGGTTGCGCTCACCGCCGGAGAGCACGCCGGCCGGCTTCTGCTGGTCCGGGCCCTTGAAGCCGAACGCCGAGACGTAGGCGCGGGACGGCATCTCGACCTGGCCGACGTTGATCCAGTCCAGACCGTCGGAGACGACCTCCCAGAGGGTCTTCTTCGGGTCGATGTTGGCGCGGCTCTGGTCGACGTAGCTGATCTTGACCGTCTCGCCGACCTTGACCTTGCCGCTGTCCGGGGTCTCCAGGTCCTGGAGCATCTTGAACAGGGTGGTCTTGCCGGCGCCGTTCGGGCCGATGATGCCGACGATGCCGTTGCGCGGCAGGGTGAAGCTGAGGTCGTCGATCAGGACCTTCTCGCCGAAGGCCTTGTTGAGGTTCTCGACCTCGATGACGACGCTGCCCAGACGCGGACCCGGCGGGATCTGGATCTCCTCGAAGTCCAGCTTCCGCATCTTGTCGGCCTCGGCCGCCATCTCCTCGTAGCGGGCCAGACGCGCCTTCGACTTGGCCTGGCGGCCCTTGGCGTTGGAGCGGACCCACTCCAGCTCTTCCTTGAGCCGCTTGGCGCGCTTGGCGTCCTTCTGGCCCTCGACCTTGAGACGGGACTGCTTGGTCTCCAGGTAGGTGGAGTAGTTGCCCTCGTACGGGTAGGCGCGGCCGCGGTCGAGCTCCAGGATCCACTCGGCGACGTTGTCCAGGAAGTACCGGTCGTGGGTGACGGCGACGACGGTGCCCTTGTACTTCTCCAGGTGCTGCTCCAGCCAGTTCACCGACTCGGCGTCCAGGTGGTTGGTGGGCTCGTCGAGCAGCAGCAGGTCGGGCGCCTCCAGCAGCAGCTTGCAGAGCGCGACGCGGCGCTTCTCGCCACCGGAGAGCTTGGTGACCGGCCAGTCGCCGGGCGGGCAGCCCAGGGCGTCCATGGCCTGCTCGAGCTGGGCGTCGAGGTCCCAGGCCTCGGCGTGGTCCAGGTCCTCCTGGAGCTTGCCCATCTCGTCGAGCAGCGCGTCCGAGTAGTCGGTGGCCATCAGCTCGGCGATCTCGTTGAAGCGGTTGAGCTTCCCCTTGATCTCCTTGACGCCGTCCTCGACGTTCTCCAGGACGGTCTTGGACTCGTCGAGCGGCGGCTCCTGGAGCAGCATGCCGACGGTGAAGCCCGGCGAGAGGAAGGCGTCGCCGTTGGAGGGCTGCTCCAGGCCGGCCATCATCTTCAGCACGGTGGACTTACCGGCACCGTTGGGACCCACGACGCCGATCTTCGCCCCGGGGAGGAAGCTGAGCGTCACGTCGTCAAGGATGACCTTGTCTCCGTGCGCCTTGCGCACCTTGCGCATCGTGTAGATGTATTCCGCCACGTGAGATCGCTCCGGCGTCGTCGGGAGTATTCGGCTTGCAGCCTTCCATTGTGCCGCACCGGACCGGGAGCCCCGAACGGCTGCTCCCCCCGTGGACCCCCACCGGCCGCCGGCCCTCCCGGGCGGCGGCGGACCGGCGTTCCCGGCGTCCGGCCCCGACCGGCGGCCCCGGTCCGTGGACCCGGCCCACGGACCCGAACGGCGGGCCCGGCCCGCCGCGTCGCGTCCGGACGCGACGCGGCCCGGCCCCCCGCACACAGGGTGCGGGGGGCCGGGCCGGTTCGGGCGGATCGACGCCCGGTCCTACCGGATCAGCGTCCGGCCGGTGCCTCAGGCGGCGTTGCCACCCTGGCGGCGACGGCGCAGCAGGAAGACCGCGGCACCGCCGGCCACGACCAGGCCACCGGCGACGGCGGCGATGATCGGGGTGGCGTCGCTACCACCGGTCTGGGCCAGACCACCGGTGGTGCCGGGGGCCGAGCTGGTCGGCGCCGGGTGGGCGGCCGTGGTGGTGGCGGAGGCCGACGGGGTGGCGCTCGGGGTCACCGAAGCGGTGGCGGTCGGGGCCTTGGTGGTCGGCGCCGGCGTCGACGGCTTGGTGCTCGGGGTGGTGGCCGACGGGGTCGGGGTCGGGGTGGTCACACTGGCGGTCTTGCAGTCCAGGATGCCCTTGAAGTTCTTGCTGAAGCCGTTCGGGCCGGTGACCGTGATGTCGTACGCGGTGTCCTCGGCGACCGGGACGACCACGGTCTCGATCTTGCCCGGCTGGACGGTGAGGTCCTTGCCCGGCTTCACGGAGACGGTGGCGGCCTCGTCGCCACCGTTGGCGACGGAGACCTTGACGCCGTTGGCCACGCACTCGACGACGGCGGTGCTGTCGACCAGCGGGCCCTTGGCGGCCTTCCAGGTCGCCTTGGCCGCGTCCTTGACACCGAGCTTGGTCGAGCCGGCGAGGATCATGGTCTGGCTGTGCTTGGCCGGGGTGTAGCCCTTGCTGAGGAAGACGCGGCCGCTGGGCACGACGGTCTCGGCGGAGGCGTTGACCGTGGCCGTGCCGTCGGCGGTGCCCTCCGGCACCTCCAGGTACAGCGGGGTGTCCTTCTGGATCGGACCGGCCAGGTTGGTGACCGGCTTGCCGTCCTTGTCCACCAGCTTGACCTTGTCGGCGGAGTCGCCCGTGACGGCGAACTTCACCTCGTTGGCGCTGGAGTTGAGGGAGAACGGACCGAGCTTGCCGCCGGGCTTGCCGGACACCGAGTCCGGGGTGAGGCTCAGCGACGGCTTCGGCTCGGCGGCGATGCCCTTGTTCTTCTCGCTGACGAGGTAGTCGCGCAGCTGCTTGGCCTGGGCGTCCACCGGCACGGCGTTCTTGCCGTCCGAGAACTTCCAGATCGCGGCCTGGGTGCCCGCGGCGGCGTCCTCCTTGGTCAGCTCGCCCTTGACGCCGGCGTCGGTGGCCAGCTTCTTGAGGTCGGTGACCTGCGGGTAGGAGTTCTCCAGGATCCAGCGGATCTTGGAGGCGTCCTGGGCCTTCTCCGGGCGGCCGAGCGAGCTCGACTTCCAGTCGGACTCCTGGTACTCGATCCCGCTGGTGATGTCGACCGGGTGGTCGATGTCGATGCAGTACGTCTTGATCTCGCCGTCGGCGGTCTTGAGCGTGAAGAGGCCGCCCTGGATGGAGTGGCTGCCCTCGATGGCGATCTCCTCGCTCATCAGGGTCGGCTGGATCACTGCCGTGACAGCCCCGCCGGGGGTGTCGGCCGCGGCCGCCGCACCGGCCGCGAACAGGCCCCCGCCCAGCGCAACGCTGGTCGCGAGCATGACAGTGGTTATACGGGGAAGCGTCCGCCCCTGCCTCTGGAACATCTTGGGATCCCTCCGGGCCGGGCCATGCCGATGGGCTGCCCGCCTTGCTTGCCGCGCCCCCTGTGGCGCTGCTTCACGATGTGAACCAGACGAATCCTATGGAGCCTCGGAGGTCCCGAAACCCCCATGCGAAATCAGGACGATTCCGTATCTGTATCGTTATCAACCCTCCCAGTATCATCACAAGCTGACGGGTAGCCAGAATTCTCGGATCATTCCGCTAACCGGAACAGGATTGCGCGTGCGGGCGCAACGACCTTCTCGATTCGCATATTTGTCGACAGTCGCACGACCCGTCCGACACCCGGTCACCCGCTAGGCGCCACCCCCGCTTTCCCCCTCCGACGCCTTCCCGTCGCCGGCGCCCGCCGCCCGCCGACCGCGCAGGGCGTCCACGATCCACCCGGGCACCGCCTCGCCGAAGGTCGCCCCGCCCCCGTCGGCCGCCCCGTCCGCCGGGCCGCCCGCCGACCCGCCCCGCGCCGCCGGCGCCCAGGTGAACCTGGCCGTACCACGGCTCAGATCGTGCCCGACCGAACGGGCGTCGATCTCGACGCGGCTCCGCTTCGCCTCCCCCTCCGCCCACTCCCGCACCCTCAGCCGCCCGCTCACCACCACCGGGTCCCCCTTCGACAGCGAGCCGATCAGATGACCCGCCAGCGCCCGCCAGGCCGTCACCGTCAGCCACTGCGTCTCGCCGTCGACCCAGCCCTCCCGGGCCCGGTCGTAGCGCCGCTCGGTCGAGGCGAGCCGGAAGTTCGCCACCGGCACCCCGCCGGGGGTCTGGGTGTACGTCACCTCCGTCGCGACATTTCCGATCACCGTCACCTGCGTCCCGTTCACCGCCACGCTCCGTTCTCCCGGTTGCACCGTACGGAATCGACCGGTGCGGCTCGAGAGTGCGCTTCTCGGGAAATCCGCGCATGGTGGATCGGAAATCCTGTGGACAACTCGGGCCTGTGGAAAACGCCTGTCGCCCACAGGGGTGAATTTCGGCCTTTGTGTGACGACCGCACCCTCGGTCTGCGCGGCCATGACAACAAACCGCAGGCCAGCGGGGCGCCCCGGGACACCCGCCGGGGTGGCCACGCCGACCGTCCCCCCACGTCATCCGACCGAAGGAACCCGAATACGGCCCCCCACCCGCGCCGATGCCGGGGCGGGTCGCGGCGCTTTCTCCGTGCCGAATCCATAACGGGTGGGCAGACAGCCCCGTAACGAGTGCACAACGTCCGGCGCGGAACACCGCCAGACCGCTGCACTCACGGCCTTCACCTGCGATTATCGGACCGCTCCACCGAGGCCGACACACCAACGGCGGTGTCGTAACAGCCGGCCGAGGAACGGGACACCCTTATCCTGTCCCCTGACAGGGCAGGGGCCCGCCACCCCCCACACCCCACCCTCAGCACGGGGACGGACAGCGGGCGCCACGCGCCCACCGCCCGATCCCGGCAACGGTCACGCCCTCCCGGGCGCCGCCCGTCCCGCCCCCATAGCTCAGCGGATAGAGCACCCGCCTTCTAAGCGGTAGGTCGCAGGTTCGAATCCTGCTGGGGGCGCCACGCACCACAGCCGCGCACCCGTCGCGCCGCGGCCACGCCCGGCAGTTCGCGCATTACCCGTACCGGTCAATTGCGGACGCCCCGAGGACCGGCCGACCGCCCCTTCGACACCGAACGCGCATAACCCGTGACCATGCGTGTCATGCACTCTCCGAAAAGTCCCCGCCGGGGAATTCCGGTGCCGTGAACATCCGCCCCCACCGGCCCGCCACCGACCCGCCGCCCAACCTCGGCCGAACCTCGGCCGAACCCGGCCGGCCCCGGCCCCGAGGGCCTCCGGTCGGCACCGGCCCGAGGAGGCCCGGCGCCGGAGTCAGCCCGCGGCCAGCCCCGCCAGATAGGTGTCCAGCAGCTCCGTCTGCCGCTCCGCCGGGAACTCCGCCGGGGCGAACAGCGCCTGCACGACCAGACCCAGCACGAAGGCCTGCGCCCCCGCCGCGAGTTCCTCCGCGCGGGGCCCGGCCGGCAGCTCGCCGAGCCGCTGCGCGTCCGCGGCGCACTCCGTCAGCAGCCGCCGCGCCCGCGCGTACCGCGCCGCGTGCGCCTCGGCCAGCTCCGGGTCGGCCAGCGCGACGTCCCAGGAGCCGACCCAGATCCGGTTGCCGGCCCGCCCCGCCGCGTCCAGCGGCAGGACGTCGAGCAGCGCCGCCCGCAGCCGGGCCAGCCCCTCGGGCGGCGGCGGCCCCCCGTCGGCGGGCGCGAGCCGCCGCGGACGTTCCAGCGAACGCCGGTCCAGCAGCTCCAGCGCGTGCGCGACCAGCGCCTTCTTGCTGGGGAAGTAGTGCGTCAGCAGCCCGGTGGTGGCCCCCATCTCGGCGGCGACGGCACGCAGCGTCAGCGCGTCGAAACCCCGGGTGGACAACACCCGCCAGACCGCCTCCGAGACTTCGGTTCGGCGGGCTTCATGATCTCCACGGGCCGGTGTCATGGGGTTATCTTACGTACCAAACGTTTGTTACGCATGACGCACCGATCGACCGACCCTCGTTGCGAAAGGCACGCCCATGTTCGCCATCCCCCTCGCCGAGAACGCCGAGCTCCGCCCGCTGGAGCCGTGGCAGGCACCCGAGTACCTGGAGCACATCGAGCGCGGCCGGGCCCACATCGACGCCTGGATCAACTGGGCCGCCCTCGCCACCGACCTCGACTCGGCCCGCACCGTGCTCCAGCGCTACGCCGACCGGCAGGCCGCCGACGCCGCCCGGCTGTACGGCATCTGGCTGGACGGCACGCTGGTCGGCGGCGTGATGTTCGTGCAGTTCGACGCCAAGGGCGGCAACTGCGAGATCGGCGTCTGGACCGAGCCCGCCGGCGAGGGCCGAGGCCTGATCAGCACCGCCGTCCGGCACCTGATCGACTACGCCTTCACCGTCCGCGGCATGCACCGGATCGAGTGGCACAACAAGCCGCAGAACGTCCGCAGCCGGGCGGTCGCCCAGCGGATGGGCTTCACCCTGGAGGGCGTGCTGCGCGAGAGCTACCTGCACAACGGCACCCACCAGGACGGCGAGGTCTGGTCGCTGCTCACCCACGAGTGGAAGCCCCAGGGCGCCCCCACCGGCTGAGCCCCGCGCCGCGTCCGCCCCGGAGGGTCCGGGTCCGCCCTCAGACGGCCCGCTCCCCGGCCGTCGCCCCGCCCGCCGTCCCGGCCGGCCGCAGCCGCAGCGCCAGCAGCAGGGCCAGCACCATCACCCCGGCCGCCGAGAGGAAGACGGTGTCCACCGCGTCCACGAAGCCCGCCACCGCGTGCTCCCGGGCCGCGCCGGTCAGCCGGCCGACCGCGCCCAGCGGCACCCCGGGCTCGGCGGCGGTGAACACCCGGGCCAGGACCGTGCCGAAGACCGCCGCACCCAGCGCGCTGCCGAGGGTCTGGAAGAACCGGACGCCGGTGGTGGCCACCCCCAGCTGGTGCGCCGGGGCGGCGAGCTGGACCACGGTGATCAGGTGCCCGATCAGCTGGCCCAGCCCCACGCCGAGCAGCAGCAGTTCGGCCCGGACCAGCCACAGCGACGTCCCCGGCCCGCTCAGCCCGAGCAGCAGCAGCGCCGTGGCGGAGCAGACGGCGCCCGCGGCCAGCACGGCGCGGACCGACACCCCCCGCGCCTCCAGCCGGTTGACCACCAGGCCGATCGCGGTCATCCCGACCGCCATCGGGATCAGGTAGAGGCTGGCCGAGGTCGCGGCGACGCCCCGGGCGACCTGGAGGTAGAGCATCACGTACATGATCGCGCCCATCATCCCCATGCCGACCAGTCCCTGCAGCGCGAAGCCGATCCGGATCTCCGGGACCCGGAACAGCGAGAGGGGCAGCACCGGGTCGGCGGCGGTGGCCTGACGGCGGAGGAAGAGCACGAAGAGCAGCACGGTGGCCGCGGCCAGGCCGAGCAGCTGCGGGGAGGTCCAGCCACAGGTCCGGCCGCCCCACTCGGCGACCAGCAGCAGGCCGGTGACGGACGCGGCGGCCAGGGTGGCGCCGAGGAAGTCCAGCCCGCGCCGGCCGGTCCCGGCGGGCAGCCGCAGCACCAGCGCCGCCCCGACCAGGAGCAGCAGGCCGATCGGCAGGTTGACGTAGAAGATCCAGCGCCAGTTCAGGTGTTCCGCGAGCAGTGCGCCGAGCAGCGGACCGAGGGCCATCCCTCCGCCGGCGACGATCCCGCCCGCGCCACCGCCGCCGCCGGCCTCGTCCGGGTTCCTCAGCTGGGCCATCACCACCATGGTCACGCTCATCAGCCCGCCCCCGCCGATGCCCTGGACCGCCCGGAAGGCGATGAGCTGCTCCATCGAGCCGGCGGCGCCGCAGAGCGCCGAGCCGACCAGGAAGGTGGCGACCGCGCCGATCAGCACCCGCTTCGCCCCGTAGAGGTCGCAGAGCTTGCCGTAGAGCGGCAGCAGCGCGGTGGCGGCCAGCGCGAACGCGGTGACCAGCCAGGGCAGTCGGTCGACGCCGTGGACCGGGTCGAGGTCCCGGACGATCGGCACGGTGGCCGCCGAGACGATGTTCGTGTCGAGTACCGCCAGCACGATCGTGACCAGGCACAGCAGCATGCCCAGCTTGCGCTGCGGTTCGGTCATCAGCGCCGGAGCGGTCGGTGCCGACGCGGTCGCCCCGGGCGCGGTGGGTGCCGGTCCGGTCACCCCGGGCGCGGTCGGTGCCGGAGCGGTCGGCGGTGTGGTCACGGCCATCGGAAGTCCCCCTGGGGTCGCGGAAGTTCGGGTCGCGGTGGGCCCGGCGCCGGACCGGTCCGACCCGGCGGCGCGGCACCACCATGACAGGCTTTTTTGACTCAGTCAATTCTTCAGCCTGATACATCTTTGATCCTGGTACAGTCATGGCATGACGAGAATCGAGGTCGACCCCGGGGCCGACATGGCCGGACTGGGCCTGCGGGAGCGCAAGAAGCTGCAGACCGCGATCCGGATCTGGCGGACCGCCATCGCCCTGTTCGCCGAACGCGGCTTCGACGACGTCTCGGTCGCCGAGATCGCCGCCGCCGCCGAGGTGTCCAAGATGACCGTCTTCAACTACTTCGCGACCAAGGAGGACCTCGTCCTCGGGCCGATGGAGCAACACATCGGCGAGCCCGCCCGGGTGGTGCGCGAAGCGGCCCCGGACGTCCCGGCGGTCACCGCGCTGCACGCCCAGTACGTCACCGCGCTCGCCGCGTTCGACCCGGCGACCGGCCTGAGCGACCAGCAGCAGGTGGTCGACGTGATCCGTCTCGTCCACAGCACCCCCGTGCTGGCACAGCGGGCGCAGGCCGGGTTCGGCGCCGGGGCCCGGAAGGCGCTCGCCGCCGAGCTGCTCGCCCGGGACCCGGAGCACGACCTGCTGCTCGCCCGGGTCGCCGCCGCCCAGCTGCTCGGCACCCGGCTGACCCTGACGGAGGAGAACCAGCGCCGCATGATGGCCGGCGATCGGGCGGCGGACGTCCTGCCCGAAGCCGTGGCCAACGCCGACCGGGCCTTCGGCCTGGCCGGCAACGGTCTCGGCGACTACGGCGCCACCCGGTCCTGAGCCGCGCCGCCGGACTCTGGAAGAGTGGCCGCATCCACACCCTCCCGGAGGTGCCCATGGCCACCCGGCCGCTGCTGACGCGCGACCGCGCCCCGCTGCCCACCGAGGCCGAGGGCCTCAACGCCCACGTCGGCGGGGACGGCGTCGCGGTGCTGGAGTTCGACCGCCCGCACTGCCGCAACGCCGTCACCCTGGCGATCTGGCAGGCCCTGCCGGAGGTGCTGAAGCGGCTGGCCGAGGAGCCGGGGGTGCGCGCCCTGCTGGTCACCGGCGCGGGCGGCACCTTCAGCGCCGGCGCCGACATCGACGAACTGGCCGGGGTCTACGGCGATCCGGACCGCGCGGACGCCTACCACGCGATCAACGTCGCCGCCGAGGAGGCGCTGGCGGTCTTCCCGCACCCGACGCTCGCCGTGGTGCACGGCGCCTGCGTCGGCGGCGGCTGCCAGCTGGCGGTCGCCTGCGACCTGCGCTTCGTCGCCGAGGACGCCCGGCTCGGCATCACCCCGGCCAAGCTCGGCGTGGTCTACCCGGCGGTGCCCACCCTGCGACTGGCCCGGCTGGTCGGGCCGGCCCGCGCCAAGTACCTGCTGTTCTCCGGCGAGTTGCTGTCCGCCCCCGAGGCCGCCGCGCTCGGGCTGGCCGAACGCGTCCTGCCGGCCGCCGAACTGGACGCCGCGGCCCTGGAGTTCGCCCGGCTGCTGACCACCCGCTCGCCGCAGACGATCGGCGCCGTCAAGGCCGCGCTGGCGGTGCCGCCGGAGCGGGCGGCCGAGGCCCTCGCCCCCTGGGAGCGCCGCTCCCGCGAGGCCCCGGACGTCCGCGAGGGGCTCGCCGCCTTCCTCGAACGCCGACCGCCCCGCTTCTGACCGGGCGCCCGGACGGCCGCGGGGACGGCCGCGGGGACGGTTCAGGCGCCGTACGAGCCGTACGAGCCGTACGGGCCGGGGCCGTACGGGCCGGGGCCGTACGGGCCGGAGCGGAGCCGATCAGGCCGATACGATCATGCGACCGATTCGCAGCCGAACCCGCCTGGAGCACCACCGCGATGACCACCGCGACGACCACCGACGCCCCCACGACGGCCCGGGCCCGGCGGATCACCGACGGCCTGGAGCCGAAGAACGTGATCATCGCGATGCTGCTCCTGCTCGGCGGCCTCCGCTACGGCTGGACCGGCCTCGCCTGGGCGGCGTTCGCGGCCGTGTTCACCGCCGTCGTCCCGACCCTGTTCATCCACTACGGCATGCGCAGGGGCACCGTCGGCGACCGGCACGTCGGCCACCGGCAGCGGCGACTGACGCTCTTCCCGCTGATCATGGCCTCGGTGGCGACCGGCCTCGTGGTGATGCTCGTCGCGGACGCCCCGCGGGACCTGTCCGCGACGGTGGTGGCGATGCTCGCCTCCCTGGTCCCGATCCTGGTGATCACCGTCTGGTGGAAGATCTCCGTGCACACCGCCGTGGCGAGCGGCGCGACGGTCTGCCTGGCCGTCGCGCTCTCGCCCTGGTGGCTGCTGCTCTACCCGCTGGTCGCGGTGATCGGCTGGTCCCGGGTGGTGCTGCGGGACCACACCACCGCGCAGACGATCGCCGGCACGGTGGTGGGCGCGCTGTCGGCCGGGCTCACCTTCTGGGTCGCCCGCTGACCCCCGGCCCGGCCGCCGACGGTCAGCGGATCGGCAGACCGGAGACGGCGCGGGCGATGACCAGGCGCTGGATCTCGCTGGTCCCCTCGAAGATCGAGTAGATCGCGCTGTCCCGATGCATCCGCTCCACCGGGTACTCCCGGGTGAAGCCGTTGCCGCCGAGGACCTGCATCGCCTGCGCGGTGACCCACTTGGCGGTCTCGCCCGCGTAGAGCTTGGACATCGAGCCCTCGGCGGAGGTGAACGGCTGGTTGGTGGCGGCCATCCAGGAGGCCCGCCAGACCAGCAGCCGGGCCGCGTCGATCCGGGTCTTCATGTCGGCCAGCTGGAAGGCCACGCCCTGGTTGTCGATGATCGGACGACCGAACTGCACCCGGGTCTTCGCGTAGTCCAGCGCCACCTCGTACGCGGCCCGGGCGATCCCGATCGCCTGCGCGCCGACGGCCGGCCGGGAGGCCTCGAAGGTGGCCATCGCGGCGTTCCGCCCGCCCTTGCGGACGCCCTCGCGGGCCCGGGCGAGGCGCTCGTCCAGCTTCTCCTTGCCGCCGAGCAGGCAGTGGCCGGGCACCCGGACGGAGTCCAGCACCACCTCGGCGGTGTGCGAGGCCCGGATGCCGTGCTTCTTGAACTTCTGGCCCTGGCTGAGGCCGGGCGTGCCGGGCGGCACCACGAAGGACGCCTGCCCGCGCGCGCCGAGCGCCGGGTCGACGGTGGCCACCACCACGTGGACGGCGGCGATCCCGCCGTTGGTGGCCCAGGTCTTGGTGCCGTTCAGCACCCACTCGCCGGTGGCCTCGTCGTGGACGGCCCGGGTGCGCAGCGCGGAGACGTCGGAGCCGGCGTCCGGCTCGGAGGAGCAGAAGGCGGCCACCTTGACGTCGTCCGGGGTGCCGAACATCTGCGGCGCCCAGGTGCCGATCTGCTCGTCGGTGCCGTTGGCGAGCACCGCGACGGCGGCGAGGGTGGTGCCGACGATGGACAGGCCGATGCCGGCGTCGCCCCAGAACAGCTCCTCCATGGCGATCGGGATGCCGACGCCGGAGGGGTCGAAGTACTGCTGGGCGTAGAAGTCGAGCGAGTAGATGCCGAGCTTGGCGGCCTCCTGGATGATCGGCCAGGGGGTCTCCTCGCGCTCGTCCCACTCGGCGGCGGCGGGCCGCATGACGTCGGCGGCGAAGCCGTGCAGCCAGTCGCGGACGGCGATCTGGTCCGGACCCGGGTCCAGCGAGAAGGTGCTCATGGGTGGGTGCCTCCGAAGAAGGGTGCGACCGAAGGTTCGACCGAAAGGTGCGACCGACCGGGGTGTTACCACCGGTAACATCGTCGGAGTCTGCTACTGCTTGGTAACCGGTGTCAACGCCGGCGCCGGAACGTCCGGCACGGAAGCGAAGGAACAGCGCATGGACCCAGAGCCCCGCCGTGAGCAGTTGCTCAACGCCGCCGACCGGGTCATCCAGCGCGAGGGCCCGGGCGCCAGCATGAACGCGATCGCCGCCGAGGCCGGCATCACCAAGCCGATCCTCTACCGGCACTTCGGCGACCGGAACGGCCTGATCCGGGCCCTGACCGAGCGCCACACCGGCGGGCTGCTGGCCGCCGTGCGGGCCGCGCTCGCCGAACCGCTGGAACGCCGCGACCGGGTCGAGCACGTGCTGGACACCTACCTCGCCGGGATCGAGTCCCGCCCCCAGGTCTACCGGCTGCTCACCCACCCCGAACCCGGCGACCCGAGCGGCGCGGGCAACGCGCTCGCCCCCGCCCTCCGGCAGATCGCCGAGGAGATCACCCGGGCCGTCGCCGACCAGGTCGACCTCGGCGCCGACCGCGAACTGCTCGCCGAGGCCTGGGGCCGGGCCATCACCGGCATGGTGCTGGCGGCCGGCGACTGGTGGCTGGAGTCCCGCCCCTGCTCGCGCACCCGGATGGTCCAGGCCCTCGCCGACCTGCTCTGGGGGCGGCTCGCCGCGGCCGCCGACCTGCCGACCGCCGCGCTGCCCGCCGGCCCGGCCCCGGAACCGACCGACTGACCGACTGCCTGGCCGACCGACCGACTGCCTGGCCGGCCCACTGCCTGGCCGACCCACTGACCGACCGAGTGCCTGGCCGACCGGCTCCCTCGTACGGCTCCCTTGTGCGGCGCGGGTCCGCCGGGCATCATCGGGCCCCACCGCCGCCCGCCCCGGAGGTCCCGATGCGCCCGCCCCGCACCGCCGTTGCCCTCCTGCTCGCCGCCGCCCTCGCCCTGCCCGCCGCCCCGGCGCGGGCCCATGCGCCGTCCCGCGCACCGGCGTTCCCCACCGGCACCGCCACCGCCCCGGACGGTCGCACCGACTTCACCGACGACGCCGGCCGCCGGCTCCAGCTGCGCGGCTTCAACCTCGACAAGTACGCCGAGGCCACCGCACAGGACGTCAGGTCGATCGCCGCGCAGGGCTTCGCGCTGATCCGGCTGCCCGTCTCCTGGACCAGGCTCGAGCCCACGCGCGGCCGCCTCGACCCCGCCGAACTGCGGCGGCTGCACCGGCTGCTCGACGCGGCCGACCGCTCCGGCGTGCTCGTCCTGGTCGACCTCCACCAGGACGTCTACGGCCCGCGGTTCGGCGGCGGCGACCGCGGCATCCCCCCGTGGGCCACCCGCGACGACGGGCTGCCGTTCGAGCCCGACCCGGACGACTGGTTCGCCGGCTACTTCCAGCCCGCCGTCCAGGCCGCCTTCCGGCACCTCTACGACGACCCCGACCTGCGCGCCTGGCAGGCCGACTTCTACACCCGGCTGGCCCGCGAACTGCGCGGCCACCGCTCGCTGCTGGGCTACGACCTGTTCAACGAGCCGTTCGGCCCGGTGGACGGCGACCCGGCCGACCCGGAGGTGCTCGCCCGTGCCGCCGCCGAGCTGGAACAGGGCCGGCTGGCCGCGATGTACCGCCGGCTGATCGCCGCCGTGCGCCGGGCCGACACCCGCGCCTGGTTGTTCGTCGAACCGACCGTCCTGGTCGGCCAGGGCGTGCCCACCCGGCTGCCGGGCTTCACCGACCCCCGCCCCGGCGCGCCCCGGCTCGGCTACGCGCCGCACTTCTACGACACCGCCGTGGAGTCCGGCGCCGACTGGGACCCGTCCGGCGGCTTCGTGGAGCGCTACACCGCTGCGATCACCGCGTACCCGACCGCCCGGCGGCTGCCGGTGCTGGTCGGCGAGTGGGGGCCGCCGAACTCCCGCACGCCCGGCAACACCCTGCTGGTCCGCCGCCAGGTCGACGCGATGGACGGCTTCGCGGCCGGCTGGGCGCTCTGGTACTGGTGCCGGGGCAACGGCGGCTACTGCGCGCTCGACCCGGCCGGACGACCCGCCCCGGGCGAGGAGCCGGCCTTCGGCCCGTACCCGGTCGCGACCGCCGGCACGGGCGCCCGTACCAGCTCGGACGGCACCCGGCACACCGTCCGCTGGAGCGCCGACGGCACCGGCCGGGCCACCGAACTCGCCCTGCCGGCCGCCGCGTTCCCCACCGGCGCCCGGGTCACCGTCCGTCCCGCCGGCGCCCTGGTCGACGTCGAGCAGCCGAGCGGCGAACGGGCCGGCCGCGCCCGGATCCGGCTCCCGCACGCCCGCCCGGGCACCCTCGTCGAGGTCGCCCTCGAAGCCCGTTGAGCACCCGCCCGGCGGCCCTCCCCGGGCCGCCGGGCGGTGCGCGTCCCCGCTACAGCAGCCCGCGCCGGGCCAGCAGCGGGCCGGTCTCCGGGTCGCGGCCGACCACCGCGCGGAAGGAGTCCAGCGCGTCCCGGCCGTCGCCGCGCGCCAGCAGCTCCCGCCGGAACACCTCGCCGCTCTCCCGCACGCTCCGGCCGTTGCCCTTGAACCACTCCACCGTGTCGGCGTCCAGCACCTCCGACCAGATGTAGGCGTAGTAGCCCGCGCTGTAGCCGCCCGCGAAGATGTGACCGAAGTACGTGGTCCGGTAGCGCGGCGGGATCGCCGCCACCGCCAGCCCGGCTTTGGCCAGCGCCGCCGCCTCGAACTCCTCGGCGTCCGCGACCTCCTGGCCCTCCGGCAGGGTGTGCCAGGCCCAGTCCAGCAGCGCCGCCGCCAGGTACTCGACGGTCCGGAAGCCCTGGCCGAAGGACTCCGCCGCCTCGATCCGCTCGACCAGCTCGGCCGGCAGCGGCTCGCCCGTCGCGTGGTGCCGGGCGTAGTTGGCCAGGACCTCCGGCCACACCATCCACATCTCGTTGACCTGGGAGGGGAACTCCACGAAGTCCCGCGGCACGGCGGTCCCCGCGAAGTACGGGAAGCGGACGTCCGAGAACAGCCCGTGCAGCGCGTGGCCGAACTCGTGGAACAGCGTGCGCACCTCGTCCCAGGACAGCAGCACCGGCTCGCCCGGCGCCGGCTTGGCGATGTTCAGGTTGTTGTAGACCACCGGCCGCTGCCCCAGCAGACCGGACTGGGTGACCAGTTCGTCCATCCAGGCCCCGCCGCGCTTGGACGCCCGGGCGTGGAAGTCGCCCAGGAACAGGCCGAGCGGGGCGCCGTCCGCGTCGAACACCTCGAAGACCCGCACGTCGGGGTGGTAGCCGACCAGGTCCGGACGCTCGGTGAAGGTCACCCCGTAGGCCAGGCCGGCGGCGAAGAACACACCGTCCCGCAGCACCCGCTCCAGCTCGAAGTACGGGCGCAGCGCCGCCGCGTCCACCTGGTACGAGGTCTGCCGGACCTGCTCCGAGTAGTACGCCCAGTCGTGCGCGGCGATCTCCTCGACGCCGTCCGCGGCGGCGACCTTGGCCAGCTCGGCGGCCTCGCGGCGGGCGTTGGCCACGGCCGGCGGCACCAGCCGGGCGAGCAGCGCGTCCACCGCGCCGACGGTGCCGGCCGTCTCGTCGGCCACCACGTAGGCGGCGTGGGTGTCGTAGCCGAGCAGCCGGGCCCGCTCGGCGCGCAGCGCGGACATCCGGATCGCCAGCGGGCCGTTGGTCTCGGCGGCGCGCCCCAGCGAGGCGGCTAGCAGGCGCTCGCGGACCGAGCGGTCGGTGAGCGCGGCGAGTTCGGTCTGGTTGGAGAAGTTCTTCAGGCTGAGCACGTACGCGCCGTCGTGCCCGAGCGCCCGGCCGTTCTCGGCGGCGGCCGCGATCGCGTCCGGCGAGAGGCCGGCCAGCTGCTCGGCGGAGTCCAGGACCAGCGCGCGGGCCTGCGAGTCGGCCGACACGTTCTGGCGGAACTCCGAGGCGGCGGTCGCCAGTTCGGCGTTGATCTCGCGCAGCCGGGCCTGCTCCTCGGCACCCAGCCGGGCGCCGGCCCGGACGAACGCGGTGTACCGGCGCTCCAGCAGCCGCAGCGACTCCGGGTCCAGGTCCAGCTCGGCGCGGCGGGCGTACAGCTCCTCGATCCGGGCGAACAGCGCGGCGTCCAGGTGGATCGCGTCCCGGTGCGCGGCCAGCCGCGGGCTGACCTCGGCGTCGATCCGGTCGACCTCGGGCGTCGTGTCGGCGGAGGAGTGGTTGTCGAAGACCCCGCGGACCCGGCGCAGCAGCGCCCCCGAGCGCTCCAGCGCGACCAGGGTGTTCTCGACGGTCGGCGGCCGCGGGTCGGCCGTGATCGCGGCGATCTCGGCCAACTGCTCGGCCGTCCCGCGCTCGAAGGCGGGCAGGTAGTGCTCCGGCCGGATCTCGGCGAAGGGCGGCAGTTCGTAGGCCAGGGTGCTGGGCCTGAAGAACGGGTTCTCGGTCATTTGGCCGACCTTACGCCGAGTCATCGGCGGTGCCTACGCCGCGCCCGGCCACCGGGGCGCGGACCGCGGCGACCGCGCCCCGGGCCCGCCCGGGACACTCCCCCGGGCACTCCGGGAAGCACGCCCCGGCCCGGCCGCCGAACGCCGCGGCCCCGGTTGTCGTACCCTCCCGCTACCGTCGACACCCACCGGCCGTACGCCCCGGACGGCCCCCGTCCGCACGAGAGGAGGAGCCCCCCATGGCACCCCGGATCGCCCTCGCCCCCGATCCGCACGGCCCCGGCGGCCGGCTCCAGCCGCTCGACGACGCGGGCGCCCCGCTCGGCCCGCCCGAACCCGCGCCCGACCTCGCCGCCGCCGTCGCCGGGCGGGAGGCCGCCGAGCACCCGCGCTGGGTGTGGGCCGCCGCCGACTCCGGGTACGCGCCGCTGCTCCCCCGGCTGCCGGACCGGCTCGCCCGCTGCCACGACCTGCGGCTCGTCGAGGCGCTGCTGCTCGCCCACGAGGGCCGGTTCGGCGCCCCGCGGTCGCTCGGCGCCGCCTGGGCCCGGCTGCGCGGCCTGCCCGTGCCGGCCGACCTGCCCGAGCCCGGCTCCGCCGAGGCCGACGACGGCCAGGACACCCTGTTCGCCCCCGACCGGCTCCAGCTGCCGCCCGGCACCGACCCGCTGGCCGCCGTGGTCGCCGTCCACGCCGAGCAGCAGCGCCGGCTGGCGGCGATCACCGATCCGGCCGCCCGCGCCCGGTTCCGGCTGCTGGTGGCCGCCGAGTCGGCGGGCGCGCTGGCCGCCGCCGAGATGGCCCACGACGGCCTGCCCTGGCGGACCGACGTCCACGACCGACTGCTCACCGAACTGCTCGGCCCCCGCCCGACCGTCGCCGGCACCCAGCCGCGCCTGCTCGCCGAGCTGGCCGCCGAGCTGCGGCAGGCGCTCGGCGGCCGCGCGTTCAACCCCGACTCGCACACCCAGGTGCTGCGCGCCTTCGCCGAGGTCGGCATCCAGCTCGGCTCCACCCGCTCCTGGGAGCTGAGGACGGTGGACCATCCGGCGGCCCGACTGCTGATCCGCTACAAGGAGCTGTCCCGGATCCACGTCGCGCACGGCTGGGCCTGGCAGGACGCCTGGGCGCGCGGCGGCCGGTTCCGCCCCGAGTACGTGGTCGGCGGCGTGGTCTCCGGCCGCTGGGCCAGCCGCGGCGGCGGCGCCCTGCAGATCCCGCGCATCCTGCGCCGCGCCGTGGTCGCCGACCCGGGCTGGCTGCTGGTGGTCGCCGACGCCGCCCAGCTGGAGCCGCGGGTCCTCGCCGCGCTCTCCCAGGACACCGGGCTGGCCCGCACCGCGGCCGGCGGCGACCTCTACGAGGCCCTCGCCGCCACCGCCTTCCAGGGCGACCGCGACAAGGCCAAGCTCGGCCTGCTCGGCGCCATGTACGGCCAGACCAGCGGCGACATCGGCCCGCTGCTCGCCACCCTGCGCAGCCGCTACCCGGCCGCGATGGGCTACGTCGAGGCCGCCGCCCGCACCGGCGAGGACGGCGGCGTGGTCGCCTCCCGGCTGGGCCGCCCCTGCCCGCCGGCCTCCGCCGACTTCCTCGACCTGACCGAGGCGGGCGAGGGCGGCGGGGAGGCCGGCGGCCGCTGGGCCCGCTCCCGGGGCCGGTTCACCCGCAACTTCGTCATCCAGGCCAGCGCCGCCGACTGGGCGCTGGCCCTGCTGGCCGCGCTGCGCCGCCGGCTCGCCGAACTCCCGGTGGCCGACCCGGCGGACCGTCCGCACCTGGTGTTCTTCCAGCACGACGAGGTGGTGGTGCACACCCCGGCCAATCTGGCGGACGAGTCGGCGGCGGCGGTCGACGCGGCGGCGGACGAGGCCCGCCGGCTGGTCTTCGGCGACAGCCCGGTGCGCTTCCCGCTCAGCACCGCCGTGGTGGAGTGCTACGCCGACGCCAAGTAGGCACCCACCGGGCCCACGGGGCTCACAGCTTGCGGAAGCCGCGGGCCTCCTCGGCGGCCGCGACCACCTCGGCCAGCGCGGCCCCGGTCGCGGCGGTCACCGCGGCGGCGACGGCGCCCTCCACGAACGGCGCGTCGACCAGCACGACACCGGGGCGCGGCTCGTCCTCCAGCACGGTCACCGCGGTCAGCACCGAACTCCCGAGGTCCGGCAGCACCGCGACCCCGGCCCCCGCGTCCGCCGCCACCACGGCGCGGGCGATCAGCTCGTAACTGGTGCCGAGCCCGCCGTCCTCCGTCCCGGCCGCCACCACGACCCGCACCTCGTCCGAGGCGAGTTCCCCCAGCAGCTCCTTCAACCCGGCGGCCAGCGCCGCACTGTGCGAGACCAGGACGATGCCCACGTGTCCACTCATGCCCCGACCCTAGGGCCTGTCCACGACTGCTCCACCCGGGTGACCCGTCGTCCGGCGTGTCGGATCCGGGCCGCGGGCCGCCCGTCTGGCGTAGCGTCGGATCAGCACCGTCTGCCGAGGGGAGCGCGTACGCCGTGAAGAAGCTCATCAACACCGCGGAGACCGTCCTGGAGGACGCGCTGGCCGGTGTGGCCGCCGCGCACCCCGAGCTGGCGGTGGACCTCGCCAACCGGGTGATCACCCGGGCCGTGCGGCCGTCGGCCCCCAAGGTGGCCCTGGTGTCCGGCGGCGGATCGGGGCACGAACCGCTGCACGGCGGGTTCGTCGGCCCCGGCATGCTGGACGCGGCCTGCCCCGGCGAGGTCTTCACCTCGCCGGTCCCGGACCAGATGCTGGCCGCGGCCAAGGCCGTGGACTCCGGCGCCGGCGTGGTCTTCGTGGTCAAGAACTACACCGGCGACGTGATGAACTTCGAACTCGCCGCGGAGCTGGCCGCCGAGGAGGGCATCGAGGTCCGCACCGTGCTGGTCGACGACGACGTGGCGGTGGAGGACTCGACCTGGACGGCCGGCCGGCGCGGCACCGGCGCGACGGTGCTGGTGGAGAAGATCGCCGGTGCGCTGGCCGAGCGCGGCGCGCCGCTGGACGAGGTGGCCGCCCTCGGGGAGCGGGTGAACGCGGCCTCCCGCTCGTTCGCGATCGCGCTGACCGCGGCGACCGTCCCGGCGGCGGGCCGGCCCGGCTTCGACCTGGCCGAGGACGAGATCGAGGTCGGCGTCGGCATCCACGGCGAGCCGGGCCGCCGTCGGGAGAAGCTCCGCCCGGCCCGCGAGCTGGTCGCCGAGGTGGTGGAGACGGTCCTCGCCGATCACCGCCTGACGGCCGGCGACTCGGTGATCGCCCTGGTCAACGGCCTGGGCGGGACGCCCCTGATGGAGCTGTACATCGTCTTCGGCGAGGTCGCCGCCCGGCTGGCCGAGCACGGCGTCACGGTGGCCCGCAGCCTGGTCGGCAACTATGTGACCAGCCTGGACATGGCGGGCTTCTCGCTCACCCTGACCAGGGCGGACGAGCGCCTGCTGGAGCTGTGGGACGCCCCGGTGGACACCCCGGCCCTCAAGCGCGCCTGAGCGACGCCGCCCCGGCGCGGCCCCGCCCACCCCGGAGAACGAACCGAAGGAGCCCATCCGCATGGACGTCGACACCCGTCTCGCCGAGGCCTGGGTCCGCGCGATCGCCGCCGCGGTCGAGCGGGAGCACGAACGGCTCACCGAGTTGGACTCGGCGATCGGCGACGGCGACCACGGCAGCAATCTGCGGCGCGGTTTCGCCGCCGTGCTGACCGCCCTGGACGGCCCGGACGCGCCCGCACCGGCCGGCCCGGGCACGGTGCTGACCAGGACCGGCTCCACCCTGATCTCCAAGGTCGGCGGCGCCTCCGGGCCGATCTACGGCAAGGCGTTCCGGGCGATCGGCGCCGCGCTGCCGCAGCCCGGAGAGGCGCCGGCCGACGCGGCCGGGTTCGGCGAGGCACTGGCGGCCGGACTGCGGGCGGTGCGGGAGCTCGGCAAGGCCGAGCCGGGCGACAAGACCGTGGTGGACGCCTGGACGCCCGCCCTGGCGGCCTACCGGGAGGCGGTGGCCGGCGGGGCCGGACTGCCGGAGGCGGCCGAGGCGGCGGCCGGGGGCGCCGAGCGGGGCGCCCTCGACACCGTGCCGCTGCAGGCCCGCAAGGGCCGCGCCTCCTACCTCGGCCCGCGCAGCGTCGGCCACCAGGACCCGGGCGCCACCTCCACCGCCCTGCTCTTCCGCGCCCTGGCCGAGGCCACCGCGGCCGCCGCCGGGACCCCCGGACCCAGCGGGTCCTAGGACCCGACCGTCCAGACCGGGTCGGTGCGGGTGATCAGCAGCAGCAGCGCGTCGTCCCGCAGTTCGCCGCCGGTGTGCGCCAGCAGGTCGGCGTAGACCCGGCCGACCGCCGCCTCCAGCTCGGCGGCGGAGCGGGCCGCGCCGCGCACCAGCGGGCCGACCCGTTCGGCCAGCGGGTAGAACACGCCGTCGCTGCGGTGCCGGGCCTCGATCACCCCGTCGGTGCAGAGCACCAGGACGTCCTCGGTCCCGAAGGTCTGGTCCCAGGTGCTCGGCTCGCCGACGGCGAGCCGGCCGAGGCCGAGCGGCACCCACGGGTCGGGGGCGTCCAGCACGTGCGCCAGGCCCTCCCGGTCGACCCGGATCGGCGGGACGTGCCCGCACTGGAGCAGTTCGACCACACCGGGCCGGCGGAACTCGGCGAACAGCGCGGTGGTGAACTCGCCGTCCGGCACGTGCCGCTCGACGCTGGCCTCGATCCGGGCCGCCACCCCGCGCAGCCCGGCCTCGTCGTACGCGGCCTCGCGGAAGGCGCCGAGCACCACGGCCGCGGTCTGCACCGCGCCGAGGCCCTTGCCGCGCACGTCGCCGACCGCCACCCGGATGCCGTGCGGGGTCTCCAGGACGGAGTAGAGGTCCCCGCCGATCTTCGAGGCGTCGGCGGCGGAGACGTACCGGACGGCGAGGTGCAGCGGTCCGACCACCGGGCCCGGCAGCCGCAGCAGGGCCCGCTGGGCGGCCTCCGCGACGGAGCTGACCGCGGCGAAGGCGGCGGCCCGGCGCATCCGGATCTTGGCGACCCAGGCGGAGAAGACGGTGAGCAGCAGGTAGCTGATCATCGCGCCCCACAGGAAGCGGGCGTCGTTGATGGTGTCGACCTGGTCGTAGTGGCTGAGGCCGAAGACGGCGAGCAGGCCGAGGCTGCAGACGCCGAGCAGTTCGAGGGGTCGCAGGGTGAGCGCGGCGATGCTGGGGACGACGGTCATCAGCGGCGCCAGGTAGCGGTCCCGGCCGGAGTACAGGTCGGCCAGCCCGACCACCACGATCGCGATCAGGGCGGGTGCGGCCCGGCGCCAGAACGGGATGTCGAGCAGGTCGACGGCGAGCAGCGCGCCGCGTCGCCGGGCCGGCGGCTGCCCGGCGCCGGTCGGGTCGGACGGCGACTGGGCTCGACGGATCGGGAACACCTATCGAACATAACGGACGATCAACCGGCTCACCCCCGCACCCGCGGACGGGGACCCTCGGACCTCACGAACCAGGCCAAAAGGTACCAAACAACCCAACTTGTCATACAGTGCGACGAAGGGATCACAGAGCGGATCACACAAGGGAGGCCCTCGCCGGTGTCCGGATACCGCAACACCCCGCGCATCTCCGCCCCGACCGCCCGACCGGCGGTCCGCACCGCCCAGTGGCCCCGGATCCTCCTCGGCGGCCTGCTGCTCTGGATCGCGACCGTCGCGGTGACCTTCCTGACCGGCAACAGCAACCTGGTGCCCACGATCGTCCTGCTCGGCAGCTTCCTCGCCCCGGTCACCGTGGCGACCTGGGCGTACGAACGCCACGCCGCCGACCTCGGCGCGGACCGGATCCTCGGCTGCTTCGGCGTGGGCGGCATCATCGGCGTGCTCGGCGCCTCCGTCCTGGAGACCTACCTGCTCTCCCCCTCGGTCTGGATGTACCTGGGCGTGGGCCTGATCGAGGAGGCCGCCAAACTGGCCGCCCTGGTGCTGGTCACCCGCCGGCTGCGGGTGAGCGGCCTGCGGTACGGACTGGTGCTGGGCGCCACCGTCGGCGCCGGTTTCGCCGCCTTCGAGAGCGCCGGCTACGCCTTCAACGCCGTGCTCACCGTCGACGGGCTCTCGCTGCGCAGCCTGGTGGAGACCGAGATCCTGCGCGGCGTCCTGGCTCCGGTCGGCCACGTCCTGTGGACGGCGCTGCTCGGCGGCGTGCTGTTCCGCGAGCGGCGCGGCGGCCGCTTCCGGTTCACCGCGCCGGTGCTGTTCACCTATCTGGGCGTCGCGCTGCTGCACGCGCTGTGGGACTCGACGAGCGGCATCGCGGTCTGGCTGGTGGCCAGGACCACGGCGGCGGACTGGCAGCGCGCGCTGTTCGAACTCGGCCGGCTGCCGGGCCCGACCGCCGAGCAGGTGCACCTCTACACCCTGTACGACACGGCCGGCCTGGTCCTGGTCGCGCTCGGCGGACTGCTCTGGCTGCGCCTGCTGGTCCGCGGCGGACGGCGGTCCCCGATCCCGACCCAGCTCCCGTCCGCCCCGACCTGAGGCCCGCGGGTCCGAGGCGAAAACACCGGAACTCCGGACGACTCCCGAACGACTTCCTGGAAGGGTCCGGGGCCACGTCCTCGAATCCGGCCGCAGCCCGGCGCGGATTCGAGCACAGCGCGTCCGGACGCCTACGCTCTGCTTTCGGAACGCGATCCGACCCCGCTCCGGCGGTCAGCGGAATGCGATCCACACCACATCATCCGTAGTCCCACGGAATACCCCTCAGGGGTATGGTGTTCCATGAGCAGGGCCCGGGCGTACGCTCGCGGCCGTACCGAACTCCTCGGAGGCCCCGATGTCCAGCACCATCACCTACACCGTGACCGGCATGAGCTGCGGCCACTGCGAGAACTCGGTGAGCAAGGAGCTCTCCACCCTCGCCGGGGTGACGGAGGTCTCCGCCGACGCCAAGGCCGGCACCGTGACCGTCTCCACGAGCGACCAGCTGGACGACGAGCTGGTGCGCGCGGCCGTCGACGAGGCCGGTTACGAGCTGGTCGGCCGCGCCGCCTGAGAGCCCCCGTCGTGCGGCGGGGGCCCGGCGACCCCGCCCCCCGCCGCGCCCTTTCCTAGGAGCTGATCAGCACATGAGCACCTCCACCCCGGGCTCGACCTCCCCGGACGCGGCGACCGCGATAGCCGGCCACGACGGCTCCACCGCCGTGCGCGACCGCGTCGAGCTGTCCATCGGTGGCATGACCTGCGCCGCCTGCGCCGCCCGGATCGAGAAGAAGCTCAACCGGATGGACGGCGTCGAGGCGACCGTCAACTACGCCACCGAGAAGGCCCGGGTCGACTTCGGGCCGGGCGTGAGCGTGGCCGACCTCATCGCCACCGTGGAGAACACCGGGTACACCGCCGAACTCCCGCCGCCGCCGGTGCCCGTCGCCCCGGCCGAGACCCCCGCCGGGGCCGCCGCCCGCACCGAGCCGGCCGACCCGCTGCTCGACCGGCTGCTCGTCAGCGCCGTCCTCACCCTCCCGGTCGTCCTCTGGTCGATGATCCCGGCGCTCCAGTTCACCAACTGGCAGTGGCTGGCCTTCGCCCTCACCGGCCCCGTCGTGGTCCACGGCGGCCTGCCGTTCCACCGCGCCGCCTGGACCAACCTCAAGCACGGCGCGGCGACCATGGACACCCTGGTCTCCCTGGGCACCCTGGCCGCCTTCGGCTGGTCCTTCTGGGCGCTCTTCTGGGGCGACGCCGGCATGCCCGGCATGCGGCACGCGTTCTCGTTCTCGGTCGGCGACACCGACGCCTCGTCGATGCTCTACCTGGAGACGGCCTCCGCCGTCACCGTGCTCATCCTGCTCGGCCGCTACCTGGAGGCACGCTCCAAGCGCCGCGCCGGGGCCGCCCTGCACGCCCTGCTGGACCTCGGTGCCAAGGACGTCGCCGTCCTCCAGGGCGGCCGCGAGGTCCGGCTGCCGGTCGAGCGGCTCACCGTCGGGACGCGCTTCGTGGTCCGCCCCGGGGAGAAGATCGCCACCGACGGCGTGGTGGTGGAGGGCGCCTCCGCCGTCGACGCCTCGATGCTCACCGGCGAGTCCGTGCCCCACCCTGGTCGCCTGGCTGCTGACCACCGGCAGCACCACCGAGGCCTTCACCGCCGCGGTCGCGGTGCTGATCATCGCCTGCCCGTGCGCCCTCGGCCTGGCCACCCCGACCGCGCTGATGGTCGGCACCGGCCGCGGCGCCCAGCTCGGCATC
>JOHN01000057.1 GCA_000719695.1 Streptomyces sp. NRRL F-6131
CGTCTCCCCGGCCCATTCCCCCATCGCCACAGAAACGAGTCTGGCCCCACCGCTCCCGCGGCGGGGCCAGAACCCAACATCTTCATCAGCGTTCTAGGCCCTGGCGGCCACCGCCTCACGGACCGCCGTGGCCAGCAGCGCCGTCCCCTCGGCGATCCGGGCGCCGGGCAGTGAGGCGTACCCCATCAGGAACGTCGGTTCGGCCGGCGGCTCCCGCACGAAGTAGCCCGAGGCGGGGTAGACCCGCACACCGAGCGCCGCGGCCCGGCGGACGATCTCGTCCTCGCCGACGCCGCGCGCTCCGGTGAGGGTGACCAGGACGTGCAGGCCCGCGGCCGCCCCGGAGATCCGCACCTCGGCGCCGAAGTGGGTGTAGAGGCCGTCCAGCAGCGCGCGGCGCCGCTGCCGGTACAGCCGGGTCATCCGGCTGACGTGCCGCCCGTACGCGCCGGTGGCGACGAAGTGCGCGAGCGCCTCCTGGGTGACCGTCGGGGTCAGCCGGTCGGTGATCCACTTGATGCCGAGGAACGGCTGCACCAGACGGGGCGGCACGATCGCGTAGCCGATCCGCAGCGCCGGGAAGAGCGTCTTGCTGAAGCTGCCGACGTAGACCACCGTGCCCTGGTGCCGGGCGGCCGCCAGCGCCGGCAGCCGTTCGGCGGCGAAGGTGAACTCGTTGTGGTAGTCGTCCTCCAGCACGATCGCGCCGCGCTGCTCCGCCCAGGCCAGCAGGGCCCGGCGCCGGGCCTCGGACATGATGAACCCGGTCGGGAACTGGTGCGAGGGGGTCACGTAGACCAGCCGCACCCGGGCCGGGTCCCGCCCCTGCGCCCGGACGTGGGCGTCGATGTCGGCGACCCGCAGCCCCTCCTCGTCCACCGGTACCGGGACCACGGTGCCGGTGCCGGAGGAGCCGAAGACCTGGCGCAGCACGGTGTGGCTCGGGTCCTCGATCACCACCACGTCGCCCGGGCCGACCAGCACCCGGACCAGGATGTCCAGCGCCTGGGTCGCCCCGCTGGTCACCAGGATGCTGTCGGGTGAGGCGTCCAGGGCGCGGCTCTGCCGGACCAGCGCGGCGATCCGGGCCCGCAGCGCGGGGGAGCCCTCCGCGGGGCCGTACCCGAGGGCGGCGACGTCCGCCCGCGCGTAGGCCTCGTGCACCGACTGCCGCCAGCGCGACACCGGGAAGTTGGCGAGCGCCGGGGTGCCGTGCCGGAAGTCCAGTGCCGCACCGGGGTGGTGCATCGGCGGCGGCTCCCACGGCTGCCACAGCGCGTCCCCGCGGTCGGTGGCCAGCGGTGGTTGCGGCGCGAGCGCGACCCCGGCCGGCCCCGGTCCGGGCCGCTCCCCGGCGGCGCGTTCGGCCACCCGGGTGCCGGATCCCTGGCGGGCCGTCAACAGCCCGTTGGCGGTCAGCAGTTCGTACGCCCGCAGGATCACCGTGCGGGACACCCCGAGCTGTGCCGCCAGCTCCCGCGAGGCCGGCACCGCCTCCCCGGCCCGCAACCGCCCCGACCGGACCAGCCCGCCGATCCCGTCGCACACCTGCTGCTGCAGCGGCGTCGAGCTGTCCCGGTCCAGAACGATCAGCAGCTCCGACGATCCCACGCGGTTCTCCCTCCGGCCCCCTGCCCGGAAGTGTCGCATGCACGACACCCCGGGCCGCTCCGTCCGGGCCGGGCCGGGACCGGCCTTCGCCGATGGAGCCGGATCGCGCCGGGCCGCGCCGCATCGAGCCGGATCGAGCCGCATCGAGCCGCATCGAGCCGGATCGAGCAGGAATCGAGAAGCGTCGCCCGCGGATCCGTGCCTAGCCTGCCCACCATGGACATCACCATTCACACGACCGTTCTCCCGCACGACGACCCGGACGCGTCGCTCGTCTTCTACCGCGACGTCCTGGGCTTCGAGGTGCGCAGCGACGCGGGCCAGGGGCGGATGCGGTGGATCACGGTCGGCCCGGTCGGGCAGCCCGGGACGTCGATCCTGCTGGCGCCGCCCGGGGCCGATCCCGGCATCACCGAGGACGAGCGCCGCATGATCACCGAAATGATGGCCAAGGGCACGTACGGCTGGATCCTGCTGGCCACCCCGGACCTCGACGCCACCTTCGAGAAGGTGCAGGCCGGGGACATCGAGGTCGTCCAGGAGCCGACCGAGCAGCCGTACGGCGTCCGGGACTGCGCCTTCCGCGACCCCGCGGGCAACCTGGTCCGCATCCAGGAGCTGCGCTGACCCCCGCGCGCCGCACCACCCGGCGTCGGCGGCCCGGGTTTCCGCCGAGGAGGCAACCCCCGGCGCTCGTGGACGTCTACGGCATCGGAAGACCGAACGACCGAGGGGGATGGTCCTCATGTGCACACCCGAATGGCGACGTGCCCGCGTCCAGGCGCAGCGGCTGAACGACCTCGCGCTGCTGCGCCGCGTCCGCGACCGGATCGACCGCGAGTACGCGCAGCCGCTGAACGTGGAGGCGCTCGCCCGGGACGTGCACATGTCCGCCGGGCACCTGAGTCGGCAGTTCCGGGCCGCGTACGGCGATTCGCCGTACGCGTACCTGATGACGCGCCGCATCGAGCGGGCGACGGCGCTGCTGCGGCGGGGCGATCTCACCGTCACCGAGGTCTGCTTCGCGGTCGGCTGCGCCTCGCTGGGCACGTTCACCACCCGCTTCACCGAGCTGGTCGGCGTGCCGCCCGGCGCCTTCCGGCGCCAGGCGGCAGCGGCGGCGGCCGATCCGGGTGCCGCGGGAACCGCCCGGGAGGCCGGCCCGGCCATCGAGGTGGAGGGGATGCCGGCGTGCGTCGCCAAGCAGGTCGCGAGACCGGTCAGGAATCGAGAAGCCCCGACCGCGGTGCAGCCCCTAGCGTGATGGTCATCGGAACCGCCGCTTCCGCAGCGGCACCTCGAACAGACGGAGTTGTGACATGAAGGCACACGTGAGCTCGATCCTGCTGGGCGTCCGCGACATGGAGGCCGCCAAGCGGTTCTACACCGAGGGCCTCGGCTGGAAGATCCAGAGCGACTTCGGCATCTCGGTGTTCTTCGCCTCCGACGGCGCCTCGCCGGTCGGCTTCTACGGCCGCGAGGGCCTGGCCGACCTGGTGGGCACGAGCGCGGAGGGCAGCGGCTTCAGCGGCCTGGTCCTCACCTACGTCGTCCGCAGCGAGGCGCGGGTCGACGAGGTCATGGCGGAGGCCGCGAAGGCCGGCGCCACGATCCTCAAGCCCGCCGGCGCCCTGCCGTGGGGCGGCTACGGCGGCACCTTCGCCGACCCGGACGGCTACGTCTGGAGCCTCGGCTACAGCGACCAGGGCACCGACCAGCCCTACGCGGAGTAGGGGAGAGCACCGTGGAGTTCCGCACCCTCGTCGAGCCGCCCGAGCCCATGCGGGGCTTGGAAGTCCCGCCCGAGGTGGTCGAGGCGCTCGGCGGGGGCGCGCGCCCGCCGGTGACGATCACCGTCAACGGGCACCGCTGGAAGAGCCGCGTCGCCATCCTGCGCGGCCGCCACCTGCTCGGCCTCAGCATCGCCAACCGGCAGGCCGCCGGCGTCGAGACCGGCGAGGAGGTCGAGGTCGAACTGGAACTCGACACCGAGCCGCGCGTCGTCGTCGAACCCGAGGACTTCGCCCGGGCCCTCGACGACGCCCCGTCCGCCCGCGCCGCCTTCGACCGCCTCACCGACAGCCGCAAGCGCGAACACGTGCGCGCCGTCGAGAGCGCCAAGAAGCCCGAAACCCGCCTCCGCCGCATCGAGAAGGCCGTCGCCACCCTCCACGGCTGACCCGACCGCCGCCTCCGCCGTCCGCCCGGAAGCGACGAAGGCCCGGACCGCGGAGCCCGGATTGACCGACCGACAGCCGTTTCGGATGCCCTCCCGGGGTGCCGGGGAATGCTCCACCCTGCCGTGCGGTTGGCCCCGCTGGCAGACACTCACCGATGAGAGGGAAGCGCAGGGTGACACAGGCCAGGGAGCTCTACCTCAGCGTCGCGGACACCGCGGCGGAGCTGCTGGGTGCCCCGGAGATCGCGGACCGTTGGCACCAGCCCTCCGCGCTGGCGAAGCTCAGCGTCCAGGGTCTGGCCGGCCACCTCGCCGGGCAGGTCTTCTTCATCCCCGCGGTGCTGGCCGAGGCGGAACCCTCCGAGCCGGCCATCTCGATCCACGAGTACTACGGGCGCGTGAGCTGGATCGGCTCGGACCTCGACACACCGTTCAACCAGGCCATCCGCTCCGGCGGCGAGGAGGAGGCAGCCGACGGTCCCGCCGCGCTGGCCGCCCGGGTCGCCGCGTGCGTCGAGGAGTTGCGCGGCACGCTGCCCACCGTGCCGCATCGCCTGGTCCGCCGCCCCACGTGGGGCCCGTGGTCGATCAGTCTCGACGACTTCATCACCAGCCGGATCCTGGAGCTCGTCGTCCACTCCGACGACCTCGCGTACAGCGTCGGGCTGCCGACACCGGAGTTCCCGGCACAGGCCGTCGAGACGGTCGTGGACCTGCTGTCGCGGATCGCCCTGCGACGGCATGGCGCGACCGACGTCCTGCGTGCGCTGAGCCGCACCGAACGCGCACCGGCGTCCATCTCGGCCCTCTAGGAGCGAGCAGGCCCGGCCGTCTCATGACCCGACTGCGGCCACGGCACGACGACGGCCCGGACCGCTGAGCGGTCCGGGCCGTCAGTTCCCTGCTCCGGCGCGGTCCGGCGTCCGCCGGTCTGTTGCCCGCCGTTCGTCCGGCGGGACCCGTAGGCGTTCTGACCTGCGGTGGAACTGCCTGCCCGCAGCACTTCGGGCTGTGCCGGACGGGGTGAACGCCAGCAGAACCGCAACCAGGGGTGCCGTGTCTCGCGGGAGGGGCGCGTGCGGTTCTAGGCTCCTCAGCACGACGACAAGGGGGGCTCATGCGAGGCATCAACTCGGCACGACGCCGAGTGGCACTGTTGGGCGCCGCACTGCTGTGCGCGGTCGCCGGATCCGGCCCGTTCGCAGGGGTGGCGGTTGCGGCGGCCGGCGAGGTGTGCGGGCAGGACACGCTCACCGTGTCGGGCGACTACGAGGTCGGGCCCGGCGAGTGGAACGCCGACCGCACCAAGGTGCGGCAGTGCGTCACCACCGACGGCGGCGCGAATTTCCGCCTCTCCACCAGCCGGTTGACCGCCGGCACCATCTCCGCCCCCAGCCTGGGGCCGGGGGCCTACGCCTACATCAAGCCCCTCCAGGGCCTGCCGATCCCGGTCGCCTCGCTCGGCGATGCGACGAGCACCTGGCACACGACCCAGGGCGTCGCGGGTACCTACGATGCCGCGTACGACCTGTGGTTCAGCAAGGACGCGACCAGCTGTGACCCGACCACCAGCGACGAGCTGATGATCTGGCTCAACGGCCAGGGGCCCCAGGCCAAGCCCTACGGTCCGACCGCCGTCGGCACGGTCGACATCGGCGGCACTGACTACCAGGTGAGCGCGGCGACCGTCTCGCCGACCCATCACCTGATCAACTACCAGCTGCCGACCGCGACGAGTGCGGTCGACCACCTGGACCTCAGGCTGTTCGCGATCGACGCGATCAGCCGGGGCCACCTGCCCCAGGCGCGGTACCTTTGCGGCGTCTCCGCCGGCTTCGAGATCTGGGAGAACGGCACCGGCCTGGCCACCGAGTCCTTCTCCTTCGAGCCCGTGACCGGCCTGCCCACCGGTACGGTCTCCTCGGGCATCCCGGGCCGCTGCCTGGACGACTTCCGCTCTGCGACGACCGACGGCAACCCGGTCGTTCTCTGGGGCTGCAACGGCACCGATGCGCAGACCTGGACCTTCGCCAACGACGGGACCCTGCGGGTGCTGGGCAAGTGCCTGCAGCCGACCGGTACGACGTCCGGGAGCCTGATCGTGGTCGGCTCCTGTGCCGACGCCGCGGCGAAGTGGCGGCCCGGCGCCTCGCACTCGCTGGTGAACATCGGGACCGGTCTCTGCCTGGACGACCCCAACTCCTCCGCTGCCTGGGGAGTGCAGATGCAGCTCCACCCCTGCAACGGCACCGCCGCCCAGCAGTGGCGGCTGCCGTACAACGGCGTGCCGATCTCCGGCGGACTCACCAACGCGGCAGCCCAGGCGTGCCTGACCGACGGCGCGGCCGGTGCTCCTGCCGTGCTCTCGGCCTGCACCTACAACGGCTCACAGATCTGGACGCTCGGCAACGACGGCACTCTTCGCGCCCTCGGCCTCTGCCTGCAGCCGGCCACCGGCTCGGCGGTCACCCTGGCGACCTGTGACGGCGGCGCGGGCCAGCAGTGGGTCGTCCACCCCAGCGGACACCTGAACCACCCGGCCGACGGTCTCTGCCTGGGCGGCCCGCAGGGCTCGACGGCCGAAGACCTGCCGCTCCGGCTCGAGGGTTGCGAACCCGGCTCCAGCCAGACGTGGTACCTGCCGGCCTGACCGCTCAACGGCCCCGCGCGAGTCCGCCCGGGGCCGCCCGCCCCCGCGCGCCGGACCGGCTCGCTGTGATCGATCCGCTCCGCTGCCGGTCAGCTGTCCGTGTCTTTGGGATGCCGGGGTGAGGCGTAGACGAGATGGACGGTCCGGCCCGGCTCGTCGACGAGGTAGCGCACGCGCCCGCCAGCGGTCACCTCGTACTCCCACTGCGGCAGCTCGTCTCCTTCGAGGGCGCAGGTGGCGAGGCGGCCTCGGAGTCGGTGCTGTCGATCGGGGTCACTCGTGGACAGGGGGTTGACGCGGAGGGCTTCGAAGCAGCGACGGGCATTCCCCGGCGCCTCCGTGCAGAGGTCGCCCCATCCCTTGGCTGCTTCGTTGGTGGCGAACCGCAGTCGCCACTCCTCACCGACCGGTGGTGGTGGGACGTCGTCTCCGCGCTTGGGGCTCACGGGGTGAGCACCTCGCCGTGGTCATCGCCGGAGAGCGGCTCGGTGAGCCGGGCGCTCAGTTCGGGGTCCGCCAGGATCCTCGCGGTTGCCCGCCACTCGACGATCACGCGGTGCAGGTTGGCGTGGATGTCCAACTCCACCACGTCGCGGGTGGCGTTCACGAGGTCGACGACGAACTCGCGTACCTCTTCGGTCGACAGGTGCCGAGTCCAAGGGAAGACCTCGGGAAGCGCCAGGAGGACCGCGCGGGCACCCTCGTCGCTTGTGATCAGTGCCGCGAACAGCCGCGCGGTGACATCGGCAGTCTCCTCGCGCTGGCGGTCGTGACGCTCGGTGGTGAGGTACAGGTCCTCCCCATCGCGGCGGGTGACGTGGACGCGCTGCGCCTGCTCGACGGTGTCCGCAACGCGCTTCGAATTCTTCGACAGCTCGGAGAACGACACGGTGAGAGTGGACATGCGGCCACGTTACTTCGGAATACGTTCCGAAGTCAACGCGTAAATGTACCCAGTCAGGTACAGACTTCCGCGTCGCCGGCCTGGAGCACGGGGCAGGCGTCCGGGAGGCTCATGTGTGGCGATCTGCAGCCGAGTGGGGCGGTGCCGTGCTGGGCGCTATGGCATTCACCGCCGCGCTGCTTCGATCGGTACTGACGGTCCTGCGGCTGGCTGCCGATGTGGTGCGCTCCTGGCGAGATCTGCGGCGCGCCATGTCGAGCAGTGCCGGACGGCTGGCCCCGGGAACGACGAAGGCCCGGGCCGCTTCACGGCGGTCCGGGCCTTCGATCAGGCGGAGGATACGAGATTCGAACTCGTGAGGGGTTGCCGCCAACACGCTTTCCAATTCTCGCGAAGGGGGTCCGCCGAGGTTTGGTACCCGTTCTGACCTGCGCCGGAGTGAATTGCTGGGTGGCGTCAGAACCCGGTTGGACGGGGGTGAACGAGACCAGAACTGAGACCAGGACGGGTCGAGATGGTGGGGATCCCGCCCGGCCTACGCGGGCATCACCCCGTGGATGCGGGAGAGGGTGAACATCCGCTCGTCGTTCCGCAGGTGGCACCAGGCGTGCAGGTGGGGGGCATCCAGTTCGAGCCCGCTGAGGGTGCGGACCGTTGTGTTGCCCGAGGTCGCGACGTACTCGATCGTGATCGCCTGCCCCTCGTTGACCGCGTGAGCCAGCTGGCGGGCATCGACGAAGGACAGGTTGCGCGCGTACCCGGCGATGATCTCCTCGGTGTCGCTGTCGTAGGGGCGGTTGTCCCACGGGTCGGGCTCCGGGATGTCCTGCGGCGCGCCTCGGAGCCGGTTGGCGAGGGCAGCCAGGTCGACGGCCGCCCGGGCCGCCGTGGTGGGGGTGCTCGGCCGCTGCGTGCGGGACCTTCCGCCGGGCGGGTACGAGGGTTGGACGGGGCCCGCCGCGCGCGGACGCTGAGCCCGCTCGATGCGGACCGACCCGTCGGGCTTCTCAGCGACCGGGGCGTAGCCTGCGGCTCGCAACGCCTCGAGCGTCCTGTCCGCCGGGGTCCGGCTGATCAGTACCGTCGGTGCCAGCAGCCGCAGGCCGAGCTGGGCGAGCTTGCGGTGGGCGGCCAGTTCGGCCAGGAGGGCGGGCTCCTCACCATGGATCACACAGGCCGCGGAGACGACGCGCACCCGACCGTGGCTGCGCGCGGTGTCGTGGATCAGGTACGAGAGCGGTTGCGGTAGCGGCTCGACGGCGACGGCGGTCAGGTCGGCCGTGAGGGTGTCGGGGGTGAGGCCCGCGTCGAGGGCGCGGCGAACGCTCCTCGGGCTGAACCGCCATACGGACGCTGCACCGGCGGCTTCCCGGTCCGCGGCGGAGTCCAGCAGGGCGAGGAGGTACGCAGACGGCGTGCCGGCGACCACGGCCGTGAGGTCGCTGCCGAAGCGGGCGGTCGCGCTGGCGGCGGGCATCAGCCGCCGGCAGGCGTGGATCAGGGCTTCGGAGTCGCCGGCGAGCAGGGCGGCCCCGATCGGTGACACGGCCCCGCGAGCGAGTGCGCCGAGCAGTTCCGCCTCCCGGATCAGGGTGGCGAACGGCGTGGTGTCCTGGGGGAGTTCGTCGGCGAGCGGGCGGAGCCACACGAGCAGCGCTCCCAGGTCCGCCGGGTTCGCCGCGCCTTCGCCCGGCGGGAGCTGCGCCGCGGCTGCGAGTAGCCCCTGCCGGGCCTGAACGCAGCCCCCGCAGGGCGGTGCCCCGGCGAGCGCCGGCAAGGCCTTCCCGTCCTCGTCGCGGCTCCCTCCGGGAGTCAGCGGGAGTGCCCACCACGCCCGGAGCAGCACGGTGAGCTGGTCAGCCGGTTCCTGCCCGGCCCAGGTGTCGTAGGACGCGGTCGCCGCGACCCGGTCGCCGTCCCGGGCCAGCAGCCCGGCCGCGCTCGCCGCCTCGAGCACGAGGCGTACCAGGATCTCGTCACACTGCGCCGCCTTGCCGATCCGGGACAGCTCGCGGGCGCCGACCCCGCCCGCCTTGAGCAGGGCCGGTGGAGCGGTCGCGCACACTCCGAGGACGGAGACGGCGTGGGCCGCGAACGCCATCGAGGCGGCGGCGGCTTCCCGTTCGACGTCCGAGACGGTGGCGGGCGCCGACCGCACGTCGGGCGGGACGGGGGTGAACGGTGCGTGCCAGTCGGATCCGCGCAGCGCGAGCGCCACCTCCGCGGGCATCCGGGCCGGCCCGTACCGGTGGCGCTCCCGGATCAGCAGCCCCCGATCCAGCGCCCATTGTTCGCCGGGCTTGGAGTCGGTCTGCGGAGGCCCGAACATGATGAAGCCCTGTTGCTCCGGAGCCTGACGGGCCCGCCGATCGAGGAGCCTGCGGGTGGCTGCGGGCGCCTTGGCCACCAGTGCGGCGACCCGATCCGGATCACTGTGATGGTCGACCAGCGCGGCCAGCCGCATCTCCTTCCGATTGGCGGCAGGTTTGACGCCGAGTTTCGCCAACATGCGGCCCAGTTCGTCGGAATTCGAGCCCGCCAGCAGCTGCACGAGCGGTGCGTCGAGCCCCAGGGGTGAGCCCCACGCATTCCGCAGCGGCGCCGCCATGTGCAGCAGTCCGTCGCCGGCCGGCCACACCAGAGCACGATCCGCCAGCGCATCGAGGGCGGCGTCCAACCCGTGGGCGCGGTCACCGTGGCTCGCGTCCAGGAGGCCCGCCAGATCGTCGCGCGACGCGGCCGTCAGCGCGGCGAGGGCCTCCGCCACCTGGAGGCACGGCAGCGCGAGGCGGGGCAGGGCCAACGCCACGGACGCCGGGCGCTGCAGGCGGTCCGCCAGTTCGCCGACCGACCGCGGTTCCGGATCCGACACGGCGTCCGGACGCGCTGCCAGGACCCTCTCCAACTCGGCCGCACCGAGACCGCGGAGCCATGCGGTCAGCGCCGATCCGTTCTTCTTGCCGATGGGGAACACCTCGCCACAAAGAAGGACGGCCTGCCCTGCCGAGGCCGGTCCGGAGCACCAGGATGGCCCACCAAAGGGGGTGAGTGCGACGAAGGCCCGGACCGCTGAGCGGTCCGGGCCTTCTGCCGGCGGAGGATACGAGATTCGAACTCGTGAGGGGTTGCCCCCAACACGCTTTCCAATTCTCCCGAACGCTGTCCGCCGGGGTTCAGACCCGTCCTGACCTGCAGTCGAACGAACCGTCGGGCGCCGATTGAACCGCGCTGGACGGGGGCGAATGAGACCTAAACTGAGACCACGCGTCGTCGGCTTTCGGCCGGTCCAGCGACTGCAGGGCTCACTGCATGTCCGAGATCCAGGCGTCGGTGGTGGTCAGGTGGCGCAGTCCGACGGCCTCCTGCGCCCACCGGTGCCCCTTCACCAAGGCCTCGACGACCGGCTCGAAGTCATCGCTGTCGCCCAGCCAGCCCACCAGCCGCCTGGCATCCTCCGGTCCGCTGCTCTCCTTGCCGGGAAGGTCGATGCCCACTCGGATCAGTTCGCGGTAGAGGACGGGGGTGGGGCGCACCGGCGGCAGCGCCAGGTCCACGGCCCTGGCGGACGCCTGGAGGGGAATGTCCAGACCGCTGCTGTCCAAGTCGCCGAAGTAGCGGATCTCGCTGAACTCCCGGTGGCCCGGCACGGTTCCGGAGAGGTGGTGGTCCTTGATGCTGGCGACGGATGCCTTGAACGACTTCCCGACGCCCCACGCTACGCAGCCGATCCGGTGCTCGATCCTGCCGTCCAGCTCCCGGAGCCTGCGGACCAGGGAGGTGTAGGTGGCCGAGTTCTCCACGACGAGGAGCACGTCGCCGGCGCCGAGCGAGGTATGCCGGTGGCGCATGTCGGGCGAGAAGTGGCTGCTGAGCAGCGGAGGGTTTGTTGGGAACGCCCTGATCAGTTCGAAGAACGCCGCCCTGTCCTGGAAGAGCGGCCCGCCGAATCCCTTCTGGTCTAGGCATTTCTCCGGTTCCGGGAAGCAGGAGATGTACTCCGGCTTCCCGAAGATCTCCAGCGCGCGCTCGCGCAGCGGCACGGCGAGGTCGGGCGCGACCAGGTAGGGCATCTCGTGCAGCCAGCGGCTGATGGCCGAATAGGCGACGTGCTGGCGCTCGGTGCTTTCCCTCCGCCCCTTGACCAGGCGGTAGAGCGCAGGGTGCACTGGGACCTCCTTCCGCGGGGTCGGCACGGGCGCCGGTGCTGTCGCCAGGAGGTGGAGTCCCGGAGGGAAGGGCGCGTTGGCGCGTCGGGCCATGAGCTTGATGCGATCGGCTGCCACCAGCGCTTCCAGGCACCTGGTGAGGACGGTCTCGTCCTCCTCGCTGGTAGGTCCGCCCTTGAACACGCTGTGGAAGTCGGCCAGCAAGTCGGCCCCGCCGATCTGCATGTTCGAGTGGCCCTTCCAGCGCCGGTGCTCGGCGCGCTGGTAGAGCCGGGCCAGGAGGCTGCTCGAAAGCTGGTCGAGCGCGGTCACCCGGCTGTCGTCCCCTCCCCGTCCGGGCGGGTGTAGTAGCGGGTGGCGGCGATGGCCCCCTGCACGTCTCCCTGGATGGAGGACTGCAAGCGGTTCGTGAACTGGTCGGAGACCGAGAGGTAACGCCGCCGGGCGCGGAGGTCGGCGTCGTTGCGCATCCTGATGACCAGGGGGAAGACGTCCAGGGCGGCCCGGTCGTACAGGCCGGTGGTGTAGACGAGCTGGACGCCGAGCGCCTTGGCCACCGACTGCTGCAGGCGCAGGAGGTAGAGCGCGGACGCGCGACCGATCGGATTGTCGAGGAACAGCACCCCGGAGTGCTGGTGGCCCACCCGGCCCCGGTCGTTAGCCCGGAGCGCGGCCATCGTGCAGTACAGGACGATCGCGGCGGTGAGGATCTGGCCGCCGGAGAAGATGTCCTTGGTCTCCGAGACCCTGACGCGCTCGATCCCGAGGAGGGCGTCCGGTTTGAGGATGGTGACCTGGAAGCCCTTGGGTGCGGCCGCGGTCTCGACACCCTTGAGGAGGAGTTGGCGGGCGTCCCGCTTGCCCTGCCTGTTCCTGGCCTCGCTCGCGGCCTCGTCGATGACGTGGCCCAGGCTTGCGTGGAGCACCTCCTCGCTGGGATCGGTGAAGCCGATCTGCAGGAACTGCTGGCCGGACCAGTTGCCCAGCCCTTCGGGAAGCCTGGACAGCCGTTGGGCACGCCGGAGCGTACGTAGGGCTTCCTGAACCTGCTGGGTGAACTGCCGCACGATCTGGGTGCGGTGGCGGGTGATCGAGGCGAGGTCGACCTCCAGGGTGCGTAGTCGGGGCCTGAGGTCGTCCGCCCACTCCGCGGCGAGCGTAGGCAGCGCGGCGCGGTCGGTGGCAACGATGACGCGGCGGCCGGGCGACTGGAGCTCCTCGAACCGGGCATCGCTCGCATGGCCCGAGAGACGGTCGGCGAGTCCCCGTTCGTGTTCCAGGGCCGCCGCCGAACCCGCCTGCGTTCCGGTGTACTCGCCGTGCAGCCGGGTGTGCTGCTCACGGGCACCGGCCGGATCGCCCTCGTACGCCGACGGCGTGGGCTCGACCGGTGGCTGTTCCGACGGGCCCCCGAAGACGTCGACCAGCAGCTTGAAGTCGCGGGTCGCCTGCCGGGCCGTCGCATGGGCCTGCACCGCGGCGTCCAGGAGGGCGGCTCGTGCGGCCGCGTGCTCCGACGCCTCGGCCAGGGCCTCCTCGGCTGCCAGCACAAGCCGTTCGCCGTGCGGGACGTCCTCCGGCGCCCCGAAGGGATCGAGGCTGACGGGGGCGTCCGCCGCCGGCGCGGGGAAGGCCTCCAGATCGCTTCGGTGCCGCAGGGTCACCGCGATGAGCCTGTCGAGCCGGTCGCGGAGAACGGCCGTCTGCTGCTCCGCCCGGAGCCGGGCCGCGTTGCGGGAGGGCGTGTCCGCGCCGTCGGGGCCGCCCAGCAGGGTGAGCGCCGTGGCCAGCTCGCCCTTCTTGTAAGGGGACAGCCCCGCCGCCGCTGCCCGCTCCTCGATCTCCGCGTAGTGCAGATCGGCCAGGAGATCAGCGCCCACCGCCACTCTGGCGTACTCCTCGGCGGCGGTGCGGTACGCGTGCCGAAGCACTTCGAGTGGATGCTCGGGAGCATCGGCAACGGAGAGGCCGCCCTCGTCGTCGCCCTCGCCGGCGCGGTCCGGGAGGTCTGCCAGCTCCGTGGTGACTCTGTCCACCGTGGCCCGCAGGGCGTCGGCCGTCCTACGGGCGGCGGCCGCCGCCAGCCGCGCGTCCTCGGCGGTCATCCGGGCGTCGTCGGCGGCGCTCTGGTGGACGGCGGCGGCCTCGCGCGCCGCCTCCGCCTCTTCGCGCCAACCGGGGATCCTCTCCTCCTGGGCCGCGAGCGCCTTCAGCGCTTCGAAACGCCGGTCGAGACCGGGCCGAGCCCGGTGCAGGAGACGGAGTTCCTCGCGGGCCGTGTCCAGATGCCTGGCCAGCCCGTCGCGCGCCTCCTCGGCCGTCGCCGCGGCCAGGCGTGTGGCCAGGGCGGATTCCTCCCACTCCGCCTTTGCGTCGGCGAGGTCGGCCAGCCTGCCGGGCGGGCACTCCTGGCGCCAGTGCGTCAGCCGGGCGATGAATGCGTTGTGCGTATGCAGCGTCGCTTCGAGTTCAGCGAGTTGACGCTGGTGTTCGTCGCGGCGCCGACTCCGGGCGACGCGCTCGGCCTCCCCGGCCCGCTCGTCGTACAGCGCCGGGTGCGGTGGGACGACGAGGCCCACACCGAGGGGTGGCCCGTTCTCCTCATGGACGGCGGACGTGGTGCTCAACGCGATGAAGCCAGTGGGCCGGGAGCCTTCCGCAGCCAGGATGTCGGCCGCGAGGCCCAGGTGGTCGGCCTCGTTCACCAGGACGCCGGTGACGAGGTGGGGAGCCCTGCTGACGATCTCCTGACGACGCTCGGTGCCGGGCACGGAGGCCAGGTACTCCCAGCCCGTGCACGCGGATACCCCGCCGGCGTTGAGGAGGTCGCAGATCCCCACCGCCTCGATGGACGACGGCAGAAGGTCGGTGACCTCCAACGCGATCAGCGCCCGTTCATCGCCGGCCTCCGCCATCCGGACGTCCAGTCTGGTCGCCTCCGCGTCGTCGCGAGCCCGGGCTAGCCGGTCGGACAGCGCCTGCGCCTCACCGTCGAGGTCGGCCAGCTCACCGCTGTACAGGTTGGCAGCGTGGAGCTCCTCGGCGAGCCTGCGCATGGTCGCGTCCACCGCCTGGAACTCCCGACAGGCGATGTCGTACTCGTGCTCGGCGGCATCCTGGAGCCTCCGAGCGGCCTCGTGCTCCTTGCGGGCCTGCTCGTGCCCCTCCTCCAGCCGGCGGATCTCCGACTCGCATCCGGCTACGCGCTCCTGGTTCAGACGCACACCGGACTCGGCGAGGGCCCGGGCATCGGCGACCGGCATGCCCTCGGCCACCAGCCCGCTCCGGACCGCCGCGCCGATCTCGGCCTCGACTTCGGCGATGAGCCGATCCGCCGTTCCGGCGCGCGCCTTCCGGTCACCGACCGCGACGACCGCCTCGTCGTGTGCGGCCTGCGCGGTGGTGGCCCGGTGGTCGTGCTCCGCAGCCTTCGACTCGTGCTCGGTGATGTCGGCTTCCAGTTCCTGGACCATGGCGTTCAGCGCGCGCGAGAGCGTGCGGGCGGCGGAGTCCCGCGCGGACAGGGCCGGGAGGGCGGCCTCCTTGGTCTGGGCGATACGCTCCCGGAGCCGCTTGGCCGTGGTTGTCGCCTCCAGGTCCCGCAGGACCGCCGGTACGGCCGTCCAAGCCCGCTCGACCGCCACGGCCTCCTGCCAGGCCCGTTCAGCGACCGTCTGCGCTCGCTGCGACTCGGCGACCCTCAGCTCGGCCACACGTCGGCGGATCTCGGTCAGGACGGCCTCCGCGCGGCGTCGCCCGTCCGCCGCATCGCGGACCTCGCCCTTCAGTCGGTCGGCCTCCTTGCCCGTGCGCGCCAGTTCGGCGCGTTCGGCGGAGGCACGCTGTCGGACCCGGTGGATGAAGCGGTCCAGTGCCGCCCGGGCCTCGGTGAGCCGGAGGTCGGCCGCCTGACGGGCCTCACGGGCTTGGGTGAGCGGTGTCAGCAGGGCAAGTGTGCCTTCGATGAACTCCTTCTCCAGCTCCATGCTGCCCCGGTCCGCCAGCTTCGCCCCGTACGTGGCGAGGAGCTCGGCCAGGTCCAGGGCCGGTTCCGTGGGAAGGACGGCGGTGAGCAGGAAGTTGACGAACGCGAGGTCGGTCCCCAGGGAGAAGGCATCGGCCGCTTCTCCCTCGTCGCTGTTCATCGCCCTTTGGTAGCGGAAGAGTTCGGGGTCGAGTCCCAGAGCGGTGAGCCGGTCGGTCCACTCGCCCTGAAGCTGGAAGAGCCGGTACCCGAGCGCCGGATCGGCATCCTGGGCGAGTCGCAGCTCCTCGCAGTACTGGGCCAGGCTGAGGTACTTGCCCTCGGTCTCGATCGGCAGGTGCTCCAGGTCGAGCGTCTTCCCCGGACGGAAGTGGTACCACCGCTCGACCAGGTTGGACGAATCGGCCGACGTCCGCCGGTCCTTCCACTGGCTGACCTTCCCGGTGATCAGCCGTTTGCCGGTGCGCGCGTGAGTCCACTCCAGCACCACGTGCGCGACGTCGTCGGGCAGTACGAAGCCGTCGAGGAGGTGGGGATTACGGGTGCCGACGACCTGGCGCCGTCCGGGGAGCACGACGGAGAAGATGAGCTTGATCAGAACGGACTTGCCGCCCCCGTTCTCAAGGAAGAGCACGCTCGCCGGCGACGGGCGCCGGAGCGGCTCTTCGAGGTCGAACACATCGCCCTGCCGCCCGTTGGCGACCGGTGCGCCGACGTTGCTGAAGTCCAGCAGTACGTCCTCGTAGCGCGCGGCGTGCGGGCCGACACCGCGCAGCAGGACACGGGACAACTCATACATCGAACAGTTCCCCGGTCATCCCCGTCGGCTCCTCGGCCCGATCGTCCCGGTTGCCAGCCTCCCCGCAGCTCCGCTGCCCGGGGACCATGCGAAGGCGCCCCGAGGACATCGGCACCACGCCGAGACTGAGCAACTCGTCGAAGGCCGCGGTGGCCGCCAGCTCACGGACCTGGAGCTGGTAGCGCGTGGTGGTGCGGTACCAGCCCTCCTCACCGGATCCGGCCACCGTGAGGAAGCCCTGGTCCACCAGGAAGTTCAGCGCCCGTGTGGTCATGCCCCTCGTGGAGTTCATCGCCAACCGTTTGTCCTTGGTCAATGAGGCCTCCGGCCGACGGGCGTAGGTGCTCCAAACCTTCTCCAGCTCCGGGGTGTCCGAGGGCGTGTCGATCCCGGCCTCCGACTGGGCGGCCTTCTCCCGCAGGCGGTCGCAGGTGTCCCGGACGGCCCTGTCCACGGCCTCGGCGCTCACCCGGCCGGTGTAGGAGTCGCTGGCCAGGTCGTCGGAGCGGGGGAACGCCAACGCCGCCACGGCGAGGTGGATGATGCCATGGAGCAGCTTCTCGCCTTCGCCGCGCTGTTTGGCGATCCGCACGTAGTCCTCCATCCGCGTCTCGAAGACGGAGTTCGGCGCGGCGGCGAGCGCGACGCCGATGTCCTCCGCCGCGCCGAGCACCCGCAGGCCAAGTCCGCGGGCCGTGCGCTCCACCAGATGCCGGAACGGCCCGTCCGTGCGGTACCGGCGTAGCAGGTCCCGGTAGGCGCGGTCCTTGGCGGGCCGCAGCCGGGGACGCAGGGCGAAGGCGATGAGCTTGGCCGCGTCCTCGGCCTCATCCAGGCTGTACACGGGCGTCACTCGTCGAACTCCAAGTCGCTCGGGGCATCGTGGTCGGGCTCGTCGACCGGGTCCTGCAGGCCCACCCGGGAGAGCAGGAGCTCGCCGCCGCCGAGCGCGGGGCTGGTCAGTCCGCCCTCTTCGACGATGGCGATGAGCATGCTCGGGTCGCCGCGCAGCACGGCCTCGCTGACAGCGGGACTGAAGGCGTGCACCGCCTCGTGCAGGACCAGTCGCTCCACCGTCGGCCCGAGTTCCCGGGCGGCGGTGAGCAGGTCGCTGAGCGTCGTCGGCTCGTCCAGCGCGAGGTCTAACAGGTGCTTGGCAGCCCGCAGGTCGTCCTCGCTGAACCGCGGCGGATCGGCCAGGTCCTGGAGGTCGGGCTCCGGCACCGCGCCGGCGAAGAAGGCCCGGTCCGACCGGCCCTGGAGCAGCCGTTGGACCAGCGTCGTCATCGAGGTCGCGGTGGGCGGCGCCGGTGGCAGTCCGGAACGGAAGAAGTCGGCGACGGGGTCGATCGCGTCCCGCACGCTCAGGCCGAGCACCGGCACCAGCAACTGGTTGAAGACGTCGATCGCCGCCCGCTGCGGAGGTCCGGAGAATCGCTGGCGGTCCTGCTCCGATCGGAAGAACGCACCGGCGGTCTGTAATCGGTTCTGCAACTGCATGTGCCGGCGGATGCAGTCCCGCACGATGTCCACCAGTTCAGCCGCCTGTTGCTTCCGCCGTGGATCGTGGGTCTCGTCGCGGTGCGCGGTGATGTTCAGCAGGATGGCGTTCTCGTGCCGGTAGCGCCCCTCGATGTGTTCGAGCGATTCCTCCAGCAGTTTGGGTACTTCGCGTTCCCAATCGACCGTCCGGACGTCGCGCCGGGTCGCCTCCAGGAACTGCCGTAGGTACTCCCCGTACTGCACGGTGCGGTATCTCGCCTGCTCCGCGGCGAGCTTGGCGTCTTCCAGCCGTTTGCGTCTGATGAGGTATTCGAGCTTGTGCTCGGCGGCTACCTGGGCGGACTCCACATCGGTGTCCAGCGCGCCCACCAGCACATTGATCGCTTCGTCCGTCACCCGGAGGAACACCCCTCCGTCGGGCGCAGAGTGCTCCACGACGAGCTTGAACTCGAAGTCGTAGTGCCCGTAGTGGCCCTCCTGGTCGAGACGGCCATACTTCCAGGTGAACCCGCGGTCGATCGTGCCGATGTTGATCAGTTTGTTCAGTACCCATTCGGCGACGTCATGGTGCTGCTGGTCGCTGTGCTGCGGCACCTGGACGGCCGCGAACCGCTGGACCTGTTCGATCACCTTCTTGTGCTCCGCGCCGGCCTGGAAGTCCATCGCCATGGCGACCTGGTCGATGGTGTGCAGAGCCAGTTCGACCACGCTGTACGGCTGCGCGTTGACACGGTCGTGGAGGCCTTTGTTGGCTTCCATCGCTTGTAGCGGGGCAGTACAGGCGAGCGCCTTCACACGACGGATCAGTCCGTCGTCCGGCATCGCCGGGGAATCGGCGGATTCGTCTGACACGTGAAGGACTCTAGTCACGCTTCGGGTCGACTATGGCCGGAATCCGAATAGTCAGTGCCGAGCCCGACGGCCTGGTATATTATCCGGCCGCCTTGTTCGGCCTGCGAGCGCCCCAGGCCCCGGGGGACCACGAGGGCGTAGGCGACCAGCTGACCTCGCTGATTACGAGCGCATAGCGCGAGATGTGTCGGCGGTTACTGCTCGTAGGACCACGCTTGGCCGGTCTGCCGGTACTGCTCTACGGGGATGGGCTCGACGTCGGCGGCCATGCGTGCGGTGTAGAGCAGGCCGTCGAGGTGGTCGATCTCGTGGTGGATCAGGCGGGCGAGTCCGCGCTCGTAGGTGGTGGTGGCCACCTGGCCGTCCAGGGTGGTGGTCTCCACGGTGATCCGCAGCGGGTCGGTGATCCGCAGGTTCAGCAGGACGATCGCCGGAGCGTCCGGGGCAGCAGGCTGGACGATGGCAGCGGCGCGGCCGATGCCGATCTGAGGTGCCGCGATACCCATGCCCTTGGCGAACGGGTGGACCTGGCCGATGCGCTCCATCGCGATGAACAGCTTCTCGATGACCTGCTCGGCGGTCCTGCGCTCGGTGGGCAGGTCGAACACTCGGGGGGCTCGGCGAGTACGGGCTCGCCCTCCTGGACAACGCCGAGGGACTGCATCTGCTGGCTGGGCCGCACCTCGATCATCTGATCTCCTTGGTCTGCTGCGGGTCGTTGGCGGTGGCGCGGAAGTGTCATGTGAGGCGGAAACGGGCATGCAGCGGTGGGTCGCCGGTGCCCGTCGTCGTGGCTGCTGACGGTGGCGCGGAGGGGTACGGTCTCGGCGGTCATGGAGGTCTTGGTTCCCACGGGACTTCTTATGCCCAGGCGCCGACCATCGTCGGCTCGGGCTGCAGCGCGATCCCGGTCGCGATCTCGACCTGGGCCGAGAGTTCGGTGAGGGCCTGGGCGAAGCCCGTCGCGGTCGCCCCGTCGTGAGCGGTGAGCGTGAGGGTCCGGCGTTCCGAGCAGCGAATGCCGTCCGCGATCTTGTTGGCGGGGCGGTAACCGATGTGCTCCAGCAGCCAGCCGGCGCTGGCCCGCAGCTGCCGGTCGCTGTCGGTGTGGACCGGGCAGCCAGCAGCTGACCAGCGGGCGGCCTGGGCGGCGGTGACGGGTGGGTTGAGGAAGACCGATCCGGCCTGGCGGGCGTCGGGGCCGTGGGGGTCGAGGAGGAGTCCACGGCGGTGACGGTTGGCGAGGACGGCGGCGGTCACCTCGGCGACGGGCGGTCGGGCGCCGACGTGGACGCCGAGTTCGTCGGCGAGCGGCTGGTAGGTGATCGGGGCGGCCGGTGAGCGGGTGAGGTGGAACGTGGCGGTGAGGATGGTCCAGCGGCCGGGGTCGTTCTTGAAACGGCTGTCGCGGTGGCGGAGGCGGCATGCCTGGGCGGGCAGGGTCCGCAGTCGGCCCATGTCCCAGTCCCACGCGGCGAGGTGGTCGAGAGTGTCGGAGATCTGCTGGCCGTAGGCTCCGGCGTTCTGGACGGGGGCGGCCGCGACAGTGCCGGGTATGCCGGCCAGGCACTCGATCCCGGCGAGGTGTTCGGCTGCGGCCCACTGGACGAGGTCGGCGAGCGGGTGGCCGGCCTGGACGGTCGCGGCCACCGTGTCGTCGTCCACCCGCTTCACGGCGATGCCTTGGGTGTTCATCACGGCGACGGTGCCCTCGTGGCCGGCGTCAGAGGCGATGACGTTGCTGCCGTGGCCGAGGGTGAGGGGCGCGTCCTCCTGCCGGTCGCCGATCGTACGGACCAGTTCGAACCAGTCATCGGGATCGGCGACCTGCAGGACGTTGCTGGCCGGGCCACCGAGCCGCAGGGTGGTGAAGGACGCAAGCGTGGGACTGGGCACGGGTGGCCCTCCTAGGGTTCGTCGGTGATCGCCTTCAGGGCGAGTGCCCGCAGCGGGGCGAGGCGGGCGCGGTTGTCCTGGTGGTGGTAGACGGCATTGGTGCAGATGGCCAGGTAGCGGCCAGTGACCGGGGACAGGTAGAGGCTGGTCCCGGTGAAGCCGTGGTGGTAAGCGATCCGGCCCTCGTCGGCAAGGATCCAGGCCAGGCCACGGTCGAGGCCCGCCTCGATCTCGGCCTGCGGCTGCATGCTGTGGGCGAGCCAACGGCCCAGGGGCCCATCGGTGGCGTGCGAGGTCAGCAGGTGGGTGGCGAAGGTGGCGAGGTCGGCCGGGGTGGTGAACACCCCGGCGTGGCCGGCGACTCCGCCGAGCAGGGCGGCGTTGTCGTCGTGCGGCATGCCCCACAGCCGGGGACCGCCGGTCAACCGCTGCTCGGTCGGGGCGACCTGGGGAGAGCGTGGCACTGGTCCGTAGGTCGTGCTCGTCATGCCGAGGTCCTGCCAGAGCTCGGCCGCCAGCTCGTCCAGGCGTCGGCAGCGGTAGTGGGCCAGGCCCAGACCGAGGAGGATGAAGCCGCGGTTGATGTAGCGGTGACCTGCCCCGGGGTCGGCGATCAGTGGCTCTCCGCAGATCAGGTCGGCCAGCGGCTCGGGGCAGTTGCGGTACTGGTCGAGGCGGGTGTCGGCCCGCAGGCCGGAGGTGTGGGCCAGGATCTGGCCGACCGTCACCCGGCCGCCGGGCGCCTCTGCCGGAATGCCGGTCAGCAGTTCGCGGAGTGGCGTGTCCAGGGTGAAGCCGTCCATGAGGGAGGTGCCGACCAGCGGCCAGGTAGCCAGGACCTTGGTCAGCGAGGCCACGTCGTACACCGTGTCCGGCCCCGGCCGGGCGTCGCCGCACTCGGGGGCGACGACGCCGGAGGCCAGGTAGCCGGGCTCGGCGTCGAAGGTGCCGTGGGCGATGACCCCGCCGGGCACGGTGCCGTCTGCGGTCATCAGGTCCAGGCACTCGCGCAGGTCGGCGAGCGCGTTCGGGGTCCACGGCACGGTGGTGGTCACGGCTACTCCTGGTCGATCGTCAGGTCGGCACCGAGCGCGGCCAACTTCGACAGCAGGCTGCCGTATCCGCGCCGCAGGTGATACATCCCTCGGATCGTAGAGGTGCCCTCGGCGGCCAGGGCGGCGATCACGAGAGCGGTCACCGCCCGGATGTCCTCCCCGGCCACGTCGGCGCCGGTGAGAGCGGACCGGCCCCGGACGGTGATCACCGAGCCGGTGGCGTTGACGGCGGCGCCGAACGCGGCCAAGGCCGGCAGGTGGGTGTCGCGCTGGGTGTAGATCCGCTCGTCGATGCGGGAGGTGCCCTCGGCCTGGGTGAGGAAGGCTGTCAGTTGTGGCTGCACGTCGGTGGGAAAGCCGGGGTGCGGGCCGGTGGCCATCTGTACCGGCCGTGGCCCGGCCGGAGTGCTGACGGCCGTTCCACCGTCCAGCGGGTCGAGCTGGATACCGGCGTCGGCGAATACCGACACCAGCCCGTCCGGGAACGCGGCCGGCGGGAAGCCGTCCAGGTGGACGGTGCCGCCGGTAATGGCGGCGGCCAGTGCGAGGGTGGCGGCCTCCAGCCGGTCCGGCGGCACGGTGAATACCCCGCCCCGGATGTGGTCGGTGCCGGTGACGTTCAGGGCCTTCCTGCCGCGCCACTCGATGCCGACGCCGGCCTGCGAGAGCAGGGCAGCGGTGTGGGTGACCTCAGGTTCCACGCTGGAGTTGAGGATCGCGGAGGTGCCCGGGGTACGGGCGGCCAGCAGCATCGCGGTGACCGTCGCGCCCAGGCTCGGCCCCCACGAGCGGGTCTCGGCGTCGGTGATGAACGGCAGCCGTTTGCCGGTGAAGCGGGCCCGTACTCGGCCCCGGTTCACCTCGACCTCGGCCCCGGCGGCTTCCATCGCGGCCAGGTGCCGGTCGATGTAGCGGGCGCAGAAGGCGTCCCCGCCGGGGGTGGGGAAGGTGACCTTGCCGGCGCGGGCCAGAAGGGCGCCGCCCATGACCGCGGTGGTGCGGATGCGCCGTCCGAGGTCGTCGGGGATGACGGGGAAGTAGGAGTCGGCCGGGTGGGTGGCGAACTCGCCGCCGGTCACCGTGGCGCGGGTGCCAGTGCGGTGCAGGATGTCGGCGACGACCAGGGTGTCTAGGATCTCGGGTGCACCGGCCAGGGTGAGCGGGTCGTCGGCGAGGATCGCGGCGGCGTACAGGTGCAGGGCGATGTTCTTGCTGCCCTGGACGGTGGCGGTACCGGCGAGGCGGCGGCCCCCGGTGATCCGCACGGCCCGCTGGTCGGTCGTCGTGGTGGTGTCGATGGTGGGCATGGTCACCTTCCCTGGCTTCCGGCCGGGAAGAAGCCCCCGACCTGGGTCTTCGGGTAGAGCAGGGTGTGCGCGCCGATGAGGGTGGCGGGCTGGAGCACGGTGCCGGCGGGAACGATCACGCCGTCGCCGACCACCGCGCCGAACTTCGTCTGACCGGTGGGGATGCGGCGGCCGTCGAGGTGGGCGCAGACCTCTTCGGTGGCCGGTTCGGTGACCGGCCCGGAGGTGACTCGCAGGCCGGTGGTGGACACAAACGCGCCGATGTTGACGCCGAGGCCGAGCACGGAGTCCCCGACGAAGCTGGTGTGCTTCATGAAGACGCCACCGGTCAGCAGCGAGCGGGTGACCTCGGCTCCGAAGCCGATCTGGCAGCCGGGGCCGACGACGGTGTTGTCGCGCACCCGGGCGCCGGCTTCGATCACGGCACCGGGGCAGACCAACACTGGGCCGGTGACGAACGCGCCTTCGGCGATGACGGCCCCGGGCGCCACGATCACGTGGCCCCGAACGGTGGCGCCGGGCTCGATGGTCCCGGTCGCCTCCGGCAGCGGGATTTCCAGGTTGCCGGCCAGCAGGTCGGCGACGGCCTTCTTGATGCCGAACACGGTCGGGCAGCGGCTCAGCAGGTGCAGCACCACCGGGTCGGTGATCTGCTCGGTGTCGAAGTAGTACGCGGGGGTGGTGCGGTAGTCGATGCGATCCAGTCCGGTGTGCAGCGCGGGCGCGTCGGTCAGCCGGTGCATGGCTGGTTCTCCTCTCGGGCGAGCGAGTGGAAAAGGGTTGGGGCGGTGTCGGGCCCCCGGGGGGTGGATGCGACTCGCGCAGATCAGCCGGCGCGATGCTGCGGGCAGGCGCAGGCGGGCCAGACCTCGATCCGGGCGACGTACTCCTCGGGGCCCGGGGCGGCGCTGGCCACGCCGGAGTCGTCGTAGCGCGTGCCGTCCTGGGCGACGCTGAAAGTGCGGATGGTCAGCCCCGGGCGATGCCGGGTGCGAGTGACGCGGCCCTCTTCGGCAGTACCGCTCGTCTCGGTATCCGCCAGGGACCGCGCGTCGGCGGTACGTCCGGTCGTGGCGTTGTCCATCGGATCCCTCCCACCTCGATCTCACGCTTCGCTGTCGGTTGTGCGCGGATTGCGAAGGCTGTTCAGCATGGCGGCGGGCGGTTGGGCATGGATACGACATCGCCGCCGTCATGGCGGCGTCGTCGCCGGACCTGGTTCGCGCGGCAGACGACGTCGTGCGTCATGACCACCGTCATGGCTGCCGTCATCTGGCCCGTGCGGCCCTCGAACGCGTTTCCTGTCGCCTGACCATGGCTATCGTCAGAGCAGACGAACGGAGACGGAGAGGATCCGCAGTGGTCGAAACTCCCACACTCTTAAGGGTCTTGACGCTGCAGCGGCACTGGCAGGTCTACGAGACCTTCCGCCTCCGGTTCGAGGCGACCGCGAACTCGGCCGCGGAGCAGGAGAACGACCCCCGGCTCCGGGGCTTGTCGGTCTCCAAGCGGCAGTTCGAGCGCTGGTACGGCGGCGCGGTGAAGACCCGCCCCTACCCGGACCAGTGCCGAGTGCTGGAGACCATGTTCGGCGTCAGCGTCGACGTGCTCCTCGCGCCCGCCCCGGCCGCTTCGCTGCCTGCGCCCGCAACCGCCGCCTCGTTCGTCGTCCCGCCGCCACGGCCGGTCCCTGTCCTCCTCTCCTCCGAGCAGGCAGCGGTACTGCCTGCCGGTGGCCCGTTCAGCAGCGAGACCCGCTTCGACGCGGGCACCACGGAATTGGAAAGGCAGGTCGCAATGGCGGCTCGTCGTGCACTTCGGTTCACCGCGATGGCGGAGGGCAGCAGCATCGGCCCGGAGACCCTGGGACAGATCCACGACGAGGTACGGCGGCTGACCGTCGCCTACCCGAAGCTGGCGCTTCCGACCCTGCTCGGTGACCTGGTCGAGGTCCAGGACCTCACCTTCCGGCTGCTGGAGCACGGCCGGGTCAAGCCCCTGCAGGCCCGTGAGCTGTACCTGCTCGCCGGGATCACCTCCGGCATGCTCGCCAAGGCCAGCCACGACCTGGGCAACCCGAGCGCCGCGATGATGCAGGCCCGCACCGCCTTCGTCTGCGCCGACAACGCGGATCACCACGCCATGCGCGCCTGGGTCCGCTCGCTGCAGTCGCTCATCTCCTACTGGGCGCGTCGCCCGGCCGAGGCCGCTGACTACGCCGACCTCGGGCAGGCCGCCGCCGGCAACGTCCGAGGCACCACGAGCGTCTGGCTCGCCTGTCTCTCCGCCCGCGCCCACGCCCTTCTCGGCGACGGCGAGGCGACCCGCGCCGCCATCCAGCGCGCCGAGGACGCCCGTGCCGTAGCCGAGCCCGACGACCTGGACGGCTTCGGCGGCATCATGACCTTCCCGGTGCCCCGCCAGCTCTACTACGTCGCCGAGGCCACCGTGCACCTCGGCGAGGATCCCGCGCTCGGCGAGAGCCAGGCCGAGGCCGCCGTCGCCGCCTACCGCACCGCCAACGAGGACGAGTGGGCTTTCGGCGACGAGGCCGGCGCCCAGACCGACCTCGCGCTCGCCCGCCTCGCCCGAGGAGAGATCGACGGCGCGGCCGAAGCCGTCCGCCCCGTGCTCGACCTGCCCATCGAACAACGGAACTTCGGCATCACCAGCAGTGCCCAGCGCGTCTACGCGGCCCTGCCGTCCGGAGGCCGACGAGTCGGCGGGGCGGCGGCCGATCTGCGTGAGGAAATCGAGGCATTCACCGCCACCCCGACATCGGTCCTCATCCGGTGACCGCGCAGGTAGGCTCCGCGGCCATGACCCCAGTCCACCTGGCCGGCCCCCGCCTGGCACTGCGCGAGATCGAACACGAGGACACCGACGCCCTCCTGGCCATCTACGGCGACCCCAAGGCCACCCGGCACCTCAGCTTCGAGCCCCGCACCCGCGAACAGGTCCAGGCGATCGTCGACCGCTCGATGAACTCGGCCAAGGACAGCCCGAGGAACGAGTACGGCCTCGCCGTCACCCACCTCGGCGAGCACCGGCTGATCGGGTACGCCCGCCTGGCCACGGAACCCCAGCAGGCCGCCACCATCGGCTTCGCCCTCCACCAAGCGGAGTGGGGCAAGGGACTCGGCATCGAGACGGTCCACCTCCTGTGCGGGCTCGGATTCAACACCCTGGGCCTGCACCGAATTTGGGCTGCGCGTTCACCGCTCAACGAGGCGTCTGCGCGAACGCTCCTGCGCGCTGGCATGACCGAGGACGGCTGCATCCGCGACCACGTCTTCGTCCATGGCGCGTGGCGGGACTCGATCACCTACTCGATTCTGGAGCACGAGTGGGCACGGGTCGACGGGCTGCACGCCGTCGGGTCAGTCACGTCCGATGTTGCGGAGAGCGCGCAGCCTTCCGGCATCCGGCCTGGCGACGAGGCGCCACGGGAGAGGTGACGTCGTGCTGACTGCGCTGGCCGTGCCGCACATGGTGATCCCTGGTATCACCGAGTTCGCCCGCGGAGGGCTCCCCGGCCGTCACTGACACCGCTGCTTTTGAGTCGATCGTGGCCGATACGAGCGCGGGACCGGGGGCTGTGGCTTGGTCTTGCCGTGCTCGGCTGCGCTCAAGGAGTGGGACACGGCAACTGCAACCAAAACTGCAACCACGGGACGACGAAGGCCCGGACCGCTGAGCGGTCCGGGCCTTCTGCCGGCGGAGGATACGAGATTCGAACTCGTGAGGGGTTGCCCCCAACACGCTTTCCAAGCGTGCGCCCTAGGCCTCTAGGCGAATCCTCCGTGGGAGAGCTTAGTACATGTTCAGGGGTGGTCGCGACCACGTATCTCGCAGGTGGGGGGAGGGGGTCGCCTGGGGATGGGTGGGCGGGGTGGTGGTGTCGGGGTGGGCCCGGGATCCGGTAGTGTTGGGGGCAGCCCCTCGTGTGGCGTTATCTCTCTGAACCCCCCCAGGGCCGGAAGGCAGCAAGGGTAGGAGGGCTCTGGCGGGTGCACGAGGGGTCTTTGCGTTCCCGGGGGCCGGGCGGGGGCGCCCGGTGACGAGGGGCGACGCGTTTGTCGGTCCGTCCCGATATCGTCGGGGGTGTGTCCCTAGCCCTGTACCGCCGCTACCGCCCCGAGACCTTCGCGGAGGTCATCGGGCAGGAGCACGTGACCGCTCCGCTCCAGCAGGCCCTGCGCAACAACAGGGTCAATCACGCCTATCTGTTCAGCGGCCCACGCGGCTGCGGCAAGACGACGAGCGCGCGCATCCTGGCCCGCTGTCTGAACTGCGAGCAGGGGCCGACGCCGACGCCGTGCGGGGAGTGCCAGTCCTGCCGGGACCTCGCCACGGGCGGGCCCGGGTCGATCGACGTGATCGAGATCGACGCGGCCTCGCACGGTGGTGTGGACGACGCGCGCGAGCTGCGGGAGCGGGCGTTCTTCGCGCCGGTGCACAGCCGGTACAAGATCTTCATCCTGGACGAGGCGCACATGGTGACCTCGGCCGGCTTCAACGCGCTGCTGAAGGTGGTGGAGGAGCCGCCGGAGCACCTGAAGTTCATCTTCGCCACCACCGAGCCGGAGAAGGTGATCGGGACGATCCGGTCCCGGACCCACCACTACCCGTTCCGGCTGGTGCCGCCCGGCACGCTGCGCGACTACCTGGCGGAGGTGTGCGGCCGGGAGGGGATCCAGGTCGAGGACTCCGTGTTCCCGCTGGTGGTGCGGGCGGGCGCCGGGTCGGTGCGTGACTCGATGTCGGTGATGGACCAGCTGCTGGCCGGCGCCGCCGAGGGCGGTGTGACGTACCGGATGGCGACCGCGCTGCTCGGGTACACGGACTCGGCACTGCTGGACGAGGTGGTGGACGCGTTCGCCGCGCAGGACGGGGCGACGGTCTTCCAGGTGATCGACCGGGTGGTCGAGGGCGGCCACGACCCGCGGCGGTTCGTCGCGGACCTGCTGGAGCGGCTGCGGGACCTCGTGATCCTCGCCACCGTGCCGGACGCGGGGGAGAAGGGGCTGATCGACGCCCCGGCCGACCGGATCGCGGTGATGCAGGCGCAGGCGGACGCGTTCGGCGCGGCGGAGCTGAGCCGGGCGGCGGACCTCGTCAACACCGGGCTGACGGAGATGCGCGGCAACGCGGCGCCCCGGCTCCAGCTGGAGCTGATCTGCGCCCGGGTGATGCTGCCGGGGGCGTACAGCGACGAGCTGTCCCTCCAGGCGCGGTTGGACAAGCTGGAGCGGCGGGCCGCGACCGGTGGCTTCGCGGCGACCGCTGGGTTCGCCGCGGGTGGCGCGGCCGCTGCCCTGGCGGCCGTGGCCCCGGCCGTGCCGGTGTCGGTACCGCCGGTGGCACCGGTGTCCGCAGCGGAGGCGTCGGTGGTGCCTCAGGCGCCCCAGACGCCGCAGGTGCCGGCGCCGGTGCAGTCGGCGCCCGTGCCGCAGCCCCCCGCCGCGCCGCCGGCCGGGCCGGCGCCCGGGGCCTGGCCGATCAAGCGGAGCTTCCCGCCGGCCGGGGAGGCCCCCGCGGCGGAGACCCCGGCCCCGGCCGCCGCCCCGGTGGCGCCCGCGGCTCCGGCGGCTCCGGTGCAGCCCGCCCCGGTGGCGGCGCCCGCTCCGGCCGCGGCGGCCGGTGGGCAGCCGTCGGCGGCGGCGCAGCAGGGCGCGGGCCAGGTGCGGCAGCTGTGGCCGCAGATCCTGGAGGCGGTGAAGAACCGGCGCCGGTTCACCTGGATCCTGCTCAGCCAGAACGGCCAGGTGGCCGGGTTCGACGGCAGCGTCCTCCAGGTCTCGTTCATCAACGCGGGCGCCCGCGACAGCTTCGTGAGCAGCAACAGCGACGACGTGCTGCGTGCCGCGCTGGCGGACGCGCTCGGCGTGGACTGGCGGATCGAGTGCATCGTCGATCCGTCCGGTGGCGCGGGCGGTCCCGGCGGTGGCGGGGGCGCCACGGGCGGTTTCGGCGGCGGTGCCCCGAGCGGCGGCGGTGGCGGCGGGGGCGGCTGGGGTGCCCAGCCGGCGCGCCCGGCGGCGTCCGCGCCCCCGGTGGCACCTGCGGCCCCGGCGCCCGCTGGGGCGCCCGCTCCGGCGCCCGGCCCGGTCGCCGCGCCGCCGTCGGCGCCGGTCGCACCGGTGCCGCCGCCCGTCCAGGCAGCGCCCCCGTCGGCCCCGGCCCGGCCGGCCCGGGCGTACCCGCAGGCGGTGGCCCCGGAGGACGACGTCCCGGAGGAGGACGACCCCGATCTCGTCGAGGACACGTTCTCCGGCCAGGAGCTGATCATCCGCGAGCTGGGTGCCACGGTGCTGGAGGAGATCCGGCACGGCGGAAACTGAGCAGCACGTAGGCTCGTCGAAGAGGTAGCAGGAGCAGACCGAACGCAAGGAGTGAGCCGTGTTTCCCGGTGGTGGCCAGCCCAACATGCAGGCGCTGCTCAAGCAGGCGCAGAAGATGCAGCAGGACCTCGCCCAGGCCCAGCAGGAGCTGGCCGAGGCGAAGGTGAACGGTTCGGCCGGCGGTGGCCTGGTCGAGGCGACCGTGACCGGCTCCGGGGAGCTGGTGGCGCTGACCATCGCCCCGGCCGCCGTCGACCCGGAGGACACCGAGACGCTGGCCGACCTGATCCTGGCGGCCGTGCGGGACGCCAACCAGGCCGCGCAGAAGATGCAGACCGAGCGGATGGGCCCGCTGACCCAGGGCCTCGGGGGCGGGATCCCGGGTCTGCCGTTCTGATCCCGGTGCCACACCGGACGGCGTCGCCGCGGCGCCGCTGCCCCGGGTGGGCCCGGGGTCACCGGCGGTGAAAGGTCCGTCGTTCAGCGAACGGACCTGTGTGATTTATGCGGGAGTCGGGCGTCGGGCGGTGTGCCCGGCGTCCGATTCGTTGGATGATGGCACCGGAGCACCCCGCGCGGGTGCCAACGGTCCAACCCGAGGGAAGGCGCGACGTTGTACGAGGGCGTGGTTCAGGACCTGATCGACGAACTGGGCAGGCTGCCCGGCGTCGGGCCCAAGAGCGCGCAGCGGATCGCCTTCCACGTCCTGCAGGCCGACCCCGTCGACGTCCGCCGGCTGGCGCACGCGCTGCTGGAGGTCAAGGACAAGGTCCGGTTCTGCGCCGTCTGCGGCAACGTCGCGGAGGCCGAGCAGTGCCGGGTCTGTCTCGACGCGCGCCGCGACCTCGCGGTCATCTGCGTGGTCGAGGAACCCAAGGACGTCGTCGCCATCGAGCGCACCCGGGAGTTCCGCGGCCGCTACCACGTGCTGGGCGGCGCGATCAGCCCCATCGAGGGCGTCGGCCCGGACGACCTGCGGATCCGGGAACTGCTGGCGCGGCTCGCGGACGGCACCGTCACCGAGCTGATCCTGGCCACCGACCCCAATCTGGAGGGGGAGGCGACCGCCACCTATCTGGCCCGGCTCTGCAAGCCGATGGGCCTGAAGGTGACCCGCCTGGCGAGCGGCCTGCCCGTCGGCGGGGATCTGGAGTACGCGGACGAGGTCACACTCGGTCGCGCCTTCGAAGGGAGACGACTGCTCGATGTCTGACCGGACGATCAACCAGCAGCCCCATGCGCCCCACCAGGCCGGGCCGGAGGAGGAGCGGTCCGCCGAACAGGCGGCGCACACTCCGCACACGCACGCGCACGGCTCCGAGCCGGACGACTTCGCGGTGCAGATCGCGGACTCGGTGGAGAGCTTCGTGCTCTCGGTGACCGAGGTTGCCAAGGGCGACGAGCCCGGCAGCGCGGTCTCCCTCCTCCTGCTGGAGGTCTCGCAGCTGCTGCTGGCCGGCGGCCGGCTGGGCGCCATCGAGGACGTCGTCCCCGAGGACCGCTTCGAGCCCGACGCCGGTCCGGAGCCGGACGGCGAGCAGCTGCGCGAGCGGCTGGCCGAGCTGCTCGCGCCGATCGACGTCTACCACGAGGTCTTCGACCCGTACGGGCCGCCGGAGAAGCCGAGCGCCTTCCGGATCTCGGACGACCTGGCCGGGGTGGTGAGCGAGCTGCAGCACGGGCTCACCCACTACCGCGAGGGCCGGGTCAGCGAGGCGCTCTGGTGGTGGCAGTTCTCGTACCTGTCCAACTGGGGCACCACCTGCTCGGCCGTCCTGCGGGCGCTGCAGTCGCTGATCGCGCACGTCCGGCTGGACAGCCCGATCGGGGCGGCGCCGGACGGTGCGGACACCGACAACGACGGGCTCACCGACGAGCAGCTGGAGCAGCAGGCCGGTGACCTGATGGCGGCGGAGCTCGGCCTGGGTCGCTGAGGGCCCGGGTCGCTGAGGGCCTGGGCGGCTGAGGGCCCGGGGCCGAGCCCGAGGGCCGGGCCGGGGCGGTCGGCGGCGGGACTGTGACGGAAACCTCACTCCCCGCCGCGGACGGAAAACCCCGGGGCGGCCGTCCGTTCGTCCGCCGATTCTTCGGAACGGCGGCGGCCCGCCCGCAGACCTGCCGGTGACGCCGTCCGCACCCCCGCTCACCTGCCGAAACGTGTGTCTCATCATATGGAAAGCGGCGGTCGGCACACCCCCGCTCGGTAGACTGGCGCGGACCGCACAGCCCCCGCCACCCGGGGGTGCGGGGGCCGAGCGCCCCCGGAAACGACACAAGTCGAGGAGCGCACGTGGGCCTTGTCGTGCAGAAGTACGGCGGCTCATCCGTTGCGGATGCCGAGGGCATCAAGCGCGTGGCCCGTCGAATCGTTGACGCCAAGAAGGCCGGCCATGAGGTCGTCGTCGTGGTGTCCGCGATGGGCGACACGACGGACGAGCTCATCGAACTCGCGGAGCAGGTGTCCCCTCTCCCCGCCGGCCGCGAGTTCGACATGCTGCTGACCGCTGGAGAGCGCATCTCCATGGCGCTGCTGGCCATGGCGATCAAATCCCTGGGCCACGAGGCGCAGTCCTTCACAGGCAGCCAGGCCGGTGTCATCACCGACTCGGTCCACAACAAGGCGCGCATCATCGACGTGACGCCGGGCCGCATCCGCACCGCCCTGGACGAGGGCAACATCGCGATCGTGGCCGGCTTCCAGGGCGTCTCGCAGTCGAGCAAGGACATCACCACGCTCGGCCGCGGCGGTTCGGACACCACCGCCGTCGCCCTCGCCGCGGCCCTCAAGGCCGAGGTCTGCGAGATCTACACCGACGTGGACGGCGTGTTCACCGCCGACCCGCGCGTGGTGAAGAAGGCCCGCAAGATCGACTGGATCGCCTACGAGGACATGCTGGAGCTCGCCTCGTCCGGGTCCAAGGTGCTGCTCGACCGCTGTGTGGAGTACGCGCGGCGCTACAACATCCCGATTCACGTACGCTCGTCGTTCTCGGGCCTTCCCGGGACCATCGTCAGCAACGACAACCCGCACAAGCCCGAAGGGGGCGAGATGGAGCAGGCCATCATCTCCGGAGTCGCCCACGACACGTCCGAGGCCAAGGTCACGGTCGTCGGCGTGCCCGACAAGCCGGGCGAGGCGGCGCGCATCTTCCGCGCCATCGCCGACGCCGAGATCAACATCGACATGGTCGTGCAGAACGTCTCGGCGGCGTCGACCGGTCTGACCGACATCTCCTTCACCCTGCCGAAGACCGAGGGCCAGCGGGCCATCGACGCGCTCGACCGGGTCCGGGAGGGCATCGGCTACGAGTCGCTCCGCTACGACGACGCGATCGGCAAGATCTCGCTGGTGGGCGCGGGCATGCGCTCCAACCCGGGCGTCACGGCGACCTTCTTCGAGGCGCTCTCCGCGGCCGGCGTCAACATCGAGCTGATCTCCACCTCGGAGATCCGGATCTCGGTGGTCACCCGCGCCGAGGACGTCAACGCGGCCGTGCAGGCCGTCCACTCCGCCTTCGGGCTGGACAGTGAGACGGACGAGGCCGTCGTCTACGGGGGCACCGGGCGATGACCCGGCGGCCGAACCTCGCCGTCGTCGGCGCCACCGGCGCGGTCGGCGAGGTGCTCCTCGGCCTGCTCTCCCTCCGTCAGGACATCTGGGGCGAGATCCGTCTCGCCGCCTCCCCGCGCTCGGCCGGCCGCAAGGCGGTCGTGCGCGGGGAGTCCGTCGAGGTCCTCCCGCTCACCGAGGAGCTCTTCGACGGGATCGACGTCGCGCTGTTCGACGTCCCCGAGGAGATCGCCGCCCGCTGGGCGCCGATCGCGGCCGCCAAGGGCGTCGTGGTGGTCGACAACTCCGGCGCCTTCCGCCTGGACGACGCCGTTCCGCTGGTGGTGCCCGAGGTCAACGCGGCCGCCGTCCGGATGCGCTCGCGCGGCATCGTGGCGAGCCCGGACTCCACCACGCTGACCATGATCGCGGCGATCGGCGCGCTGCACGCCGAGTACGCGCTGGAATCGCTGGTGCTCGCCTCCTACCAGGCCGCCTCCGGGCTCGGTCGGGCCGGCACGGACACCCTGCGCGCGCAGCTCGCCCAGGTGGCCGGCACCGAGGTCGGCGAACAGACCGGCGACCTGCGGGCGGTGATCGCCGACCACGGGCCGTTCGCCGCCCCGCTCGCGCTCAACGCGGTGCCCTGGGCCGGTGTGCTGACCGACGGCGGCTGGTCGTCCGAGGAGCGCACGGTGCGCGACGAGTCCCGCAAGATCCTCGGCCTGCCCGGACTCAAGGTCTCGGCCACCTGCGTGCGGATCCCGGTGGTGCGCACCCACGCGCTCGCCGTGCACGCGGTCTTCGAGCGCGAGGTCACCCAGGAGCACGCCCGCGAGATCCTCCGCGACGCCCCCGGGGTGGTGCTGTACGACGACCCGGCGGCCGGTGAGTTCCCGACGCCGAACGACGTGGTGGGGACCGACCCGGTGTGGGTCGGCCGGCTGCGGCGGGCCCTGGACGACCCGAACGCGCTGGACCTCTTCCTCTGCGGGGACAACCTGCGCCGGGGAGCCGCGCTGAACGCCCTTCAGATCGCCGAACTGGTGGTGGCCGAGGGTGCGGGCCGGGGCACCGGGGACGCCGGAACGGGCTGACGGCCCCACCGGCCCGGAGTCTGCGCGGTTTGTTCGCGGACTGCTTGACGAATCCTCGCCGAATCCCCTGGAGGGGCGTTCGGCCCATGCGCGAGAATGTGCGGCGGGCTGGGCAACCATGACAGGGGATCGAGTGTCCAACGGGCGTGGCGAACGTGATGGTGGGGGCAGGGGCGGGCATCTCGGCGGCAGCCGCGGTGACGTTCCCGTCGCGTGTCCAGTGGCCTGCGGATAGGCCGGAAGAAAGCCAGATGACGGCAGTCGCACCCGGTGCCGCGGGTCCCGGCGCCGGTACCGCGGGTACCGCTGCCGGTACCAGCGAGGATCAGCTCACCGAGACCTACCAGGCCCACTACCGCTCCCTGCTCCGGCTGGCCGCGCTGCTCCTCGACGACCTGTCGAGCTGTGAGGACGTGGTCCAGGAGGCCTTCATCCGGGTGCACGCCGCCCGCCGCCGGGTGCGGGAGCCGGAGAAGACCCTCGCCTACCTGCGGCAGACGGTGGTCAACCTCTCCCGCTCGACCCTGCGCCGCAGGATCCTCGGGCTGCGGCTGCTGCCGAAGCCGATGCCTGACATGGCCAGTGCAGAAGAAGGCGCCTACGATGCGCTGGAGCGGGACCAGTTGAAGGTCGCACTACGGGGTCTGCAGCGCCGTCAGCGAGAGGTGCTGGTGCTGCGCTACTTCGTGGACATGACGGAGGCGCAGGTCGCCGAGACGCTGGGCATCTCGCTCGGTTCGGTGAAGGCGTACGGCTCACGGGGGCTCGCCGCGCTGAGGGTCCAGATGGAGGCCGGGCATGGCTGAGGACGATCGGATGGGCGACGACGGCGGGACCGGCGGGCCGCTCTGGGCGGACCCGTTCGGCGGGGCGGACCGCGGAGCGCCCCCGCCCGGCCGCGAGGACCCGGTCGAACGCGAGGAGCGGCTGGTCCGGGAGCTGATGCGGCGGGCCGTCGCCGACGTCCGGCCGGCACCCGGCGGACTGCAACAGATCCGCCGGGCCGTACCCCGCCGCCGGGCCGTCCGCCGCGGCGCCTGGACCGGTGCCGCCGCCGTGGCCGCCACCGTCTCCTTCCTGCTGCCGGCCCTGCACACCACCGACCACCTGGGCCTGTCCGGCGGCCCCGGCTCGGCCGGCGCCGAGAGCGGGACCGCCTCCGCGACCGCGACGGGCCCCCTCCCCGGCCACGGCGCCGGCGCGCCCAGTCGGCCGCCCGTCCTCGACGCCGGGACCCCGGCCCTCCCGGGCAGCCCCTCCGGCACCGCGGGCAGCTCGCCGACCGTCGGCGCGACCACCGTCCAGCCGGCCCTCGGCACCTTCGCTCCGAGCACCGCCACCACCACCGGAGGGAACGACGCCTCGGTCCTGGCGCTGTGCACCCGTGCCGACCTCGGACAGGCCACCGCGCAGATCGGCGCCGCGGACGCCGACGGGCGGATCTACGGCTCCTTCACGCTGACCAACGTCTCCGGACGCCCCTGCCGGCTCGGCGGCCCCGGGTCGGTCACCGTCACGGGCACCACGGGGACGGAGGCCGGCAAGGTCCGGATCGCCTTCCACACCGCCACCGACCCGGCGACCGGACTTCCCGCGCCCGGGCCCTCGGCCGGCCCCGCGTCGGGGAGCGACGCGGGGAGCGACGGCCTCGTCCTCGCGCCCCGGGCCGCCTACCGGGTCGACATCGCCTGGGTCCCGGACCCGGTCGGCTGCCCCGTTCCCGGCGGCACCCCCTCGCCGAGCGCCTCCACCGGCTCCGGACAACCGGGCGGGTCCGGCGGGGGGACGACGGGCGGCGCGACCAGCAGTGGCGGGACCGGGGCCGCGGGCGGTGGCGGCTCGACCGGCGGCCCCGGGACGGGCGGCCCCGGCGCGCTGCCGGGCGCGAACGGCGGCAGCGGAGGCAGTGGCACCGCCGGGCCGTCCGGCACGAGCACGGGCGGCTCCGGCACGGGGACCGGAACGGGCGCCCTCGCGGCGACCGGCGGGCGGTCGGGCGGAGCGGGGACGTCGACCGCCGGCACCGCCCGGGGGACCGGGGCGGCCCCGCTCGCCGGCCCCACCGCGGCACCGACCACGACCACGCGGCCGACCACCGCGATGACGACCGGGACCACCGGCGCACCGAGCCCGTCCGCGACCCCGGCGCCCGGGCCGAGCGGGTCCACGGCGAGCGTCACCCTGGCGTACACGCCCGCCCCGGGCAATCCGGCCGCCGCGAGCGTCGTCCTGAGCGGCGCCTGCGCGGGCACGGTCTACCGCACCGCGCCGCGGCCCGTCGCTCCCGACGGCCCGGCCGCGGCCCCCGGTGCCGCGCTGTCGGAAGGGTGACCGCGGAAGGGTGACCGTGGCGGGGCTGCCGTGGCGGGAGTGCCGTGGCGCGGAGGCGGCGTCGCGACCGGAAATCCGCGCCGAGGTGGGGACCTGGGGACGGCCGGGGTGTGAGGACTGGTTACCGTGGGGGGTGTGTACCGGTTTCTCCTCACCCCGCGCTGGCTGAGCGGCACCGCGCTGGCCGTGGCGGCCGTGGCGGTCTGCGCCTGGCTCGGCTCCTGGCAGCTCGGACGGTTCGAGGACCGGGTCTCCTCGCACCAGGAGATCAGCAAGGCGGTGACCGACGCGGGCACGCCCCGGCCGCTCGGCGAACTGCTCGGCGCCGACCGGCCCCAGGTCACCACCGACACCGTCGGCCGCGCCGTGACCGTCACCGGCACCTTCGACCAGGAGCACCAGCTGCTCGTCCCCAACCGGGTGCTCGACGGCCGGCAGGGGTACTACGTGCTCACCCCGCTGCGCACCGCCGACGGCCGGACCGTCGCCGTGGTCCGCGGCTGGGCGGCCGGCCAGCCGTCGTCCGGGGTACCGGCGGCCGCGCCCGCCGGTGAGGTGACCGTCGGCGGCCGGCTCCAGGCCGGCGAGACCAGCGGCACCGGCGGCGCCGTCGCCGGCGGCCTCCCGGAGGGCCAGCTCGGCACCATCAACCGGGCCGCGCTCGTCAACAAGCTCGCCCTCGACGGCTGGTACGACGGCTGGGTGTCCGCCGACGCCGCGCCCGAGGGGCTCACCCCGGTGCCGACCGTCCAGCCGCAGGGCGGCGACGGTCTGTCGCTGCGGGCGTTCCAGAACCTGGGTTACACGCTGGAGTGGTTCGTCTTCGGCGGCTTCGTGGTCTTCATGTGGTTCCGCCTGGCGCGCCGTGAGGCGGAGGCCGAGCAGGACCGGGCCCTCGGACTGGACCCGGTCCTGGACTGACCGGCCGACCCGCCGTGGTGGCGGGCCCGGGGTCGGTGGGTCAGCGCGTCGGCTGCACCGGTGGCACGGCGGGCGCCGGCAGGGCCGGGCTGGGCGCCGTGCCCGTCGGGGACGGGGAGGCGGTCGGCGGCGGGTTGCCGCACCGGCTGGTGTTGCCGTTGCCGGTGTTGTCGTCGTCCGAGTCGTACGTGTCGGTGTGGTGACGCGTCGTGCGGCCGCTCTTGGAGCCCTTGGACCCCTTGGACCCCGACGAGCCCTTGGACCCCGACGAGCCCTTCGAGCCGGACGAGCCCGACTTGGCGAGCAGCACCACCCCGTCGTCCGCCCCGTCGTCAGCCTCGCCGTCCCGCCCGGCCACCGCCACCGTGGTGCGGAACCCCGCCTTGACCACGGTGGAACCGGCCGTCGGCGTCGGAAGGGGCGACGGGGTGACGGACGGCGGCGTGGCGGACGACGGCGAGGCCGCCGGCGGACAGGCCGCCGTCCCGCCGTCGTCACCGTCGTCCTGGCCCGAACAGCCGGTGAGCACCAGGGCTCCGGCCACCGCCACCCCCAGGACCGTCAGCAGACGTCTCACCCCGTACCCCCCGTTCGCTACTTCTGCGTGTCCGCGTGATTCTCGCCGACCGGGCCGCCGTCGAGGTGCCGACGGACGAAGTCGATCTCCAGCCGCAGCTGCTTGATCCGCTCGTCGACGACCAGCGAGCCGTGTCCGGCGTCGTACCGGTACACCTCGTGCGGCTTGCCGAGCTGCTTCAGTCGCTCGACGTAGTTCTCGATCTGCCGGATCGGGCACCGCGGGTCGTTCACCCCGGCGCTGATGTAGACCGGCACCGCGACCCGCTCGACGTAGGTCAGCGGCGAGGAGGCGGTCCAGCGCTCGGGCACCTCCTCCGGCGTGCCGCCGAAGAGCGTGCGGTCGATCGCCTTCAGCGCCTCCATCTCGTCGTCGTACGCGGTCAGGTAGTCCGCGACGGGCACGGCCGCGACCCCGAGGCTCCACAGCTCGGGCTGCACGCCGAGCCCGAGCAGGGTCAGGTAGCCGCCCCAGGACCCGCCGGACAGCACCAGCCGGTCCGGGTCGGCCAGCCCGCTCTCCACCGCCCAGCCGCGGACGGCCGCGATGTCCTCCAGCTCGATCAGGCCGACCCGCTCGCGCAGCGCGTCCGTCCAGTCCTGGCCGTAGCCGGTCGAGCCGCGGTAGTTGACCCGGACCACCGCGAAGCCGTGGTCCAGCCAGGCGGCCGGTCCGGCGGCGAAGGAGTCGCTGTCGTGGTGGGTCGGGCCGCCGTGGACCTCGAACACGGTCGGGAACGGGCCGTCGCCCACCCCGGCCCCGGTCGGCCGCTGGACCAGCGCGTGCACCCGGCCGCCCGGCCCGTCCACCCAGACGTCCTCGACCGGCACCGAGCCGGGCGGGACGGGGCCGGGCGCGCGCAGCACCACGGTGCCGGCGGTCGAGCGCACGGCGGACGGCTCGGCGGCGGAGGACCACAGGAACTCCACGGTGCCGTCCGGGCGGGGCGTGGCACCGCCGACGGTGCCGCGCGGGGTGTCCAGCCGGGTGAGCACGCCGTCGTCCAGCGAGTAGGAGAACAGCTCGCTGCGCGCCTCGTACTCGTGCTCGATCAGCAGCGCGCGGGCGTCCGGCCGCCACTGGGCGGACAGGTCGCCGGGCAGTTCCCGGCCCTGCTCGTCGCGGAGCGGCAGCGCGGTCTCCACGCCGGTCGCGACGTCCCAGATCATCGGCTCCCAGCGGCCGGTGCGCTGATGGGCGACCAGCAGCCGGGTGTCGCCGTCGACCGGCGCGAAGCCCAGGCAGGCGACCCCGCGCGGGTGGTCGTGGCCGGTGACCTCGTCCAGCTCGGCGACGGTGGAGACGGCGGCGCCGTCCCCGGGGAGGCGGACGACCCGGATCGCGCCGTGCATGGCGTCGCCGTGCTCGGTGTGGTCGATGGCCAGCAGGGAGCCGTCGTGGCTGAGGTCGCCGACACCGCCGTACTCGGCGTGCCGGTAGATCTCGACGGCCTCGGTCGCACCGGGGCGGCGCAGGTGCAGGGTGGTGCCGTCCTCGTCGGTGGAGCGGCCGACCACCACGGTGCCGTCCCGGCCCAGGGCGAGGCCCGCTTCGTAGGACGGGGCGAGGCCGGGGAGGGCCTCCTCGTCCGGGCCCTCGGCGCCCTCGGGGCGGCCGGCGAAGGGCTGGCGGCGCCAGATGCCGTACTCGTCGCCGTCGTTGTCGTCGAACCACCAGATCCACTCGCCGTCGGGGGACAGCTCGGCGTCGGTGGTGCCGTTCGGGCGGTCGGTGGCCCGCCGGTGGATGTCGGTGGCGCGGTCCCAGGCGTAGACCTCGTAGGTACCGCTGGCGTTGGACACGTACAGCGCCCGCTCGGGGGCGTCCTCGGCCCAGTCCGGCAGGGAGACCCGTGCCGCCCTGAACCGCTGCTCCCACGCCGGTACCGCGCTCTTCTCCTCGCTCATCCACCCATCCAACCCGATCGGGGCGAGGAAACGGAACGGGACGGGGAAACGGAACGGGCGGCGGGACGGAGCGGGACGGGACGGGGAAACGGAACGGGCGGCGGGACGGAGCGGGACGGGACGGGGAAACGGAACGGGCGGCGGGACGGAGCCGAGGGGAGGACCGGTGTGCGGTCCTCCCCTCCACCCCGCTCCCGCCCGCTCACCCCGTCCGGCGGGGCAGCAGCTGGACCAGCGCCGCCAGCAGCACCTCCAGGACCGCCAGCGCCGCGAGGCTGCGCCCGAAGGCGGTCGCCGGGTCGGCGACGCCGTAGTGGAGGATGCCGATCAGCGCGACGCCGAGCGCCCCCGCCACCTGCTGGACGGTGGCCACCACGCCCGCCGCCGAGCCGGCCAGCCGCGGTTCGACGCCCGCCAGCACCACCGAGGTCACCGGGGCGATCACCAGGCCCATCCCGAGCCCGTCCACGAACAGGCCCGGCGCCAGCCACCAGACGCTGCCGGTGGCCCCCGCCAGGTGCACGGCCAGTCCGAGCAGACCCAGGCCGGCCGCCATCAGCACCCCGCCCAGCGCGATCGTCTGCCGGCCGAGCCGGGCGGCCACCAGGTGCGCGGTGGTGGAGGTCAGCAGGTAGCCGAGGCCGATCGCGGTGAAGACCAGGCCCGCGCCGAGCGCGTCCAGACCGCGGCCCGGCTGCAGGTACAGGGCGAGCACCAGGAAGAACGACGCCTGGCCGAGCCAGAAGGCCAGCTGGGCGAGCAGACCGGTGGCGAAGGCGCGGTCGCGGAACAGCCGGGTGTCGACCAGCGGCGAGCCGCCGGCCCGTCCGCTCCGGTGCTGGTGGACGGCGAACAGGGCGAGCAGCGCCGTCGCGCCGCCCAGGCAGAGCCCGGTCCACGGCGGCCAGCCGGCCTCGCGGCCCTGGATCAGCGGCAGCACCAGCCCGGTCAGCCCGAGGGTGATCAGCGTGACGCCCACCGGGTCGAGGCCCGGCCGGTGCGGGGCGCGCGACTCGGGCAGGCAGCGCTTCACCAGGGCCAGCGCGGCGAGACCGATCGGCAGGTTGAGTAGGAAGCAGCTGCGCCAGTCCAGGCCGAACAGGTCGGCGCGGATCAGCACCCCGCCGATCAGTTGGCCGAACACCGCCCCCAGCCCCATGGTCAGCCCGTACATCGCGAACGCCCGGGCCTGCGCCGCGCCGCTGTACGCGGTCCGCAGGATCGCCAGCACCTGGGGGCCCATCAGCGCCGCCGCCAACCCCTGGGCGACCCGGGCAGCGACCAGGGTGTCCGCCGTCGGGGCCAGGCCGCACGCCACCGAGGCCAGGGTGAACAGGGCCAGGCCGAGGCCGAACACCCGCCGTCGGCCGTACCGGTCGCCGAGCCGGCCGGCGGTGATCAGGCCGGCGGCGAGGGCGAGGCCGAAGCCGGCGACCACCCACTGGACGGCGGCGGGTCCGGCTCTCAGGTCGGTCTGGAGGGAGGGGATGGCGACGTTGACGACGAAGACGTCGAGGGCGGTCATGAAGGTGGCGGTCAGGACCACCGGCAGCAGACCGCGCGGGGGGTTCGCGTCGCGGTTCGCGGCGCGGTCCGCGGCGCGGTCCGCGGCGCCGTTCGTCGGACCGGGGGCGGTCGGACGGGCGGTGCTCCGGGCGGTGGTCCGAGTGGTGAGCGTGCTGGACAACGTGGCTTCTCCTGACGGGAGTCGGTGCGGTGCGGGACGGTCCCTGCGGTGCGGTGCGGTGCGGTGCGGTGCGGCGCGGCGCGGGCGTCGGGGACGCCCGCCCCGCGGCGGTGCGGCGTCCGGTGCGGCGCGGCTCAGGCGCCGGGGACGCGGTCGAGGAAGCCGTACACCGAGGCGATCCGCCCCGCCGCGTCGGCGACCAGCACGTCGAAGCCGATGACCAGCGGCTCCTCCCCGGCCGGGCCGAGGTTCCACGTGAAACGTGCGATGTCGTGGTGGGCGTCGACCGGCCCGAGGGTGAACACCAGGCCGGGGAACTGCGCCTGGGCCGCGCCGATCAGCGCATCGACGCCCTCCCGGCCGGTGACCGCGGCCAGCGGGTCGGTGTAGCTGCCGTCCTCGGCCCACGTCTCGTCGACCAGCTTCCGGCGGACGGCCGGGTCGGTCTCGTTCCAGACGGCGAGGTAGCGGGCGGCGAGCTGCTGGAGGTCGGTCGGCCGGTCGGCGGTCATGGTCTCTCCCTTGTCCGGTGCGGTGGTTGGCGGTCGTTTCCGCTGGTCCAAAACCTACGGACGGCGGGCGACGGGCGAATCCGTCACGGATAGGTAGGGATGTACGTAGGTCGCCGCCAGTAGGGTCGGGGCATCGGGAGGGAGACCGGGGTGCTGTACGGGCGGGAACGGGAGCGGGCCGCCGTCGACGCGCTGCTCGACGGGGCGCGGGGCGGACGCAGCGGTGTCCTGGTGCTGTGCGGTGAGCCGGGGATCGGCAAGACGGCCCTGCTGGAGTACGCGGTCGCCGCGGCGGGCGAGGACGTCCGGGTGGTGCGGGCGACCGGGGTCGAGTACGAGGCCGAACTCCCCTTCGCGGGCCTGAGTCTGCTGCTGGCGCCGGGCCTGGACCGGCTGGACGCCCTGCCGGGCCCGCAACGGCGTTCCCTGGAGGGGGCGTTCGGTCTGGGCGAGCCGACCGGCGGCGCGGACCGGCTGCTCACCGGGCTGGCCACGCTCGGACTGCTCGCCGAACTCGCCGCCGAACAACCGCTGTTGTGCGTCGTCGACGACGTCCAGTGGCTCGACCGGTCCTCCCTGGACGCCCTGCTGATCGCGGCCCGCCGACTCCAGGCCGAGGGCGTCGCCCTGCTGCTCGCCGCCCGCGACGCGGGAGCAGGTCCGGGTGCCGGTCCGGGTGCCGACCCGGGTGCCCCGGCCGGACTGCCGCTCGCCGGCCTGCCCGAGCTGCGGCTCGACGGCCTCGCGGAGCCGGACGCCGCCCGCCTGCTCGACCGGCGCACGGGCGGGGCGCTCACCGGAGCGGCCCGCGGGCGGCTGCTCGCCGAGGCGGCCGGGAACCCGCTGGCCCTCGTCGAACTCCCCTCTGCGGAACAGGACTTCGGATCGAGCGGGCTCGCGCTCAGCAGTCGGCTGCAGATCGCCTTCCACGGCCAGGTGACCGGTCTGCCGCCCGCGACCCAGACGCTGCTGCTGGTCGCCGCCGCCGAGGAGAACGGCGAGCCGGACGTCGTCCTGACCGCCGCCGCCGCGCTCGGGGTGGGCGCCGAGGCGCTGGCGCCCGCCGAACGGGCCGGACTGATCGCCCTCGACGCCGGCCGCCGGCTCGTCTTCCGGCACCCGTTGCTGCGCGCCGCCGTCCTCCAACGGGCCCCGCTCCAGCAGCGGTTGGCCGTCCACCGAGCGCTCGGCGAGGTGCTGGAGGAGGGCGACCGGCGGACCTGGCACCTCGCGCTCGCCGCCACCGCGCCCGACGCCGCGCTGGCCGACGCCCTGGAGCGGACCGCCGCCCGCGCCGAGGCCCGCGGTGCCCACGGTGGCGCGGCCGCCGCGTACGAGCGCGCCGCCGGGCTCACCCCGGACCGCGACGGGGCCACCCGGCGACTCGTGCTCGCCGCCGAAGCGGCCACCGAGGAGGGGAAGTTGGACCGGGCCGAGGCGCTCGCCGAACGGGCCGGGGCGCGCACCGACAGCGTCTTCGCGCACGCGCTGCTCGACCAGGTCCGGGCCGTGGCGCACTTCTGGCGCGGCGCCTACCCGGCCGCGTACCGGCTGCTGCTGGACGCCGCCGCCACCGACATCGAGCCCGCGCACGCGGCGCGGATGCTGCTCCAGGCCTTCCACGCGGCCTGGTACGTCGGGGAGGAGCCGGTCGCCACCGTGCTCGACCGGCTGGCCGCCCTCCCGCTCGGTCCGGACGAACCGCTCGCCCCGCTGGCCCGGCACCTGCCGGTCGCCGTGCTGCCCGCGCTGGGGCGTCCGGCCGCTCCGGTGCCCGATGTGCGCGCCACGGCGGAGGAGGCCCGGAAGGCGGGGGCGGAGAGCCCGGTCGACCTGGTCCAGCTGTGCGGTGCGGCGCTCGTCCTGGGGCGGGACCACGAGACGCTGGAGCTGGCCGCCGAACTCGTCGCCGAGGCCCGGGCGAAGGGGGCGGTCGGGGTGCTGCCGACGCTGCAGTTCTTCCTCGCCGAGGCCGAGCTGTTCCACGGCCGGCACCGCGACGCCGAGGTGACGGCGGCGGAGGGGTTGGCGCTCGCCCGGGACACCGGTCAGCGCCAGTGGACCAGCCAACTCGCCGCGCTGCTGGCCTGCGTGGCCGCCCTCGCCGGGGACGACGCGCGGTGCGCGGAGCTGGCCGCGGAGGCGCTGCTCCCGGGTTCGGCCGCGCCCGCCGCCGGGGAGCCGTGGGCGCACTGGGCGCTCGCCCTGCTGGACCTCGGCCGGGGCCGGGCGGGCGCCGCCGCCGACCGGCTGCACACGCTCACCACCGGGCCGTACCGGCACCACGTCGGCGTCACCCGGGCGGTGCCCGACCTCGTCGAGGCGGCCGTCCGGCTGGGCGCGCCGGAGCGGGCGGCCGAGCCGTACGAGCGCTTCGCCCGCTGGGCGGCCGCGGCGGGGACGCCCTGGGCGCGGGCCCTGCGACTGCGCTGCCAGGCGCTGCTCGGGCCGGCCGAACTCGCCGAGTCCGCCTACCGGGAGGCACTCGACCTGCACGAGGGCGCCCACCGCCCGTTCGAACAGGCCCGCACCGCCCTGCTGTACGGCGAGTGGCTGCGCCGGGAGCGCCGCCGCACGGACGCCCGGCCGCACCTGGGCGCCGCCCTGGAGACCTTCGAACGCCTCGGTGCCACCCCGTGGGCGGACCGCGCCCGGACCGAACTGACGGCGACCGGCACCGCCGCGCCGACCCCGGCCGCCGCCCCGGCGGGCGTGCTCACGGCCCTCACCCCGCAGGAGCTCCAGATCGCCCGGCTGGCGGCCGCGGGCCTGAGCAACCGGGACATCGCCGCCCAGCTCTTCCTCAGCCCGCGCACCGTGGGTCACCACCTCTACAAGGCCTACCCGAAGCTGGGCATCGCCTCCCGGACGGAGCTGGCGGGGCTGTTCTGAGCCGATGGCGCCCGGTGCGTCGCGGCGCGTGCTTCACTCGGATCCATTGCAACGCATGGTGGGCGTGTATGTTGCGTTCGACGGCAGAGCCATTGCAACGAATGCCGTCCATCCTGCTGTTTCCCGAGGTTGTTGCGTCATTTTGCTGTTGCTGAATCCATGAACGCAATGTAGCGTCCATGTCGTTCGGAAGTTCCCGAACGCAACCGGGTGGGAGACTCAGCATGACCACGAGCAACAACGGCGTTTCCGGGGCGGGCCTGCGCAAGATGCGCGAGGTGCTGACGCGGCACGTCGAGTCCGGCAAGGTCCCGGGCGTCGTCGCCCTCGTCGGCCGCGGCGACGAGACGCACGTCGAGGCGATCGGCACGATGCGCCACGACGGCGGCGCGCCGATGGCCCGCGACACCATCTTCCGGATGGCGTCGACCTCCAAGCCGGTCTCGGTGGCCGCGGCCATGATCCTGCTCGACGAGTGCCGGCTGCGGCTGGACGACCTGGTCGAGACCTGGCTCCCCGAACTCGCCGACCGCCGCGTCCTCAAGCGGATCGACGGCCCGCTCGACGACACCGAGCCGGCCCGGCGGCCGATCACCGTCCGGGACGTGCTGACCTCCACCTTCGGGCTCGGCATGGACATCACGGCGCTGGGCACCCCGATCATGGGCGCGATCATCGAGAACGGCCTCACCCCCGACCTGCCGCAGCCGATGCCCGAGCCGGACGAGTGGCTGCGCCGCCTCGGCACCCTCCCGCTGATGCACCAGCCCGGCGAGCGCTGGCAGTACCACATCGCCAGCGACCTGCTCGGCGTCCTCGTCGCCCGGGTCACCGGCCAGTCGTTCGAGAGCTTCCTCCAGGAGCGCCTCTTCGGCCCGCTGGGGATGGTGGACACCGGCTTCCACGTGCCCGCCGAGAAGATCGACCGGCTGCCCGCCCTCTACGCCCCCGACCCGCAGACCGGCGAGTTCCACGTCTGGGACGAGCCGGTGGGCGGCCGTTGGAGCAAGCCCCCGGCGTTCCCGGGCGGTGGCGGCGGCCTGGTCTCCACCGTCGACGACTACCACGCCTACTTCCGGATGCTGCTCAACGGCGGCCTGCACGGCGACCGGCGCATCCTCTCCCGCCCCGCCGTGGAGCTGATGACCACCAACCGCCTCACGCCCGGGCAGACCGCCCAGCGCGAGGCCCTGGCCCGGGACAACGTCCACCTGTCGTACGGCCAGGGCCAGCACGGCGGTTGGGGCTGCGGCATGGCGGTGCGCACCTACCGCGGCGACTACGCCCCCGTCGGCCAGTTCGGCTGGGACGGCGGCAGCGGCACCTCGACCTACGCCGACCCGCAGTTCGGGATCACGGGCATCGTGCTCACCCAGGTCGGGATGACCGTCCCGAGCGCGCCCCGCCTCATCCACGACTTCTGGAGCACCGTCTACCAGTCGGTCGAGGACTGACCGGTCGGGTCCGCCGTCCCGCACGCCCCGCCGGGCGGGACGGTGCCCGGGACCGCCCCTACGCGGAGTGCCGGAGAGCGACCCCGGCCTTCCCCCGGGCCCGTACGGCCAGGTCGCGGTCGAGCGCGTACGCGGCCGAGACCAGCGTCATGTGGTGGTGCCAGCCGGTGAACGAGCGGCCGGAGAAGTCCAGCAGGCCGAAGTCCGAGCCGAGCCGGTCCACCGTGTTCCGGGTGGTCGCGGCGGCGTCCAGCAGCGCGAGCACGCCCGGGGCGTCCTCGACCAGATTGGTGAGCCAGTACCGCCGCGACCCCTCGCTGCCGTCGCCCTCGCCGGTGCCCTCGCCGTGCGCCCACAGCCGGTGCACCGGCGCACCCGGCGCGGCGGCCGGGCCGGGCGGCAGGACGGGCGCGCCGCGCAGCGCCGGCCGCGGGGTTCCGGGCGTCCGCGCCCGGCGGCGCGGGAACAGCGACTCCGCCGGCACGGTGCCCTGGTGCACCCGCCCGTGCCGGCCCGTGGTCGCCTGGAGCACCGGCCGGACGGCCTGGCCGCCCCGGACCTCCAGCAGGTACGGGACGGAGCGGCGGGTCAGCGCGCCGGCCAGCCGCAGCGGCTCGTCCACCACCGTGAGGTCGCCGACCAGCGGGGCCACCGGGTGGTGGGCGGCCAGCCGGTCGACCATCCCGAGCAGCGCCTCACCCGCCGGGGCCGGGGCGACGTCCTCGGGGATCCTGGCGCGGGCGCGCCGCTGCGGGTCCTCGGTCCAGCTCGGGTCGAGCAGCAGCGACCAGTCCACCGGGACGGCGTCCCGGTCGGTGGCGACGAACAGGCCCGGCGCCGCCTGGCACTTGACGGTCCGCCCGGTCTCGGCGACGAACCGCCGGTGGACGCCCACCGCCTGGTCGCCGCGCTTGGGGATGACCGCCAGGGTGGCGGTCCAGGCGCGGACGGGACGGTGGGCGACGGCGAGGTCGGCGAGCACCCGGCGGGCCGGACGCCAGTCCCAGGGACTGCCGTTGACGAACTGCTGGAGCGAGAGCGAGGCGGTGGCCGCCGTCGGCCCGGTCGCCAGGCTCGCGGCCATGTTCGCCAGCGACTTGCGGCCGGGTGCCGCGAGCAGTCCGTGCAGATAGGCCCGGGCCCAGCGGCGCTGGTCCGTCCGGCTCAGGTGGGCGAAGACCTGCTCGGCGAACCGGGAGACCGCGGCTTCGCCGACCGGTGACAGGGGTTGCGCGTACATGTGAGCTCCCCGAGATCGTGTGGTGCCGTGAGGTGCCGTCCTCCGGGAGAATAGCGAACGATCTCTTTGTTTTTGAGTCCCCAGGGGGCCCCGGACCGGTTTTGGCAAGTCTCGGCCCCCACTGGCCGACGCACGCACCACGGTCGGCAGCGGCGTCAAGCCTGCTGAGGGAGAGGTCGGTCGGGCGCGAGCGGGGGAGGCGGCGCGTCGGTCAGCGGGCGGTGCCGGGGGCGGCCGGGTCGGCCACCGCGCGCCGCCAGAGCCGCTGGAGCCGCTGCCGCATCTCCTCGGAGGTGGCCGGTCCGCTGCCGCCCACGGGGACGGTGCCGCGGCGCAGTGCCGCCGAGCCGGCCACCAGGCAGTGCACCAGGGTCTCCAGGTCGGCGTCGTCCTGGTCGGTGTGGTTCTGGCCGGCGCGGTCCCGATCGGCGTCGGCCCGGTCGGTGCGGACCGGTCCGGTGTCCACCCGGCGGTCGCCGCCGCCCGCGGGCGCGGCGGACCGTTCCCGGGCCAGGCGGTCACGCAGGCCGGGGCTCCACGCTGTGTGCCAGTTGTCCGCCGACTCCGGCTGCTCCCAGGAGAGCCGGGCGGCTGCCCGTACGCTCGGCTCCTCGTCCAGCAGTTGGGCGAGCGTGTCGATGAGCTCACCCACGCTCTCGTCGCGCCGTCCGCCGCCGTCGGCGGTCTCCGGCACCGCGGCCCTGGTGAGTGCGGCGGCCTGCGTGCGGACGGCGTCCGCCAGCGCGGCCTTGGACGGGAAGTGGAAGGTGAGCGCCCCCATGGTGACCCCGGCGGCCTGACTGACCCGGGCCAGCGAGGTGCCCGCGTATCCGTGCCGGTCGAACTCCGTCGCGGCGGCCTGAAGGAGCGCCTGCCGGGTCTGCCGGGCCCGCTCCTGCCTCATCGGCCACCGCCGGCGGTTCGGACGGCCGCTCGCCGGCCGTGGCCGCGGTGGGCCGGGGAGGTGCGCGGGCGGGCCGACGCGGGGGCGGCCGGCGGATGAGGGTGGCCGAACCACATGGTGGACGCGGCTCCTTAGGACGCTCGGAAGTGCCGGTGCGTACCGGCACGGTGACACTCCGACGTTACGGTCCGACGTGCGCATGCGTCCGGCTTCCGGTGGATCCCCGGGGCGGCTTTGGCACGTCCTTTCACATCCGCCGGAACGTCGGGAGGCTGGGATGTCCGAGAGTGTCCGGGTGCTCCGGGTGCTCCGGGTGCTCGGGGTGCTCGGGGTGCTCGGGGTGCTCCGGGTCTGCCGGCTGCTTCGGGCGCTCCCGGCGTTCCGGTTGTTCCGCGGCCAGGTGGGCGCGGTACCAGGGCGCCGCCCCGGCGAGCCGGTCCAGCGGCCCCGGCCCGGGGTCGACGCCGGCCAGTCGCCAGATCTCCGCACTGCGGTACCAGTGGTCGCGGGCCATCAGTTCCAGCTGTCGTTCTCCGAACACCCCCGGAACGCGGTGCAGTTCGGCGACGCAACGCTCCCAGCCCCAGTCGGCGTCCGGCACCTCCGGGAGCACACCGTGCTCCGCGAGCGCCGCCAGCAGCCGTCCGATGGTGGCCGGTCGGGGATGGCCGGCGTGGAACACCCCGGACGGCGCCGGCGGTTCGGGCGCGAGCGCGAGCTCGACGACCAGCCGGGCCAGGTCGGTCACCGCGACCAGCGAGAGCAACGCCCCGCCGCCGTCCCAGCGGGCCGGCACCCGGCGGAGCAGGTCCGCCAGGCAGGGCACCACCCAGCGGTCCCCGGCGCCGAGCACCAGCGGTGCGCGCAGGACGACCGCCCCGGCGTCCAGGGCCGCCCGTTCGCCGGCCAGCCTGCTCCGGCTGGCCGCCGAGACGGGTGCGGGCGCCACTTCGTCCACGACGATGTCCCGGTGCGGGCCGGCCCCGTACACGGCGGACGTCGACAGGTGGACGATCCGCCCGACCCCGGCCCGTCCGGCCTCCTCGACCAGTGCCCGGGCACCGTCCACGTTGACCGCGGCGCACGCCTCCTCCGAGCCGGTGACCAGCGAGGCGACGTGGATCAGTACATCGGCGCCCCCGGCCGCACCGCGCAGCGTGGCGGGATCGGCGAGGTCCGCGGTGACCGGCACGGTCCCGGTCGGCGCGGTGGCCCGGGTGAGCGCCCGGACCTCGCCGACCCCGGGCCGTGCGCGCAGCGCGGCCAGCACGGCGGAGCCGATGAAGCCGCTCGCTCCGGTCAGCAGGACCGTCCGTCGGCCGGTCCCCGACGGTGCGCCGCTCTTCCCCCGTCCGTCCGTCATGCCGACCGCGTCCCCGGCATCGCGCCCTGCACGGTCCCGGACGCCGTGCCCCGTGCCGCACCCGGCGCCGCATGCCCCGTCCCGGGCACCGGCCCCTGCCCCTGCCCCGCCACCCGCTGCGCGCCGTGCTCCGCGAGGAAGGCGCGCAGCTCGGCGACCACCGGCGCGGTCGCCATGCCCGGCAGCAGGAACCACCACAGCTGGGCGATCCGCTCCGGCAGGTCGGCGCGCCCGGTGCGCAGGTGGGACATGATCTGCGACCCGGTGTACGCGGCGACCAGCACCTGGGAGAGCTCCTGGATCGCGACGTCGTCGAGCAGTTCACCGGCCCGCCGGGCGGCCTCCAGTTCGGCGCGGAACTGCTCGGCCCACATCTCGTACGGGCTGAAGTCGCGCAGTCCGAGCTGCCCCTGCTCGACGGCGAGGGTCACCCCGGCGCGCAGCAGCACGTTCCCCTGCAACTCGTCGGCCAGGTAGAGGTTGAGGTCGATGAGCTGGCGCAGTCCGGCCGGCTGCTCCGGGAGGTCGAGGTCGGAGGCCTGTTCGTTCATGACCGCCCGGGCGAGGTCCTCCTTGGACTTGAAGTGGAAGTACATCGCCCCCTGGGTGGTGCCCGCCTGATTGATGATTTTGCTGACGCTGGAACCACTGAAGCCGTACTCGTCGAAAACCTGCGCGGCGGCCCGCAGGATCGTCTCGCGGGTGCGTACGGCACGTTCCTGTTTGGCCCTTGCCACGAGTAGCTCCAAACGCCTCGACAAACAAAAAGAACGACCTCTATGTTATTGGTCAAGAGGCTCGGCGTACACACTGACACTGGAGCGCCGAACTCCCACCTTGCCTGTGGCCACTCTGGGGGAGTGCATCCATGATTCGCACAGTCCACAGCACCACCACCCCGTGCACCACCAGCACGTGCACCGCCGACGCCGCCGCGCCCGTGGGCCCCGTCGTGGGCCCCGTCGTGGGTCCCGACCCCGTCCCGGCCGGGGTTCCCAAGGCGTACGTGCACAAGCGGGCGTCCGAGGAGGTGCTGCTGACGGGCTGGGAGCAGTCGGCCGAGGACGCCTTCCGGATCACCGCCCGGTGGCCGCGCGACCACCGCACCTACGGCGTCCGCAACGGCCACCACGACCCGATGCTCCTGGTGGAGACGGTCCGGCAGACCTTCCCGCTGCTCTCGCACGTCGCCTTCGGCGTCCCGCTCGGCCACCAGCTGATCTGGGACCACTTCGGCTACACGCTCCTCCCGGGCGCCCTGCGGGCGGGCGGTGCCACGGTCCCGCGCCAGCGCGTCCCCGGCGAACCCTGCCAGGCGACCGGTCACGACGAGGTGCGGATCGACGTCGTCCGCCAGGAGGTGGTCCGCCGCGCCGACCGGGTGGCCGCCCTGACCCTCGCGTACGTGGTGAGCCGGTCCGGCGAACCGATCGCCACCGCGCGGACCCGCTTCACCGTCCAGACCCCGGCGATCTACCGGCGCCTGCGCGGCGACAAGGGCGACGCCACGGAGATGATGGCCCGCGCCCTCCCGCTGCCCGCGCCGGTCCCACCGGCCCTGGCCGGCCGCGCGACCCCCGACGAGGTCCTGCTCGCCGCCACCGACCGCGCCCACCACTGGCGACTGCGGGTCGACACCCACCACCCGATGCACTTCGACCACCCGGTCGACCACGCCCCCGGCCTCCTCCTCCTGGACGCCGCCCGCCAGGCCGCCCAGGCCCTCCACCACCCGACCCCGGTCACCGCCGTGGCCATGGAGTGCGACTTCCGCCAGTACGTCGAACTGGACACCCCCTGCCTGGTCGAGGCCACCCCCCTCCCCCACGACCCCACCCACGG
>JOHN01000058.1 GCA_000719695.1 Streptomyces sp. NRRL F-6131
CCACTCCCCCGCCCTCCCGCTCCCGCCCCCGCTGCACCTCACCGAACCGCTCACCGCCCGCCCCGAGCGGGTCACCGTCCACGACATCGGCCGCCGCGAGTGGCGCACCGAACTCTCCCCCGCCACCGACGGCACCCGCACCCACCCCGACGGCCTGGTCCGCTCCGAACAGACCGTCACCGCCTACCGCGTCCTCACCGCCACCCCCCTCAGCGCCCAGGCCCGCACCGACCGCACCGTACGCCTCGAACGCCCCGCCATCGGCTGGGACACCACCGTCCACACCCGCACCGAAATCCGCTGCGACGCCACCCACCTGATCGCCCGCACCCACCTCAGGGCGGAGGAGGCCGGCAACGCCGTCTTCACCAAGGAGTGGCACCACCGCATCCCGCGCGACGCGGCGACCTGATCCACCCCCGCGCTCCGGCTCCGCCGGCGCGACGCCGGCGATCTCGCCCTGATGCGGGTCGACCAGCTGGAGCAGGACACCACCGTCGTCGACTTCACCTCCCGCCTGCTCGGCGGGCTGGTTCGGACCGGCAACATCGCCGCCCTCCGGGCCGCCCTCCCCGAGGCGCTCCCCTGGGTGGCGTTCCTCCCCGACGAGGACGTGGACGAGCTCATCTCCGAGCTGGTGGACGTCGCCCGCGGTGCGGTCGCCCTCGACAACCTCGCCCCGATCGCCCTGCTGCTCACCCAGTGGCGCCACACCGCCGAGGTGCACGCCGACCCCGCCCTGCACGCCCTCCTGACCCGCGAGCCCGAGGGCGACCTCGGACCCGTGCCACGCCCCGGGGAGCCCGAGTGAGCCCGAAGCGCGGCAACCGAGCCGCACCTCCTCCGATCGACGGCGAGTACGACCTCCGGTTCGCCAACTCCGCTGCTGCCGAAGGGTGGGAGCTCCTCACACGCCACGCACCGACCGGCCTTCGCCGCGCCTACGACCGCATCCGGTCCACGCCCAGGGCGGCGGACGTTCCCGCACGGCAGCACCGGCTGAAGGGCAAACTCGCGACGGCGGGTTTCAAGGGACAGGATCTCGAGCGCCGGCAGTACGAGGTCACGGGCGGTGGACGCATCTGGTACCTGGTCGACACGGCGGACCGGACCGTCCGGATCACTTACGCCGGCACCGGCCACCCCAAGGAGACCGACTGACCTCAGAGCCCTCCCTCGCCCCTCACTCCACCAGGAGCAGGGCCGCGGTCAGGTTGTGCTCGGCGATCGCCCGCATCGCGGCGCGGTGCGGGAAGTCGCCGTCGAGGAGGCGCAGCGGGCCCGCGACGAGGGAGAGGCGCATCGCCAGGGCGTAGAGGTCCAGGCGGGGGCGGTCGAGGTCCTCGGTGCCGCCCAGGCTCGGGTAGTGCTCCCCGAAGCGGATCCGCAGGAAGGCGTGCTCCCACTCGGCGTCGAAGTGCATCAGGCCCTCGATGTCGATCAGCACCGGTTCGCCGGCGGCGTCCACCAGGACGTGGTCGGGGCCGAGTTCGCCGTGGACGAGCCCGTAGCCGTGGCCGGGGCCGTCGCTGTGGCTGTCGCTGTCACTGTCGCTGTCGCGGGGTGCGACGGCCGCCGCGCGGGCGTGCAGACCGTCCGCCAGGCGCCCCCGGGCGGCCGCCATCCGCTCGTCCCGGCCGGCCGCCTCCGCGAGGTCGGCGAGCGCCCGGTCCAGCACCAGCTGCTGGGGCGAACTCCCCTTCGACACACCGCCGTTGTCCAGCAGCGCCAACTTCCCCCAGCCCTCGGCGCGGTGCTCGCCCAGCACCCGCAGGGTGTCCGCCAGCCGCGCCAGCACCGGCCGCGCGGCCGCCGGATCCCGCTCCAGCAGCGCCTCCAGGTTCTCCCCGCCCGCCCCGGTCACGTCCTCGACCACCGCGACGTCCACCGGGTGCCGGGTGCGGCTCCCGTCCAGCAGGTGCAGGTGCGGCGTCCGCACCCCGAGCGCGGCCAGCCGGCGGTGCGCCGCCTCGAAGAGCGCGAGGCCCGAGGCGTGCGCCAACGGGTCGGCGTCGTCCGCCGGGCGGTCCGCGCCCGGCCAGTGGTTCTCCGCCGTGCTCCACACGTACACGACGGCCGTCCCGCCGTCGTCGAACCGCAGCCGGTGGACACCCTTCTTGCTGCCCCCGCGCAACCGTTCGACCCCGGCCAGGCGCCGCCCCCGCCCGAACGCCGCCCGCGCCACCCCGTCGAAGTCGTCCGTCATCGTTTCCCCCGTGCCGTCCTGTCGCTCCCCCCGTGCGGAGCGACAGGACAGCATAGGGGCGGGCGTCACTTCCGCCAGTCGGGCGCCGTGACCACGGCCCTGAGCTGCTCGACCGACAGCGCGGGCTGACCGGGCCGGTAGTCGTAGCCGTTGTCGCCGTTCCACTCGTTGAGCAGGACGCTCCGGCCGTCCGGGTAGTACACCTTGGCCGTCCAGTGCAGCAGCGGGTTGACGGCCGACTTGCCGTTGCCGAACTGGTTGAGCACGAGGAGCGAGCCGTCGGGCAGCTTCTCGTGGACCTCCAGGGGCGTCGGTGTCCGGTTCTCCTCGGCGTCCTTCTTGTCGCTCAGTCCGCGGGCTCCGGCCGGTTCGGCGAAGATCGAGATCATGCTGGTGCGCCCCTCGAACTCGACCTTCAGCGCGGTGTGCTGCTCGTCCGCGCCGGATGTGCGCGCACCCTGCGGGAGCAGCCCGGTGAGCGTCGCGAGCAGCACGGCCGGCGGCGGGACGGTCGCGCCCGTCGTCGGCGCGGCGGCGGCCGTCGGCTGCGCGCCCGGCTTCGGTGCCCCGGGGTTCGCCGGGAGCGCGGCGACGACCCGCGCCCAGGCCGGGGCGGTCACCAGCGAGGCGAGCAGCTCGGAGTCCAGCGGAGGCGTCTCCCGGGTGGGAGCGGCCGGCTGCCCGTTGTACTCGATGACGCGGATCACCGTGCCGTCCGGCGTGGCCCACGTCCCCCGCCACTCGCGGGCGCCCGGGTCGTCCCGGCCGTGCAGTTTGTCGATCACCAGCACCGAACCGTCCGGCCTGACGGTGCGCTCGCAGGAGTCCTGCGGCGTGTTGAACGGGTCCATGCAGACGGCAGCCTCCTCGGGCTTCCCCGCGCCGCGTTCCACGTCGTACCTGAGCAGCGCGGCACCCTTGCCGTCGTCGAACCTGAGCATGCCGACGGTCCTGTGCTTGTTCCCCGCCGGGCCCGGGATGCCGGGTGTCTCCGCCATCACCGTGGTCACCGAGCCGGGCGGCAGCAGGGAGCTCGCCAGCTCCGCCACCTCCTCGGAGGTCATCGGCTGCACCGGCTCCGCCGCGGCCGGGCCGACGAGTCCCGCCCCCGGGTCGGCGAACACCCCCACGCCCCCGGCGGCCAGCACGGCCGCCGCCGCGACACCGGCCACCGCGGCCCGTCGGCGGTTGCGCCGCCGGCGTCCGCGCCGCTCAGCACCGGCGGCCAGGGTGAACAGCGCCGATTCCGGCGCGAGGGCCGCCGCCCCGCGCAGGGCCCGGGCGAACTCGCCCTCGAATCCGGCCCCTGCCCCGAAGTGATTCTCGAAGTCGTCCTCAACCGACATGACGCAGCACCTCCTGGTCCGTGAACGCCGCCCCCAACTTGTCCCGCATCCGGGCCAGCGCCCGGCTGCTGCGCGAGCGGACGGCGACACTGCTCAGCCGCATCGCCGCCGCCGTCTCCTCCACACTGCGGTCCTCCCAGAAACGGAGCACCAGCACCGCCCGGTCCTGCGCCGACAGCTCGCCGAGCGCCCGCAGCAGGGTGAGCCGGAGGGCGGGGTCGGGGTCGGCGACCGCGATGTCCGGAAGGACGTCGGTGACCCGCTCGCTGCTGCTGCGCCGGCGGCGGTGCGAGAGGAAGGTGTTCACCAGCACGACCTGCACGTAGCCGTTGGGATTGTCGAGGCGCGAGATGCGACGCCACTTCACGAAGACGCGGCCGAGCGCCTCCTGGACCAGGTCCTCGGCGAGGTGCGCGTCACCGCCGGTGAGGAGGAACGCCGTCCGCAACAGTCGACGCCCCCGCGACGCCACGAAGGCCGGAAAGTCGGGCGGCGTCCCCGGCTCGTCCGCCAGTGCCTCCGCCCCCTGTATGTGTTCCATGCCCTACTAACGCGCTCATGCGGTGGTGTTGTGGCACCGGGTTCTCGGCGGTCGATCATCGCACGGGGATCCGGTGCCCACACGGAGGGCCTGCTTCAGTCCGACGACCCGTCGTCCTCCGGACTTCCGGGCATCCGCAGCGCGATGACGACGCCGAGGGCGACGGTCGCGAGGGCGAGCAGCGCGAGGAAGGCGAGGGCGAGTCCGACGAGGAGCTTCACCGGCGGATCACGCGGCGGAGTCCAGCTCGAACCAGACGGACTTGCCGGCCGTCCGCGCGTCGGCCCCGAAGCGGTCGGTGAGCGAACGGACGAGGTGCAGCCCGCGCCCCGAGAGCGCGTAGGGCCCGTCCGCCGCTCTCTGCTCGGGCAGCTTCGGACAGCCGTCCGCGACCGACACCCGGAGCACCCCCTCCAGGAGCACGACGACCACCATCGGCGCCGGCGACCCCCCGTGCTTCCAGGCGTTGACGAACAACTCGCACAACGCCAACTCGGCGTCGCAGACCGCACCGTCACGCCACCCGGCGCGCACGAGCACCGCACGCAACTCCTCACGCGCAACCGACCAGTCCGGGGGCAGTCCAAGGGCAGACATACGGAGACCTCCGCAGGTGAGATGAGTGAGTCATTCGATGCAATCGCTCCTTCAGACATGAAATCGAAGCGATGGAATGACGAAAGGTCATGAACTACGGCCGCACTCGATCACTCAGTGCATCCAGTTCACTACTCACAGCATGACGCCACCCGCCGCCGCCGTGCAACTCAATCTTCCAAAACTGCAAAATTGCATATCGAACCTGAATTCGGTGCTGTCCGAAGGCACTTGCCGGTAGCGAACGCCACCCGCGCCCGGGCAGACTGGGTCATCCACACAGGGGAGGGCGACTGCATGGCGGTATCAACTGTTCGTCGGCGCCGGCTCGGCGAGGAGCTGCGCAGGCTGCGCGAGCAGAAGAAGATCACTGCCGAGGCCGCAGCCGAGGCCACCGGCATGAGCCAGCCCAAGCTCAACCGGATAGAGAACGCGCGCACCGCCGCGAAGATCGAGGACGTCCACCGACTCCTCGACTTCTACGGCTGCGACGACGACGAGTTCCGGGCCGGCCTCATCGCCATCACCAAGGACGGCAGCAAGCGTGGCTGGTGGCTGAGCTACCGCGACGTCATCAACGTGACCGCCAAAGACCTGATCACCCTGGAGACCGACTCCTCCACCTTCAGGACGTACGAGCCGGCGTTCATCCCGGGCCTGTTCCAGACACCGGAGTACGCGCGGATCGTCATCGAACGCCTGCGGTCCCGCATGGGCGGAACAGTCGACGACCTGGTTCAGGTCCGCATGGCACGCCAGTCGATCCTCACCCGACCCAATCCCGTCGAAGTCTGGGCCGTGATCCATGAAGCCGCCCTCCGTGCGAACGCGAACCGACCGGACATCATGGGCCCGCAATTGGACAGACTGCTGGCCCTCAACCGCCTCGGCAACGTCAACATCCAGGTCATGCCGATCGGCGCCGCCGTCCATCCCGGCATGGGCGGCGCATTCGCCCTGATCGGATTCTCCCCTCGCCGGGACCTCGACGTCGTCTTCGTCGAGGGCCTCATGAGCACCTTGTGGGTCGACGATCCGACCGACGTCGAGCGGTACCGGGCACGCTTCACCGAGATCACAGCCGAGGCGCTGACCATCGATGCCTCGATCGACTTCATCGCTGCACAGAGAGAAACACTCAAGTGACCCACCATCCTGACGCAACCGCCACCGGCTTCGGCTTCGTGAAGTCGAGCTACAGCGGCGGTGACGAGAACTGCGTCGAGCTCGCACTCGAACTCGACGACCAGGTCGCGGTTCGTGACAGCAAGAACCCGTCAGGGCCTGCCCTCTCCTTCACCCGCGCCGCCCACACCACGTTCATCACCGCCGTCTCCAACGGTGAGTTCGACTTCGACCTGCTCTGATTGCCGCTCTCACCGGCCCGGCCCACCTCACTGGTGCGCCGGGCCGCCGTTCTTCCGCCGAAAGGACTTCATGAACTCCCCCGGCTCCCCCGACTCCCCCGACCCCATCGACAGGACACGCGGCCAGGTGTTCGGCGGAGTCGCCGAGATGTACGACGCGGCCCGCCCCGGATACCCGGACACCCTCGTCTCCGCCGTCCTGGACTACGCCGCCCTCGGCGACCGCCCGGCCCTCGAAGTCGGAGCCGGCACGGGCAAGGCGACCGTCCCGTTCGCCACCGCGCTCCGCACGCCGCTCGTGTGCGTCGAGCCCGATGCCCGGATGGCGGAGGTCCTGCGTCGCAACACCGCGCCGCACCCGCACGTCCGCGTCGAGGTGAGCCCCTTCGAGGACTGGCAGCCCGGCGACATCCGGTTCGGCCTCGTCCTCGCCGCGACCTCCTGGCACTGGATCGACCCGAACCGGCGCTGGGACCTCGCCCACCGGGCCCTCGCCCCGGGCGGGGCGCTCGCCCTCTTCTGGAACCCGATGGGCGTCCGCGACCCCGGGCTCCACGCCGCCCTCGCCGAAGTCGACCGCCGCCACGGACTCACCCACACACCCCACGCCGTCCTCGCCTCCTCCTACGGCGACACCCCGGGACACTGGCCGGACATGCTCGGCCACTGGCCGGCCCTCGACTGCGCGCAGGACGACCGCTTCACCGACCTCCGTTCCCTCCGCTTCCGCGAGGAGGGTTACTACGGGACCGACGACTACCTCGCCTACCTCGCCTCCCTCTCCATGTACGTGTCCCTCAGCGCCGACCACCGCACCCGCGCCCTCACCGACACCGCCACCGTCCTCGACTCGCACGGCGCCCACATCCACGTCGACCGCCTCCACGACCTCTTCCTCACCCGCCGCCACTGACCCCCACGCACTGCATCGAGCAACGCACCCAGCTGGGACCACCCCCACACCGGGCAGGGAGCAATGAACCGACCAGCCCACGAACCCGATCGGCCTGGGACCTTCCCCACGCACGCGGGGAGCAGAAGCCCTTGTAGTTCGCGATCGCCGCGTTCGGGGGACCACCCCCGCGTGCGCGGGGAGCAATGCGCTCCGTCGTAGGTGTAGCTGGTGCCCGTGGGACCATCCCCGCGTGCGCGGGGAGCAGGTCTCCTTCCTGAATCGCCGACCACCCGGCCGTGGGACCATCCCCGCGTGCGCGGGGAGCAGCTGGTGGTCGGCAATCCTCTGCCGCCGCACAAGGGACCATCCCCGCGTGCGCGGGGAGCAGTGGGACTCCGCCGACCGGATGCCGTCCACGAGGGGACCATCCCCGCGTGCGCGGGGAGCAGCCCATCGAGGTCCCGCCGAGACGGAAGTCGACGGGACCATCCCCGCGTGCGCGGGGAGCAGATTCGAGAGCTGGTGTGGATCAGGCCCACCCAGGGACCATCCCCGCGTGCGCGGGGAGCAGGCGATCTGAACGCCGATGCCCGACCGGTTGTGGGGACCATCCCCGCGTGCGCGGGGAGCAGACCTGCCGGGCGGAGCCCTCGGCGAGGCGGGCGGGACCATCCCCGCGTGCGCGGGGAGCAGCCGCACGGCCAGCAGGACCGGGCCGGCGAGATGGGACCATCCCCGCGTGCGCGGGGAGCAGATATCCGCTGTGGGGTTCGATTCCCTCACGGTGGGACCATCCCCGCGTGCGCGGGGAGCAGACAACGTTGTTGAATTCGGCCGATCCGTCGCTGGGACCATCCCCGCGTGCGCGGGGAGCAGTGCTGGGCGAGGTAGGTGCGGGCGACCGGGGTGGGACCATCCCCGCGTGCGCGGGGAGCAGGCCGCCGCCACCCGCTGGCCCGCCAACGTCCCGGGACCATCCCCGCGTGCGCGGGGAGCAGCCACGACGGTGACCGTCGCCATGCCCAACGCGGGGACCATCCCCGCGTGCGCGGGGAGCAGCTACTCCGCCGACCGGTACAGCCAGAGCCGCCGGGACCATCCCCGCGTGCGCGGGGAGCAGGGCCCAGTTGAGGGCCGTAGCGGGCTGGCGCAGGGACCATCCCCGCGTGCGCGGGGAGCAGACGACGGGTCCGACGGCCGGGTAGAGATGAAGGGGACCATCCCCGCGTGCGCGGGGAGCAGGCGAGCAGGGTGCCGGCCGAGCGATCCGGATCGGGACCATCCCCGCGTGCGCGGGGAGCAGCGCGACCCCGACGGCACCACCTGGCTCGCGACAGGACCATCCCCGCGTGCGCGGGGAGCAGGAGTCCATGCCGCGGGCGGCGAACGCGAACCCGGGACCATCCCCGCGTGCGCGGGGAGCAGGGATCCTTTGGCCCGGTGGTGGTCGAGGAAGCGGGACCATCCCCGCGTGCGCGGGGAGCAGGGCGGCCAGGACAACGGCGTGTTCCCGCTGTGGGGACCATCCCCGCGTGCGCGGGGAGCAGGCAGGTGGCCGCCCGAAGGCGGCCACCTGAGCGGGGACCATCCCCGCGTGCGCGGGGAGCAGACTTCCTGACCTGCGGCTTCACGCGAGGGGAGGGCTAAGTTTCACCACTTCTTGGGATTCAGACACTTGCGACAATCGCGACACCTACTGCCGTCGAGACTAACCAGAACTGCCACCAGGCGAAGCCTACGCCCGCCCCCGAACCCTCGTTACTCACCAGCCCACGAGTGCACAGGAAGTCGACACCGCCGACTTCCTGTGCATTCAACCTCCACCGGCAACCCAACCCCCAACAAGACCAACCGACGCAATCACGCACCCGAACCGATCGACGATCACCACCCACCGCAATCCTCCCGGCCGACGTCGCTCACGAGCCCAAGCAACGCTTGCAGCCCCCTTCGCACATCAGAGCCGCCAGATGGTCAACCGCCAACACCTCATCGGCAAAGAGAACTTCCTTCATTCCGGCAAGGCTCACTCAGCCAGCGCGCATCCGCCCTTCGCCGCCAGCCGACAACATGCGTGGCTCCCAGCGCAGGGCAGCCGGACAGCGGCCCCAACGCGTACCGCATTGCGGCGACCCCAGACAGGACCAGGACCACATCAACGGTGAAGGGGGCGGTGCCGCGAACTCGCGGCACCGCCCCCGCATCGCGCGTCGGCAATCACGCACATTGCGGCCCACCCACCATCCAAAACTGAGCCCGACAGCAGGCGACTCACCAACTGCAATCGGCCCACCCACAGAACATCCGGCCCTGTATTGCTACGAACGGATCGGAAGCGCGATGTGCCTGGGCACGGTCACCACCGAGGTGACACTGGAAAGGGAAGGCAGCTCCCTGAATCCCCGCCACCGCCCACTCCCTGGCCACGCTCTTCGCTCACCGGATCCAGAAGGCCGCCGCAACCCCCTGATCCACTCAGGAGGCGCGCAAGGGGTCGGTGTCCGCTGGCTCGTGCCAGCGGACACCGACCCAGCAACCACAGAATCGAACGCCACCCCTCCCGGGCGGCCCCGAAGTGGCATACAGGCCCCACCCGAACTCGCGGACAAAGCCACTCGGCAAGCACTCACTGCAGCGCCCCCTCCCTCACCCGCCATGCAGGAGTACACGTGGCGCGTCCACCGGACCGCCCCCACTGCATAGGAAGCAGCGAGCACCCATGGGCGCTCGCCAACGCCAACCAGAGACCAATCCCCACACAGCGGGGAGCAACCCAGCAGCATGGCGCCAGGGCCAGTTCTACATGGGACCATCCCCACGCACGCGGGGAGCAGCGCCAGCGAGTCCCACATTGTCCAGCAATCCTCGCGTACACGAGGAGCAGCCGGTCATCCGCCGCCGCCGAGCCCGAGAGTCGGGACCACCCCCGCACGCGCGGGGAGCAGCTGCCCCTCGTACAGACCTGGTCGCCGACGTTGGGATCATCCCCGCGCTAGCAGGGAGCAAGATCCCGCCCCGAGCTGGTCGCCGTGCGTCACGGGATCATCCCCGCGCGTGCGGGGAGCAGACCTCCGTCTTCGTACCCCCGGCCGCCCCGGAGGGATCATCCCCGCGCGTGCGGGGAGCAGGACAGCTGGCACCGCTCCTACACCTGGCAGAAGGAATCATCCCCGCGCGTGCGGGGAGCAGGGCTGGAGGGTCAGGTCCGTCAGCGTGATGTGGGGATCATCCCCGCGCGTGCGGGGAGCAGCATTGGGGGTGGCGAATGCTCTTCCAGCCCCAAGGATCATCCCCGCGCGTGCGGGGAGCAGTCGCCGGAGGAACCGGCCACGGTCAAGGCCGGGGGATCATCCCCGCGCGTGCGGGGAGCAGATGGTGCACGACGCTGACAGCTCGCCCTCGACGGGATCATCCCCGCGCGTGCGGGGAGCAGCCGACGACCTGGCGGAGCTTCGCCGGCTCGACGGGATCATCCCCGCGCGTGCGGGGAGCAGGGCCGATGCCCACCTTACAGAGCACCGCCGCGGGGATCATCCCCGCGCGTGCGGGGAGCAGATGTCCAGCTTGTACACCGCCGACGCCGACTTGGGATCATCCCCGCGCGTGCGGGGAGCAGACCGTCTCCCACGGTGTCGGGCTCTCCCCCGAGGGATCATCCCCGCGCGTGCGGGGAGCAGTCGACGGTCGTGCGTGCCCTGTCTAGATCTGCGGGATCATCCCCGCGCGTGCGGGGAGCAGTTGACGAGCTACTCGACGACCTGACGGAGCGCGGGATCATCCCCGCGCGTGCGGGGAGCAGGAGGTTGGTGAGGTCGGCGAGGTGGCTGGCGAGGGATCATCCCCGCGGGTGCGGGGAGCAGGCCCCGGCCCCGAAGGCGCCGCCCTGGCCGGCGGGATCATCCCCGCGGGTGCGGGGAGCAGGCGAGCAGCTGCCACAGCTCGGCGTGGTCGGCGGGATCATCCCCGCGGGTGCGGGGAGCAGGGTCAGGTCGACGCTGGCGGGGGGCTCTTGCCGGGATCATCCCCGCGGGTGCGGGGAGCAGGTCGATGCCCTTGAGCAGGTTGTCCAGCATCTCGGGATCATCCCCGCGGGTGCGGGGAGCAGTGTCCACCACGAACACCAGGGTGGAGTTCGGCGGGATCATCCCCGCGGGTGCGGGGAGCAGAGTTCGTGAGCTGCGGGTTCAGGCGACGATGATGCCGGAATTCGCAACTTCTTGAGATTCGGACAATCGGGGCTTCCTCGACATCGATTGCGGTGCAGGCCCTGGAAGGGGCGCGGCCAAGCGAAGCCTACGCCCGCGTCGACTGCCGCAGCGCCGGTCGGCGTCCGGCTGCGGTGGCCGGACGCCGACATCGTGCGAGCCCGGTCGCATCGGGACAGGCGGCGGGTGCAGGGGGTCGCTGGTCGTCGAGCCGACCGTTCTCGATACGGCGCAGCACTGCAGCACGACCGAACTCCCCCGCACAGCACCGCAAGCCGGCCCGCCGAGGTCGCCTCGGCGGGCCGGCGGGGCGCGTGGGGCTCAGCCTCTCGGTCGCCTCACGCTGCCAGTTCGCCCGCGTACACGCCGGTGAAGGCGAGGAGGCGGTGCCAGGCGTCGGTGCAGGCGTCCTGCCAGTCGGCGAAGGCGTCGTCGAAGAAGGAGTGCGGGGCGCCCTCGTACACCTTCATCTCGTACTCCTTCCCGGCCCGGTCGAGGCCGCCCGTGAACGTCTCGAACTCCTCCCTCGTGGTCACCACGTCCTCGCCCGCCAGCAGCATGAGCAGCGGGGCGGTCAGCTGCTCCGTGCGGCCGCCGAAGAACCGCGGCACCCCGTAGAAGCCCGCCGCGCCCGCCAGGCCGAGGTCGGTGGAGGCCAGCCGCCAGGAGTAGGAACCGCCGAGGCAGAAGCCGATGCTGAACACCGGGTCGCTGCTCCGCTCCCGCAGCTTGGCGAGCGCCGCGGCCGCGTCGGCCTCGACGTGAGCGGGCTCCAGCAGGGGCATGTGGGTCGCCCAGTCGAAGTCGGCGTCGCGGGCGCTCAGGCCGGCCGAACGGCCGTAGAAGTCGAAGGTCATCGTGTAGAAACCGGCCTCGGCGAACCGGCGGGCGAGGTCCTCGTAGAACGGGTGCAGGCCTCGGCGGTCGGGCAGCAGCAGGACGCTGCGGCCGTTGGGGACGGTCGGGGCCGCGTGGAAGGCGCTGAAGCGGTTGCCGTCGGCCGCGGTGATCTCCAGTCGGCCCTCCTCCGCGACCGAACCGGTGACGACGGGGGCGGCGGGCGGACGGCTGTCGGCGGGGTGGCACATGGCGAATCCTTCGGGTGTTTCGGAGTTACGGAAGCTGGGGGCCCGGAGGGGCCCGCGGGAGGCGTCGATGCCGCGACTCCCTCGAACACGTCCCAGCCTGCCGGGACCGCGCCGGCCCACCCAGGCCCCTGTCGTTACGGGTACTCGCAGGGCCACCTTCAGCACCGGGCATACTGACCGGCATGGACGATCACCACGACCTCGGGGAGTTCCTGCAGGCCCGCCGCGCCCTGGTCACCCCGCAGAGCGCCGGACTGCGCGGCGGCGGACGGCGCCGCGTGCCGGGCCTGCGGCGCGAGGAACTGGCGCAGCTCGCGGGAATCAGCGTCGAGTACTACCAGCGGCTGGAACAGGGCCGCGCCAAGCACCCGTCCGACGAGGTCCTCGACGCCCTCGCCGAGGTCCTCCGCCTGGACACGGTGGAGCGCGAACACCTGCACCTCCTCGCCCGCCCCGGTCGCGGTCGGCGCGGCGGGACGACGGCCGCACCCACCCCGACGGTGCCGGTGACGGTGACGGTCCGCCCGGAGCTGGTGCGGCTGCTGGAGCACGTGAAGGTCCCGGCGATGGTGCTGAGCGACCGCCTCGACGTCCTCGCCCTGAATCCGGTCGCCAAGCGCCTGTTCGTCCACGGCGCGGCCGCCGCACCGGGCACCTGGAACCTCGCCGCGTTCCTCTTCCTCGCCCCGGAGGCCCGCGAGTTCTACGTCGAGTGGGACAGGATCGCCACCGACACGGTCGGCCAACTCCGCGCCACCGCCGGCCGCCACCCCGACGACGAGCAACTCGCCCGGCTCATCACGCGGTTGCGCACGGAGAGCGACGCCTTCCGTCGGCTCTGGTCCCGCGCGGACGTCGAGGTCCGCACCCACGGCACCAAGAGCTTCCGCCATCCGGCCGTGGGAACGCTCACCTTCACCTACGAGACCCTCGACTTCTCCGGCCACGTCCGCCAACGTCTCGTGACCCTCACCCCCGTCCCCAACGACCCGACCGAGGCCGCCCTCCACCTGCTCACCACCTGGGCCACGGACTCGACGCTGCCCCGGCCCGCCAGCCCCAGGACGCCTGAGCCGCGGCCGCGGGGCGCCCGCCGGAGGGGTTGCCCCTGACACCGTGTGAGGGAGTTGGCTGCTGTCACCTGCCCGGCGCGTTCCGCCGGGCGGAGATCACCGCCGTCCTCCCCTGAAGGGTCCCTCGTGCTCGGTTACATCGGCTCCGGCCCCTACTGCTACGCCAACTCGCTCGCCATGATGCTGGGCGCGGAGTCCCCCTCCACGGCCGTCCTCGAAACCCTCACCGGCTCCCCGTTCGGCGCCCAGCTCATCGCCGGCTCCCTCCCGCTGTTCGACCCCTACGGCTGGCACCCCGAAACCGGCCTCGACGCCGCGATCGCCCACCTGGGCTGGACCTGCGAACGCAGCGACGGCGGAACTCCGGAGGAGGCGACGGACCGGTTGCGGAGCGCCAGCGCTCGCGGCCCGGTTCTCGTCGGGCCGGTCGACATGGGCCTGCTGCTGTACCAGCCCGGCACGCCGAACGCCGACGGCGGCGACCACTACGTCGTGGTCCTCGCCGCCGACCAGGACACCGTCGAACTCCACGACCCCCACGGCCACCCCTACGCGACCCTGCCCACCCAGGCGTTCCTCGTGGCGTGGGAGGCGAAGGCGATCAGCTACATCGACGCCCCGTACGTGCTGCGGACGGACTTCGCACGCCGCCACCGGATCGCTCCCCTCGACGCGGTGCGGCGATCACTGCCGGACGCCCGGCAGTGGCTGGCGGGCCGCAACGACCTCCCCATGCCGCCCGGCTCCCTCGGCGGAGCCGCCGCCGTCGAGGCCCTCGCCGCGATGGTCGACCGAGGCCTGCCCACCGACACCCGCACACTCCTCACCACCTTCGCCCTCCGCGTAGGCGCCCGCCGCGCCAACGACGCGGCGACCTGCCTGGAACAGCTGGACCTGTCCCCCGCAGCCGCCATCGCCCAACGCCAAGCCCGCCTCCTGGGCAACCTGCAGTACCCACTGCTCCACGGCGACGACGAGGCGGCAGCCACCCGACTGCGGCAACTCGCCCCCACCTACGCAGAGCTGCGAACGGCCTTGGCCAGCACTGCCTGAGAACGGCGCCCAACCGTCCGACAACCTCCCCCAGCCCCAACCCGACCACCGGACCGACCTCCCCACCGAGCACATCCCTCTGTGCCCCCATGCACGTGGGCATGGGGGCACAGTCGGCCTGGTCGAGGACGATGAACACGCCGTCAGGACGATCCCCGCATACACGGGGAACAGATCGTGCCGCCCTTGGTGCGGTCGCCACGGGTGGGACCATCCCCGCGGGCACGGGGAGCAGCAGCGCAATGACCGCATTCTGCAGCGGGATCACGGGACCATCCCCGCGGGTGCAGGGAGCAGACCGCCATCACCAGCGACGTGTACGCCGTGAAGGGATCATCCCCGCGTGCGCGGGGAGCAGCACTGGCGGCCGACGTTGTCCCACATCGCGTCGGGACCATCCCCGCGGGTGCGGGGAGCAGCTTTGGTCAACCCGTACGACCGGAAAACCGCCGGGACCATCCCCGCGTGCGCGGGGAGTAGGCGGGCCAGTCGCTGGTGTCGACGCCGATGTCGGGACCATCCCCGCGTGCGCGGGGAGCAGGGCTCGGCGACGGGGTACTCCAACCGTGGCGCGGGACCATCCCCGCGGGTGCGGGGAGCAGGCAGCTGTAGCTGCGCTGGCCGCCCCTGAGGGGGGACCATCCCCGCGGGTGCGGGGAGCAGCTCGACCGGTTTGCCGGGCGCGGGGTCACCGGGGGACCATCCCCGCGGGTGCGGGGAGCAGCTCCACTGTCTACACGTGTTGTTGACGGAAATGGGACCATCCCCACGGGTGCGGGGAGCAGCGGGCGGCGAGCTCGACGAACGGGCTGAGGGTGGGACCATCCCCACGGGTGCGGGGAGCAGTCGGCGTGGTCCATCCCCTGAGCCCCGAGCCAGGGACCATCCCCACGGGTGCGGGGAGCAGTTAAAGCGCGTGCCGCGGGGCACGCCTCCCAAGGGACCATCCCCACGGGTGCGGGGAGCAGAGGGTCGTACCGAGGTGCCGGTTGAGCTCGGCGGGACCATCCCCACGGGTGCGGGGAGCAGACCAGCCAGGTCTTCCAGCCGCTGCCGTTGCCGGGACCATCCCCACGGGTGCGGGGAGCAGACTTCGCGACCTGGGGGTCTATGCGTCAGTGGGGCAGGAACTTGCAACTTCTGCAGATTCGGGCATTTCAGGCGCTCGGGACGACGGTGAGTGGAGACACGTCAGGAGGTTACCCATCACGCCCTGCGGGCGTGATGGCGACGGCATTTCAGCTCCGCCCGCCCCCGAACCGGCGGAGCGCGAGAAGTCGACGTTGCCGACTTTTCGTGCACACGTCCGGCGCCGCCGGTTCGCGCTCTGATTCCCTCGGCCAGCATCGGACAGCGGCGGCAGCCCCCCGGCTGCCGCCGCTGTCGTTCCCGGGGTTTGCTCAGGCGGGTCCGCCCGAGGTGGGGCGGGCCTTCTTGGCGTCGACGACGGTGCGCTCCAGGACGGCGGTGCGTTCGGTGACCGTGCCGGGCTTGATGTTGTTGACCTGCTTGACCTGGATGCCGCGGCTGCCCAGGTAGGCGAAGGTCGTGCGGTCGAAGACGAGTTCGAGGCGTTCGCCGGTCTTCTCGTCCAGGCGGGCCAGGGCGAGGCCGGTGCGGCCGGCGGCGTCCTGGGAGTTCTGGACGACGACGACGCCGGGGATGTTCGCAGCGGCCCGGTAGAGCGCGGCGGCGCTCGGGGCCGGCACGAGTTGCTCGTTGATGGCTCCCTTGATCGTCTCGAACGCCTGCTGGTCCCGGTCGCGCGGGCCGCTGACGGTCCCGTAGATCACCTTCAGCAGCGCTTCGGGGTCGGTCGGCTGGGCCTTGAGCCAGTTGTAGGACAGCCTGAGGGCCTCGCCCGGGATGTCCTTGCCGTTGGTGGGCTTGGCGTGGGGGTTGTCGTTGCCGAGACCAATGCCGCCCTCGTCCAGGTAGCCGGGCTCGTCGAGCCAGCCGCCGAGCGAGTCGGGGGACTTCCAGATCTCGCGCTGGTGCAGCGGCTGCACCCGCGTCTTGGACTCGTCGGTGTCCGCGTTGTGCGAGTAGGAAAGGAAGGAGACCTTGCTCTTGATGTAGATGAACTGGCCGGGCTTCGGCTCCGGAATCCGCTGCGTGCTCACGGCGGCGGCGATCTGCTGGACGGTCGAGGCGAGTTGGACGGTGCTGCCCTCCTCGACCGGCACCACGGGCGCTTCCACCGAGGCCGGCCCCGAACGCGGTGCCGCGGCGCCGCTGGTGACCGCGTTCACGACGACAACGGCGGTGAGCGCGGCCGCGGCGACCGGGACGGCGATCAGCAGGGCGCGACGGCCCGGCCGCTTCGCGGGCGCGGCCGCAGATGCAGGTGCCGGTGCGGACGTGCGGATCTCGTTCAACAGGTGCTCCTCGAACAGCAGCTGGCGGTCGAGCGGCATCGGAGGGGCTGACGGGGCCGGCAGCAGCCGGGCGAGCTCCGCGTGGTCCAGCTCCGCCTGCTCCGATTCGATGGAGTCCAGGGGCTCTGTCCGCTTCCAGAACTTGCGGGTCATCCGTACGTCTCCTCGTGCGACTCGTACGACCGGGCCGCGCGGGTGCGGCCGCCCTGTACTTGTTCGGGACGCGTAAGCGGTTCCCGGTTCTTCTTCAGTTCCTGTTCGGCGAGTTTGCGCAGCCGCGTGCGGGCGCGCGAGAGGCGCGAACGCACGGTCCCGATCGGAACTCCGAGCGCGACGGCGGCCTCCGCATACCCCAGTCCGGACCAGACGCACAGCGTGAACACCTCGCGCTCGGTCCGCCGCAGCTGCTTCAACGCTCGCTGAGCGGCAGCGAGTTGGTCGGCGTCGGCCATGCGTCCGACGAGTTCGTCGGAGAAGTCCGGGACGGTGTCGCGGGCGGGCAGACGTCCGAGGGCCGCTTGGTGGCGACGTGCGGCCCGACGGGTGTTGCGCAGCACGTTGACGGCGATGCCCATGAGCCACGGGCGCGGGCCGGCGTCATGATCGAGGAGCCGGTCCCGCAGCCGCCAGGCCTCCATGAAGGTCAGCGAGACGACGTCCTCGGCGAGGTCCCGGTCACCGCTCACGCGGACGGCGTGCCAATGGACCAAGGGGGCATGGTCACGGAAGATCTCCCTGAACGCTTCGGGATCCCCCGCGCGTATCCGGGCGTGCAATGTGTAGTCCACGAGGTGCCTTGTCCGCCCCGGGCGCCCAGTTCCGGTGACCTGGCTCACACGGGGCATCGGGGCTCACGCACCACAGCCGCGGTCAGGGCAATGCCTTCACCCGGAACTGTATCGACCGCTCCCACCGCCCAGACGCGCACAGGCGCCCGTGGGACGCGTAGGTGACCATCCCCGCGGGCCCCCGCAGCTTTCCGGGGCCGCGTTGCCGGAGGTCGCGCGGTAGTGGATCGTCGGGATGCCGTCGGGCGGCTGATGTCAGGGTCCGATTGTTGGGGACGGGTCTCGCGACGCACGGCGCCCTGGCCCGGACTCGCTGGGTCTGGGGCCGGTGTCGGCGGGTCGTCCGCGACGTGGTGGGCGTCTTCGCGTGCGACTGGCCGGGGCACCGGCCGACGTCACGTCAGGAGTTGCCTGGGCGGAAGCTCAGCCATGGTGTCTCTCCGGTGTACCGGGGGGGCTGCGGCACCAGGTGTAGGCGGCGGCGAGGCCGGATCGCAGGTCGCCCGCGAACGTCAGGGCGTTGGCCCGGTCCCGGGGATCGACCCCGCGGATCTCCAGTGCGGCCGGAAGGTCGGCTTCCGCCGCGAGGAAGGCCGTGATGTGCTCCTGCAGCATGGACACTGCGGTGCCGACCGCCTCGGCGCGCGTGCAACCGTGCTCGTGCTCGACGACGAGCACCATGTTGTGGGGCTCGCCCTGCGCCGCTTCCTTCTCGTAGGAGAACAGGTCGTCGAGCAGGTTGGCGCCCCACACGTTCGCGTCGCAGAGCGTGCGGAACACGGGGTCGGTGTGGACGGCGGGAGGAAGCTCGAAACGCCGCAGCCGCTCGGTCATGTCCAGCACGAGGGGCATGTAGCCGGACCGGTAGCGGATCTCCCGGTATTCCTGGATCGACGGGAAACGGCCCTGGTTGATGTTCTCGACCTCCGTCAGAAGTGCACCGAGGACCATATGCCAGTTGTCCGCTGCTCGCCGGCTGTATCGCTCTGACATGCCGCTGCACTGGCGGGACCAGATGCCGGCGAAGAATCCGGTCCGGCCGTCGTCGCGGATGCTTTCGGCGTCACCGCCCAGTACGCGGCTGTATCGGGCGATCAGGCATTCCACCTGTGCGGTTTCGAGCCCGTCGAAGGCGTCGTCGATCAGGAACAGCCACGCGAAGAAATCCAGCGCGAGATCAAGCTCTTCTCCGCTTGCCTCCGGCCACCAGCTCCCGACGATATCGGGGCACCGCTGCGCCAGGTAGACCTCTTCGGGCAGGCCGTAGCGCCGGAGTCGCCCCACGTGGCGCGGAAGGGCGCGCGCCAGATGGGGGTTGGAACGCTCGGTGAACGGCAGGTCAATTTCGATCACGGCCGGACATCTTCCTGTTGTTGAGCGAGAGACGCGCCACCAGGCATCGCCGCGACGGATTCTGCCGCCAGCCCTGCGGCGGGCCAATCAATCGGCCGGGTCGCCGGTCACGACAGATTCCATTCCCCCACGGTCGGGCGCGTACTCCACGACGTCACCACCACTGAAGGCACCATTCGACGAATGATCGCCGGAATACCGGTTATTCTTCTCTCGGGCAACCCGCATCGTTAATGCATCGATTTACGACTCCGAGGGGGCGCACGGAATGAGGTGGGCGCCTTCTCCTGCTCCTTTTCACTCGAATGCGCGGGAGCAAAAACGCGCCGCCGGTGCTTCACTTCCCTTGGGTGCGACACCGGCTCACCCACGACAAACCCTGGGCTCGTCAGAAAGGGTCGTAACCATGCGTCGTCTTCGCCTCGCCGTGCTGGCCGCCACCGCCGCCACCTCCCTCCTCATCGCCGTTCCCTCCTCCGCCAACGCCGCCGTCGGAGAGTTCACCTACCGGGTCAACGGCACCCTGACCGGCCTCACCGACCCGCCGAGCGGGGAGTGCATCGACCTGCCCGGCACCAGCGACACCGTCGCCGCCAACCGCCCGAGGAACCTCACCCTCTCCACCGCCACCGTCTTCCTCGACTCCTCCTGCGAGGGCGACACCTACTACGTCATGAACCCCGGCAAGATCATCAACACCGGCAACCTGGTGATCCGCTCGGTCGTCTTCAGCTGACGCCACGGCCCCGCCGTACGGGACGGCCCGGCGACGACCGCCGGGCCGTCCCGTACACCCACACCCACACCCTTGTGCGGTCGGCCCGGCGCAAGCCTGCCCCGGCAGTAGGCACCGGGATCGGCCTCACCCAAAGGACATCGCCCACGCCATCTCGCCAGAGCCTCCGGAGACATATGAGGGCCGCCGCGATACTGGCAAAGCCGGCGAAATGGTCAGCCTTGCGTTCGTAGCGGCGATGGAGCCTACGGAATCCTCCGAGCCAGGCGACGGTGCGCTCGATCACCCAGCGGTGGCGGCCGAGGCGGGAGGAGGTCTCGGTCCCGCGGCGGGCGATGCGAGCCGCGATGCGCCGGCGGCGCAGGTAGGACCGGATGAAGCGGTGGTCGTAGGCCTTGCCGCCGTGCAGCTTGCCGGGTCTGCGCCGTCTCGGGCCGCGGCGCGAGCGGATCGGCGGGATGGCGTCGACGAGCGGGATCAGGGCCTGGCTGTCGTGGACGTCGGCCCCGGAGATCGCAAGCGACAGGGGTAAACCGGTGCGTTCGGTGAGCAGGTGGATCTTCGACCCGTGCTTGCCCCGATCGACAGGATTCGGACTGTCAGCTCCCCTTTTCCAGAGCCCTCATGTTCACCGGGTCGACCGCACTCCACGACCAGTCCAACTCGCCGCGCGCGCCGAGCTCGTCCAGGACGACGCGGTGAAGCTTGGCCCACACCCCGTCCTGCGGCCGAGCCGGCACCTCCGGCACCACCAACCGGAACAGCTCCCACAACTCGTCCGGCACCAGGCGCTCCACGGGCGTCACACAAGCAGCCTACAAACCCAAATGAGATGTCTTCTCAGTGGGGATCATCCCCCCGCGGGCGGGGAGCAGACTTGCTGACCTGTGTCGTGTGGTGGTGGAAGTTCGCAACTTCTTGAGACTCGGGCATTTCCGGCGTTACGCACAACGTTCCGCCATCAGGACACGTCTCACCGTATCCAACCTCCCATCGCCGCCTCGCCGGTCCCCCACAGCACGCGCGCAGGAAGTCGGAGGCGCCGACTTCCTGCGCCGCGCCGGATGCCACCCGTAGTCGGCCGCGTCCTCGTCAGCGCCGGGGTTACGTGACGGTGTCGGTGGGTTTCGTGACGGTGACGGTGGCGGGGGCCCCGTGCTTCGTGCGGGCGCGGTAGGCGCGGGAGCGGCAGCGGGAGGAGCAGTAGGTGGGTGGACGGCCGTTCGGTCGCGGTGGGGGGAGCGGTTCGCCGCAGGCGGGGCAGGGGGCCGCGGGATCGGGGGCGGGCGGCGCGGGCGCCGTCGCCGGGACCGGGTGGGCGGTCAGCCCCTGGCGTTCGGCGATGACGCCCGCCTGGAAGCGGCTGTGCGCCCCGAGCGACTCCAGGACCTCGGAGACGTGGCGGCGGCAGGTGCGCAGCGAGATGCCGAGCCGGCGTGCGATCGACTCGTCCTTGAGTCCCTTCGCGAGCAGGACGAGGATGCTCTGCTTGACGGTCACGGCGATGTCGTGCGCGGCCTGCGGCCCGGTCGAGAAGGGGGTGGCGTTCTCCCAGTCGCGCGCGAAGACCTCCAGGAGGTAGGTCAGCAGGTCGGGTTCCCGGATGATCAGGGCGCCGCCGGACCGGGCCGGGAGCAGTGCCAGGGTCCCGTCCACGACGATCATCTGCGGCAGTACCTCGGGCAGCGTACGGATCTCGGCGCCGGCCCCGATGAGCTGCTCCGCGTGCACCCGGGTCGGCTGGTCGAAGCGGGTGGCGTGCTGGTAGAGGCTGCGCATCCGGATGCCGCGGCCGAGCAGGGCGAGGTCCCGGGGCAGGGCCTCGCGCAGCGCCGCCGGCGGGAAGGCGCCGCCGTGCTTGGAGACCAGCACCTCGCTGCGGCAGGAGTCGATGACGTCGGAGAGCAGGGCGCGGACGGCGAACTTGTCCGGCAGGTGGTCGATGGTGCCCTGCGGGAAGGCGTGTTGACGTGCCTGGAGGTAGACGGGCACGAGCGCCGCCAGGCCGTCGCGCTGCTGCTGGATGCGCCGGCGTTCCTCCCGTAAGGCCTCCTCCTGCGCCCGGAGGGCGGTGTCGCGGTCCGACAGCAGTTGCGCGGTGGCGGCCTGCGGGCTCACCGGCCGCCAGCCGACGGCCTCCGGGGAGCCCTCGACGGCCGGGAGGCCCGGGAGGCCCGGGGGCGTCGGGATCGCCTGGAGGAGGCAGGCCTCGAGGAGCGCCTCCAGGGCCTGCCGGCAGGCCGGTTCGCCGATGCCGGTCTCGTCGGCGGCCTGCGTCAGGGTGTCCGGCGTGAGGCGCCCGTGGACGACGGTCCAGCGGTAGAGCACGACGGCCGCGCCGTCGACACCGGGGAGTCCGGCAGCGGCGGCTCCGGCGGCGTTCTCGGCTTCCATCGCTTGCCTCCTAAAGATGCCTGGCAGCCTCATGATCCCTGTGGATCGCTGCACGAACCATCCGCCGACTGGCAGGGTGAGGACCACGGCCGGACGGCGCACCGCAGGGTGTGGTGACGACCGGCCGCCTTGGACCGAGGGCTTGATCGACGGGAGTTGGCGTCATGCGCGCAATCGTGGTGCGGACAGTGGTCGCGGTCGTGCTGGGAACCGGCACGTGGTGGGCCGGTACGGCGGCGGCCACCTCCTCCGAACCGGCCACCTCCTCCGTTGCCTCCGGCGGCAGCATCCTCGACGGCAACATCCTCGACGGCGGCATCTTCGGCGGCGCCTTCGACGGCGCCCACCACAGCGATCGCGACGGCAAGAAGTGCGTCGCCACGACCGCGTGGGGCGACTCGTGGTGCCCGCGCAAGCCGCTCGACTGAACCACCCGGGAGACCGGGTGAGGGGGCGACGGGTGCCATCCGTCGTCGGTTGGGTGGATGCGGGCCCTACCCCGGTCCTGCACGGCGCATGACGGAGCGTGGGATGCCACGCGCGACGAAGAGGAGCACCCAAGGCACCATTCCCGAAAGGACCACCATGACCTTCGGCATGCGCGGAATCCCGCTCCACAGCCTCGCCACCACCCTGGGCGCCACCGCCGCCCTCGTCGCGGTCGCCACCGGCGCGGCGGGCGCGCAGACGGGCGGCGGCCACCGCGTCTACGGCGGCTCGTACGCGAGTTACGTCCAGTGCAACCGGGCGGGTTCGCTCAGTGTCGGACTCGGCCTGTACCGCCGCTTCGAGTGCGACGCGGACGCCGCCGGCACGCACTACTCGCTCTGGTACGTCGAGTGACCGTCTGCGGACGAGTCACTTCGACGGCCCGACACCGCCACGCGACAACGACCCGCCCCGCCCCACCGCGCAACCGGCCCCCCGGAGCACGCTCCGAGGGGCCGATCCAGCATCGGCGAGCCGACGTGACCGAAGGTCAGCTGGTCGCGATGGAGGTGTCGTCGATCACGAAGCTGGTCTGCAGCGAGGAGTCCTCGGTGCCGGTGAACTTGACGGTGACCGACTGGCCCGCGTAGGCCGACAGGTCGAAGGTCCGCAGCTGGTAGCCGGCGGCGGCGTCGGCGTTGGAGTAGGTCTTCAGCGTGGTGCCGTTGACCTGGACCGTCAGCTTGTCGTACGCCGTCGAACCGGACTCACCGGTGTCGATGTGCAGGTAGAAGCCGAGGGTGGCCTTGCAGCCGGTGGGGATGGTCACTGCCTGGGACAGCGTGTCGGTGTGGGTGGAGCCGTAGCCGTTCAGCCAGGACTTCCAGGTGCCACCGTGCGGGGCCTGCGAGGCCGACTTGTCGACCACGCCGCTGGACGCGGTCCACGGCGCGGCCGTGCCCGTCTCGAAGCCCGCGTTGCCGAGCAGCTGCGCCGGCGTGCAGGTGCCGCCACCGCCGCCGGTGACCGTCCAGGTGAAGCCGGCGGAGCCGGTCCGGCCCGCCGCGTCCTTGGCGGTCACGGTGACGTTGGAGGTGCCCGCCGTGCTCGCGGTGCCGCTGATGACGCCGGTGGAGGCGTTGATCGACAGACCGGCCGGCAGGCCGGTGGCCGAGTAGGTGTACGGGGTCGAGCCGCCGCTCGCTTGGATCTGGAGGTTCGCCGAACCGCCCACCGCGGTCGACTGGTTGCCCGGGTTGGCGACCGAGACGGAGCCGCTGCCCGCGGGCTTCGTCAGCAGGCAGCCGCTGACGTTGAGGTCGATGACCCGGCCGTTGCCCAGGCAGGTGGTGAACCAGTAGGTCTCCTGGCCGTAGCTCTGGCCCTTGTGCGCGCTGGTGGTGCCGTCGGCGGCCACCTCGCAGGGGTTGTCGAGCGTGCACATCTCACCGTTGTCGCTGCCGGTGTTGTTGATGCCGACGACCTTCTTGGTGGCGGCGTCGACGATCGGCGAACCGGACGTGCCGTGCGTGGTGTTGCAGCCGGAGCTGTACCGGATCGAGTCGCGCCAGCTCCACTGGTCCTCGCGCAGGTCGACGAAGCCGTTGACGGAGCAGTTCCAGGTCTGCTTCCAGTACGACGACGGTATGAACATCGCCGAGCCGTCGACCGGGTGGGTGTCGCTGATGGTCAGCGCCGTGGCACCGAACTTGGAGGTGATCGACCCGAAGGTGTCGGTGAGCTGGTACAGCGCGACGTCCGTGCCGGTCATCGTCGCGTACAGCACCTTGTCGGCCTGCACGGTGCCGAGCGAGCCGCCCGAGGCGTTGAGCAGGGTGCCGCTGCGGCTGGCGGACTGGTTCTGGATGACCTGGCCGGCGGACGGCATGCTCGGCAGGCAGTGGCCGTTGGTGAGCATGAGGGCCCGGTCGGCGTCGACCGACGAGGGGTAACGCACCAGCGAGGCGGAGCAGTTGCTCAGCGCGATGGTGGACGTCAGGTCACCGGCCTGCACCGCCTGCGCGGGCGCGACTGCCACGGAGGTGAGGACCCCGGCAATGACAGCGCTCGCGGCGGACGCGGCGGCAAGTCTCTTGAACATGGCTCTCCTTGTGGGGGATGCGGGGCGTACGACCGGTTGCGGACGCCCGCGCCGCACGAAAGTGCCATGGTCACTTCAATCGGTCAACCGATCGAGCAGAAGTCACCTGAGCGAATCCACCCGAGTGGGCATCAACCGTCTTCGGGGACGAGGGGCCGAATGCGCACCGGACGGCGTGATGTGCCGGATCCGGAACGGGCCAGCGGCACCCCCCGGGCCCGAACGCGGCGGCACCGCCGGGGCCCGATCGTCGCTGCGGGGCGACCGTCAGCGGAGGTCGAGGACGGGGCGGGTGGAGAGGCAGTCGACGAGGTCCTCGCCGTCCTCGCCGTAGATGAACTCCGCGAGGTCGGGGTGACGGTTGGCGGTGGCGAGCGGGAGCCAGGCCAGGACGGTGCCGTAGCCGCCGCAGACGGACTCGCCGCCGTCGCCGCCGTGGATCAGGCCGGGCTCGCTGGTGATCTCGGAGCGGTAGGTGTCGTGGGCGATGCGCAGGCCGAAGGCGTTGGGACGGGCGTGCGGGCCGGTGTCGTCGCCGTAGGGGAGGCGGTCGAGCGGGCACTCGTCGCCCCAGCGGAACAGGGTGCGCGCGCCGGCCCCGCAGGCGTGCTCCCATTCGTCGGGCGTCGGCAGTCGCAGGCCCTCGCGGGCGAGGACGGCCGGCATGTCGGCGGGTGCCTCCTCGATCGGCTCGTCCTCGACGGCCATGAGCAGGGTCGGCACGGTGACGGTGCGGCGCGGGCTGAGCACCCGGGCGAGGTGGGCGTGGAGGTCCTCGTCGCCGAAGCCCTGACTGGCGCTCTCCTCCCGGTAGCAGGCGAGGAGTTCGGCGGACGGCTGCCAGCCCGCGACGTCGAAGCCGACGGTGACCCGCCCGCCCGGTATCAGCGCGAACATCCGCCCGCCCCGCTCCACGAGGACCCGGTGCAGCGGCGCGCCCAGGTGCTCGACCGCCTCGACGCGGTCGAGCCGCCCGCCCGCGGTGTCGGCGACCTGGGCGGCGATGCGCGTGGCGGCGGCCAGGTCGAGCCGACGCCAGGCGGCGAAGGTGAGGGTGGCGAGCGGTTCCGGAGCCATGACGGGAGTGTGGCACGGGCCACTGACAATTGACCGGGAGTGGACGGCGCCCGGGGCGGCAGGTGCCCCGGGCCCGCCGCACGGGCCCGGCCGGGTGCCGGGGGGTCAGCCGAAGTCGGGGATCGGGTGGTCCGGGGCGAGGGCGGCGGCGATGCGCTGGGCGATCGTGTGGGCGCTGTGACCGCTGGGGGCGTCCGGGCCGTCGGTGGTGGAGACGGCGATGGCCAGGTGCTCGCACGGGAGGTAGTCCTGGGAGGCGGAGTAGCCGAAGAACAGCGGGTGCTGGGAGATCCAGTCGTCCAGCACCAGCAGGCCCATCCCGTAGTGGGTGGCCTCGGTCTGCGGGATGCAGACCTTCTCCGGGCACTTCTCGGTCGGCTTGCCGAGGCCCACCGTTCCCGGGTTCAGCAGCTCGCGGTAGCCGGCCGGGGAGAGCAGTTCGCCCGAGCCGATGCCGACGGCGGAGCGGGCCAGGTCGCAGATGTCGGTGGTCTGCACGGCGCCGGGGGCGGTGGTCCACGAGGGGTTCCAGAAGGTGGACTCCTCGTACCGGCCGCGGTCGGAGGTGAAGGCGTGCAGGACCGGGGTCGGGATGTCGGGGGTGAAGCTGTTGGCGGTCTCGTGCAGGCCGAGCGGGCCCAACACCTCCCGCTGGAGCAAGTGGTCCAGCCGGGTGCCGGTGATCTTCTCCAGAGCGGCCCCGAGCAGGACGAAGTTGGCGTGCGAGTAGCTCCAGTTGGTGCCCGGCTCGTACCAGGGGTCCTGACCGGTCGAGACGCCCACCAGCTCCTCGGGCGTCCACTGGCGGAACGGGTCGGCGTAGACGGTCTCGCCGAAGCCGGGGCTGGTGACGTAGTCGACCAGCCCGGTGGTGGAGGAGCCGAGCATCCGCAGGGTGATCCGGTCGCCGTCCCGGAGGTCGGGCAGCCAGCGCGAGACCGGCTCGTCGAGGCCGACGACGCCCTCGTCCACCAGGCGCAGCAGGGCCGTCCCCAGGTAGCTGATGGCGATGTTGCCGTTCCGGAAGTGCATGTCGGGCCGGGCCGGCACGCCGGTCATCGACTCGCCGAGCGCGGTGGTGAGGAGCTCGTGGCCGTCGGCGGTGACCCTCACGATCACCGACTCGAGGCCCATCTCCGCCTTGGCCCGCTCGGCGATCCGCAGCACGTCGAGCGCCGGGCCGTCGGTGGGCGGCGGGGAGGCGACGCAGGGCCGCCGGTGCTCGGGGGCGGCCCCGGCGCCCGGGACGTCGCCGGCGGCGGGGGCCGGGACGGTCAGGGCGACGAGCACGGAGACGGCGGTGACGGTGGCGAGGCGCAGCAGGGCGCTCCTGCGGGAGGGTCTCATGCCCGCAGTATCGGCGGGCCGGGCCCGCGCACCCGGCCCGCCGACGGCCGACCCGCGCGAACGTCACCCGTCGGGCCCGACCCGGGGCGCGGACGCACGGCACAGAGCACGCAGCGCCCGAAGGCGCGGACGCGCGGAAGCGCCGCCGGTCGGCTCCGACCTGCGACGCTTCCCCGAGCGAGCCGAGCGGGCCGGACGGCCGGGTGGCCGGACGGCGGCGCGCTACGGCTGCGGGAAGTTCTCCTCGTCCACGTCGCTCGTCTTCGCGTTGCCGCCGACCTTCGCGGTCAGCGTGATCGACCAGATCGAGTACGTCCGGCCGGTCTCGAAGGCCATCGTCTCGTCGAACTTCGTGTAGCTGCAGTCCTGGGTGAACATCTTCAGCGCCGGGTCCCAGTCGATGCCGTCCGAGAAGAACACGTCGTAGGTGCCGTCCTCGACGCCCTTGATCGACGCCTTCTTCCCCTTCCCGACGTACAGGGAGTAGGAGGACTTGCCGCTCTTGGAGAGCGAGACGACGGAGTCGGTGCTGCCCTCCGTGTTGTCGATGTTCAGCTCGCCCTCGCCGCGCAGCCGGCCCTTGGTGACGAAGGTCCCGTTGTCGAGCGAACGGGTCTGCGGCGCCGGGGTCTGCGGAACGGTGAAGTTGGTGGTGTAGCCGGCGGCGGTCATCTCGGCGAGGGCGGCGGGGATGGCCTTGAGCCCCTCGGAGACGCCGACCTGGGCGAAGGCGGACCCGGTGGTGCAGTAGGTCTTCGCCTTGATGTCGGTGCGGATCTTGGTCAGGTCGGTGGCGAGCTGCGAGAGCGCCGTCACCAACTGACGCTTCGTGGTGCCGACGGCGGCCGGTGTGGCGCTCAGGCCGAGGCCGCTGCTGGCGGAGTTGGCGGCGGTGGCCGCCTCCTGGAGGCCGGCCATGAAGTTGGTCAGGTCGGCGGCCGGGTTGATCTTGCCCAGTGCGGTGCTGACCGGGTCGACGTAGCCGGCCAGGACGGGCCCGTACGGCGTCGGCGTCGGGGTGGGTGTCGGCGTGGGGGTCGGAGCGGGCAGCGCGCTGAAGGCGTCCGACGGGCTGGTCGCCGCCGAACCGCCGGAGGTGCCGCTCGATCCGCCGGTGCCGCCACTTGAACAGGCCGCCAGCAGCAGGGCGGTCCCCACCGCCGTGCCGACCTTGGTGAAGGACTTCATGCCACTCCCCCGGATGTTCTCTCGGTGCTCTCTCATGCACACTCCGTGCAATCTGCTCGTCCCCGCCGACATGATCCCGATACGGCAAGACACGGTCAACAGGGCGTACTTGCAGCGCGTCGAAGCGTATATGGAGCGCATAAGGGGCGCACAGCCAGGCCCACCCGGTCAACTACGATCGGTGGGTGCTCAGCCTCACGGGACTCCCCCTCCAGATCATCGCCGCCGTCGTCGCGATCGGCGTCTTCGCCGCCACGATGTGGCTCTGGCCGCGGTTCGGCGGACGCGGATGGAAGGCCTGGACCGGGCGGCTCGGCGCGTTCCTCGCCACCCAGCTCGCGGTGCTCGTCGCGATGGGGCTGATCGCCAACGGCTACTTCGGGTTCTACAGCTCCTGGAGCGACCTGCTCGGCACCAACGGCAAGCCCGGCACGGTCGTCGACCACCAGCCGAACGCGGCCGCCACCCTCTCCGTCACCGCGGAGAAGAACATGTACTCGGCGCAGGGCTCGGCCCGCGACCGCTCCGGGCTGATCCAGGAGGTCTCGGTCCGCGGGGCGCGGAGCGGTCTGAGCAGCGACGCGTTCGTCTACCTCCCGCCGCAGTACTTCCAGCCGGAGTACGAGCAGCGCAAGTTCCCGATGGCCCTGGTGCTGGCCGGCTACCCGGGCTCGGCGGAGAAGCTGATCACGCTGATGCAGTACCCGGCGTCCACCCTCACCGCCATCGAGGAGAAGAAGCTGCCGCCGACCGTCCTGGTGCTGATGCGCCCGACCCTGGTCGGCAACCGCGACACCGAGTGCATGGACGTCCCCGGCGGGCCCCAGGTCGAGACCTTCTTCACCAGCGACCTGCCCACGGCGCTCGCCTCCGGTTACCGGATCGGCACCGACCCGGCCAACCGCGCCGTGATCGGCAACTCCACCGGCGGCTACTGCGCCCTCAAGTTCGCGCTCCGCAAGCCGGACGCGTACCGGGCGGCGATCTCGCTCTCCGGCTACTACACCGCGCCGATCGACGAGACCACCGGCGACCTGTTCGCGGGCAGCGCCGCGCTGAAGCAGGAGAACGACCTGGTCTGGCGGCTGAAGAACAAGCCCGCCGAGCCGGTCGCACTGCTGCTCGCCACCAGTTACGACGAGAACAACTACGAGGGCACCCGGGCCATGGTCGACGCGTTCCGGGCGCCCACCAAGCTCTCCACCATCACCCTCGACACCGGCGGCCACAACTTCCACACCTGGACCAGGGAGATCCCGCCCGCCCTGGAGTGGCTCGGCAAGCACCTGACGATGCCCCAGGCCGCGTAGGGCCCGCTCGTCGGGTCCCGCCCGTCGGGTCCCGCCCGTCGGATCCTGCCCGTCGGATCCTGCCCGTCGGATCCCGCCTGCCGGCTCCTGCCGGGCGGTCGGCGGCGAGGCGGCGAGGATCACAGGCGGCTCACACCCGCGTCTCACCCTCCTCTCAGCCGGGCGCCCGAGCGTAGCGCCCATGACCACGACCAGCCTCACCCCACCGGCCGGCGAGCCCTGGCCGGAGGCCGGGGACTTCCCGCCCCCGCTGCTGCCGCCCGCCTTCGCGCCGGAGGGGACGGCGGCCGAGCGGCCCGCCGAACCTCCGTTGTTCCCGGAGTTCCCGCTGCCGCCCGTCGGCCCCAAGGGCCCGGCCTCCTGGGCCGGGCGGCTGCGCACCCTGCCGGCCCGGGCCTGGCGCGGCCGCCCGGAGGACCCGCGCTGGGTGCGGCCCGCCCTGCTCGCCCTGCTGGCCGCCACCGCCGTCCTCTACCTCTGGGGCCTGTCCGCCTCGGGCTGGGCCAACTCCTTCTACTCGGCCGCCGTCCAGGCCGGCAGCGAGAGCTGGAAGGCCTTCTTCTACGGCTCCTCGGACGCCGGGAACTTCATCACCGTCGACAAGCCGCCGCTCGCCCTGTGGCCGATGGCGCTCGCGGCGCGGGTCTTCGGGCTCTCCTCCTGGTCGGTGCTGGCCCCGCAGGCGCTGATGGCGGTGGGCACGGTGGCCACGCTGTACGCGACGGTCCGCCGGCGCTTCTCGCCGCTCGCCGGCCTGCTGGCGGGCGTCGCCCTCGCGCTGACGCCGGTGGCGGCGCTGATGTTCCGCTTCAACAACCCGGACGCGCTGCTGGTGCTGCTGCTCACACTGGCCGCCTACGGGCTGGTGCGGGCGATCGAGGCGGCGGGCACCCGGTGGCTGGTGTTCACCGGGGTGATGTTCGGTCTGGCATTCCTCACCAAGACCCTCCAGGCGTTCCTGGTGCTGCCCGCCTTCGTGCTGATCTACCTGGTGGTGGCGCCGACCGGGCCGTGGCGGCGGGTGCGGCAACTGCTGGCCGGCGGGCTGGCGATGGTGGTCGCGGGCGGCTGGTGGGTCGCGGTCGTCGAGCTGGTGCCGGCGTCGGCGCGGCCGTACATCGGCGGCTCGCAGGACAACAGCTTCCTCTCCCTCACCTTCGGCTACAACGGCCTCGGCCGGCTCAACGGCAACGAGACCGGCAGCGTCGGCGGCGGCGCCCGCAACCGGCTCCCGGCCGGGGTCGAGGCCGTCGCCGGCGGCGGCCCCGGGGGCGCGACCGCCGCAGGCCCGCCCGGCGGGATGCGCGGTGGGGGCGGTTGGGGCGAGACCGGTCTCACCCGGCTGTTCGACGGCGACATCGGCGGGCAGATCGCCTGGCTGATGCCCGCCGCGCTGATCCTGCTGCTGCTCGGCCTCTGGGCCACCCGGCGGCACGCCCGGACGGACTCCGCGCGCGCGGCCTTCCTGGTCTGGGGCGGCTGGCTGCTCTGCACCGCGCTGACCTTCAGCTTCATGTCCGGGATCTTCCACCAGTACTACACGGTGGCGCTGGCCCCGGCGGTCGCCGCGCTGGTCGGCATGGGCGCGGACGGGCTGTGGCGGGCCCGGCACCGGCTGCCGTACGCGGCGGTGCTGGCGGTGGCGCTGGCGGTGACGGTGGTGTGGGCGTACGTGCTGCTCGGGCGGAGCGCGGACTTCCTGCCGTGGCTGCGCCCGACGGTGCTGGCCGGCGGGCTGCTCGCGGCGGTGGCGCTACTGGTGGCCGGACCGCTGGGGGCCCGGCTCGCGCGGCGCGCTGTCCCCGCACACCCGGGCGGCGCACGTGCCGCCGGACGGCGGCTCCCCGGGCGGCTCACCGCCGTGGCGGGACTGGTGGGCGCGGCGGCGGCGCTGGGCGGCCCCGCGGCGTACGCGGTGGAGACGGTCGACACCCCGCACCAGGGCTCGATCGTGCTGGCCGGACCGTCGGTCGCGGGCGGCTTCGGCCCGGGCGGCGGCCGGGGCGGCCGGGGCCCGGCCGGCGGCGGTCCGGGGCTGTGGCTCAACGGCCGGATGGTGACGCCCCCGCAGGGCGGCGGCAAGGACGGCGGCCAGGGCGGGCAGGCCGTCCCGGGCTTCCCGCAGCAGGACGGCGGCCGGGGCACCCGCCCGAACGGCAACGGCACGCCCGGCGGCGGCCAGGGTGGCCAGGAAGTCCAGGGTGGCCCCGGCGGCCCCGGCGGCATGAACGGGCTGCTGAACGGCACCAAGGTGAGCGACGAGGCCGCCTCCCTGCTGAAGCAGGACGCCGACCGGTACCGCTGGGCCGCCGCCACCTCCGGCTCGCAGAACGCCGCCAGCTACCAACTGGCCTCCGGCGTCCCGGTGATGGCCCTCGGCGGCTTCAACAGCAGCGACCCCTCGCTCAGCCTGGGCGCCTTCCAGCAGTACGTGAAGGAGGGCAAGGTGCACTGGTTCCTCGGCGGCGGCTCGCGCCGCACGGTCGGCGGCGAGACGGACGGCGGCGCGACGGACGGCGCGAACGGGGTGAACGGCGCGAACGGGACGAACCCCGCCGTCGTCGTGGTCGGCCCGGGCGGCGGCTCCGCCGACTCCCAGACGGCCCAGATCGAGGAGTGGGTGGCGAGTCACTACACCGCCCGGACGGTCGGCGGGGCGACCTTCTACGACCTCACCCAGCCGCCCACCTCCTGACCCGGCGGCACCTGGCGGCACCCCACGGCGGGGCGCACCACGGCGAACACCCGTGGCGCGCCCCGCCACGTCCGTCCGCCGCCCGCCGCCCGCTACCCGCCGCCCGCTACCCGCGGTCGCTCGCGCAGCGCGTCCCGGCGGCCGGCAGGGTGCCGTCGACGAGGTAGGCGGCCACCGCCGTCCGGACGCACGCGCTGTGGCCGTAACCGGTGTGCCCCTCGCCCTCGCGCGTCAGCAGCACGGCGTTGCCCAACTGGGCGGTGAGCTGCTCGGCGTTGGCGTACGGGGTGGCGGGGTCGCCGGTCGAGCCGACCACCAGGAGCGGTGTCGCGGACCTGGAGACGATCGGATGCGCCTTCTCGGGCGAACGGAACGGCCAGCTCCGGCAGTCCGGGTCGAACAGCGCCGCCGCGGGCTCGTGCCGGCTGATCAGCGGGGCCCTCGCGGCGAGCCGGGCGTAGGCGGACCGGAGCGCCTCGCCGGTCGGTACGTCGGTCGCCCCGTCCGCGCAGTAGATCGCCGTGTAGGCGTCGGCGGAGACGCCGTAACGGCCGTTCACGTTCCGCTTGTTGTAGGAGTCGGCGTAGGCGAGCAGGTAGTCGCCGTTGCCCCGGGTCATGGCCAGGCCGATCGCGGCGGCCAGGCCGTCCCAGCCGCCCTCGTCGCCGTAGAGGACGTCCATCACGCCCGCCCAGGCGGCGGCGGAGGTGAGGAGGCGGCCGCTCGTGGTGGTGAGCGGCTTCCGTTCGAGCCCGTCGAGGAAGTCCGCGGCCCGCCCGGCCGCCCGCTCCGGGTCCGTTCCGAACGGGCACTGCGACTGCTCGGCGCAGTGGGCGGCGAAGGCCCGCAGCGAGCGTTCGAAGCCCGCGTACTGCTCGATGTTGGTCTCGGCGATCGACTTGGCGGGGTCGATCGCGCCGTCCAGCACCAGCCGGCCGACCCGGTCCGGGAACTCCTCCGCGTAGACGCTGCCCAGGTAGGTGCCGTAGGACAGGCCCAGGTAGGTGAGCTTCCGGTCGCCGAGCGCGGCCCGCAGCACGTCCATGTCGCGGACCGTGTCGCGGGTGCCGACGTGCTCCAGCAGGCTGCCGTACTTGGCGCGGCAGGCGTCCGCGAGCGGCTTGCCGTGGTCCGGCCCGCGGGTGTCGGTGGTGAGCCAGGCGTCGCGGGCCTTGCCGTCCAGGCAGCTGACCGGTGCGGTGCGGCCGGTGGCGCGGGGGTCGAAGCCGACGATGTCGTAGTGGTCGCGCAGCGGGCCGTCGTAGTCCCGCTGGCCCCCCAGGACGGCGTCGACCCCGCTGTTGCCCGGCCCTCCGGGATTGACCAGCAGGGAGCCAGTCCGCTGCGCGGGCCTGGCCGCGGCGACCCTGGCCACCCCGACGTCGAGCGTCGGCCCGGACGGATCCGCGTAGTCCAGCGGCACCTTGAGACTCGCGCAGCGGACCGCCGCCGGATCGACCCCCTCGGTCCGCGGGGCGTCCTTGCACGCCGTCCAGGCCAGCTTCTGGCCGTAGTACCCCTGCAGCGCCGGGTCCGGGGCGGACCGCGAGGCCTCGGCCGCCGCGGCGGCCGCGACGGCCGGGTCCGGGCCCGCGCCGCCGCCCCCGCCGGTGCAGGCCGCCAGCAGGACGGCTGCGACGACGGCGGGCAGGGCGCGTCGCGAGGGCCGGGTCAGCATCGAGTCCACCGCACACGAATATCACCCGACCGTCACACCGCCGACGGCGCCCCACGGGGGAACGCCCCACGGCGGGGCGCACCACGGCGAACACCCGCGGCGCGCCCCGCCGCCTCGTCAGCTCACGGCCGGGGACGGTTCACCGCCCGCGGACGATTCACGGCCCCGGGGCGGCTCACGGCCTGGGGTCGGTGGCGCAGCGCGTCCCCGCGGCCGGCACGGTGCCGTCGACGAGGTAGGCGTGCACGGCCGTCCGGATGCACGCGCTGTGCCCGTAGCCGGTGTGGCCCTCGCCGTCACGGGTGAGCAGGACGGCGTTGCCGAGCTGGGTGGCGAGCTTCTCGGCGTTGGCGTACGGCGTGGCGGCGTCGTTGGTGGACCCGACCACGACGATCGGCGTCGCGGCCTTCGAGGTGATCGCGTGGGCCTTCTCGGGCGAACGGAACGGCCAGCTCCGGCAGTCCGGGTCGAAGAGCGCCGCTCCCGGCTCGTGCCGGCTGATCAGCGGCGCCTTGGCGGCCATCTCGGCGTAGGCGGCCTGGAGCGCCTCCCCGGTCGGGACGTCGGTCGCCCCGTCGGCGCAGAAGATGGCGGTGTAGGCGTCGGCGGAGGCCCCGTAGTGGCCGTCCTTGTCGCGCTTGTTGTAGGAGTCGGTGTAGGCGAGCAGGTCGTCGCCCTTGCCGCGGACCATGGCCCAGCCGAGGGTGTTGGCCAGGGAGTCCCAGCCGCTCTCGTCCCCGTAGAGTCCCTCGACCACTCCGGTCCAGGCGGCGGTGGCGGTGAGGGGCCGTCCGCCCTTGGTGGTGAGCGGCTTCTGCTTGAGCCCGTCGAGGAAGTCGGCGAGCTTGTCGGCCGCCTTCTCCGGGTCCTTGCCGAGCGGGCACTGCGCCTGCTTGGCGCAGTGGGCGGCGAAGGCCCGCAGCGAGCGCTCGAAGCCCGCGTACTGCTCGATGTTGTTCTCGGCCAAGGGCTTGGCCGGGTCGACCGCGCCGTCCAGGACGAGCCGGCCGGTGCGGTCCGGGAACTCCTCGGCGTAGACGCTGCCGATGTAGGTGCCGTAGGAGAGGCCGAAGTAGCTGAGCTTCTGGTCGCCGAGCGCGGCGCGCAGCACGTCCATGTCGCGGACGGTGTCCCGGGTGCCGAGGTGCTCCAGCAGCTTGCCGTACTTGGCCTGGCAGGCGTCGGCGAGGGTCTTGCCGTGCTCGGGGCCGAGGGCGTCGGTGGTGAGCCAGGTGTCACGGGCCTTGTCGTCCAGGCAGTTGACCGGCGCGCTGAGGCCGACACCGCGGGGGTCGAAGCCGACGATGTCGTAGTGGTCGCGCAGCGGACCGTCGTAGTCCTTCTGGCCGCGCTGGACCATGGTGACGCCGCTGCCGCCGGGACCGCCGGGGTTGACCAGCAGGGAGCCGGTCTTCTGGTCGGGCTTGGCCCCGGGGGATCCGGGCGACACCGACGTCGACGGTCTCCCCCGCCGGTTCGGCGTAGTTCAGCGGGACCTTGAGGGTGGCGCACTGCACCGCCGACTCGTCGACCTTCTCGGTCTTCGGGTCGTCCTTGCAGGCCGCCCAGGCGAGCTTCTGACCGTAGAAGGCCTGGAGCGCCGGGTCCGCCTGGCCGGTCGGCTTCACGGTGGGCGTGGGGGTGGGCGTGGGCGCGGGGGCGGCCGCCGCCGGGTCACCGGACGCGGGCGCGGTCGTCGGGGCGGTCGTCGGGGCGGAGGAGGCCTCGCCCGTGGAGCCGCCCGTACTGGTGCAGGCGGCCAGCAGGACGGCCGCGGCGACGGCGGGCAGGGCGCGTCGTGAGAGGCGGGTGATCATCGAATTCACCGCACACGAATATCATCCGACGATCGCCCCGGTGACGGCGCCCCCGGTCCTCCACCGCCCCTCACCGGCGGGCCCACCGACGCCCCGTCAGCCCCCGCACTGCTGCAGCATCGCCCTCTTGTCCGCCGTCGTCACGGGCAGTCGGTACTTCAACGACACCTGCGCGAAGCGGACCGCGTACGCGCAGCGGATCTGCGGGTCGGCGGGCAGCCAGGCGGACGGGCCGGAGTCGCCCTTGGAGGCGTTCTGCGAGCCGTCGGCCGGGATGAGGTTGAGCGGGTCGTTGGCGATCTGCACGCGCTTCGCCTTGTCCCACCCGGCGGCGCCCATCTGCCAGTCGTAGGAGAGCGGCATCACGTGGTCGATCTGGATCTTCGAGGCCTGCTGCTTGCTCCACCGCACCGTCCGGCCGGTGTACGGGTCGTGGATGGTCATCGCGGAGACCACGCAGGCCGAGCCGTCCTTGCGCTCGACCGCCGCGCCGTCGCGGGCCAACAGGTCGTTGCGGGTGTCGCAGTCGTTGTGGCCGCCGGGTATGCCGTCCACGTTGTCGGTCCAGGCCGGGCCGAACGCGTTGCGGTCGTAACCGTCCTTGGGGCCGGCCGCGGCGGTGGCGACCCCGGCGATCAGCTCCCGGCCCGCCCGCTGCTCCTCGGCGGAAGTCAGCGGCGCCAGACCGGGCCTGGTGCCGTCGGGGTTCTCCAGGGGGCTCGTGCCCCGGCCGGCGGCGGCCCCGGCCCCGGGGGACGCGGCTCCGCCGCCGGAGCTCCCGGTGCCGGAGCAGGCGCCCAGCACCAGGGTGGACATCAGGAACACGGCGGCGGCCGGCAGGGTGGCGCGACGGGCGGGCACGGTGGACTCCCCGGACGGGTGGGCGGCTGACGGCGCACCAGCAGACCAGCCGCCCCGCACCCGGTCAAGCCACCACAACCCGGATCATTTCGATCATGGCGAAGCTCACACCGGGTGCGGCGGCGCCCGCCGCCCCGTCGCTACCCCGCCGAACCGCGGACGGTCTCCTCGACCACCGTCGCGAACGGCGTCGCCGTCACCCCCAGCACCTGCTCGGTGCGCGTCGAGTCGAGCCGCAGCGGGCGGTCGTACAGGTAGCCCATCTCCTCGACCTCGGCGAGGACGGCGTCCCCCGGTCCGGCCGGCCCGGCCGTCGGCACCGCCGTGATCACCGGCTCCGGCGCACCGGCCGCCGCCGCCAGCCGGCGGGCCACCTGCCGGGCGGACGCCTCGCTGGTGCTGGGGACGTGCCAGGCCCGGCCCCAGGACGCCTCGCCGAGCGCGGCCGCGACCAGGGTGGCGGCCACGTCGCCGAGGTAGCTCCAGCTGTGCGGCGCGTCCAGGTCGGCCGGGTAGCCGACCGGTTCGCCGGCCAGCACGGCGGGCACGACGGTGAAGCCGAACAGCGAGGTGGCCCCGCGGCCGAGGAAGTCGCTGGCCCTGACCTCCGTGACGCGCGCCCGGCCGGCCCGGTGCGCGGCCAGCGCGTCCGCCCACAGGGCCGCCCGCAGCGTGCCCTTGCGGCTGGTCGGGGCGGCGGGGAGTTCCTCGGTGAGCGGGCCGTCCACCGGGCCGTAGCCGTAGACGTTGCCGAGCATGACGTAGCCCGCGCCGGTCCGTTCGGCGGCGGTCAGCAGGCCGGCGGCGAGCGGCGGGAACTCCTCGATCCAGCGGTGGTACGGCGGGGCGGCGCAGTTGATGAGCGAGGCCGCGCCCTCGACCAGCGCGGTCAGGGCGTCGGCGTCGGTGGCGTCGGCGGCCACCCGCTCGATGCCCGGGTGCGCGGGGCCGGTGCCGCGCCGGGTGACCAGCCGGACCCGTTCGCCGGACCCGGCGAGGCGCAGGGCGGTGGCGGTGCCGGTCGGGCCGGCGCCGGTGACGACGTGGAAGGACATGGGAGGCTCCCGGGTTGCCGTTGAGGTGGGTGGCGCCGGACCGTCGGCGCCGTGATCAACTCTCGGTCGGGGGCCCGCCGCGCGGCAGGGCCCCGGCTGCCAAGGTTCCGGAGGTTCTGGCCATGTCCCCAGCCGTGTCGTGGTCCGACGAGGTGCCCCGCGTCCACCGGATCGCGGTCGTCGCCGTGCCCCCGGTGACCGCCTTCGACCTCGCCATCCCCGACATCGTCTTCGGCTCCGCCGAGGTGGACGGCCGCCCCGCCTACGAGGTGCGGATCTGCACCGTCGAGCCCGGCCCGGTGGCGAGCACCAGCAGCCTCCAGGTGGTCGTCCCGCACGGCCTGGACGCGCTCGCCGGGGCCGACACCGTGCTCGTCACCGGATCCGCCTCCCGCGCCGACGCCGACGGACGGATCCTCACGGCGCTGCGCGCGGCGGCGGACCGGGGCGCCCGGATGGCCTCGATCTGCACCGGCGCGTTCGTGCTCGCCCAGGCCGGGGTGCTGGACGGGCACAGCGCCACCACCTACTGGGTGCAGGCGGGCGCACTGGCGCACCGCTTCCCCGAGGTCCGGGTGCTCCCGCAGGCGCTGTTCGTCGACGACGGCCCGGTGCTCACCTCGGCCGGGCTGACCGCCGGCATCGACCTGTGCCTGCACATGGTGCGGACCGACCACGGCGCGGCGGTGGCCAACGCGGTGGCCCGGCTGGCGGCGGTCTCGGCGGTCCGCGAGGGCGGCCAGGGCCAGGTCCTGCCGACGCCGGTGACCGCGGCGGACGGCAGTTCGCTCGCCGCCACCCGCGCCTGGGCGCTGGCCCGGCTGGCCGAGCCGCTCGCCCTGGCCGAACTGGCCGCGCACGCGGGGGTGAGCGTGCGCACCCTCAACCGCCGCTTCCAGGCCGAGACCGGCACCACGCCGCTCCAGTGGCTGCTCACCCAACGCCTGGAACAGGCACGGGAGTTGCTGGAGTCCACCGATCTGGCGGTCGACCTGGTCGCGGCCCGGACCGGCTTCGTCACGCCCGACTCGCTGCGCCGCCACCTGCTCCAACGGGTCGGTATGACCCCGCGCGCCTATCGAGCGCACTTCGCCCGACCGGTCCGGTCGGGGCCGAACCGGCCCGCTCCCGACCGCGGTTGAGCGGCCGTCCACCCGGGCTGCGTCCCCCGCCGCCCGGGCCCCGTTCTCCCACCGCCCGTTCTCCCGCCGCCCGTTCTCCCGTCGCCGGTTCTCCCGGGCCCCGTTCTCCCGTCGACCGTCAGCCGCCGATCGCCGACATCGGGCGGGCCGGCCGGACGAAGTCCGCGTCGCCGATGGCGTGGCCCGGCCCCTTGCGGGCGATGGTGGCGCGCCAGGCGTCCTCCACCCGGTCGTCGTCCGCGCCGCCGCGCAGCAGCGCGCGCAGGTCGGACTCCTCGGTGGCGAACAGGCAGTTGCGCAACTGCCCGTCGGCGGTGAGCCGGACCCGGTCGCAGCCGCCGCAGAACGGTCGGGTGACGGAGGCGATCACCCCCACCACCGCGTCCGTCCCGGCGATCCGCCACTCCTCCGCCGGGGCGTTGCCCGCCCGGCCGACCGGGCGCAGGTCGAACCGCTCGCCGAGGCACGCCAGGATCTCGTCCGCGGTGACCATCCGCGCGCGGTCCCAGGCGCCCTGCGCGTCCAGCGGCATCGACTCGATGAAGCGCATCCGGTAGCCGTGCCGGACGGCGAACTCGACCAGCTCGACCAGTTCGTCGTCGTTGACGCCGCGCACCGGCACCGCGTTGACCTTCACCGGGGCGAGCCCCGCCGCCCGGGCGGCGGCCAGCCCGGCCAGCACGTCGGCGATCCGGTCGCGGCGGGTGAGCGCGGCGTACCGCTCGGGGCGCAGGGTGTCCAGGCTGACGTTGACCCGGTCCAGCCCGGCCGCGCGCAGCGCCTCGGCGGTGCGCGCCAGACCGATGCCGTTGGTGGTCAGCGACACCTCCGCGCCGAGTTCGGTGAGCCGCCCGACCAGGGCGGGCAGGCCGCGCCGCAGCAGCGGCTCGCCGCCGGTGAGGCGCACCGCCGTGATGCCGAGCCGGCGGACGGCGATCCGCACCAGCCGGACCACCTCGTCGTCGCTCAGCACCTCCGCCCGGGGCAGCCAGTCCAACCCCTCGGCGGGCATGCAGTAGGTGCAGCGCAGATTGCACCGGTCGGTCAGCGACACCCTCAGATCGGTGTGCACCCGCCCGAACCGGTCCACCAAGGGGCGCGGCACCGCGCCCGGCCCGACGGCCGACCCGCCGCCCGGCCGGACCGCCGGGGCGACGGCCGGGACGGCGTGGTCCGGGACGGCGTGGTCCGGTGCGGCGGCCGCTCCCGGGGCGGCCCCCGGCACGGTGGTGCTCGACGCACTGTTCCTCGACGCACTGTTCCTCGACGCGCTGCTCATCCGCCCAGTACAGGGGCCCTGCGGCGGGAGCACCAGCGGCCGAACCGCCGGGGCGCGACCACCCGCCGCCGCCCCCTCTTGTGTGATCGTCCAACGCCGTCCGGCCGGGCTGTCCGGCGGCGGCCGGGGCGGGCAGGCTGGGCGCATGGAACAGAGGGACGGGGTCGCCGCCCTGGTGCTGGCCGCCGGGGGCGGGCGACGGCTGGGCGGACGGCCGAAGGCGCTGCTGCCCTACCGGGGGCGGCCGCTGGTGGAGCACGCGGTGGCGGTGGTCCGGGCGGGCGGCTGCCGGGAGGTGACGGTGGTGCTGGGCGCGGACCGGGCACGGGTCCGGTCGACGGCCCACCTGCCGGCCTGCCGACTGGTCGCCAACCCGGACTGGCAGGGCGGCATGGGCTCCTCGCTGCGGGCCGGTCTGGCCGCGCTGCCGCCGCGGGCACCGGCCGTGCTGGTGATGCTGGTGGACACGCCGGGGGTGAGCCCCGCGGCGGTGGCCCGACTGCTGGCCGCGCACCGGGCCGGGGCCGAACTCGCCGCCGCGACCTACGGGGGGCGGCGCGGGCACCCGGTGCTGATCGGGGCCCGGCACTTCGCCGAGGCGATCGCGGGCGCGCGGGGGGACGCCGGGGCCCGGGCCCTGCTGGCGGCGCACGCCGAGGACCTCGTCCCGGTCGAGTGCGCCGACGTCGCCGCCCCGGACGACCTGGACACCCCCGCCGACCTGGCCCGCTGGGGCGCGGGGTGACACCCGCGCCGGGCCGCACCGCCCGCGCGCGCCGGCGCCGGCCCCGGTCGGGCCGGGACCACCGCGCGGGGGGAGGCCCCTCCTCCTCACCGCCGAGAAATCGAGCGCACACCCCTGATTCCTCCCTGAGGATTGCCGCATTCCGCGCCGTACCTCCCGGGTTTCGGGGAGCATGGGACGCGTCACTCCACCCCCGATTCGAACGGACGGTGCCCGCGATGGCCGGACTGCCCGACGACTTCACCGGACACGACCCGGCCGGGCGCGGCCCGGGGGCGGCGGGTGGCGCCCGGGCGATCCGCTGCCCCGCCTGCCGGCGGGAGCACCTCTACGAGCCGCCGTCGCTGCCGTGTCCGTGCGGCGCCTCGCTCAAGGTGCCGCTGCTGCGCGGCGGGGTGCCGGTGCAGGTGCGCTTCCGCTCCTGGGAGGACTCCTGGCTGAGCATGCGCTGTCCGCACTGCGGCCGCTCCGACCAATGGCCCCAGCCGGAGTTCACCTGCAACTGCGGGGCCACCGTGCGCCTCCCGGTGGACCGGACGACCCGGCTGGGCGGCGGGGCGACCGCCGGGCCGCTCGGGGCCGCCGCCGGACCGCGGGCCTCCCACCCCCACCCGGCGCGCCCGGCGCACTCCCTGGACGCACCGCCCGCCGCGGCGCCGCCGGCCGCGGGCCCCGGCGCGCAGGCGGCGCAGTGGCGGCGCCGCGCGCCGTTCCGCCCCCACCCGGTGCGGACCTCGCAGGACGCCGTGTTCACCGCCGCCCGCTACCTGGAGTGGCTGGGCTTCGACGACCTCGAGCTGACGGAGGCCCAGGAGCGGGACGGGGTGACGCTGTTGGGCAGCCGGATGGTCGCCCAGGTGGACACCTGGACCGAACCGGCGGACGTGAAGTCGGTCGAGTGCCTCTGGCTGCAGACCCTGCACGCGGAGGAGATGGCCGCCGCGATGTTCACTCTTGCGGGCTATTCCCACCAGGCCACGGTGCGCGGGGAACAGCTGTTGGTGGCCCTGTTCAGCCTGGATCTGGCCGGTGTGCCGCAGCCCGCGAACGGCGCCGCGGAGGCCCTGATGGAGACCGGCTGGACGTCCTGAGGCCTCGTTCGGGCCCGGACCGGCCGACCGCTGATCGTTTAGACGAAAACCCGCCCGCGCGCAACAACCTCCGCTCGTGATCTGGTGCACAAGCTCGCCCCCGTGTTGAATTGCGGCCACGAACGCGGGCCTGTGGTGTGTCGTGCCACGGCTGGGGAGGGGCCCGCGTCCTGCTGGATGGCGCACACAAGGAGGTGGCGTTGTCGGAGCACGGATGGGGCCCGAGCGGCCGCGACGGGCGGGGGCGGGCGGCGCCTCCGGAACCGGGGGACACCGTGTGGCGGCTGCGGTCCCGGGCGTGCTGGCGGGAGGCCGCCGAACTGCTGCGGCCGGCCGCCGAACGCGACCCTTCGACGGCCCTGGTCAGGGCCGAACTCCTGATCGAGCAGTGCCTGTTCACCGCCGCCCACTGGAGCCAGGCCGAGCAGGCCCTGCGGCTGGCCGAGGCGGGCGCGGCGACCACCGAGCAACGCGCGGCGGCGGCGTGCGCCCGGGGCTTCCTGGCGTACGTGGCCAGCGTGCTCGGCGCCCGCGACCGGCTCGACGAGGCCCAGGCCGCGCTCGGCCGCACCTCGGCGCTGCTGCCGCCGGACGCCCCGGGCCGGCCCCTGCTGGACTTCCGCCGGGGACTGGTCGCGGAGAACCTGCTCCGCGACCCGACGGCGGCCTGGATCGCCTACCGCCGGGCCCACGAGGGCGCGGCCGAGCGCGGCGACGAACTGCTCCGCTCGTCGACCTGGCGGCACCTGGCCGCGCTGGCACTCGCCGCCGGGGACCACGAGCGGGCCCGGGAGGGCTTCGACGCCTCACTGCGGCTGCGCGAGCAACTGGGCTTCACGGTGGGGGTGGCCCCGGCACTGGCGGCGCTGGCCGAGGTCTCCGAGCCGGACGAGGCCGCCCGGCTGCGGGCGGAGGCGACCCGGCTGGTGCAGGCGCTCGGGGGCGTGCCGGTCTGGCTCGCGCGCCAGCTGGGCGCGGGGCGCGCGCCGGGCGCTCCCCCGGACGGACGCATCGAGAGGCAGACCCAGGGTCCGATCAGCTAAGGTGAGCCTAACCTGGCCGGGTCGAGCAGTGCCCCGGCCAGGTTCGCCTTGCCGTTCCCGGGCTCCGCCAGGCCCCGGCCGGCCGGGTCCGGACGTACGGCGCAGCGGCGCCACGGCGCGCCCCGCCACAGGGCGCGCCGGCGGCGGGCGGGCCCCGCCCGGGCACGGACCGGGCGGTCCGGCACGGCCCGGTCGACCCGATGGGCCCCACCATGAGCGCGAGCAGCACCCGGCCCGCCCCCGCCCCGACGGCCCCCGGCCGGACCGGCCCCGCCGCGGACCCGCACGGAGCCGCCGGTCCGGGCGCCCGCCCGAAGGCGTACCCGAAGCCGCACCCGAGCACCTTCTCGACCGCCGGCCGCGCCCCCGCTCCGGCGGGACCGGCCGGAGCGGCGGGAGTGACCGGACCGGCCGGGCCGGCCTCGTACCGGCGGCTCGGGGAGGTGCTCCCCGCGCTCCAGGTGCGCTGCGCCCCGCCGCGCAGCGGGCGCGGCTGGCTCGCGGGAGCGGACCTGGTGACCCGGCCCGCGGCGTTGCGCGAGCTGATCGGGTACGACGCCCGCCAGGGGCTGGCCCGCTACGGGCGGCCGCTGCGCCCGGACGTCGCGGCGGGCATCGGGCTGCACCGGTTCGTCTGGCCGGTCTCGCTGCTGTTCACCCTGCCGTGGTTCCTGGAGCGCCGGGTGCCGCTGCTGGGGCCCGGCGACATCTCGGTCCGCCGCCGCACCGGCGAACTGACCGTCCGGCCGGGGGCCTTCGTCCACCTCCCGGACGATCCGGCGGCCATGGCGCCGCCCGCCGCGGCCGCCGCGCCCGGCACGCCGTCGTACGGCGCCCGCACCGTGCCCGACGAGGCGGCGCTGGCCGCCGAACTCCGGGCGGCACTGGCGGACTTCCTGACCCCGGTGCTGGCCGCCTTCCGCCCCGAGGCGCGGCGCGGCCCGCGCACCCTCTGGGCGATGGCCACCGACGCGGTGGTCGAGGGCCTCTGGTACGTCGGCGGCCTGCTCGGCGAGGAGGAGCGCGCCCGGACGGAGCTCGCCGCGCTCTTCGCGCCCGGCGCTTCCGGGTCGTCCGGCACTCCGGACCCGCGGGCCGCCCGCCCGGCGCCGGAGTGCGCGCCCTTCACGCCGGGCGCCGGCTTCACCGACCCCGCGTCCGACGTCTCGGAACGCTCCGACCGGTGCCGGGCCAGCTGCTGCCTCGTCTACACCGCCCGGGCCGAGGCGATGTGCGCCGGCTGTCCCCGCGTCATGCGGGGTTGACGGAGGTTGACGGCGGTGTGCCCGCCCGCCGGGTCACCACCCCGGGAATTCGGGGAATTCCCCGCACGTACCAATATGACAATGCGACTTATCCCCCGCCAGAAATCCCTCTCGTCAGCGCATTGACAGCGAATCAGCCATTCTCCGGCCGAGCATCCGTCATGATGGTCCCCGCCATCACGACGCAGGAATTGCGACGCAGGAAAGCGAGGCTGGTCCAGGCGATGAAATTGTCCGACATACCGCTCGGTTGGGCCGTCACCGGCGTTGCGGCGCTGCTGGTCAGCGCGCTGCTGGTGGCCCTGGCCCGGAGCCGGGGATCCGCGGGCGGGACCGCCGCGGATTCCTGGGAGCGATCCGAGGAACGGCGCCGCCGCAAGGAGTCCCTGTACGGCGGGGCCTCGTACACGCTGCTGTTCTGCTGCGCGGCCGTCGCCGCCGCGCTCTCCTTCCACGGTCTGGTCGGGTTCGGGGTGCAGAACCTCAACCTGTCCGGCGGCTGGGAGTACCTGGTGCCGTTCGGCCTGGACGGGGCGGCGATGTTCTGCTCGGTGCTCGCCGTCCGCGAGGCCAGCCACGGCGACGCCGCCCTCGGCTCCCGGCTGCTGGTCTGGCTGTTCGCCGGCGCCTCGGCCTGGTTCAACTGGGTGCACGCCCCGCGCGGCTTCGGCCACGCCGGCGCGCCGCAGTTCTTCGCGGGGATGTCGCTCTCGGCCGCCGTGCTGTTCGACCGGGCGCTCAAGCAGACCCGCCGGGCCGCACTGCGCGAGCAGGGGCTGGTCCCCCGTCCGCTGCCGCAGATCCGGATCGTCCGCTGGATGCGCGCCCCGCGCGAGACCTACGCGGCCTGGTCGTTGATGCTGCTGGAGGGCGTGCGGAGCCTGGACGAGGCGGTCGACGAGGTCCGCGAGGACAAGCGCGAGCGGGTCCGGGAGAAGGAGCGCCGCAAGCTCGCGGGCCGCCGCGAGCGGGCCGAGATCCGGGCCATCAACCGCACCAACAGCGCCTGGCGCCCGCGCGGCGGGGGGTCCGCGACGGCCTCCCGGCAGCTGGAGCCCGGCCCGGAGTCCGCCATAGCGGGCGGCCCGGGCGGCGGACCGGACCGGGCCGCCGTCGACCCGCCCGGGCGGGTCGAGGCCGTGGAGGGAGCGGTGGCGCAGCCCGGTCTGCCGGCCCGCCCCGAGCGGCGCACCATCGACCTCACGCTCGACGACGACACCGTGGCGCTGCCCCGGCTGGACTCGCTGGAGCGCAAGCTGAAGGACCTGGAGCAGCAGTTCGGCTGAGCCGTGCCGCCGCACCCCGCCCGTCACCCCACCGGGCGGGGCGGCCCGGTCACTCGGCGGGCGTCACCGTGAGCTCGAACCACATCCGCTTGCCCGACCCCCGGGGCTCCACGCCCCAGCCGTCGGCCAGCGCCTCGACCAGCATCAGCCCGCGCCCGGAGGAGGCCTGCTCCCCCGGTGTGCGGCGGGTCGGCCAGAGGTCCGACTCGTCCTCCACCTCGACCCGCAGGCGTGCCCGGCCGCCGTCCGCGGCCGGTTCCCGGTAGAGCCGGGCGGTGAACATCGCGTCCCGGTCGGTGTGCCGGACGGCGTTGGTCACCAGCTCGGAGGAGAGCAGCTCGGCGGTGTCGATCAGCTCGGCCACGCCCCAGCGGCGCAGCGCGTCGCGCAGCTCCGCACGGACCTCGGCGATCCGGGCGAGGTCGGCCTGGCCGATCCGGCGCCGCAGCTGCTGGGCGGCCAGGCCGCCCTCCGGGCCGTCCCAGCGCAGCACCAGCAGCGCTATGTCGTCCTCGCGCTCGCTGGAGTCGGCGGCCTGCGAGGCGATCCGGTCGGCGAGGTCCTCCAGCGGGTCGCGGCCGGTCCGCGAGGCGTCCGCGAGCGGTTCGGCGAGCACCGCGGTGAGCCGGGCGATGCCCTCGTCGAGGTCCATGCCGCGGGCCTCGACCAGTCCGTCGGTGCAGAGCAGCACCGTCTCGCCCGGGTCCAGGCTGAACCGGGTGACCCGGTACTCCTCGTCGGGGGCGATGCCGAGCGGCAGCCCGCCGGCCACCGGGACGGTGGTGGCGGTGCCGTCGGCCCGCCGGACCACCGGGTCGAGGTGCCCGGCCCGGACCGCGTAGACCACGCCGTAGTCGACGTTGACCTCCGCGTAGGTACAGGTGGCGAAGTGGTCGGTGTCCAGGTCGGCGAGGAACCGGGAGGCCCGGGCCATCACCGCGGCGGGCGGATGGCCCTCGGCGGCGTAGGCGCGCAGGGCGATCCGCAGCTGGCCCATGATCCCGGCGGCGTGCACGTCGTGGCCCTGGACGTCGCCGATCACCAGTCCGACGTGACCGCCGGGCAGCGGCACCACGTCGTACCAGTCGCCGCCGATCTGCAGGCCGGAGCCGGCCGCCAGGTAGCGGACGGCGGTGCTGACGCCTGGCACCGACGGCACGGTGCGCGGCAGCATGACGCGCTGGAGGCCGGCCGCCAGCTCGTGCTCGGCGTCGTGCAGCCGGGCCCGGGCCAGGGACTGCGCGACCAGGCCGCCGAGGGTGGAGAGCAGGGTGCGCTCGTCGGCGTCGAGCCGGCGGTCGTCGTCGAAGCTGACCACGCAGACGCCGATCGCCCGGCCGCTGGCGACCAGCGGCAGGAACGCCCAGGAGCTGCGGGAGGTGCGGCGGGCCTGCTCCCAGACGTCCGGGTAGCGCTCGCGGTACTCCTCGCGGCTGGCGCAGAAGACCGGGGCGCGGCCCCGCAGCGCCTCGGCCGCCGGGTGGGTCGGCGGCAGCACCGAGCGGTCGTAGCCGGCCAGCTCCTCGGGGCGGTAGCCGGAGGCGCCGAGGATCTGCACCCGGCCGGCCTCGAAGGAGGCCAGCACGAGGCCGTCCGGCGGCAGGCCGGGCAGCGGCAGTTCGGTGAAGACCCGGGCCACGTCGCGCACGGTGACCGCCTCGGAGAGCGCCCGGGCGGCCTCCTTGATGAAGCGGGAGCGTTCCTCGCGCAGCAGGGCGAGCCGGTCGGCGCGGTCGCGTTTGTGCAGCTCGACGGTGGCGTCCCAGACGAAGCCGACCATCCGGGAGGCCCGGCCGAACGCGTCGGCGAGGACCCGGCCGCGGAACCGGACGGCGCGCATGGCGCCGGTCGGGCCGACCGTCCGGTAGTAGGCGCCGCACTGGCCCAGCTCGGCGACGGCGCGCTCGACCCGGCGGCGCACCACGGGGGCGTCCTCGGGGTGGAGCAGGGCCAGGAAGGAGGCGGAGGAGCGGTCGAAGCGGCCCTTCTCGACGGCGTCCAGGCCGACGATGGTGCAGGCGCGCTGGTCACCCTCCAGGACGTCGCGGCGGATGTCCCAGTCGAAGGAGCCGATGCCGTTGGCCGCCATCGCGGGCTCCAGCCAGTCCGGCGTGGAGTCTCCCGTGGAGACCGGCAGACCGCCGGAGAGCATCGGCGCGAGCCGGCCGGCCGCGAGGCCGGGGGCGGTGCGCAGGGCGTGTCGCCGGGCCGCCTGCGCGGGGGGCCTGGCCCGCCCGGAGCCGGTCGTAGGCGGACCGGACGGGAGGGCCGGCCCCGGTGACTCGGGCTCTGTGGGCATGCTGCTCCTGCCGCTGCCGTGGCGGACCGCGCCGACCGTCCGGACGGGCCGCGTGGCGGTGTGATGGGTGGTGCTCGACGGTCGCGCGCCGACGGGCGGTCATCGGTCGAGGTGGTCGGACTTTCCCGCCGCTTCTCGCACGTGGGCACACATTCCCACCATCCTGGCCAATGTTCGGCCGAGCGGCAATGGCAACGGGCCGGAAATCTTGCCGCTCACCTTCACTTACGGGCATCGTTCGGTAGCGAACAGTGTTCCTGCGGCAAACGGCGGCCGATTGGACGGCGGGGTTCAGAGCTCGGCGGTGGCCAGCTCGAACCAGGTGACCTTGCCGTCACCGCGCAGCTGGACGCCCCAGGAGTCGGCGAGCGCCTCGACCAGCAGCAGCCCCCGCCCGGAGGTGGCGTACTCCGCGTCCGGATCGCGGCGGCGGCCGGGGAGTCCGGCCTCGCCGTCCTGGACCTCGATCCGCAGCCGCTGGTCGCCGGTGAGCACCGCGTCGAACACCGCGCCCTGCCCGGTGTGCTGCAGCGCGTTGGTGACCAGCTCGGAGGTGAGCAGCTCGGCCGTGTCGGCGAGCTCGGGCACGCCCCAGTGGCCGAGCGCGGCGCGCAGCCGGTGGCGGACCGCGCCGACGGCCACCAGGTCGGCGGCCTCCAGCGCCAGGTGGAGCCGGCGGTTCAGCGCACAGCCCGGTGCCGGTGCACCCGGCAGGGTGACGCCCGCCGTGCTCACGGTGCCCGGGGTCCCCACCGGAGCCCCCTGGCCGGATCCGGTGACCCGGAAGGTGCCCCCCGAACTCGTCCGCTGCCGCGGGAATCGCGACTGACCGTCCATCACTCCTGCCCCCGCCCTCGCTCCGGGCCGCCGGTCCGGATCCCCCGCCGGTCGGTCGGCCCCCTGGTACTGACCAATCATCGTCATGCCCACCTTTCGGCATTTGGAACAGTGCACGGGCGATCACCTGGGGTGAAAGGGGCACGGGGCGGTTCGCGTGATCCAACTGCCCGCGCCGGACAGGTTTGCGAAGCCTGGGGGCGGCTTTCGAGCCCGGGACGCCCGTTCCGGGGTGCCGGGACCCACGCGGACCCCCGCCCGGATGCCCGGGGGCCGGGCGGGAGGCCCGTCCGGGGGGGCCGGGCGAGTGGGCCTGTCCGGGTGCCGAACGACGCGTGAGCGGCAAGGCTGGACAGGGCGGACTGCTCCGGGTTCAATGGCCCGAGAAGTTTGAACGCCGTTCTAAAAGCCCACCCCAGCCCACCCCTCCCCTCCCCTCCCCCTCTCCC
>JOHN01000059.1 GCA_000719695.1 Streptomyces sp. NRRL F-6131
GGCACTGGAGCGGAACCGCCAGATCACCCCCTCGAACTGCTCCCGCAGCCGCTCGGGGTACGGCCCGAACCTGCCGACCGGCAGATACGGCTCGATCAACTTCCACTGATCATCAGCGAGTTGCCTACGCGTCACAGCCACAGTCCTACAGGGTTCCCCCCTCAGAAGAGGGCAGAACCCGAAGACTGATCACAACCTCACACAGGCCCTAGCTTCCACCGCACCCGGCGCGGCGTCCCGCCGCGCCGTTCGTCCGACCCGTCCAGCACTCCACCAGGAGCGATCCCCTTGCAGCACCACCTGCGCCGCGGCGTGCCCGCGCTCGCCGCCCTCGGTCTCACCGCCGGGGCAACCGTCCTCGCCGTGCCCTCCGCGCACGCCGCACCCGACTGCGGCCGCGGCCCGGTCCAGTACTCCGTCGACGGCGGCGCCCACTGGTCGAACAGCGCCACCATGCCTACCCCGGCCGGCACCGTTCAGGTCCGGCTGGCGGGCGTGCCGACCGCCGGCTGCGACTACCACGTGTCGCTCGCCTCGTACGCCACCCAGGGAGCCACCTGGGCCACCTCCGGCCACCACACCCAGCTCGGCCGGGCCACCACCACGCTGAACCGCGCGCACTACCAGGACACCCTCGATCTCGGCGGCCACCTGCCGCCGTGCTTCGGGGAGGTGGCGCTCTACGCCGGCGACGGCGCCTACGACGGGAGCGACAGCGACAACCCCTTGCCGCACTACCCCAACGAGCCCTACTCCGGCCTGTCGATAGCCGTCTGGAACGGCGGCGCCGCCTGCACCGCCCCCACTCCGACCAGCACCCCGACGACCGCCACGCCCACCACGGCCGCACCCACCACGGCGGCACCCACAACCCCGGCACCGACCACAGCGGCACCGACCACAGCGGCGCCCACCACAGCGGCGCCCACCCCGACAACCGCCGCACCGACCTCGCCGGGCGCGACGCCGTCCCCGTCGGGTTCGCCGACCACGGCACCGCCGGTCCGCCCCGTCGGCAGCACGTCGCCCACGGCCACTGCGGCCGGCACCGTCGCGCCCCTCTCCCCGACAACCGCCCCGGCCGCTCCCGCGCTGGCCGCCACCGGAGCCGACGACGGCACCCTCACCGCCCTCGCGGTCGGCGCCGTCGCGCTGGCGGCCACCGGCGGCACGGTCCTGTACGCCGCCCGCCGCCGCGCCGCCCGGGGCTGACCTCCCGTCCACCGGGGCTCCGGCCGCGACCGGGACCAACGGCCCGTCCGAGGGTCGTCGGTCCCCTTGGCCCCTCGGGGTCGGGGCCCCGACAGTGGCACCGGGTCCACGCCGGGACAACTGTCCGACCGGACGGCGCGGCCCGACGAGGGGGTTGCCGACCATGTCCAGTGCCGCCGACCGCGCGCGTCCGTGCGCACGCCGCGTCCGCCCGGCTCCGCACGGTCGGCGACCCGGTGCCGGGGCGGGTGGCGGCGAACCGTACCGCCGTCCCGCGCGGACGGGCTGCCGTCTCCTTCCCGCGGCCGCCCTCGCCGTCGCCCTCCTGGCCGTCCTGCTCGGCCTCGCGGGTACCGGTGCGGCGCTCGCCGCGCACTCCGGCACACGGCCGGGTACCGCTCCCCCGGTCCGCCCCCGCACAGTCGTCGAGCAGTCGGCACTCGCCGTCGTGGCGCGGCCGGTCGTCCGACTGCTCCACCGCACGACCGTGCTCTCCCGAGCCACCGGTCCCGGACTCCGCCGACCGCGGGCGCCCCTCGTGCGGTAGCGGGCCGCATCAACACCCCCGACAGACTTCCCTGACCGGCGACGTGCGGGCCGGGGCGTCCCAGAACGACAGCGTCGCCGACCGGGCCGCCCTCCACGGGCTGTCCCCCATCGGCCGACCCACCCGGCGGCCCGGTGTGTTCCACCAGGTCGAACCGGCACTGAAACGACCTGTCGGCCAACGCCGGTCAGCGGGGCAGGGCGACCTGCCCGCCACCGACCGCCGGCCCACCCCACCTCTCACGCACCCGCTCCCGGCGGGTCACCGCAAGCAGCCGCTCGCGCGCCGTCCCGCGGCTGCTGTCGGCCGGTACCGGGCGTAACCTGGATCCGAGCCCGCGGGCCGCTGCGCGCGACGATTGCCGGGGAGTCCTGCTGCGCCGTCCCGCGATCCGGAGGTGTCGGCCCTGAAGAACCGTGTTGTCGTGGGCATCGACTCCTCGCAGTCGAGCGTGGCGGCCGTCGAGTGGGCATCGGACGAGGCCCGATTGCGGGAGGCGCCGCTCGGCCTTCTCCACGCCTGGTTCGGCGAAACGACGGGCGCACCGCCGGGGCGCGGGACACGGGTCACCAAGGACGCCGGCGCGGCGCTGCTCGACGCGGCCCGGGAACGGGTCCTGCTTCGCCACCCCGGCCTCGTGGTCTCCACCGAGTTGGCCGACGGACACGCGCGGGAGGCGTTGGTCTCGGCTGCCGGGGATGCGGCGCTCCTCGTGGTCGGTGCACGGGGTTCGGGCGGCTTCCCCTGGTTGCTCCTCGGCTCGACCGGCCTGTACGCCGCCGCACACGCTTCCTGTCCGGTCGTCGTGGTGCACGCCACCGGAGCCGGGACAGGGGGCGGAGTGGTGGCGGGTCTCCAGGGCCGGGGACAGGACGACGCGATCCTCGCGTACGCCTTCGACTCCGCGCAGCGACGGAGTCTCGCCCTCCGTGTGGTCCACAGCTCGTCCTACCCCCTCGTCGTCGGGTCCGGGCACGAGCTCCCGGTGGTCTACGACGAGGGACACATCGCAGCCGAGCACGAGCGGCTGCTCGCCGAGCTGTTGGCCGGCTGGCGTGAACGGTTCCCCGGTGTCGCCGTCACAGCGGTGTCCGTACGGTCGTCCGCGGCCCGGGAGCTGGTCACCGGGTCGGAGGAGCAGCAGTTGGTCGTCGTCGGCCGGCACGGCGTGCACCGTGGCCCGCTCGGCAGGCTCGGCTCGACCAGCCAGGCGGTCGTCCGGCACGCCGCGTGTCCGGTGGCCGTCGTCCCGGTGTGAGCCGCCCCGGTGGTGAGGTCGTGCTCGGTTCGCGGCGTCAGGCACTCGGGACGACGGCGGACCCGAGCCCGAGCAGCCGAATCACGACGCCTGCGGCCTGCGGGAAGGGACCGGGCTGCTGTTCGCCGCTCCTGGGGCACCCGAAGCAGCCGTGCGCCGGATGCGTGCGGTTCCTTACCGCGCAGGTGTGATGAGGCCGTAGTGGCCGTCGTAGCGGTGGTAGAGGACGTTGCCCCGGCCGGTGGCGGCATCGGTGAAGAAGACGAACGGCAGCCCGGTGAGGTCGAGCTTCGAGACCGCTTCGGCCACCGGCAGTTCGGGCACCCCGGCGGTGCTCACCGTGAGTCCGGGTTCCGGCTCGCCGACAGGTCCGGCGGTGGCCCGGCGGTAGCCTCCGGCACGCTGGTCGCGGTAGACGACGCTGTCGCAGCCGCTGGCGACGTCGGTGAACAGGTGGAAGTCGTAGTCCATGGCCTCCATCTCGAACACCGCGGCCCCGGCGGTCTGACGGGGCAGGCTGTAGGCCTTGTGCCGCACGATGCGCCTTGCCTCCGGTGCCAGGCCGCGCCGGTGCGGGCGGTGCCCGCGGGTCACGTCGTCGTCCCACCCGGCGGAGCCGGCCGTGACACGGTGACGGTGGAGGTCGCGGTGCTGGCGGACCCGGGCGAGTCGGGAGACCAGCCGGTCGTGGAGCAGGTCGACGGCTTCCTGCATGGTCGGAGCCGCCACGTGTGCCCGCACCGGACGGCCGTCGAGGTCCACCACGGCTTGGGCGACGGCGGGCTTGACGACGGCGTGGTTGCTCTCCTGGGTGAGTTTCACCCGGACCGAGAGCACCGGCTCGTGCAGCCGCTCGACCACGGTCAGCAGCTTCGCCTTCGCGTAGTCCGGAGCCGCGAGGGACACCTCGCCACGGGTCTCCACGAGGACCTCGCGGGTGACCGGCGCATGTGAACGGTTCATCAGGAGTCCTGCCCTTCGGTACGGTCTTCGGATTGTCGGGAGGTGCCAGCCTCGGCCGGACGGCGTGCGGCCGCGGCCCCGTGGGACGTCCCTTCGGCGTCCAGGGCCGCGCGGACTGTGGTTCCGGTCGTGCCGAGGACGGTGCCGAGGGCGTCGTCCAACGGGCCGATGGCGGCCAGGCCGCCGGTCCGTTCGGCGAACGCGGCAGCGGCCTCGGCCTTGGGGCGCATCGACCCTTCGGGCAGGTCCAGCGCGCGCAGGCGCTCCGGTGTGGCGGTCACCAGCGGGCCGGGGTCGGGGGTGCCGTAGTGGGTGAACACGTGCGTGACGTCGGTAAGGATCAGCAGGGCGTCGGCGTCCAGTTGCTCGGCGAGGAGGGCGGCCGTCAGGTCCTTGTCGACGACGGCCTCGACGCCCCGGAGCAGGCCGGTGTCGCGGTCGCGGACGACCGGGACACCCCCGCCGCCCGCGCAGATCACCACCGCTCCGTCGGCCAGCAGCCGGCGGACGACGGGTGCTTCGAGCACCGTCCGGGGATCGGGGGAGGGCACGACCCGGCGCCGGCGCGCGCCGTCCTGCGCGGTGGTCCAGCCGCGCTCGCGCTCCAGCCTCCGCGCCTGTGCCGCGCCGATCGGCTGACCGATGAACTTGGTGGGACGGGCGAACGCGGGGTCGCACGGATCGACCTCGGTGTGGGTGACGAGGGCGACGACCTCCCGCCCTTGGAGCCGGTTCATCAACTCCCGGGCCAACAGGGTGCCGATCATGCCCTGGGTCTGGGCGCCGAGCAGGTCCAGCGGGTAGGGCGCGGAGAGCGCCGGGTCGGTCTCGCTCTCCACTGCCAGCAGGCCGATCTGCGGGCCGTTGCCGTGTGTGACCACCACATCGTGGCCGGCCTCGACGAGCTCGGCGATCGAGCGGGCCGCCTGGCGGACGTGGTGCAACTGGACCTCGGCGTCGGGATGTTCGCCCCGTCGAAGCAGGGCGTTGCCACCGAGGGCGGTCACGATGCGCACGGTCAGTCCCTTCCCAGGGTGGCGACCAGGACCGCCTTGATGGTGTGCATGCGGTTCTCGGCCTGGTCGAACACCAGCGAGGCGGGCGACTCGAAGACCTCGTCGGTGACTTCGAGCCCGTCGGAGCCGCGGCCGGCGGCGAGTTCGACACCGAGGTTGGTACGGGTGTCGTGCAGGGCGGGCAGACAGTGCAGGAAGGCCGTGTCCGGGTTGCCGGTGGCGGCGAGGGTCTTGGCGTTGACCTGGTACGGCATCAGCTGTGCGATGCGGTCGGGCCAGTGGTCGTGGTCCTCGCCCATCGAGACCCACACATCGGTGTAGAGGTAGTCGGCGCCGCGCACGGCCTGCGCCACGTCCTCGGTGACGGTCAGCCGGGCCCCGCTGTCCAGCCCGAGCGCCCGGCATGCGGCGACCCGCTCCGGCGCCGGCCAGAGCGCGCGCGGCGCGGCGATCCGGACGTCCATGCCCAGCAGGCTGCCCATCGTCATCAGCGAGCTGGCCGTGTTGTTGCGGGCGTCGCCGAGGTAGCAGTAGGAGATCTCCTCCAACGGCCGGCGGCTGTGCTCGCGCATGGTGAAGACGTCGCACAGGCTCTGGGTGGGGTGGCAGGCATCGGTCAGGCCGTTGTAGACCGGGACGCCGGCGTGACGGGCGAGTTCGACGACGGTGTCCTGGTCGAAGCCGCGGTACTGGATGCCGTCGTACATCCGGCCGAGAACGCGGGCGGTGTCGGCGACGCTCTCCTTGTGGCCGATGTGGGAGCTGTCGGGGCCGAGGTAGGTGGTGGTGGCTCCCTGGTCCGCGGCGGCGACCTCGAAGGCGCAGCGGGTGCGGGTTGAGTTCTTCTCGAAGATCAGCGCGAGGCGGCGCCCGGTGAGCCGGGGCGTCTCGGTGCCGGCCCGCTTGGCGGCCTTCAGTTCGGTGGCGAGGTCGAGCAGGTGGTGGATCTCGGCGGGGGTGAAGTCGAGTTCGTCGAGGTAGTGGCGGCCGTGCAGAGGGGTGGTCATGTCGTTCTCCTCCTCGTGGTGTCAGTTGACGGGGTCGCGCTGGATGGGGCAGCTCATGCAGCGCGGGCCGCCCCGGCCCCGGCCGAGCTCGGATCCGGCGATGGTGACGATCTCGATGCCCTGCTTGCGCAGGTAGGTGTTGGTCATGGTGTTGCGCTCGTACCCGACGACGACACCGGGTTCGAGGGCGAGGAAGTTGCTGCCGTCGTCCCACTGTTCGCGTTCCGCGGCGCGCAGGTCCTGCGCGGGTGAGAGGAAGCGCACCTTGTCCAGGCCGAGGCTCTCGGCGAGTGAGGCGGCGAGGTCGGTGTCACGGCGGACGTCGAGGCCGGCCGGCCGCCCGGGAGCAGGTGCGAGGGTCCAGGAACGCAGCTGGTCGGCCAGGCCGGGGTAGAGGGCGAAGGTGCCCCGGTCGATCATCGTCAGGACGGTGTCGAGGTGCATGAAGGCACGGCTCTCGGGCAGCCGGACGGCGATCAGCCGCCGCGCGGTGCCGAACTGGAACAGCCGCTGGGCGAGAATCTCCACCGCCTGCGGGGTGGTGCGCTCGCTCATGCCGACCATGACCACGCCCTCGCCGACCACGTGCACGTCGCCGCCCTCGAGGGTGGTGCCCGGGCTCGGGACGGTGCCGTCCAGCAGCGGGGGCGCGGTCTCGGCGAACAGCGGGTGGAAGCGGTAGATCGCCGCAGTATGCACCGTCTCGCGCCGCCGGGCCGGGCGAGCCATCGGGTTGAGGCTGTACCGGCCGCCGATCCAGCACGAATTGTCGCGGGGGAAGAGGTGGTTGGGCAGTGGCGGCAGGGCGAAGTCCTGTTCCCCCAGTGTGCTCCAGACCAGGCTGTGAGGGCCCTTCAGCGGCAGCTCGTCCTTGAGGACCCCTCCGATCAGGTACTCGGCGAGAGTCGGGCCGTCGAGGTCCTCGCACAGGGACCGGAGCGGGTCGACCAGAGCGGGGCCGACCGTGGCCTCGGTGACGATCTGTCCGAGCAGCCAGGCCCGGGCCGGCGGCAGGTCGAGGGTTTCGCCGAACAGGTCGGCGTAGTGGTGGACGCGGACACCGTGGTCGCGCAGGACCTGGGCGAAGGCGTCGTGCTCCTCACGGGCGCGCTTGGCCCACAGGATGTCGTCGAACAGCAGCTCGGCGGCGTTGCGGGGGGTGAGTCGGGCGAGTTCGAGGCCGGGCCGGTGCAGGACGACCTGACGAAGGCGGCCTGCTTCGGAGTCGACACGCAGGGTGCTCATCCGGGGTGCTCCTTCTTGGCAGTGTGCGGACACGGTGGTCAGTGCTGGTTCCGGAGGCGCAGCGCGCGGCGGACAATCGTCGGCATGCCGACGGTGCGGGCCGTACGGGCGGCCCGGGTCGGCGGCACGGTGCAGTCGGCCGCGGTCGGGTCGGAGGGTGCCGCCGGGGTGGTGGCGGCTTCCCCGCTCCGCTCCCGCTTGAGCCAGATGTGGACCGGGATACCGAGCAGGACGGTGAACAGGCCGTAGTAGACGGTCTGGTAGCCGCTGCCCTGGATGGACCAGTAGGAGAACGCCAGGGCGAGGCTCGCGACGGCGACGTCCCGGGCGAAGCGTCGCCGGTCGAGCTCCGCACGGCCGCGCTGCACCAGCCAGAGCAACTGCGCGGCCGCGGACACCAGGTAGGGAATGACAGCGGTCAGTACGCTCAACAGCACGATCTCGGTGAAGACCTTGGTGAACCGGGTGTAGCTGACCACGGTGAGCACCGAGGCGAGCACGGTGGCCGAGACGACACCGAAGACGGGAACGTCGCCGCGCCCCCCGACCTTGGCGAAGGCCGACGGGAACAGCCCGTCCCGGGCAGCGGCGAGCGGCATCTCGGCGCAGATCAGCGTCCAGCCGTTGAGTGCCCCGAGGCCGGAGACGATCGCGGCGGCGGCGACGAGGTTCCCGGCCCAGGCGCCGCCGGCGATGGTGTTGAAGGCATCGGTGAACGGAGCCGTGGAGACGGCGAGTCGGGCGTGCGGGACGGTGCCGAACACCGAGAAGGTGCCGAGCAGGTAGATCACGGCACAGGCCAGGGTGCCGTACACGGTCGCCCGGGGCACGTTGCGCTTCGGGTCCCGGACCCGGCCGGCGGCGACCGAAGCCGTCTCCAGGCCGATGTAGCTGAACAGGGCGATGGCGCCGGCCGCCGAGACGGCGCCGACGGCCGACCCGCCACTCGCGTTGAACGTCCCGAAGTTGCCGGACTTGACGAACAGCAGGCCGGCCGTGGCCATGAAGCCCAGCGGCAGGAACTTCAGGACGGTGGTGACGACCTGGAAGGCGCCGATACTCCGAACACCCGTCAGATTGACGACCGCCGGCAGCCAGAGCCCGGCCAGCGCGATCGTGATCGACGCCCAGGTGTGGTGGCCCTTGTTGACGAACACCTCGACGTACCCGACCCACGCCACCACGATGGCCGCGTTGCCCGCCCAGGCGGTGATCCAGTACGACCAGGCGGCCAGGAAGCCGGCGGACTCGCCGAACGCCTCCCGGGCGTAGACGTACGGGCCGCCGCTGCCGGGCACCCGTTCCGACAGCCGTCCGAGAACCACCGCCAGCGCCAGGGCGCCGACGGTCACGGCGACGAACGCCACCAGGGCGATCGGCCCGTAGGGTGCGAGCGCGGACGGCAGGGCGAACACCCCGGTCCCGATGATGCTGCCGACGACCAGCGCGGTTGCGGTGGGAAGGCCGAAGCGTGTGTCGGCTCCGCGCTGCCCCCGGGCAGCCGCGGCGGCCCGGCGATTGCCGCGATCGGGTACGGACATGAGGGTGCTCCTCCGTCGAAGTGGAAATCCGTGGCGGGGTGGCCCTGCCAACCGCTCGCCGTGGAGATCCTCGGCTCGCCGGGCCGTTCCCTCCGAGGGGCCGACGGTCCCCTTCCCCCTGGCCGGCAGTCCCGGTCCGCCCGGCCGGGAGTCCCGCGTCCCGGGCGTGGGCGCGCCACGCGGACCGAGGCCCGCCAAGGCCGTCACCTGGGCGAACCGCACGACGACGGGCGGCGCGGTGCCGGCCGGGCCCGGTTCGACCGGGACCACCGGCCCGTCGCCGGGCCCTTCGGTCCCTTCTGGCGACCGGCGCCAGGACGGGAGATTCGAAGCACGCCCCGGCGCCGGATCCACCCGGCCCGCGTCCTCGGCGTCACGAAGGGAAGCCACGATGACCCGCCTTGTCCTTGCCGGAATCGACGGATCGCCGCAGAGCGAGGCCGCAGCCCTGTGGGCGGCCTCCGAGGCCCACCGCCGGGGCTCCGCGCTCCGGCTCCTGCATGCCTGGCCGTGGCTCGACGCCGGGGACGGCGGTGCCTCGTGGCCCGGCGACCTGCGGCCGAGGGCGTTGGACGCGCTGCGCGGGATCGCCGACCGGATCCGGCGCGACCGGCCGGGCCTGCCAGTGGAGACCGCAGTCGTCTCGGACGATCCCGTCGACGGACTGGTGGCCGCGGCGAAGGGGCAGGACCTGCTCGTCCTGGGGTCCCGCGGACTCGGTGGATTCGCCGGCCTCCTGGTCGGCTCGGTGGGACTCGCGGTGGCGGCGAACGCGCCCGTCCCCACGGTGCTGGTCCGCCTCGGCCAGGCACCTGCCGAGCGGACCGCGACCGCCGCGGCGACCCGCGAGGTGCTGGTCGGTCTGGACGCGTACGAACCCGATGACACCGTCCTCGAATTCGCCGTCGCCGAGGCCCGGTTGCGCGGCTGCCGGCTCCGCGCCGTCCACGGTAGGACCCTGCCGCCCGTCTGGACACCGGCGGGCCCGGTACCGCAACCGACCTACCTCATGGAACAGGAGTCCGCCGGGACGGCGCCGATCTCCCGGTCCCTGGCCGAGCTGCGGACGAAGCACCCGGACGTCGACATCGTCGAGGACGTCCGCCTCGGCGGCGGAGCCCAGGCCCTGCTGGATGCCTCGGTCCATGCCGACCTGGTCGTCGTCGGCCGACGGGAGCGCCGACACCGCGTGGGACCTCGCCTCGGTCCGGTGACCCACGCCGTTGTGCATCACTGCGCCGCCCCGGTCGTCGTCGTCCCCCACCCGTGAACCGAGCACGTCCCTCACCACCGCCGTCCGAGCAGCGACAAGGAGCACCGCCGTGAACAGCACCCACCGGCCCGAGCGCGGGCCCGTGCCACCGTACGGCCGGCTGCGCCGCGCCCTGGGGCAGGAGCGCAATCCACTCGGCCGGGCCCTCGACCGGTCCCGGAGCCGCGCCGTGGTACTCGCGGCTCTGGGGGTCCTACTCGCAGGGCTGGTCGGAGCCGGAGCCTCCGCCGTCCGGCTCACCGCCGAACAACAGCGGACGGCGGCGGCGACCGTGCTCCTGCGCCACGTCGAAGCCCTGGTGGAAGGTTCCGTCCAGAAGGCCGGGACCACCGTCCTCGGCGGGAAGACCGCCTACCGCGCGCAGGCCGTGTGGAACTCTCCCACCGACGGGAGCAACACCGGCAACATCGACGTCCCCCGGAACACCGAGCCCGGCACCACCGTCGGAATCTGGGTCGACCTGGACGGCCACCCGGCCGCCGCACCCCCGAGCACCGCAGACCTCGTGGCCGACGCCGTGTGCGTGGGCCTGGTCCTCTTCGGCCTGCTCAGTGCTCTCACCGCCGCCGGGCTCGGCGCCAGGCTGAGCGTCCTCGACCGTCGGGCCGACCGGGCGTGGACGCGGTCCTGGGCCCGACTGGAGCCGGTCTGGAGCGGCCGCGGCCCGCGTGACAGCCACCTCGGCTGACCCGGGGCGCACCACGGCCCCCTTCGTGCCGGCCGCCGCAACGCCGCAACGCACCCCGGTCCACCCGCGGGAACGGCGCGAAGCTCTCCTGCTCGCCCGGATTCCCCGTGCGTCTTCCGCCCCGACCCCCTTGCCGCTCCCCGCGCCCCGCACGAAACAGGGCCGTCAGGCCCTATCGGAACCGCCCCCGGCCGCGCCAGACTTCGCGGAGGAATCACACGACCCGCCACCGGAGCGGGCCCACGGGGTTGGAGTGCGCTGATGACGGAGAGTCCGGCGGCCGGGACACGCGGCCCGGTCAAGGTGTTCCTGCTGGACGACCACGAGGTGGTCCGAAGGGGCGTTCACGATCTGCTGGACGCCGAGCCCGACCTCCAGGTGGTCGGCGAGGCCGCCACCGTCGAGCAGGCGCTCACCCGTGTTCCGGCGCTGCGCCCCGACGTCGCGATTCTCGACATGCGACTGCCGGACGGCGACGGCGTGACCGTCTGCCGCGAGCTGCGCTCGCGGATGCCCGACCTGGCCTGTCTGATCCTCACCTCGTTCGACGACGAGGAGGCGCTCCTGGACGCCATCATGGCGGGGGCCTCCGGCTACGTCCTCAAGCAGATCAGCGGGACCGACCTCGTCTCCGCCGTCCACACCGTCGCCTCCGGCCAGTCGATGCTCGACCCCGGCGCCACCACCCGGCTGATGGCCCGCCTGCGCGGCGACGCCGCCCCCGCACCGAGCTCGGACCTGCCCCAGCTCACCGACCGCGAACGGGAGGTCCTGGCCCTGGTCGGCGAGGGGCTCACCAATCGCCAGATCGGCCAGCGGCTCTACCTCGCCGAGAAGACCGTCAAGAACCACATCTCCCGTCTGCTGGCCAAACTCGGCGTGGAACGGCGCGTCCAGGCCGCCCTGATCGCCTCCCGGACCCTGCCCGACCGCACCCCGCCGAGCGACCGGGCCGACCGCTGAAGCCGGCCGGCCCGGAACACCCCGCCGGACAGGTCCGGTCGGCAGCTCACCGGGGACCAACGGCCTCTCCCCCGGTCCCCGGTACGGGGGCACCATCGATGGCATGACACCTCACTCCACGACGCTGGACGAGTGGGAATGCCGACGACGCCTCGCCGGCCTCGCGGTCGGCCGGGTCGTCTACACCGTCGATGCGCTGCCCGCCGTCCAACCCGCCCGTTACCGCCTCGATCCCGACGGCAGTGTGCTGTTGCACGCCGGCGCAGGGTCGGAGCTGGTCCGCGTGGTGTCCGGCGCGATCGTCGCCTTCGAGGCAGGAGAGCTCGACGCCGCCGAAGGCAGCGGCTGGAGCGTGACCGTCCTCGGCCGCGCCGACGTCGTACCGGATCGGACGGCGGACAGTCCGGCCGACACGGTCACCGTCCGGATCCTCCCCGAGATGGTGAGCGGCCGCCTGTTCGCGTCGACGCGCCCGGACCGGATCTGACCGGGTCTCGGCATTCCTACCGCCCGCACCGGCCCCGAGAACCGGTCAGTGGACCAAGGGCACCGACCAGACCACCCTGGTACCGCCGGACCCGGGGCTCGCCAGCTCGAAGGATCCCCCCAGGCTCTCGGCGCGTTCCGCGAGGTTGCGCAGCCCGCTGCGCCGCCCCTGCTCCGCGATGCCCACCCCGTCGTCCTGCACCGTGAGCACCACCCGCGACCCGGTCGCCTGCAGCACCACCTCGACCCGCCGGGCGTGTGCGTGCCGGGCCGCGTTGCTCAGCGCCTCACCGAGGACCGCCACCACGTGGTCGGCCACCTCCGGCGAAACATCGGTGTCGAGCAGGCCCTCCATGCTCAGTCGGGGCGGGAAGCCCAGTGCCGCCTGAGCCTCCTCGGCCACCCGCACCACCCGCGACCGAAGGCCCTGGGCGCTCTCCTCCGCCCGTGCCCGCAGGCCGAAGATCGTGGACCGGATGATCTTGATCGTCTCGTCCAGGTCCCCCACCGCCCTCAGTACCCGGTCCGAGGCGCCGGCGTGGTCGATCAACCGGGCCGCGCTCTGCAGCGTCATCCCCGTCGCGAACAGCCGCTGGATCGCCAGGTCGTGCAGATCGCGGGCGATCCGGTCCCGGTCCTCCAGCATGACCAACTGCTCGGCGTCCCGGCGGCGTTCGGCGAGTTCCAGGGCCAGTGCCGCCTGATCCGCGAAGCCCAGCAGGGGACCGGTCTCCCGCTCCGTGAACGCCGATTCCGCCGTCCGCCGCGCCAGCAGCAGCACACCCTCCACCGGGCCGCCCGCCCGGCCCAACGGCACGGCCACCGCCGGTCCGAGACCGTCGTACCGCCACGGCCCGGCCGGGAACCGCGGATCGCCGGCCAGGTCCACCGTGGCCGCCGGAGCACCGTGCGCGCACGCCTCACCCGCCAAGGTGCCCTCCAGCGGCACGTCCGCACCCAGCCTCGCGGCCGCGTCCCCGCCCAGTGCCAGCTCGACCCTCATCGTCCCGGCCCCCGGAACGGGCACCAGGACGTCCGCGAGCTCTGCACCGGTGATCTCCCGCGCCCGACGGGCGATCAGCTCGACCACCTCCGAACGGGACCCGCCCGACAGCAGACCGCGGGTGATCTCCGCACTCGTACCCAGCCAGCGCTGCTGACGCTGCGCCTCCTCGTACAGCCGGGCGTTGTCGATCGCCACCCCGGCCGCCACCGCCAGCGTGGAGATCACCGACTCGTCGTCGGTGTCGAACTCCTCGCCGGAACGCTTGTCGGTCAGGTAGAGGTTGCCGAACACCTCCTCGCGCACCCGCACCGGCACCCCGAGGAACGCCCGCATCACCGGGTGGTGCGCCGGGCAGCCGTACGACGAGGGATGCTCCGAGAGGTCCGCCAGCCGAAGCGGCTCCGGTCGGCGGATCAGCTCCCCCAGGAGACCCCGGCCCGTCGGATAGGGGCCGATCCGCTCGATCTCCTCCTCGGACAGGCCCACGGTGAGGAACTGCGAGAGCGTCTCGCCGTCGGGGCCGATCACCCCGAGCGCCGCATACCGGGCGTCCACCAGCACAGCGGCCGCCTCGACGATGCGCCGGAGCACCTGCGTCAGGTCCAGCTCCCGGCCCACCGACAGCACGACCTCCAGCAGGCTGTGCACCCGGTCCCGGGTGCCCCGGGCCGCGTCGATCCGCGCCTGCAGCTCCTCCAGCAGTTCGTCCAGCCTCAGCTGCGGAATCCGCGACCTGAGCTCGTCCCCACCCACGCGCGCCTCCTCGTACCGTGCCCATCGGCCGGTCGATTCTGGCAGACGACGGTTACGGAGTGACAGCGCCCGGTCCCGCACCGGGTACCCGGCAAGCCCCCGGGCCGGCCGCGACGGAGATCGCGGCCGGCCCGGGGGCGGTGGTGGTGCACCGACGTCAGCGGAGCCAGGCGTTGTCGCGGACCACCGGAAGCTCCGCCCAGCGGCGGCCGAGGCCCCAGGCGGCGCCGGAGCCGGTCACGGCCAGGACGACCAGGACCAGGGCGTAGAGGACGTGGTAGTCGAGCAGCGGATTGGTGGACCCGCTCGCGGCACCGTCGGCCAGGTGGCGGGCGGGCGGCCACTCGGCGGCCCACATCAGGGCGAGCAGGGCCGTGCCCCCCACCGCGGCGATCCGCAGCCCGACGCCGCCGATCAGTGCGAGACCGAGGCCGAGGAGGCTCATCATGAACGTCCAGTCCACCCAGGCCTGGCCGGCCATGGCGTGGAAGGTCCCGCGGAACGGCCCCGCCGCGACGTGGCTCAGGAATCCCTTGGCGGGTGAGGCTCCGTCGATCCAGGCCCGGCCGTCGGCGGTGGCGTAACCGAGGCCGAAGGTCTTGTCGAGGAAGGCCCAGAGGAAAAGCGCTCCGAGCGCGATCCGGACGGTGGCGAGGGCCGCGGCCGCGGCCGACACGGTGTGTGCGGCGCTCTGCCGGGCGACGGTGCGACCGAGGGTGGCACGGCGGGGCGTCAGGGGCGTGTGGGCGTGCTGGGTGGCCATGATCGGTTCTCCTCTGCTGAGGTGGTTCGGTGGTGGCGGTCCGTTCGAGCCGGTGCGCCGGTGCTCCCGGTACCGACTCGGGTCGAGCGGAATTCCGGGGCGGTCCGGGCCGAGCGCCGAACGGCAGTGCCGCCCTCGGTGAGGAGGGGCGGCGTCGACGATCGTTGCGACCGCGCTCCCGGCGTCTGCTCAAAGCCTGCATCGTCGGCGACCCGCCGGTCTGCGGGCCGTTGGTCCCGGCTGCCGGAACGACGGTCCCGGGGCGGTCGGCGCTCCCCCGGGAACACCCACCGCACCGGGACCTTCGGTACCGAGATGGGGCTGCTCGGCCCCTGTGGCCGGGCCGCGGACCGGCGGGACGCTGGTCCCCGGCCAGGACCGTGCGCACCGGCGCCACGGCCGGCCGGGACCATGGAGGTCGCAGTCATGTCGCACGGTGTGGTGGTGGGGATCGACGGTTCGGAACAGAGCGCGGCGGCGGCCGCGTGGGCGGCCGGGGAGGCCGACCGCAGGGGGCTCGGGCTGCACATCGTCCACGTCGCGGGAACGGAGTTCAACGCCCTGGAGCGGGATCTCGGCGGTGACACCGTGGTTCCGGAACCGATCGCGGAGATCCGCGACCGCGTCGCGGCCGCGCTGCCCTGGCTGGAGGTGTCCTTCGAGATCTGGCCCGGGCATCCGGCGGAGACGCTCACCGGCGTCGGCGGGCGGGCGGAGCTTCTGGTCCTCGGCTCGCGCGGCCTCGGCGGCTTCACCGGCCTGCTGGTCGGCTCGGTGGGACTGCGGACCGCGGCCCGCGCCACCTGCCCCGTCGTGCTGGTCCGCGCCGGGGAGGACGGACCGGGGGGACCGTCCGCCGACGTCGTCGTGGGCGTGGAGGGTGACCGGCCGTGCGACGCCGTGCTCGACTTCGCCTTCCGGCACGCGGCCGAGACCGGTTCCGCGCTGCGGGTGGTGGAGAGCCGGGCCACGTCGTACGGCCCGTACACCACCGAGGCGCCCGTCGACCAGCGGCAGATCAGGGAGTCGCTGGCCGCCGCGGAGGAACTGCGCCTGCGGGACGCCCTGTCCCGTTGGCGGGAGAAGTACCCCGACGTCCGCGCGGCGGCGGAGGTCTGCGCCTGGAGCCCCGCCAGGGCCCTGGTGGAAGCCTCCCGCAGCGCCTCCCTGGTCGTGCTCGGGCGGCGTACTCCCAAGCACCAAGTGGCGGCGCCCCGGCTGGGGTCGGTGACGCAGTCCGTGCTCCACCACGCGCACAGTCCGGTCGCCGTCGTGCCGCACGACTGACCGGAGGGCGGCTGCGGGTGCCGCGCCACCGTGGCGGCACCACCACCGACGCCGCCCAGGAGGCCGCACCGCCTTCCGCGACCAACGGCCGGACCGGGACCAACCGCGCTCCGCAGCAGGGACCTTCGGACCGAATCGAGGTCCGGAAGGGCCGGTCCGCTCCCCGCTTCGCACAAGCAACCTTGAACAGAAGGCGCCCGCGGTCCCGCCGGCGCCCGGCAGTCGGACGATGCCCCGGAGAGGTAGTCCACCATGTCCCCTCGCCCCACGAACGAGGCCGAACGGTCCTCCGCGAGCAACCCTCTTCCCCGTCCCGGCGCAGTCGAAGTGCTGGTCGCGGACGCCCTGACGGCCCTGCGGGAGTACGCCCCCTTCACTCAGGAGCAGGTCGACCGCATCGTCAAGAAGGCCTCGCTGGCCGCACTGGCCCGGCACACCGCGCTCGCGGTCCTGGCCGTCGAGGAGACCGGGCGCGGGGTCTTCGAGGACAAGGCGGTCAAGAACGTCTTCGCCTGCGAGAACGTCACCCACGTGATGGCCCGGACGAAGACGGTCGGGGTGGTGCACCGGGACGAGATCGACGGCATCGTGGAGATCGCCGAACCCGTCGGTGTCGTCGCGGGCATCACCCCGGTGACCAACCCGACGTCGACCGTGATCTTCAAGTGCCTGCTGGCGCTGAAGACCCGCAACCCGATCGTCTTCGCCTTCCACCCCTCGGCGCAGCGCTGCTCGGCCGAGGCGGCCCGGACGGTCCGGGACGCGGCGGTCGCGGCAGGGGCTCCGGCGCACTGCATCCAGTGGATCGAGAAGCCGTCGATGGCGGCCACCGCCGAACTGATGAAGCATCCGGATGTCGCCACCGTCCTCGCCACCGGCGGCAACGGGATGGTCCGGGCCGCGTACTCCTGCGGGAAGCCGGCCCTGGGCGTCGGCGCGGGCAACGTCCCCGCGTACGTCGAGCGGAGCGCGGACCTCCAGCAGGCGGTGAACGACATCGTGCTGTCGAAGACCTTCGACAACGGCATGATCTGTGCCTCCGAGCAGGCGGTGGTCCTGGACGCGGAGATCCGCGACGCGGCGCTCGCGGAGTTCCACAAGCTCAAGGCGCACCACGCGAGCGCCGAGGAGAAGGCGCTGCTGGAGCGGTACCTGTTCGGCGTCGAGGGCGGCGCGGCCTGCTCCGGCGGCCGGCTGAACGCGGCGGTGGTGGGCCGCTCGGCCGCGCGGATCGCCGAGGCCGCAGGTTTCGAGGTGTCGGCCGACACCTCGGTGATCCTGGTCGACTGCGAGCGGGTCGGCCCCTCCGAGCCCCTGACCCGGGAGAAGCTCTGTCCCGTGCTGGCCGTGCTGACCGCGGGCTCGCGCCGGGAGGGTGTCGAACTGGCGGCCTCGATGGTGGAGTTCGACGGGCTCGGTCACTCCGCCGCGGTGCACACCCGGGACGCGGCGTTCGTCGAGGAGTTCGGGCACGCGGTCAAGGCCTGCCGGATCATCTGGAACGCGCCCAGCTCGCAGGGCGGCATCGGCGACGTCTACAACGCCTTCACGCCCTCGCTGACCCTGGGCTGCGGCAGCTACGGGCACAACTCCGTCGCCGGGAACGTCTCGGCGGTGAACCTCCTCAACATCAAGCGGGTCGGGCGGCGCAACACCAACATGCAGTGGTTCAAGGTCCCGCCGAAGATCTTCTTCGAGCGCAACTCCGTCAAGTACCTGGCGAGCATGCCGAACGCGCACCGGATCGTCGTCGTCACCGACCACACCATGGTGGCGGTCGGCCACCTGGAGCGGATCCGGGGCGTGCTCGACCGCCGCCGGGAGCCGGTCGAGGTGCGGGTGGTCGACTACGTCGAGCCCAACCCGAGCATCGACACGGTGCGCAGGGGCGCTGAACTGATGCGGGAGTTCGAGCCGGACACGATCATCGCGCTGGGCGGTGGCTCTCCGATGGACGCGGCCAAGGTGATGTGGCTGATGTACGAGCACCCGGAGGTCGAGTTCGCCGACCTGAAGGAGAAGTTCTTCGACATCCGCAAGCGCGCCTTCACCTTCCCCGACCTCGGTGAGAGGGCGAAGCTGGTGTGCATCCCGACCACCTCGGGCACCGGCAGCGAGGTCACCCCGTTCGCGGTGATCACGGACACCGCCACCGGCCAGAAGTACCCGCTGGCGGACTACGCGCTCACGCCGAGCGTGGCCATCGTCGATCCGGCCCTCACCACCCGGCTGCCGAGCCATGTCACCGCCGACACCGGATTCGACGCTTTGACCCACTGCATCGAGACCTACGTCTCGGTCTACGCCAATGACTTCACCGACGGACTGGCGCTGCAGGGCATCCGGCTGATCTTCGAGAACCTGGAGCGGGCGGTCACCAACGGCCCGGACGACCCGGAGGCCCGGGAGAAGATGCACAACGCCGGGACCATCGCGGGCATGGCCTTCGGCTCGGCATTCCTCGGCGCCGTCCACGCCATGGCACACACCCTGGGCGCCACCTTCCACGTCGCCCACGGCCGCACCAACGCGCTCCTGCTGCCGCACGTCATCCGCTGGAACGGCTCCGCGCCGACCAAGGTCACCGGCTGGCCGAAGTACCGCAGCTACGTCGCCCCGGAGCGCTACCGGGCGATCGCCCGGACGCTCGGCCTGCCGGCCGCGACCCCGGAGCAGGGCGTCGAGTCCCTCGCGGCCGCGGTCGAGGACCTGCGCGACCGGGTCGGCATCCCGCGCTCGTTCAAGGCGGCCGGCGTCGACGAGGCGGCATTCCTGGCCGCCCTGCCGCAGCAGGCGATGAACGCCTACGAGGACCAGTGCGCCCCCGCCAACCCCCGGATGCCGATGCTCGCCGACATGCAGCGGCTGATGCGCCAGGCCTACTACGGCGACCACGCCTGAGAAGGGAAACCGAGATGACCACCTCACCGCACACGCACCCGGCCCCCGCCCCGGCCCCGGCCCCGGCCTGGGAGGGCTTCCGCGGCGAAGCCTGGCGGGACGCCATCGACGTCCGCGACTTCATCCAGCACAACTACACCCCCTACGAGGGCGACGCCGGCTTCCTGACCGGCCCCACCGGACGGACCACCGAGGTGTGGCGGCGGATCACCGACCGCTTCCCCGAGGAGCGCGCCAAGGGCGTGTACGACGTCGCGCACGACATCCCGTCCACCATCACCGCACACGCCCCGGGCTGGATCGACCGGGAGCGGGAGCTGATCGTCGGGCTCCAGACCGACGCCCCGCTCAAGCGCGCGATCATGCCCAACGGCGGCTGGCGGATGGTCGCGGGAGCACTGAGGACCTACGGCTACCCGGTCGACCCGCAGCTGGAGACGACCTTCACGCGGTACCGCAAGACCCACAACGCCGGGGTCTTCGACGCCTACACCCCCGCGATCCGGGCCGCCCGCAGGGCCGGCATCATCACCGGCCTGCCCGACTCCTACGGACGCGGCCGGATCATCGGCGACTACCGCCGAGTCGCCCTCTACGGTGTGGACCGGCTCATCGAAGCCAAGATCGCCGAGAAGTCGGAACTGGACGCCGCTCCGAGTGATCCGGCGCGGCTGGAGGAGACGATCCGCGAGCGCGAAGAACTCGCCGAGCAAATCGGCGCCCTGGGCGAGCTCAAGGAGATGGCCTCGGCCTACGGGCACGACCTCTCCGGGCCGGCCCGCACCGGCCGGGAGGCCGTCCAGTGGCTGTACTTCGCCTACCTGGCGGCGGTCAAGGAGCAGAACGGCGCGGCCATGTCCCTCGGCCGCACCTCGACCTTCCTGGACGTCTACCTCCAGCGCGATCTGGATGCCGGGCTCCTGACCGAGCAGCAGGCCCAGGAGCTGGTGGACGACTTCGTCATCAAGCTGCGGATCGTCCGCTTCCTGCGCACCCCCGAGTACGACGAGCTGTTCTCCGGCGACCCGACCTGGGTCACCGAGTCGATCGGCGGCATGGGCACGGACGGCCGCACCCTGGTCACCCGGACGTCGTTCCGCTACCTGCAGACCCTGTACAACCTCGGACCGGCCCCCGAGCCGAACATGACCGTCCTCTGGTCCCCGCGACTTCCCCGGGGGTTCAAGGAGTTCTGCGCGCGGGTGTCGATCGACACCTCCGCGGTGCAGTACGAGTCGGACGAGCTGATGCGGCCGCGCTTCGGCGACGACACCGCGATCGCCTGCTGCGTCTCCGCCATGGAGGTCGGCAAGCAGATGCAGTTCTTCGGTGCCCGGGTCAACCTCGCCAAGACGCTGCTCTACGCCATCAACGGCGGCCGGGACGAGAGGTCCGGCGAGCAGGTGGGTCCGGCCACCGCCCCGGTCGGCGGCGACGTACTGGACCTCGACGAGGTACTGGCCCGCTTCGACGAGCAACTCGACTGGCTCGCCGAAACGTACGTTCACGCGTTGAACGTCATCCACTACATGCACGACAGGTACGCCTACGAGCGGCTCGAAATGGCCCTGCACGACCGCGACGTCAGGCGCACCATGGCCTGCGGCATCGCCGGCCTCGCGGTGGCCGCCGACTCGCTCGCCGCGATCGAGTACGCGAAGGTCACCCCGGTGCGGGACGCGACCGGGCTGGTCACCGACTACCTGGTCGAGGGCGACCACCCGGCCTACGGCAACAACGACGACCGTGCGGACGCGATCGCGGTCCGACTGGTCGAGGAGTTCATGGGCAAGGTCCGCCGGCACCCCACCTACCGCGGCGCCGAGCACACCCAGTCCGTGCTGACCATCACCTCCAACGTGGTCTACGGCCGGAAGACCGGCAACACCCCGGACGGGCGCAGGGCCGGCGAGCCGTTCTCCCCCGGTGCCAACCCGATGAACGGGCGCGACCGCCACGGCTACGTGGCCAGCGCCCTGTCCGTCGCCAAGCTGCCGTACGAGCACGCCGAGGACGGCATCTCGCTCACCAACACCGTCGCCCCGGACGCCCTGGGCCGCGCCTCGGCGGAGCGGATCACCAACCTGGTCGGCGTCCTGGACGGCTACGTCGCCTGCCACGGTTTCCACATGAACGTCAACGTCCTCGACCGGGACACCCTCGTGGACGCCATGGCCCACCCGGAGAAGTACCCGCAGCTGACGATCCGAGTCAGCGGCTACGCGGTCAACTTCGTCCGCCTCACCCGCGAGCAGCAGCTCGACGTGATCGGCCGCACCTTCCACGACACGCTGTAGCCCGGACCACTCGCCCGAGGCGCCGACGTCTCCCCGACCGGGGCGTCGGCACCTCACCCTCCCCAAGGAGCATCCCCATGGCCGAGTCCACCCCTGCCGACCGCGCCGCCGCTCGGCGCCCGGTGACCGGCGCACTGCACTCCTGGGACCTGTCGACGGGAGTCGACGGCCCGGGCACCCGCTTCGTCGCCTTCCTCGCCGGCTGCCCGCTGCGCTGCCTGTACTGCCACAACCCCGACACCCGCCACATGCGCGACGGACAGCCCTCCTCCGCCGACGCGATCGTCCGCGAAGCCGCCCGGTACACCACCTTCATCCACGCCTCCGGCGGCGGTGCGACCGTCAGCGGCGGCGAACCCCTCCTCCAGCCCGAGCTCACCGGCGAGCTGCTGCACCGCTTCAAGCACCAACTCGGCCTGCACACCGCGCTGGACACCTCCGGTTTCCTCGGCTCCCGCGCCACCGACGCGCTGCTCGCCGACACCGACCTCGTCCTGCTCGACATCAAGTCGTGGGACGACGCGCTGTACCGGCACCTGACCGGCCGGGAACTTGCCCCCACCCTGGACTTCGCCCGCCGTCTGGCCGGTCTCGGCACCGAGGTCTGGGTCCGCTTCGTGCTGGTCCCGCACCTGACCGACGCCATCGAGAACATCAAGGGGGTCGCCGCGTTCGCCGCCTCGCTCGGCAACGTCACCCGGGTCGACGTCCTGCCCTTCCACAAGCTCGGCGCCGCCAAGTGGCGCGCCCTCGGCCTCGACTTCCCCCTCGCCACCACCCCGGTGCCCACACCCTGCCGGACCGCCGAAACACGCGCTGTCTTCGAGGCGCACGGCCTGCACACCGTCTGACCCAGGCCGCTCGGACCCGACCGCGGTCTCTCCGTGCCGCGCCGCACCATCGACCCCACCGTGGAGGAGGCTGTGCCGGGTTGATCCCGGTCACTCTCGCCTCCAGGTACCCCTTGCCGGGCCGCTTGGCCGGGGCCCGGCACTCGACGGTCAGGACCGCGGTGGTGACATGCGGGGTGTCCATGAGCTGCCCGGTGGTGGCAAGCGCCCGGACATGGACACAGCAGTTCACCGCGGCCAGCAAACATCGACCTCGATGCCTATTGGCCGTACTCGCCAGCGGCCAGCCGCGCCTACCTGCACAGGCGTAGGATCCGCTGGACGATCACCGAGCCGGCCGTCCCGGTCCGTAACCGGCGGCGACATCCTCCTCTCCGACCACAGCCGCCGCCAGGGACGATCCCCCGTGCCCATGGCACCGACGGCCGAATCGAGCGACCATCTCGCATGCCTTCAGGGCTGATGTGGCCGACGTTCCCCCGGTCCACCCGGCCGACTACAGACAGAGGTCGGCCTTCGGAAGATTCGTTCCTCCCGAATAACGACCAGCCGAACTGTGAGTTCGAGGTGGTGGCATCGAGATGACTTACGCCAAAGGGGTGGCGGGACGTTCACAACTCACCCAAGATGTCCCGCATGACTGTGCCGCCGCCACGTGAAACGTCGAACGGTCCCGCATTCGTCACCCTGAGCCACAGCGGAGCAAAGGGCCGGTTCGGTGTGTCGTACATTCGTTCCATCGCAAGTCAGGCAGGGGTCGGTTTCACCGAGACGTCCCCGGACGAAGACGTCCTGGCCGTGGACGGAACCATCGACTTCGCCATTGCATCGGCCCGCGTACAGGTCAAGTGCACCTCGCAGTTCACCATCAGCGGGAACAGCGCCACATGGAAATCCGAGGTCCATTGGCGGGAGCAGTGGGGGCAGAGTCTGCTGCCGGTCTACTTCGTAGTCGTCATCCTCGACTTCGATGAGCGGCGCCGGTGGATCGAGCACCATCCGGGAGGAACGGACCACAAAGCGGCGGCCTTCTGGGTACGCGTCAACGGCGTCGACTCCGAGAACAAGATCCGCATTCCGAAGTCCCAGCGGCTGACCGTCGATGTCATCGAGCAGTGGCACAGGGAGGTGGAGGCATGCTTCACACCGGCAGCCTAGGAGTCCCGGTCGTCCGGCTCCCGACGCTCGTCCAGTTGCGCGCCTACATGGAGCACCAGGGTTGGGTCAGCCTGCCCCCTGGTGTCGGAGGCTCGCTCTGGAGCAATGGAGACGCACGGATCGGCATCCCGGCGATCTCAGGGGACGATCTCGTCATTGCCAAGGGGGTTCTCGACCGTCTCGCCACTTTCGAAGGCACGACCTCGGCGCTTCTCGGGCCCAGGATCCGATACCACCGCATGGACGTGACGCTCCTGCGCGCAGCCAACGACTACCGGATCACCGACACCATCCCGTTCGAGGCGGCCTCCACCGTCATCAGCTCTGCCCGGAAACTGCTTCGGGCCGCCGGCACCACCGCGTGGCACGAGCGGGGAGACATCGGCGGCAACTACGCGCGCCGCGGGGACGAGGTACTCAGGAAGGCTCGGATGGACCACACCCAACAGGGGTCGTTCATCATCCCGCTCCTGGTCCCGCTCTCGGAGCCGGAGCAGCGTTCCTTCGAACAGCCCGTACTTCCCAACATGGAACTAACGGTCTCCGCTCCCGAACCGTTCGAGCGACGTGTCACCCGGACCTTCGCGCAGTCGGTCATGGCGGTGAAGGAGATCATCGTCGACCCCGAGCGCTCGCCCACCAAGGGCGACCTCCACGCCGTGGTGGAGCGCGGCGTCAGCAGGGAATTCTGCACGGCGCTGGCACGGATCCTGGCCGAGCCGGCCGTCGGCGAGTTCGAGACCAGATTCGGCTGGGCCGAGACGTTGCCGGCCCCGTCCACGATGCCGGATGCGGTGTCCATCGACAGCGACGCGCTCGACAAGATCGAGGCCGCCGCAGATCGACTGAAGCAGACGCGGATCGACGCCCGTTCGACCTTCTCGGGCAGCATCGTCGAACTACGCCACGTCACGGACGAGCCCTTCGGCGCGGTCACCATCTCGACAGTCCGTCGTGGGCGGATGTCCGAGATCCGTGTCCGGCTTCCGTTCGACGACTACCAGCAGGCAGTCTCCTGGCATCAGGCCCAACGTGCTGTCATTGTCGAGGGCGAGGTCCGCAGCGGGCCCGGTCGTCGACTGCTCGTGGACGACCCGGTGAAATGCCGTCCCATCGACGAGATCCTCCTGCCGCTTCACTGAGAGTGTTGGGCTGTTCATAGGAAGCCCGAAAGCAGCCCGACCCTCACGCCTCGTGCTACTCCACGACCGGGCTTCGGCGCTCGATCAGTACGACGTCACGCCAGAGTCCGTGGTGACGGCCGATGCGTTCGCGGCTCACTTCGACCTGCTGCACGTCGGCCACCCGCGCTACCTTCGCGCTGCGCGCGCCGAGGCAGACCGCCTACTGGTCGCCGTCAACGACGACCTCTCGGCCGCCCGCCTCAAAGGCCCGGGCCGCCCGCTCGTCCCCACAGCCGAGCACACCGAACTCCTGGCCGCGCTCGCCCCATCGACTACGTCACCGTCTTCTCCGGCGACTCACCCGGACCACTCATCGCGGGCCTCCGGCCGGATGTGCACTGCAAGGGCCCCGACTACGGCTGCCCGCAGGCGGTGCCGGAGTTCGAGACGGTCCACGCCTACGGCGGGCGCACGGTCCTGGTCGGCGACCGAAGGACCACTCCACCAGCGAACTTATCCAAGCGGTCCGCGCCCTCACCTGAGCGGCCGGGCCGCACCCGCAGTGCGCACCGCCAGCCCCCGGGGGCAACGGCCGGCAACCGACCGGGGCCTGCGGGGCCGACTGCCGGCCGAAAGGCCGACCGCCCCTGAAAGTAGCGGGTGCGAGCGGTCAGCTTTGGCCCTGCTCCATCAGGTTCCGCGCCACGGCGCCCGGGCCGCCGTCCCCCGTGTCGTCCTCCGCAGCCTGGTCCTGCGCCTGTCCGCCGACCTTGATGATGGCCAACTCCTGCTGGTCGTCGGCGTACTCGTCGATTTCGGGCACGATTGCCTCCTGTCCGGGCCGGCGCGCTGCCAGCCACCCGACGATCATGCCATGACGCAGAGTCAGTAAATGACTACTCGGTCGACCCCGGCCAGGGCCTGTCCGCCACGGGGCTGAAGGTGAAGGCGTAGTCGGCGTCGATACACGGGCTGCTCTTGTTGAATTCCCAGCATTCCCCCGCATTGCCGTCCGCCGCCGCGACTCCTGACACCGTCAGGGCGGCGGCGGCCAGTGCGGCAGTGATGACGACGGCTGAAAGATCGCATGTGACCTCCGTCTGATGGGCACGTTGCCGCAGTGCCCAACCGCCCCGGCAGCCGCTCCGTCACGGCCCACGATGATCATTTCCGGCAGCCCGGCGACGGCGCGTTCGCCGCGGGCGGTGCTAGGTAGCGTATTTGGTCGCGATCAAGGATTGGTCTTGGTGGCCGACCGCCCCGCTTCCTTCCCGACGACACCGACGGCCGCGCCCTGTTCGACCTCGCCACCCGCCGCGTCCAGGGCAATGCGCCGGGCATCGGCGCGCTCGGCAACATCGTCGCCGTCCCACCCGTCCGCGCCGCCCGCGACGCCGGACTCCTCACCGCCCACCCGATGATCGCCCGCCTCGGGCCGACCGCTCCGATCTGGCCGGACGGCACCACGTGGCCCTGCGACGTCGTGCTCTGGTGCACGGGCTTAGGCGCCCGAGCCCGGTCTCCTGCCTGCCCTGGAGCGGTACGCCGGAGGCATCGCCCCACAGCTGAGGGCCCGCTTCGCCGACCTCCCGCACGCCCGCAGCCGGATCCGCTTCCTGTCCGCGGCCTACGGCCTGGTGGGTGCCGACCACCTGATCGCCGCGTACGACCAGCGGCTCGACGCCGACCGGGCCGAGGGTCTGCGCCTGATCGTGAACGGGCAGCTGCGGCGCGACTTCGCCGCCAACGGCGTCCCTCGGCGGGTGCTGCTGGTCCTCGAACCCGACTACCTGGTCCTGCTCACCGATCTCCTGGCTCTGCCGGAACGACCGGTTCTGCACTGGATCTCCGACCCGCACGGCTGGCCCCAGGCCGCCGCCGTGCTCGACGAATGGAGGTGGCCGTGATGCACACCAGCCTCGCGGACACGCTCAAGTCCCAACCCAACACCCACCGGTACTTCACGACGGGGTTCACCGAGCGCACCGGTCTCGGCTGGCACCAGCCCACCCCGGCGGGCGCCGGCGTCGGCCACGCGCTGTCGGTCGTGATCCCGGCCCGTAGCACCGCCTACGCCCTGCCGGCGGTTCTGGACGCGATCACCGCCCAGCAGCGCGCGGCCGACGTGGAGGTGATCCTGGTCGACGACGCCTCCACGGACGCGACGTTCGACATCGCCCGCCGGCACCCGGCCGTCACCACCGCGGTGCGCCTCGCCGAGCGGCGCGGCTCGGCCACCGCACGGAACGTCGGTGCCCGGCTCGCCCAAGCCCCGACGGTCCTGTTCGTCGACGCGGACATGGTGCTGCCCTCACACGTGTTCGCCGACTTCGCGGCCCGCGCCGCAGCCGACACCGTGCTGACCGGGTTCCGGCACAACGTCCCCTACCAGGCTTCGCCCCTCGGCCGGCCGCTGCTGCCCGACGGGCCGCCGCTCCTCACTGCCGACCACCGCGTCACCTGGAAGCCCCCCGTGGGCACGGTCCTGCCGTACTCGGGCATCACGCTCACCGACGAGCTGGACGGACGCCCGCTGGACGCCACCGACGACTTCCAGAACCTCGGGTACGGACGCTCCTACTACGACTGGGACCTGCCCAGGATGGCCGTCACGGCGCTGCTCGCCGTTCCGCGCGAGCAACTGCTGGACGTCGGCGGCTTCGACGAGGAGTTCGGTGCGCTGGGCTGGGGCATGGAGGACACCCATCTCGGCGCGGCCCTGATCGCCGCCGGCTGCCTCGTCATCCCGCTGCGCTAGGCCGTCGGGTACCACCTCGACCCACCGGACGCCGCCGACCAGTGGCAGAGCAAGCTCGCCGGCTGGCCCAGGACGCTCGCCCACTACCGCCGCCTGCTGGCCCTGCCCTCACCCACCGGGCGCGGGCACGCCTTCGCCACCACCACCGACAAGCACCTGACCGACGCCGAGGTGATCACCCGATGATCCGTACGTTCGCCGCCGCCACGTTCGCCGGCACCACCGTGGTGCACGACCCGGCGGTCGGCACCAACCACCTTCCGCCCCAGCCCCTCCCCACCGGCTGCGTCGCCCTCGACGACCAGCAGGTCGCCGCCTGGCCCCAGCCCGACCCGGCCGACCTCGCTCTCGACTACCCGCTGAGCATGTGCTGGTCCCCGGTCGTGCGCTGCAATCTGGACTGCCCGCACTGCCTCGACGACAAGAGCGTCCGCGAGTCCACCGTGGGCGAGCGGCTGACCCTGGCCGCGCACATCGCCGCTTCGGGTGTCCTGGGCGTCGACATCTCCGGCGGCGAGCCCCTTCTGCTGCGTGATCTGCCCGACCTCGCCCGGGCGATCCGCCGACAGGGCACCAGCGTCGTCAGCTGCACCACCAACGGCTGGCACCTCGCCCGCCGCGCCGGGGAACTCGCTGACGCCCTCGACGCGATCCGGGTCTCCCTCGACGGCGCCACCGAAACCACCCACGACACCTGGCGCGGCGAGGACAGCCACCGCCACGCCATCACGGGCATCCACGCCGCCGTGGACGAAGGCCTGTTCGTCCAGCTCCAGATGGTCCTCATGCAGTCCAACAAGCACGAGGCCCAGGTGCTGCTCGACCTCGCCGACCGCCTCGGCGCCGGCGGGGTGACCTTCCTCCAGATGCTCCCCATCGGCTCCGGCGCCGCACTCGCCGCCGAGCAGATGCTCACCGACGAACAGGCCCAGGAGACCGTCGCACCGCTCACCGTCCCCGACGGCGTCCGGGTCCGGCTGCGCACCCGCACCAGCGCCGGCGGCTTCACCGTCCTGCGCGCCGACGGCTATGCCTGGCGCAACACCCGAGGTGCCACCGGCATCTCCGCGTTCGTCCCCGTCACCGGCCCCGCCGACCTGCGTTTGCCCACCCCAGGGAGCGCCTCATGACCGACGCCCCCTACGCCGCGAGGCGGGTCTTCACCCAGCACGTCCCGTTCGCGCCCACGCGCTACCAGTGCTTCGACGCGGCCAGGCTCCTCGCCGAGTCCCTCGTCGGGACCGACCCGGAGGTGACCTGCGTGATCGGCATCGCCTCCGGCGGGATCGAACCGGCCCGCCTCATGGCCGACTACCTCAAGGTGCCCTTCCATTCGGTCACCGCCAAGCACAACAAGAGCGACGCGCCGTGGCAGCAGGCCACCGGCAGCGTCGACGTCGTGGTCGACGGCACCCTTCCCGACTGCTTCGTCGGCACGGTGCTGCTCGTCGACGACATCGCCGGCACCGGAGCGACGTTCTCCGCCGTCTCCGAGGCGCTGAGCGGGCGACTCGACGACGGTGCCGCGATCATGTCGGCGGCGCTGTTCCGCAACCGCGGCTGCACGCAACCGCCGAACCGGTGGGCCTGGACCGTCAACGACTGGGTCGTCTTCCCCTGGGAGCGTCCGCACGACGGCCCGACCCAGCCGCTCCCGCTCTTGCGACAGGTGTGCGCCCGATGATCGGCCACGCCTCCTCTCGCGGAGTCCTGCTGATCCTCGTCTCCTGGACTCCCGACGCCCCGGCCGGGATCGAACGCGCGACGGCCGCCCTGGCCGTCGGCCTCGCGCGGAACGGCCACCGGCCCGTCATCGCGACCGCCGCGCCTCAGCCCGGTCACCCTGGCCTTCCCGGTGTCGCCATCGCCCGTCTGCGGCTCGACGGTGTCCATTTCCCGTGCGACGACGCCGTACTGCGGCGCGCCGTCACCCAGCAGGACGCCGCGCTGACCCGTCAGATCCGGGACCTGATCACCGAACACCGCATCGACACCGTCCTGTTCACCGACGCGCTCTGGGGGCTCGGCCGCCTGCGCGGCGACATCCCCGGCCACGTCCGCCGAGCGCTCGCCGCCCACGTCAAACCGCACACCCTCGACGCGGGTCCCGCACTCGCCCGCGCCACCCGCGTCCTCGTGCCCTCCGCGGTCGTCCGCGACGAGCTCGCCGGCTGGAGCACCCGCCCTGTCCGCGTCGTACCCAACGCACTCCTGGCCGACGCCTCAGTGGCCCTGCCTCCGCCGTCCCGCCGCGAACAGCTGCGCCGCAGGGGCCCGGTGCGCGTCCTCGCGCGGCTCGGACCGGAGAAGGGCGTACTCGACCTCCTGGAGGCCGCCTCCGGCTGGGACCGGCCGGTCGAGGTGGCGCTCGCCGAGGCCGGGTTCGAGGCCTGCGAGGGCTCGCAGTCCGAACTCCTCCTCCACTGCCGCGAGGTGGCGGCCCGCACGCCTGGCGTCCACCTGCGTGGGGCGCTGGCCTGGGAGGAGGTGCTGCCCTGGCTCGCCGGGGCGGCCGTCGTGATCGTTCCCAGCCACCAGGAGACCTTCGGCCTGGTGGCGCTCGAGGCGATGAGCGTCGGCACTCCGGTCGTCGCCTACCGTGTCGGCAACCTGCCGGACCTGATCGGCCCGACGGGCCACGGCGACCACCTGCTCGTCGACCACGACAAGGGGCTGGCCGCCCTCCACAAGGCGGCACAAACCCTGCTGGAAGATGACATACTGTACGCCGCGACTACACAGACCGTGTATCGGCGGGCGGCCGCGTTCGAGCCCCGCCGAATCGCTGACTTCTTTCTGGAGGCGGTGTCGTGATGCCCGAAACCCCAGCTACCCCTGCTCCGTTGCTGCTCGTGGACGGGTTCAACCTTCTGTGGGCCGGCACCTTCGGGTTCCCCGCTCCGATCTTCTCCCGTGACAAGACCCGCGAGCTGACCGGACTGTTCGCATTCTTCGCCCTGCTGCGCGCCACGGTCCGCGACGACCTCGACGTCGCGGAGCCCGAGGTCCTGGTGGTCTTCGACGGCGAGCACGGCTCCGCCGACCGCGCGGCTGCCGACCAGGAGTACAAGGCGAACCGGGAGGCGACGCCGGAGGCGCTCAAGCCGCTGCAGTTCCTCGCCGCGGTGAAGGACGGGCTGGACGCGCACGGGATCCGGTGGGTCGAGATCGACGATGCCGAAGCCGACGACGTCATCGCCACCCTCGCCACCCGGGCGGCGGATTCCCGTCCGGTGCTGATCATGTCGCGCGACATGGACTACTACCAGCTCCTCGGCGGACGCGTGCGCATCCTCAACCGCTCCCGGAAGTCGTCCCAGCGGATCATCACCGCCGCCGAGGTCATCACCCGGTTCGGCGTCACCCCCGACCAATGGCCGGCCTTCCGCGCCCTGACCGGCGACAAGTCCGACAACATCCCCGGCGTGCGGGGCATCGGCCCGAAGGTTGCCGCCACCCTGCTGCGCGACGGCTTGCGGCTGTGCGACCTGCCCGAGTCCGGACGGCTGACGGGCGCCAAGGGCACGGCGATCACCACCGCCTGGGCCGACGTGCTCCGCTGGGAGGCGATGATCACTGTGCACCGCGACCTGGCCGTGCCCGTCACCCCCGCCGGCCTGGCGAGCCCCCAGCTTCCGAAGCCCGCCGACGTCGTCGAGAAGCTGGGGCTGTGGTAGCCGACTCGGTGCCGAGCTCGGTCCTGGCCGTCTTCGCACACCCCGACGACGCCGAACTGTGGGCCGGCGCCACCCTCGCGCTCCACGCCAGGTACTCCCCCGTCACCATCGCCGTCCCGCACCGCGACGACGTCCGCGACGCCGAGGCCCGCAGGGGCGCCGCACTCCTCGGCGCCGACCTGCACCAGGTTCCCCGGCTCGACCGCGCCCTGCTGCAGCGACTGCTGCTGGATGAGCGCCCGGAGATCGTCATCACCCACCCGCTCGACGACGTCCACCCCGAACACCGGGCCGTCGCCGCCGCCGTGCTCGCGGCCGTCCCCGAGCCCCGGATCACCACCGGCCGCCCGAGCCGCTTCTACACCTGCGACACCTACAACTCGCTCACCCTCGACGGACCGGTGCGCGCCGACGTGATCGTGGACGCCACCGCGACCTTCGGCACCAAGATGGCCGCCCTGCGAGAGCACGCGAGCCAGCCGATCGAGCAGCACTTCGGCCCCATGGCCGAGACCCTCGGCCGGCTCTGGGGCGCCCGGATCGGCACCGCGTACGCGGAGGCGTTCACCGCCGTCCCGATCCTCGGCTGCCTGCCCGGCGCCGCACACCTCTGACGCGCTGCTTCCGCAGCCCATCCAGCGTCAACTCACCCCAAAGGGATGACCATGACGTCCATACCCGTGCAATCCCGACGACGCCCCGTCGACCGCCCGCGAGTCGAAGCGCTCACCCGCCAACTCCTGCTCGCCCTCGGGGAGGATCCCGACCGCGACGGCCTCAAGGACACGCCCCGCCGCTTCGCCGACTGGTGGGGCGAGTTCCTCGACCACGACCCCGGCCGGCTCGACACCAGCTTCGAGGCAAGCCAGTACGGCGAGTTCGTCCTGCTGACCGGAATCGAGGCATGGAGCGTCTGCGAGCACCACCTGCTCCCGTTCCGCCTCGACGTCTCCATCGCCTACGTCCCGGACACCGCCGTCCTCGGCCTGTCCAAGCTGGTGCGGCACCTGGAGGTCCACGCCCACGCCCTCCAGCTCCAGGAACGCGTCACCCACGACGTCGCGCACGACGTCGCCAAGGCCACCGGCACGGACGACGTCGCCGTCTTCACCGTCGGCGAGCACCTGTGCATGAGCATGCGCGGCGTCAAGGCCACCACGGTCCGCACCACCACCGCGTGCCGGCTCGGCCGCACCGAGAGCGACCCCGACCTGGCCGCCCGGATCGAACGCCTCGCGCTCCCCGGCCGCACGTGACCAGCTGGGCCGAACCGGGCGGAGTCCGGCCCAGGCCGGTGCCCTGCACGGCCCGAGGCGCTGCGCCGTCCGATCCACTCACCGGCGCCCACCGGGACCACCAGCTGCGCGACGACGCCACGATCGTGCCGGCGGAGTGACACCCGGACCGCACCGGAGGCGGACCCGGCGGCCGCGGCGGCGCCGAGCTTGCCCCGGGCCGGGCCTCCCGGTTCGGGTGCGGCTCCCGGCCGGGGCTACGGCTCCAACAGCCGCTCCAGCACCCGCCCGAAGACCAGCCGGGCGGCGGACGCGACGAACGGGTCGGTGAAGCCGGGAAGCCCGGTGATCCGCAGCTCCTCCGACCAGGTGACCGCGCTCCCGCCGCCCGCTTCCCGGACCCGCAGCACGGCCCCGCCGCGCACCGGGCGGCCGCGTTTGGCGAGCCGGCAGAGCCCGTCGCGGCCCGGTCCGGGCGGTACCAGCTCGACGATCTCCATCGGGTCGTCGAAGCCCAGCGGCCCCAGGGAGGTGCGCGCGAGGACGAGGTCGCCGACCTCCCGGCCGGTCCCGCGGGCGACACCGACCCGGGTGAACGGCACCCGCTCCCCGTGCCGGGGCCAGGCGGTCAGCCGCTCCCAGCAGTCGGCCGGGGGCAGCGACGAGCAGCGGGTCAGCACGAAACGAGCCATGCGGACCACCGTAGCGCCGCCCGGTCCCCGGAGGACCACCCACGCCGCCAGGAGTCGGCCCCGCAGGTCCCGGCGAGGTCGACACTGATTGCCAGGGCTCAGGATCTGGGTGCGCGGCGCTACCGCCTGGACCTCGACCCTCCGCCGCTCTCACCCGTAGCGGTCGGCCTCCGCGCGAACGTCGCCGTCGACCCTCGTTGCACAAGCACGATCAACCACCTCGTGCGCTGCAGTGGACCAACTCGGATGCCGCTGGACGCGCCGATCATGCGTGAAACTTTCAGCAAAATATTTCACACTTGGTGGTCCATTCATCCGGTCGTCGACCATCGGACGCCGGATGTCCTCCCTTGCTTGGAACGGTCGTGACCCAGGTCAACGCCTCCAAGGAGAGAAACACATGACGATACGTCGGGCAGGACGTGTATCCGCGGCCGCAGTGGGCGCGATGGTGGCGGTCACCGCCGCACTGCCGGCTCAGGCCTCCGGCCTTCCGGAGGTCCACCCCCGCGCAGAGACCGCGGCCCTCTTCGACGACAAGGCCGGTGGCGGTGCCAATGCGGACGATCCGGCAATCTGGCGCAACGCAGCGGACCCGGGCCGCAGCCTGGTGATCGCCACCGCCAAGAAGGGCGGTCTGCGGGTCTACGACCTGGACGCACGCGAGGTCCAGTCGATCCCGGCCCCGGCCGGCCCCGGGGCGGGTGACGCCGCAGGACGCTTCAACAATGTCGACCTGGTGCAGGGCATGCCGCTGGCCGGCGGTCGCGCGGATCTTGCGGTGGTGAGCGACCGGGGCAACGACCGACTGCGGATCTACCGCATCGACCGGGACCGGGCCGGTGGCCCGCTCGCCGACGTCACGGACCCCGGGGTGCGACCGGTGTTCTCCGTCGACCAGGCCGAGGTCAACGAGCAGCGGACCGCCTACGGATTGGCGACCTGGACCGATCGGAAGTCCGGCCGCTCCTACGCGCTGGTCAGCCAGCGCAACCGCACCCGGGTCGCACTGGTGGAGCTGATCTCGACCCCCGGCGGCACCGTCGACTACCGCACCGTACGCACGCTCGACCTTCCGTCCTCCTTCCCGCTGCCCAACGGCACGTCGTGGACACCGTGCGGGGAGCCCGGCGAGCTGCCCCAGGTCGAGGGCATGGTGGTCGACCCCGCGGACGGCACACTGTACGCCGGCCAGGAGGACGTCGGAATCTGGCGGATGCGCGCCGACCTCACCGGGGCACCGGAGCTGATCGACAAGGTGCGTGAGTACGGCGTTCCCGCCACGTACGACGCGGCGACCGAGGAGTGCACTGCGGGAGCCGACCCCGGCTTCGGCGGCAAGCACCTGACGGCGGATGTCGAGGGCCTGACCCTGCTGACCGAGCCGGACGGGGACGGCTACCTCCTCGCGTCCAGCCAGGGGGACAACACGTTCGTGGCGTACGACCGCGAGCGCGACGAGGACAACGAGTTCGAGGGAGCCTTCCGGATCACGGCCGCGTCGACGGTGCTCGACGGCTCCGAGGTCTGTGACGGTGCCGCCGTGCTCAACGCCCCCCTCGGCAAGCGGTACCCCAAGGGCCTGATGGTCGTCCAGGACGGACAGGAGACACCCAACGCCAGCGGCCGCGAGGCCACCGGTTTCAAGTTCGTCGACCTGCGCGACGTTCTGTCCGCCCTCGACTGATCCGCCCCTCTGTGCTTCCCGGGCCGCGGCTCTCCACCGCGGCCCGGGAAGCACTGCTCCGGCGCGGCCCTGCTCACACGCGGACGGTGGCCCCACCTCAGGGGAAGCCCCGGAGGAAAGCACAGTCGTCCGGCCGCCCGCCAGACCGTCACGGTCGCCCCGTTCGGAGTGGGGCGTGCCGCACGGGCAGCTTCTGCGCAGTGTGCCGGCCCTGAACTGGAAGTACTCCTTCCGGCCATCAGTGTCGCCCCCCTTGCGCAACCCTTGCTGCTGCCACGAGGGCCTGCCCAAGGGGGGTCGAGCCGCCATAGCTTCCTGCCGCCGAGCCGTTTCTCCACGTCGACACCGTGCCTCACCGGTGTCGGGTCTCCCCCCACCAACCCGGCTCGGTGGAAGGATGCGCGATGAACCGCAAGACCGCCCTGGCAGCAGCTGTCGCGGCAACTCTCACCCTGAGCACCGCCGCAGTGGCGACCGCCCAGTCCCCTGCCAAGGTCAACGGCTCCGGACCGGCCGGTACCGGCTTCCAGTCGATGAGCGCGGACAGCCGGCAGGCCGCCGTGGCGACGGCGGACCGGGAGGCCGAGGACACGGCCAAGGCTCTCGGACTGGGCAGTGACGAGCGCCTGGTGGCCAAGGACGTGCTGGTCGACACCGACGGCGCGCGGCACGTCCGGTACAACCGCACCTACCGCGGGCTTCCGGTCATAGGCGGAGACCTGGTCGTGCACCGGGCCAAGGACGGCAGGATAGCCAGCTCCACCTTCGCCCACGAGGGTGCGATATCGGTGGCCACCACCTCCCCCCGGCTGACGGCCCAGGACGCGGCCGCCACTGCCCAGCGAGGCGCTCGCCACATCAAGTCCGCCCAGACCACCGGCCAGGACAGCAGCCAGCTGGTGATCTGGGCCTCGGGGAAGTTCACGACGCTGGCGTACCGTTCCACCGTCACGGGTGAGGGCGACGCCGGACCGGCCTCCCGCGAGGCGGTCGTGGTGGACGCTGTCAGCGGCGCGGTGCTCGACACCTGGGAGATCCACCAGGAGGTCAGCGGGACCGGCAACGGCGTCCTCGTCGGTCAGGTCGCGCTGGAGACCACCCAGGCCAGCAGCGGATACCAGCTCACCGACCCCACCCGCGGGTCCACCACCGTCTACGACGCGTACGCCAGCCCACAGACCAACCCCTCCCAGAACGCGAAGCTGTTCACCAAGTCCACCAACGCCTGGGGCAACGGCGCCACGACCAGTCGCGAGAGCGCTGCCGTCGATGCCGCCTACGGCCTGGCGATGACGTGGGACTACTTCAAGAACACCTTCAACCGCTCCGGGATCCGCAACGACGGCCGGGGGGCACGGGCCTACGTCCACGTCGACAACAACCTGCAGAACGCCTTCTACGACGACACCTGCTTCTGCATGTCCTTCGGTGACGGCAACGCACAGAACAGCAACATCCCGCTCACCGAACTGGACGTCACCGGCCACGAGATGGCCCACGGGGTCACCGCTGCCACCGCCAACCTCAACTACTCCGGGGAGTCAGGCGGCCTGAACGAGGCCACCAGCGACATCTTCGGAACGATGGTGGAGTTCTACTCCAACAACTCCACCGACCCCGGCGACTACTACATCGGCGAGAAGCTCGGCATGGGCACCTCCATGCGACGCATGGACAACCCGGCTTCCGACGGCAAGTCGCTGGGCTGCTGGACCAGCCAGGCCAGCACCGTCGACGTGCACTACTCCTCCGGCATCGGCAACCACTTCTTCTACCTGGCGGCCGAAGGCACCGGGGCGAAGACCATAGGTGGCAAGTCCCACAACGGCACGCCCTGCAACAACGACTCCTTCGCCGGTATCGGCAAGGACAAGGCCGCCGCGATCTGGTACCGCGCCCTGACCACCTACATGACGTCCACCACCAACTACACCCAGGCCCGCACCGCCACACTGAACGCCGCCGCCGACCTGTACGGTGCAAACTCCCAGGAGCGGTACATCGTCTCCAAGGCCTGGGCAGCGGTGTCCGTGGGTACCGCTCTGCCCGACCCCGGCAGCACTCCGGCTCCGACGCCGACTCCCACCACCCCGACCACCCCGGGCAACGCACTGGCCAACGGCGGTTTCGAGCAGGGCGGCGCCGGCTGGACCCAGAGCGCCAACGACATCACGAACTCCACCCTGGCGCTCCCGCACGGGGGCTCCTGGTACGCGTGGATGCTGGGCGCCGGCCAGACCCACTCCGAGTCCCTGTCCCAGAGCAACGTCAAGGTTCCGGCGACCGGCAACCCCAAGCTCACCTTCTGGCTGCAGACGACCACCCAGGAGAGCGGCCCCACCGCCTACGACACCCTCAAGGTCAACGTCAACGGCACCACCCTGGCCACCTACTCCAACGCCAACGCGAGTGCCTCCTATGTCCAGAGGACTGTTGACCTGAGCGCCTTCCGCGGCCAGACGGTCAAGCTGGAGTTCGCCGGGCAGGAGGACCCCTACCTGGCGACCGTCTTCCTGCTCGACGACGTCAGCATCGGCTGACCTGCGCCGCCGACCCTGTCTCCCCTACCTGGGGGGGTCGGCCGGCCTGTGGGACGGATGTCGGGTGCGGCGCCTTCCCACAGGCCGGCCGGCGTGTATGTCCGGCTCTGTCCGAGGGAGCGGACGGAGCCGGACGCCAGGACCACGAGAACGCAGTGCCCACCCGCTTCTCGACCACGGCAGCACTCGCCCAGGAGCGGAACCCGGCAGTGCGCCCGTTCAGCCTTCGAGAAGCTGGATGAGGTCCGCTCGGCCGCTGGCTCCGTGCTGGCGGTAGATCCGGGTGAGCTGGGCTTCCACCGCCTTGACGGAAAGATGGAGCCGGCTGGCGATCTGCCTGTTGGTGGAGCCGGCGCAGAGCATGTCGATGATCATCTGCTGGGCCGGCGAGGAGCGGGTGTCCGCAGAGTCCATGGCCACGACCGTGGCTTCCGCCACCCGCAGCCAAGGGGCACAGCCCGCCTGCCTGAACGCCGCGGCGGCGGCGTTCAGGTCGGCCCTGGCTGCCGCTCGACGGCGATTCCGACGTTCGAGCTGTCCGAGGACGAGTTGAGCGCGAGCCTTCTCCAACGGGTAGGGGTGGTAGGCCGGCAGGGCAGCCCTCAGGCTGTCCGCAGCCCGCCGAGGGTCGCCGGCCGCCATCAGGATGGCTTGCGCCCGGTCGAGGCCCAGGTGGACCAAGTGGCGCTCGTGACGGTCGCTCCGGCTCCGCGCCTCGGCGATCACATGGGCGGCTTCCTCCACCTGTCCGGCAAGGACGAGCGCCTCCGCCAGGTCAGCGTCGAGGAGCAGCAGTGCCGGGTCGTGGTAGCCGAGCCGGTCCAGCAGTACTGCGGCCCTGTTCAGCTGCTGGGCCGCGCCGTTGGCGTCACCGGTGACGAGCTGCGCTCGGCCGAGGAGGCAATGGGCGTAGCTGAGCCATTCGAGGTCTCCCACGGCGCCCAGGGGTCCGATCGCTGCCTGAAGAATGACGACAGCGCGGTCGGCCTCCCCGGCGATGAGTTCGGCCGCTGCCTTGAAGACTTCTGCCGGCTGCAGCCCTTTCTCGGTGAGTGCGAAGGTGTCGGCGGCTGCAAGGTACAGGGAGCGGGCCTTGGAGCAGTTCCCGGCCCGCTCGTGAATGGTCGCGGCGATGTGGAGGATGTCGTAGGTGAGGTCGCGGCGGCCGGTCTGTTCGACCTCCGCGCGCAGCATCTCGATTTCCGTGACGGCGCGTTGGGTACTGCCGGCTCGCAGGTATGCGGTGGCAAGCCCGCGGCGGATCTTGACAGCTGCTTCGTTCAGGCCGTGGGGGGCGCTGAGTCGCCTGCCTTCCTCAAACAGGGCGGTTCCTTGGGGAGATGCTGTCAGCAGGTGGAACCGGGCCCGGACCGCCAGGACGTCAAGGCGGCGCTGTTCGTCGTCCGCGACGCGTGCCTGGGCCTGGTCGAGGTGGGTGCGGGCGGTGGCACTGTCGCCGTGGTGCAGCGCGTGGATTGCGGCTTCGAGGTGTGCTGCGCAGGCGGAGTCGTCCGACGCCTGGGGCTCCTGGAGCGCGGCGGTGAGCAGGGCAGGCGTGTCGGCGTGGTTGTGGTTGAGGATTCGTACGGCCATCAGTCGTGCCTGGACGCGGATGTCGGCCTGTGTGGCGTCGAACAGCTCTCTGGCGCACGTGAGGGCGAAGTCCAGCTGGCCGGCGGTGGTGGCGTGCCGGGCTGCATCGAGAAGCCTCTGGGCTCCGGCAGTGGTGTCGTTGGGGGTGTGGAAGGCGGCCAGGCGAAGGAGTTCCGCCGCGGTGCCGGGCGCTGCCCGGTGTGTCGCGGTGTCGGCCGCGGCCGTGAGGAGTGTGCCGACGGTCGCAGTGGGAGTGGTGGTGGCATGCGCGGTGTGCCAGGCGTGTTCGACAGGGTCGCTGGTGAGGCGGCTGAGGGTGTGGTGGGCTTTTTGCCGACTCGCCGGATCCGCGTCGCTGTAGACGATCTCTTCCAGCAGGGGTTGGACGAACCGAGGTCGCTGGTGGGGGCCCCAGCGGACTGCCTGCCCGTTGATGGCCGGGCCGAGTGCTTGGAGTGCGGCGGGCGGCAGCTCGGTGGCGTTGCGGGCGGCCGCGAGGAGGAGCAGGGCGTGGCGCGTCGTCTGCGGCAGTCCGGCGAGTGTGGCGAGGGCGAGAGCTCGTAGGCGCCCGGGAACGGTCAGTGGACAGGCCGGGTCGCTCGGTGAGCCGTCTGGGCGGCCCGCGGACATGGCGCGGCCGAACTCGATCGCCAGGAAGGGATTGCCCGCGCTCGCCCGGAAGATCCGGCGAAGGGCCAGGCCGGTGACTTCCACACCCAGCCGGTCCGCAAGGAGGCGGGCGACGCCGGCTTCGGAGAGCCCGGCGACGGGAATGTCCACGGTGTGGGGCTGGCGCAGGACGTCGTTGGTCGGTCCTTCGTCGGCCCGTTCGGCGGCTATCATCGCGATCCGGCTGCCCACCAGTCGTCGAAGTACGAAGGCGAGGACGTGGCGGCTCTGGTCGTCCAGCCACTGGATGTCGTCCAGCACGACGAGTAGCGGGCCGCGGTCGGCGAGGCAGCGCAGTGCTTCCATGACGGCGATGCGCACGGCAAGCGGGTCGATTGGAGCAGTCGGCGAGCCGTCGAGAAGCATGGCGGCCCGCAGGGCTTGGCGGAGATGCTCGGGCAGTTTGTGCTCGACCTGGACGACGGCTTCTCCGAGCAGGTCGATCAGGGCGACATGGGGCAGCTGGGCTTCCCCCGCGGTCGGGCAGCTCCGCAGAACCAGGGTGCCTGTGCTCGCGGCGTGCCGTGCGACCACATCCAGCAGGGCAGTCTTTCCGATGCCGGCCGGACCGTGCAGCAGGGCGCTCCCACCACCCTCGGCGCATTCGCGGAGCCGGTCCAGCATGTCGGCCCGGTCCTGCAGAGGGGCCTGTGGTTCTGGGGGCTCAGGTGGGGTGAAGGGGGCTGTCACATGCGACAGTGTGCGTTCCCCGGTCTCGTTAGACCAGCACGTCAACGGCAGATTTACCTAGAGGTAACAACAGCCTCCCCGGGCAGTAGGGTTAATCGCAGTCCGGCGTCCACTTCTCAAACCGGCGATCGATGCGGCTGTGAAAGAGTCGAGGAGGGCCGAGCGGCCGTCCTCGCCGCTCTTGGCGAACAGCGGCCGGGCCCGGGCTCTCCGCCTTTCGTGCCTGCGCGTGCCAGCGGGTCGAACAGTGTCGCCGCGACAAGCCGCCAGGCTGTTTCTCTGCCTCTGAGGACCCCTGCCGGTTGTGGGGGCCGCAGGCCTCCTCGGCAGGGTCGCGCCCGTCGGCCCTCACAGCCCGCCGGGTGCTCTTCCTCGTGCCTGTCGGCGTGGCGAGGCCGGCGCGTGCACAGGTCGGCGCGGTGCGCCGCCGACCCTGGTGTCCGACCCGCCGCACAGCAGGTCGGGCACCGGGGTCGGCGCTTCCGAAGTCCCCAGGAATCAGCGGACTGCGACGCACTCCCGGGCCCGGTCGTTCGGAGGTCCGGCTTCTCGGACCCGTGTCACTGCATCATCATGCCCCGGGGAGGCTGACGAGTTCGGCCGAGCCGTTGCGGTTGTGGCGCTCCTGCCACTGGTCCAGGGCGCTGCGGCAGGCGTGGTCGAGGTGGCGCACGCCGGCGAGGTCGAGGCGGACCGGGCGGTCCGCCGGCAGGCCCTCCAGGGCTTCGAGGGTTTCCAGGAGGCGGGGCAGCCGGAGGAAGGTGGCGCTGCCGTGGAGGGTCACCCGGACCGCGCCGTCGGGCAGTTCGGTGACGGCGACCTGGAGGTGGGAGGTGTCCCAGGCGCTCTTGAGCACGGCGAGGAGGAGGCCGAGCAGGACGCCTTCGAGCAGGTTGGTCAGCACGATGGCGATCGCGGTGACGGCGAGGATCGCGGCCTCGCCCCGGTCGGCCCGCCAGAGCGGTCGCAGGGCGCGCAGCGGGACGAGCTTGGCCCCGGCGTGGACCAGGACGCCGGCGAGGGCGGCGAGCGGGATGACGCCGAGCGCGGCGGGAATCAGTGCGGCGAAGAGCAGCAGCCACACGCCGTGCAGCACCCGGGACGCCTTGGTCCGGGCGCCGGCCTGGACGTTGGCCGCGCTGCGGACGATCACGGCGGTCATCGGCAGGGCGCCCAGCAGGCCGCAGACGGTGTTGCCGACGCCCTGGGCGAGCAGTTCGCGGTCGTAGTCGGTGCGCGGGCCGTGGTGCAGGCGGTCGACGGCGGCGGCGCTGAACAGGCTCTCGGCGGAGGCGATCAGTGCGAAAGCGAGCGCCGTGCCGAGCACGCCGAGGCTGCCGAGCGCCGCGAAGTCGGACATGCCGGGCACATCGACGACTCCGGCGAGACCGGCCACGTCGACCCGGGCGACGGGCAGGTCGAACAGGGCGGTGACGGCGGTCGCGCCGGCCACGGCGGCGAGCGGCGCGGGCACGATCCGGACCTTGGCGGGCAGGCGCGGCCAGAGCAGCAGGACCTGCACCGTTCCGACGCCGATCGCAACGGCGGCCAGAGCCGCGGAGTCCCCTACGGTGCGGGTGACCAAGCCCGGCAGGCCTGCCAGCTTCTCCAGTCCGTCCGCCGGGCCTTTGGCGTCGGCGAGTGCGTAGAGCTGGCCGGCGATCAGGATGAGGCCGATGCCTGCCAGCATGCCCTGGACGACCGAGACGGAGATCGCCCGGAAGAGCCGGCCGAGGCGGGCGGCGCCCATGGCGAGCTGGAGCAGGCCGGCCGCGGCGGTGATCACGCCGAGGGTGGCGAGGCCGTGTTCCTGGACGGCCGCGAGGACGAGGACGGTCAGCCCGGCCGCGGGGCCGGACACCTGGAGGCTGCTGCCGGGCATCAGACCGGTCACCAGGCCGCCGACGATGCCGGTGACCAGGCCGAGTTCGGCCGGTACGCCGGAGGCGACGGCGACACCCACGCAGAGCGGGAGGGCCACCAGGAAGACGACGAGGGAGGCGGGGAGGTCGGAGCGCAGAGTGCTCAGCCGAAGGGCGGGACGACGAGTCATCGGGTCCTCGGGACAGTAGCGGTGCGGACAGGGGTGGGGTCGAGCGCGGTGCTGCGGAGACGGGCAGTGCCATGGGAGTGGCCAGGGCTGCGACGGGCAGTGCGACGCTGCTCTCGGTACGGGCTCACAGCGGCAGGAACAGATCGGCGTCGGCCCGGTGTTCGAGCACCAGGCCGGTGTGGATCTCGTAGAACCAGCCGCGCAGCCGGATCCGCCCCTCGGCCAGCCGCCGGGCCACGGCCGGGTAGCCGCGCAGCCGGTCGAGCTGGGCCAGGACGTGCCGCTGCACGGGGCCGGCGACGGTCGGGTCGAAGACCTCGGCCTCGTCCGCGCGGAGCACGGCCCGGTCCGCGTGGCGCAGCCAGGAGCGGACGGCGGGCACCACGCTGAGGTCCTCGCCGCGGACCACGGCGCCGACGGCGCCGCAGTGCGAGTGGCCGCAGACCACGATGTCGCGCACGCCCAGCACCTCGACGGCGTACTCGACGGTGGCGGTCTCGCCCGAGGCGTCGTCGGCCCGGTAGACGGGGACGATGTTGCCCGCTGTACGGAGCTCGAAGAGGTCGCCGGGGTCGGCGTTGGTGATCAGGGCCGGGACCACACGGGAGTCGGAGCAGGTGATGAACAGGGCCTGCGGGCTCTGGCCCGCGGCGAGTCCGGTGAGTTCGCGGCCGGTGTCCCCGGCCCGCTGCGGGAAGGCCCGGGCCCGGTCGATGAGCGGTTCCATGAGGGTGGTTGCTCCCTTCGGTGACCCTCGCGGCGCGGACCGAGAGGGGCGGTGGATGGGCAGGCACGTCCAGACGGGACGTGAACGGGGTCGCACGGCGTGGAATGCCACAAGCCGCGTCTCGCTGATCATCGGCAGGCCCTCTGGCGCCTGATGGCGAGTCAAGAATGAGTAAAGCACGGGTCTTGAGGAACCCAGGTTGAACTTTGTGGATGGATCGTGCCGATCTGGTTAACTTTCAGCTGACCTCGCGCGTTCGAGATCAAGCCAGAAATTGGCCGAAACCGCCCGGCATCCAAGCCGACACAAGCCCAGCAGCAGCCACAACGGCATCCCGACCGGATCGGCCACCGCGCCACAGGACCACCCCTGCCACTTCACTGCCTTTCCCCGGGTTCCACTGCTTCAGGAACAGTCGCATCACTTCGCCATTTCTATTCGAAATCCGAATTCGCAGGGCGATCGAATTCTTGAAACCTCCCGAGTCTCGCAAACCAGGCTTTCGCACCGAAGTGCAGACCGGCCACGAGAGACATCAGAACTTCTCACGAAGGAGCCAGGCTCAGCGATTTCACTCCACACTTCCACTCCGCCGACAATCGAACAGAACCCCCGGCCAGGACAGCCTCGACACAGGGAAGCCCGAAAATCCCCCGCAGAGCCCTCGTCCCGAGGGGATGAATTCGGCACCCATCGCATCCACCCGGACACCACCAGCCACAGTGTGGATCGGCAACATCATCCCGCAGCCCGAGTCGACATAGAATCCATTGACGTGCTCACGCCCATGAATGGAAGGTGTCCTGAAACTTGCAGCAAGACCCTTCCGGGACAACATGATGCGCTGATAAAGTCCTTTCATTCCCGAGTACAGGGTGCGGCATCGGAACGTCCTCCAGGAACGTTTCCCTATGCCTAACACCCACCGCCTGCGCCTGCCATCAGAAGCTGGGACCGAGCGGAGCGCGGCCTGATTCCCCGGAGTTCACATGAAACGATCCCCCATAGCTGCCGCCATCGCAGGAGCAGCACTTCTCTCAACCGCTTCCTGCGGATCTGTGAACACCGACAAGCCGTTGGTCATCACATACTGGGACACGTCGAACCTCGGGAACGAAACGGCGGTCTACCAGGACCTCGTCGACGGCTTCGAAGCCGAAAATCCGCACATCCGGGTCAATCTGGTGAACGTCCCGTTCGCCGAGGCACGCAACCGCCTCCAACTGGCCATGGAGTCGGGCACCGCCCCTGACGCGTTCCGGTCCGAGGTCGGCTGGACCGCTTCCTTCGCCCGTTCCGGCTTCCTGGAGCCTTTGGACGGCACGCCAGCCGCTGCCGACTCCGCCCTCTTCCGCCCGACACTTCTGCAGCAGGCACGATTCAACGGACGCCTCTACGGGATACCCCTTGCCACTGACACCCTGGCGCTCCTCTACAACAAGGCCCTGTTCTCCAGGGCCGGCGTGACGTCGGCACCGAAGAGCTGGGATGCGCTCAAGGGGGCTGCTGCCGCAGTCAAGGAGAGGACCGGATCCACCGGATTCTCGATGAAGGCCGCGGACGGCTACTACGCGATGCCGTTCCTGTTCGGAGAGGGCATCGATCTGGTCGATGTCCCGGGCAAGCACCTGACGATCTCCTCGCCCCAGGCAGTGAAGGCGATAGAAATATACCGGTCGATGTTCACGTCTCCCGGCACGGCCCCGGCCGACCTTGCCGACAGTTCGGACGTCCGGATGACAGAGGCATTCGCGAACGGAAAGGTCGCCGCAATCATCCAGGGTCCGTGGGAACTCACGAACATCTACCGCGGTACAGCGTTCCGCGACAAAGCGAACCTGGGAGTGGCTCCTGTTCCAGCAGGTTCGAAGAGCACCGGTTCACCGATAGGCGGGCACAATATTTCCGTCTATTCCGGCTCTCCGGCAACGCGTAAGCAGGCAGCCGAGAAGTTCGCCTCATTCCTGACTTCAAGGACGAGCCAAGCGATGATCACCGAAAGGAACTCGACGCTGCCGACCCGTTCCGACGTCATCGTTTCCGGACTCAAGGCTGACCCCGCCGTGGAATCTTTTCAGGACGCTCTGGCCGTGGCCCGGCCCCGGCCCGAACTGCCCGAGTACAGCTCACTCTTCCCACCACTCAATTCGAATCTCGGAAAGATCACCCAGGGCTCCGACATCCAGAGTGCCCTCAACATCGTCTCCGCCGATCACGCAGCAATTCTCCGAGGATTCACACCGTAGCCAGGATCCACTTCCCGTGTCCTGGAGCGGCACAACTCCGCCGTGTCCCACACCATTCTCCTCTCCAGGATCGTGAACGAGCCACCGTGCATGCGTCCACGCTTGGCCGGGCCCGGCGCAGGATTCGGGCTCGGCCAGGAGAGTGGACACTCGCACAGCGCTGCCGCAGGTGCACCCCCGAAACACCGGTGTCCCCGGGCCACTGACGTGGTCCCGGGGAGACCGGTACTCAGGTGCGATCACGCACACTTGCCGTCGAGCCTCGCATCACGAGCTCCGGCTGGAACTTGAACTCACCGTGCTGTGCGGGGTTGCCCCTGACCTCCTCCAGCAGCGCGTTCGCGGCGGCCGTGGCCATCGCCTCAACGGGCTGGCGGATCGTGGTCAGCGGCGGCTCGGTGAACGCTATCAGCGGCGAGTCGTCGAATCCGACAACAGCGATGTCCCGCGGGACCTCCAGCCCACGTCCGCGCACCGCGCGGACGGCTCCGAGCGCCATCATGTCGCTGCCGCAGACGATCGCGGTGCACCCCTTGTCGAGAAGCGCATCAGCAGCAGTGTGCCCGCCCTCCACACTGAACAGCGTGTGGCGGATGGTGTAAGCGGCCTCCTCCCGAGTGAGGCCCAGCAATTCGCACATCGCCGCGATGTAGCCCTCGATCTTGCGCTGCGCCGGAACGTAGCGGTGCTGCCCGATCGCCAGGCCGATGCGCCGGTGCCCGAGGCTCACCAGATGCCGGACCGCCATGCGCGTCGCGGCATGGTCGTCCAGTGAGATGAACGGAGCGTCGATCCGATCGCTGTAGCCGTTGATCAGGACATAGGGAAGCTGCCGATGACCGAGCCGGGCGTAGCGGTCGTGGTCGGCGGTGCTGTCGGCGTGCAGGCCGGAGACGAAGACGATGCCCGCCACGCCCCGGTCGAGCAGCATGTCCACCAGTTCGTCCTCGGTGGAGCCGCCGGGGGTCTGGGTACAGAGCACCGGCGTGTAGCCGTGCCGGCTCAGCACCTGGGCCATGACCTGGGCGAGCGCCGGGAAGATCGGGTTGCTCAGTTCCGGGGTGATCAGTCCGATCAGCCCGGCACTGCGCTGATGGAGCCGGGTCGGCCGCTCGTAGCCGAGCACGTCCAGCGCCGCCAGCACGGTCTGCCGGGTGGTGGCGGAGACGTTCGTCTTGCCGTTGAGCACGCGGGAGACGGTGGCCTCGCTGACCCCCGCCTGCGCCGCGATGTCCGAGAGTCGCGCCGTGGTGGAGAGCCCAACGCCTGAGACAACCACGTCAGACCGCCCACCAGTCCGTGCAGTCCGGGAACAGCACGACCTCGTCGCCGTCCGTCTCGGCCGCTTCGGCGGAGGTGAGCAGCAGCCGGCCGGGGGCCGGTATCCGGGCCGGGGCGCCGGTGGTGTTGACGGTGCAGACGAAGGAGCCGCGGCGGAAGGCCAGGGTGCCCGCGGGGCTCTCCAGCCACTCGACCTCCCGGCCGGCGCCGAGGTCGGCGGTGTCCCGGCGCAGGGCCAGCGCGGAGCGGTAGAGCTCCAGGGTGGAGGTCGGGTCGCCGGTCTGCGCCTCGACGCTGAGGGCGGCCCACTCGCCGGGCTGCGGCAGCCAGGACGGGCCGCCGGCGTCCGGGCCGAAGCCGTACGGGGCCTCGGTGCCGGACCACGGGATCGGGACCCGGCAGCCGTCCCGGAAGCCGTCCTGGCCGGCCTGCCGGAAGAACGACGGGTCCTGGCGGACCTCGTCGGGCAGGTCGGTGACGTCCGGCAGGCCGAGCTCCTCGCCCTGGTAGACGTAGGCGGAGCCGGGCAGGGGCGCACGTAGTTCGCGGTGCGCTCCACGGTCGGAGTCCAGGCCTCGGCGACACCGATCCGCTGCCCCGGGTACTCGTCGAGGATCCTGCGCCAGCTGCGGTAGATCTCGTGCACGCCGTCCTGGTCGAAGAACGGCATCACGTCGTGGCCCAGCAGCCGGATCTGACCGGACCCCCCGATGTCGGGCAGGCCGGGGGCCTTGACCAGGCCGTGGGCGACGTCGATCCGGAAGCCGTCGACGCCCATGTCCAGCCAGAACCGCAGGATCGAGCGGAACTCGTCGGCGACCGCCGGGCTGTCCCAGTCGAAGTCGGGCTGCTCCGGGGCGAACAGGTGCAGGTACCAGTCGCCGGGGGTGCCGTCCGGGTCCTCGGTGCGGGTCCAGGCCGGGCCGCCGAAGATGGA
>JOHN01000060.1 GCA_000719695.1 Streptomyces sp. NRRL F-6131
CGTCAGTGTCGACGGCGGCACCCAGCAGGTCGTCAACACCGTCCCCGCCGACGGGGTCCGACGCTCCAACGTTCCCGTCCACACCGTCACCGGCCTCGGTCCCGGTCCCCACACCATCACGGTCACCAAGCTCTCCGGCCAGTTCGCCGTCCTCGACGGCTTCGGCGTAGCGATGCCGAAGGTGACCCGGGTCAACAACACCGATCCGGCGATCGCCTACAGCGGCTTCTCCAACAGCGCCGGCCGCGGGTTCGGCGACTTCGGGGACGACGTGCACTACGCGAGCGCGAACGGCTCCACCGCCACGTACCGGTTCACCGGCAGCTTCATCCGGGTCTACGGTGAGCAGAATCCCGACCAGGAGAACATCGGCATCAGCATCGACGGCGGCACCCAGCAGGTCGTCAGGACCTTCCCGGCCGACTGGCAGCGCCACACCGATGTCGTCCTCTACACCGCCACGGGCCTCGGCTCCGGCGCCCACACCATCACGGTCACCAAGCTCTCCGGCACGTACGCCACCCTCGACGGCTTCGGCATCCAGTAGCCGTCCCGCCGGACGCCCCGCGTGCACCAGGGGTGCTCGGTGAGCAAGGGAGGTCGGCCCACCGACCGATGCGGGTCGGTGGGCCGACGGAAGCGTCAACCGCCGAGTGCGCTGGGCAAGGGTCCACTGCTGCTTGGCGGTGCCGTTACAGGTCCACAGCTCGACCTCGTTCCGTCCGCGGTGCCGCCACCCGTCACGTCCAGGCACTTGCCGGCGAGGCGACGATGGCTCCCCGCCGGCCGGTGACCTCGACCTCGGCGAGACGCAGCGGCCGGTCGGAACCCACCAGCTGGGCCCGGAGGAGGTAGCGCGCGCTCCGACCGACGGGCAGGGTCAGCGAGGTTCCCGCCGCCGCACTGCTGGAGGCCGGACGGGGAGTCTCGATTCGTCGGTCGGAGATCCGGTCATCGAGCGGCGGGCTCACCGGGCGCCGGCTCGCGTGGCGTGGCGGTCGAGCGGCGTACGACGATCTCGGTGGGGAGCACGATCGGCTCCACGGCGGCGCCGTCCACCATGCTCAGCAACGCGTGCACGGCGCGGGTGCCCATCGCCCCGGCGTCCTGGCGGACGGTGGTGAGCGGCGGCGAGGCGAAGGCGGCGAGGTCGATGTCGTCGAAGCCGGTGACCGACACGTCCTCGGGTACCCGGAGGCCGTGCTCGTGCAGCGCGCGCAGGACACCGAGGGCCATCATGTCGCTCTCGGCGATCACGGCGGTGAGGTCGCGCCGCGCCTCCAGCAGGGCGAGCGTCTCCCGGTAGGCGTCTTCGACGGACCAGTCCGACCTGCGGGCCAGGCCGGGATCCTCGGGAATGCCGTGGGCGGCCAGCGCCTGCCGGATGCCGGTGAGGCGGTCCTGTCCGGAGGGGTCGGTCTCGGTGCCGGTGACCCGGGCGATCCTGCGATGTCCCAGCCGGATCAGGTGCTCGGTGACCTGCCGTGCGCCCGCGGTGTTGTCCGAGGTCACGTACGTCGCGCACGGACCGGTGCCGATGAACACGGTCGGCAGCCGGGACTCGATCAGGGCCCGGGTCCGCACGTCGCCCGGCGGGCAGGCGACCATGATCGCGCCGGCCACCCGCCGGGACCGCAGCAGCCGGACGTAGCTGTCGCTGGACGCGCTGGACGGGCGCGAGGGCAGCAGCAGGTCGTATCCGGCCTTTGCCGCGGCCTCCTCGATGTGTCGCAGGACGTCGAGGTGGAAGTGGTACTGCGGCCGCGTGAGCTGGGACAGGGCCCAGAGGTCGTTGGCGAAGAACCCCAGGGCGATCGTTCTGGAGCGGGCGCCGGACAGGCTCTGCGCCGCCACGTCCGGCTCGTAGCCGAGGGCCGCCGCCGCTGCCTCGACCCGCTGCCGGGTGGCCGCGCTGACGTTCGCCGTGCCGGACAGCACCCGGGAGACCGTCGCCCGGGAGACGCCCGCCAGGCGCGCCACATCCTCGCTCGTGGCCATCCTCAACCCCTCCTCGACGCGCTGATGAACGCGCGTTCCACCGTCCTGCCGGGAGTATCCGGGTGCCGGTCCGGGTCTGTCAACGAGAGATGAACAAAGTGTTTCCGAGGTATTGACGGGGCTTTCGGTGGCGGGCTACCTTCGCCGCACTTGCTCGATGAACGCGTGTTCATGGAGGTGGCCAATGGCGGGCGGACCGCCCGCCGGCCCGGTCATCCACGTCCTGCAGGAGAGCATTCGCCATGACTTCGGTGACCAGACGACAGCTCCTCTTCGGCGAGACCGCGCTCATCTTCGCCACGGCTGCGGCGGGTTGCAGCACCCCCGGCACGACGGGCGGCGACTCGGCCGGTGACTCCGAGGTCACCTTCCTGACGTTCGAGACGCCCAACCTCACGTGGGCCTACTGGGACGCCGCCATCAAGCGGGTCACCGACAAGCACCCGGACGTCAAGGTGAAGAAGCTCGTGGCGCCGACGGCCGACGGCCGGACCGATTACGCCAAGCAACTGCCGCAGTCCGGGCAGTTCCCGGACGTCATGGTCGGGGTCTCGCCCGCGGGCTTCGCCGAGGCGGGTCTGTACGCCTGGTCCGAGGGCGAGCTGCAGGACTTCAGTTTCCCCTCCGCCGACGGCCGGACGGTGGTGCCCGCCTACACCGGCGGCCTGGCCACGCTCCCGGTGCTGGTCTTCTGCCTCGCCCTCCAGAAGCACTTCGTGAAGGGGCTGACCGGAGGCGCCACCAAGGGTTAGACGGCTCTGCCGCGCCGCTCCACCTTTCTCCCCACCCCCAGTGAAAGGTACGAAACAAATGCGTCTATCCCCCACCGGAGCGCGGATGACCGCGCTCGCCACGACCACTGCGCTGGTGGTCGCCGCGCTCACCGGAGTGAGCGCCCAGGTCGCCACGGCGGCCGTTGGCCCGGACGGGTCCGGCGGCGTCGTGGTCGACGCCGGCCACCTGCGCCTGGGCATGAACACCGGTGGCCAGGTCACCTCCCTCGTCGACCGGCGCACCTCCAAGAACTACATCGCCACCGGGCAGGGCACCGCACCCCTGGTCAGCCTGATGGTCGACGGGCAGCAGGTGAAGCCCACGACGCTGACGCTCAGCGGCAACACCCTGGTGTTCACCGGCGCCGGCGGGTTCGAGGTCGACGTCCAGGTCCAGGAGACGGCCACGTACTCCACCCTGACCGTCACCAAGGCCACCGCACCCAACGGCGGCGACCTGCAGACCCTGCTGTGGGGGCCACTGGCCACCAACATCACCCAGACCCTCGGCGAGAGTGTCGGCATCGTGCGTGACAGCGCCTTCGTCGTCGGGCTGAAGCCGCTCACCGACCGCACCGAGGGCGGCTGGCCGCGCGAGGCACTGAACACCACCATCGGCTGGGAGAACCAGGTCGCGGCCAACCCCTCCCAGGTGCAGGTTTCCCCGCTGGAGGAGTGGAGCGTCGGCGCCCGCACCCCGTGGGGAACCCTGCTGCGCGCCTTCACCTTCGACCACACCAAGCCGCGCAACCGCATGACGGATGCTGACGGCAACACCCCGTACCCGATTCCCCTCCCAGCACTGCCGAACGGTCAGGGCAGCGTCGTCGGCTCGAAGATCGCCCTGTTCGGTGCCGCGCCGGACCTGGCGCCCACCGTGCTGTCGAACCTGGCGGTCGACCAGAACCTGCCCTACCCGACGATCAACGGCCAGTGGCAGAAGACGGCCCAGGCGACCACCAAGTCCATCCTGGTCCTGTCCGACCTGTACACCGGCAACATCGCCCAGGCCGCAGGCTTCACGAAGGCCGGCGGCATGGACATGGTCTACGCGCTCGGCAGTACCGACGGGCCCTGGCAGACCGACGGCCACTACCAGTTCAACTGGAGCTTCGGCAACAGCGACAGCGCCGCGACCGCCCTGGTGACCGAGGCGAAGGCCAACGGCATCCAGGTGGGAGTCCACACCCTGTCGGACTTCGTCAGCTGGAACGACCCCTACGCCTCGCCGTCACTCAGCCCCGACATGACCGTCGGTACCAGCACCACCCTGACCCAGGCCATCGGCACCGGCGACACCACCGTCACCTTCGCCAGCTGCGACCCGCTGAGCAGCAACATCCAGGGCCACATGATGAAGATCGACAACGAGGTGTTCAACTTCGGCACGGTGAGCCAGGTCGACGGAGAGTGCAAGGCCACCGGCATGGCCCGGGCGAACTGGGGCACCACGGCCACCGCCCACGCCGCCGGCGCGACCGTCACCCGAATCCCGCAGAACGCCTACGGCGGCGGCATCGGCGGCCTGAACATCATCAACAACATTGCCACCCGCTTCGCCGACATATGGAACACCACCGGCATCACCGGCATGTCGTACGACGGCCTCGAGTCGGCCTCCCAGTCAGGCTGGGGCTCCTACGGCATCTCGCGGCTCGTCAACGACACCTTCAAGCGGCAGAACGCCAAGGACGGGTTCATCTCCGAGACCAGCCGGATGACCTCGAACTCGTGGGACGCCCTCTCCCGGGCCAGCTGGGGCGAGGTCGGCTCCACCAGCATGAACCAGCTCTACCTGCACAACGCGTACTACCAGGACAACTACCTGCCCGGGGTGATGGGCTGGATCAACCCGCTGACCAGCTTCCAGACCCTGGAAGACACCCTCGCCCGCGGCGCGAGCTTCAACGGTGGCGCCGGCTTCCGGACCTCGGTGTCCAGCCTGGCCTCCAACCCCAACACCCCGACCGTCCTCGCGACCATCAAGCAGTGGGAGAACGCGCGCAACCTCGGTGCCTTCACCCCCGCACAGCTCGCGAAGTTCCGCGACCAGTCGACGCACTGGCACCTGTCGGTGGTCACCCCCGGCCAGTCCTGGTCGCTGCAGCAACTCGACGGTTCGGGGAACCCCGTCGGCGCCGCGGAGTCCGTCGCCGCCCCCACCCCCGCGTTCACGACCACCTCCCTTCCGTCGATGGCGGCCGGCAGCCTGTACGAGGCGAAGGTGACCACCAACACCCCGCAGACCATCCGCTACAGCGTCACCTCCGGTGCGTTGCCCGCAGGCCTGACGCTGAACCAGGACACCGGAGGGATCACCGGCATCCCCACCACCGGCACCGCCGCCACCTTCACCGTCACCGGAAAGGGCGGCGTGGGGACCGCCGACGCCGTACGCAGCTACACCATCAGCTCGGCCACCGGCCCGGTCACCGGCCCGATCACCTCCGGCCTCGTCGCCGGCAAGTGCCTCGACGACTTCGGGGCCTCCACCGTCAGTGGCGCTCAGGTCAATCTGTACAACTGCAACGGCAGCCCCGCCCAGCGGTGGACCGTGGCCGGTGACGGCACTCTGAGCGTCCTGGGCAAGTGCCTGGACGTCAACGGTGGTGGTACCGGCAACGGCACCAAGGTGCAGATCTGGGACTGCAACGGAACCGGCGCCCAGGTCTGGCAGCCCCAGCCGGGCGGCGCCCTGCTCAACCCCCAGTCCGGCCGCTGCCTGGACGTCCCCGGCGCCAACACCGCCAACGGCATCCAGCTGCAGATCTACGACTGCAACGGCACTGCCGCCCAGCGCTGGACGCTGCCCGTGTAGTCGCCGGTCCTGGCCGGACCACACGACCACGGCGGTCGCCGACCAGGACCGTACCTCGTCCGGATCGGCGACCGCCTGCCTCCGAGCGCCTTCGCAGACAGGCAGGCCTCACGATGACAAGGACAGAAGACGACGCCGATCGTTGTACCGCCCACCGAGGGCGCCGCCGGCCCCGTGGCCGTCGGAGTGCGCGCATGACGATCACCGGCCTGCCCCGACCCGACGCCGACCTCGCGGTGCTCCGCGCGGCCGGTACCGCCCTCGTCCTGGACCTGGCCGGCCAGGCCGTTCCCCGGGTCCTGCACTGGGGCGCCGACCCCGGACCGATCGGCGACTGCGAGGATCTGGCGCTGGCCACGATGCCGCCGTCGCCGGTGGCCTCGGTCGACGTCCCGGTGCTGTGCCGGCTGGTCCCGACCCAGGCCGACGGCTGGGTCGGTCGGCCCGGGATCGCGGGACACCGCGACGGCCGCGTCCCGCATCTGCGACTGCGTCAGGTCCGCCCCGCCGACATCGACCACCCCGATCCGGCCGCCTGGCTGCACGGCGTCGTTTCGGCGGACCGCCGCCACGCCGTCTTCTGCCTGGCGCAGCTGACTCGCACCACCGAGTCCGTCCCGCCCCGACTCCGCCTCCCCGGCCTCGCCCCGGACCTGCGGTACACCGTCACCGTCTGCCCGGAGATGGGCATCCCCACCGGCTTCCCGCCGCGGCACGCCCCGTGGCTCACCCGCGGACCGGTCCGGCTCACCGGATCGGTGCTCGCCGGGATCGGCCTGGCCGCCCCTCTGCTCGATCCGGCCCACGCCCTCGTCCTGGAACTCCGGGCGGACTGACAGCCGAAGCTCGACCGACCGGACCCGTCGGGGGGATCGGAGTGATCCGCACCACGCGTGCGGCCGTTCCGGCCGGTCCTGGTGGATACGGGTGCGGCGGAGGTGGGGTCGGGCCGCGGTCGTCGGGGGGAGACGCCGAGCAGGAGGTTGCCGTTCTTGCTGAGGACGTCGAGCAGGAGGTGGATCAACTCGGTTCCGCTGGGGGTGTGTTCGTGGCCCTCCTGGCGGGTTCCAGCCGAGGGGGCGGGCGTCCACCTCCGGCGGTCGCGGTGGGCGGTCGGGGCGGCCGGGGCGCGTCCGAAACGCCGGCGGGAGGGCGCCGGGCGGATAACTGTGACTTCGGTACCGCGCGCGGGTCTCCCATGACGAGGGCGGCTGACAGCTCATCCGCAGCTCAGCCCCGAAGTCGACGTCGAAGGATTCCCTTGCGAAAGCCCCTGACCACTGCTGCCATCACTGCCGTGAGCGCCGTCCTGCTCAGCGCCTGCGGATCGTCGGCATCGGCGCCGGCCGCAGCCGGCGGGTCCCGTTCCGCACCGCCCACCGCGACGGCGGCGCCGGTCGTGACCGCGTCCACGGCCCCGGCCGACACCGGCCAGATACAGCAGTCCCCCACGGCCTCGGCGCCCCCCAAGGCATCGGTGCCCCCGTCCCCGTCGGTGTCGGCGTCACCGAGGGCGTCCGCCAAGCCCTCGCCGTCGCCCGCCGCGCCGTCGCCCGCCGCGCCGCCGGCCGGCAGCCCGGCGCCCACCGGATCGAAGTCTCCCGCCCAGCCCACCACCAAGGCACCGGCGCCCAGTACCGTGACCTTCCGGGCGGACCTGGAGCAGCGCATGCTGGCCCTGCTCAACAAGCACCGCCGCGAACTCGGCCTGCGCGAGGTCAAGCTCGGCGCCGACCAGAGCAAGGCCGCCCGCGAGTGCGTCAAGGAGAACCTTGACTCGCACAACTTCGAGCACTGCGGCCACGAGGTCCTGCACAGCGGGTCAACGTCGCCGGAGGTGATCGTCGACGACTGGTTCTGGAGCCCGGGTCACAAGCAGGCGCTGACCTATGACAGCTCCAACTACGCCGGTCCGGCGATCGGTATCGATGCCGAGGGCACGGTCATCGCGGCCATCAACATCGACTACTAGCGACTACGACGCAGAGGGCCCTCTCCCCGGCAGGAGAGTGCCCTCTGGCGCGGTCGGTGCAGCCGGGGGATCAGCCGAGGGCCGAACCGGCCGCTCCCAGGGTGTCGCGCAGCCACTGCTCGACGCCGCCGATGTGGACGATCGTCCAGGCCTGGGCGAGGTCGGGTCGGCGGGCGGCGACGGCGTCGAGGATCTGCCGGTGCTGCAGGCGGGTGCGTTCGACGGCGCCCTCCTCGGTCATGCCGCGCCAGATCCGGGCCCGCGCGGTGGGGGCGGACAGGCCATCGACGAGCGAGCCGAGCACCGCGTTCCCGGAGCCGGCGGCCAGCCTGCGGTGGAACTCCAGGTCGTTCTCGATCAGTTCGTCGAGGGAGGGGTCGTCGCTCAGGCTCGCCAGCACCGCGCCGAGTTCCGCGATGTCCTCGTCCGACATCACGCGCGCCGCCATGGCGGCCGCCGCCGGCTCCAGGACTCGGCGGACCTCCAGGAACTCCAGCACGGTGTCGTCCTGGTGGAAGTCGACCACGAAGCCGAGTGCGTCGAGCAGCAGATTGGGTTCCAGGCTGGTCACATACGTGCCGTCGCCCTGGCGCACGTCGAGCACCCTGATCAGCGAGAGCGCCTTGACCGCCTCCCGCAGGGAGTTGCGAGAGAGGCCGAGCCGCTCGGCGAGGTCGGCCTCCTTCGGGAGCCTCGCCCCCGGCCTCAGCTCCCCGCTGACGATCATGGCTTTGATCTTCTCGATCGCCTCGTCGGTGACTGGCACGTGCTCCGCCCCTTCAATGGTCCGATCTCTACAGAATAGACCCACCCCGGTTCGACCGGGCAGGTCCGCGGCACCTCAGAGGCCGTAGACGCGGGCCGCGTTGTCGTGGAACACGGCAGACCTCTCCGCAGGGCTCAGCCCGTCCGTGAGGTGATCGGAGATCCGGAGGACCTCCGCGTACTCGGCCTCCAGGGTGCACACCGGCCAGTCGGAGCCGAACAGCACCCGCTGCGGGCCGAAGACGTCGAGGGCGGTGTCGGTGTAGGGCCTCAGGTCCTCGGTCCGCCAGATGCCGGGGTCGGCCTCGGTGACCAGGCCGGAGAGCTTGGCGACGGTGTTGGGCAGGGCCGCGAGACGGCGCAGGTCCCTGGCCCAGGGGTGGAGCACGCCGGTGGCGATCGGAGGTTTGGCGAGGTGGTCCAGGACGAAGGTCAGGCCGGTGAGCCGGGCCGCGGCCTCGGCGGCGGCCGGCAACTGGTGCGGGGTGATCACGAGGTCGTAGACCAGCCCGGCCCCGGCGACGGCGGCGAGCCCGCGCTGGACGTCCTCGCGCAGCAGCCAGTTCGGGTCGGGCTCCTCCTGGACCTGGTGGCGCAGGCCGACCAGCCGGTCACCGCCGGGGCGTTCGCGCAGCGCCGCGATGGCCTCGGCGACGTCGGGGGCGGTGAGGTCGGTCCAGCCGACCACGCCGGCGACCAGGTCGCTGCCGGCGGCGAGGGCGAGCAGTTCCGGCGTCTCCTCGGGGACACAGACGGTCTGGACCACGACGGTGCCGACCACGCCGGTCGTGCGGGCCTCGGCCGCGAGGTCGGCCAGGGCGAAGGACCGCGCGAGCGCCGTGCCGTCGGTCCAGGGCTGCGGGCGTACCGTCAGGTCCCAGACGTGGTGGTGCGCGTCGATGATCCGCCGGGCCGTCACAGCTGCCACACCACGGGGAGTCCGGCCTCGGCACCGGCCTCGGAGTAGTCGTGGACGACATCGAGGAGGCCGGCCATCCGGGCCTGCCAGGCGATGTTGACCGGGAGGTGTTCGAGTTCGGCGAGCAGGCGGGCGTAGTCCTCGCACTCGATGAGGTGGAACAGCTCGCAGCCGCTGCGCCAGATGGTCCAGGAGGTGACGCCGGCGGCCCCGATGGCGGCGGTGAGCTCGGCGGGCACCGCGCGGTGGGCGGCCTCGTACTCCTCGATCCGGTCCTCGCGGACGCGGGTGTGCAGGGCGATCCTCATGGCTGCTCCGGCTGGGTGGGGTCGACGACGATGACGTCCAGGGTGCGGGGGCCGTGCACGCCCTCGACCCGGTCGAGCTCGATGTCGCTGGTGGCGGACGGTCCCGAGACGAAGGTCAGTGGGCGGCTCGGGTCGAGGCGGGCGAGAGCGCCGGGGACGTCCTCGGCGATCTGCTCGGCGCGGACGATGCAGAGGTGGTAGTCCGGGACGAGGGTGAGGGCGCGTCGGCCCTGGCCCGGACCGGCGTCGAGCACGATCGTCCCGGTGACGGCGATGCCGGCGGCGGCGAGCGTGACCGCGCCGTCCAGCGCGTCGAGGGCGGGGACGTCGAGCGGTTCCGGATGCCACTCCCAACTGCCCTTCGGGAGAGCACTGGTGGGGAAGCCACCGGCGACGGCCAGGCGGCTGACCCCGCGTCGGGTGAGCGCGACGGCAATGGCTTCGCGCAGACCCGCCGGGTCGGTGCGGGTGACCGCGGCACGGTAGTCGGCGACCCGCTCGGCGAACAGCGCGATCGTGTCCTCACCGGGCTCGACGTGGCTGCGGCGATATGCGCGCGGGATCGGCACGTCGTCCGGGGTCTCCTGGGCCGGGACGTCGGCGAGGGCGCTGCGTACTCGGGCCAGGATGGCGTCGCGGCTGCTCATCGGCCACCTTCCTTGTTCTTGCGCCACCAGGTGCGGAACGACTCGGCTGCTGGTGGCGGGGTGTCGCGGGTGTCGGACCAGCCGCGCAGCGGGCCCGGCAGCCGTCCGATGCGTCCGCGGCGGGCGAGGGCGCGACCGCCCAGCGATCCGGCCTTCTGGGCGGCGCCGAACAGCCGGGGGGAGCCGAGCACGGTGGCCGCGGCCTTCATCGCCAGCGCCTCCGCCCGTTTCGGCTTGGCCTCGACGGCCCGGGCCCGCAGGTGGGCCAGCACCTCCGGGATGTTGATCTTCACCGGGCAGGCGTCGTAGCAGGCGCCGCACAGGGTGGAGGCGAACGGCAGCGAGGCCGCCTGTTCGATGCCGACCAGTTGAGGGGTGAGGACGGCCCCGATCGGGCCGGGGTAGACGGAGCCGTAGGCGTGTCCGCCGGTGCGCTCGAAGACGGGGCAGACGTTGAGGCAGGCGGAGCAGCGGATGCAGGCGAGGGCCTGGCGGCCGACGGTGTCGGCGAGGGTGTCGGTGCGGCCGTTGTCGAGCAGGACGAGGTGGAACTCCCGCGGCCCGTCGCCCGCCGTGACCCCGGTCCAGGTGGAGGTGTAGGGGTTCATCCGCTCGCCGGTGGAGGAGCGGGGGAGCAGCTGGAGGAACACCTCCAGGTCGGTCCAGGTGGGGACGACCTTCTCGATGCCCATCACGGTGATCAGGGTCTCGGGCAGGGTGAGGCACATCCGGCCGTTGCCCTCGGACTCGACCACGACGACGGTACCGGTGTCGGAGACGGCGAAGTTCGCGCCGGAGACGGCGACCTTGGCGTTGAGGAACTTCTCGCGCAGGTGATGGCGGGCCGCCTCGGCGAGTTCGCGCGGGTCGTCACCCAGGTGGTCGGGAGCCGGCCGGCCCCACTTGCCCATCTCGGCGGCGAACAGGTCGCGGATCTCGGTGCGGCTCAGGTGGATCGCGGGGACCAGGATATGGGAGGGCCGGTCGTCGCCGAGCTGGACGATGAGCTCGGCGAGGTCGGTCTCGTAGGCGGTGATCCCGGCCTCGGCCAGGTGCTCGTTGAGCCCGATCTCCTGGGTCGCCATGGATTTGACCTTCACGACCTCGCGCTCGCCGGTGGCCCGCACCAGTTCGGTGACGATCCGGTTGGCCTCGGCGGCGTCGGCGGCCCAGTGCACGGTGCCGCCCGCTGCGGTCACCGACGCCTCCAGCTGTTCGAGGTAGTGGCCGAGGTGGCGGGAGGTGCGCTTCTTGACCGCCTCAGCCGCCTCCCGCAGGGCTTCCCAGTCGTCCAGCTCCGAAGCCACGGCGAGCCGCTTGTCGCGGATCGTGCCGGTGGCCCGCCGCAGATTGGTGCGCAGCTGGGTGTTCTGCAGCGCGCTCCGGGCGGCGTCGGGGAAGGCGGGGGAGCCGAGCCAGACGACGCCGCGGTCACCGGGGCCGGTCATCGGGGTGCTCCTTCGGTGGCGGCGAGAATCTCGGCCAGGTGCATGGCCCGCACCGTACTGCCACGGCGGGAGAGTCCGCCGCCGATGTGCATCAGGCAGGAGTTGTCGGCGGCGCACAGCACGTCGGCGCCGGTCTCCAGGACGTCCCGCGCCTTGTCGGCGAGCATCGCGCTGGAGGTTTCGGCGTTCTTGACCGCGAAGGTGCCGCCGAAGCCGCAGCAGGAGTCGGCGGCCGGGAGGTCCACCAGGTCGATGTCCTTCACCGCGCGCAGCAGACGCGCCGGTCGGTCACCGAGGCGCAGCCCGCGCAGCGAGTGGCAGGTGGGGTGGTAGGTGACGCGGTGGGGGAACCGGGCGCCGACATCGGTGACGCCCAGGACGTCGGTCAGGAACTCGGTGAACTCGTGGACCCGGGGGACGAGTTCGGCGACCTGGCGCTGGAGCGGCGCGGGCCCGTACTCCTGGGCGAGCACGGGGTGGTTCTCGTGGATCATGCCGGCGCAGGAGGCGGACGGGGTTACCACGGCGTCGTACTCGGCGAAGGTCCGCGCGAAGCGGGCGACGAGCGGGACGGCGTCGGGGCGGTAGCCGGTGTTGAAATGCATCTGCCCGCAGCAGGTCTGCTCCTGCGGGAACTCGACGGTGTGGCCGAGGCGTTCCAGCACGGTCACCACCGCCCGGCCGGTTCCGGGGAACATGGTGTCGTTGAAGCAGGTGATGAAGAGGGCGACCCGCATCAGGCCACCTCCTGGGGGGTGGGGATGTCGTGGGGGAGGAGCCCCCGCTCCTTGAGCTCCGCCCAGAGCGCGCCCGGGACGGGGTGGCGGAGCATGGCGGCGGCGTCCTCGACCTCGGCGGCGCTGCGGGTGCCGACCAGGACGCCGGCGACGGCCGGGTGCCCGAACGGGAAGCGCAGGGCGGCGGCGCGCAGCGGCACGCCGTGCCGCTCGCAGACGGTCTTGAGTTCGGTGGCGCGGGCGAGGAGGTCGGCGGGGGCCGCGGCGTAGTCGAAGGTGGCGCCGGGGCGCGGGTCGGCGAGCAAGCCCGAGTTGAACACCCCGCCGATGACCACGCCGACGCCGCGCTCGGCGGCGAGCGGCAGCAGCTCGGTGAGTCCCCGCTGGTCGAGCAGGCTGTACCGGCCGGCCAGCAGCACCACGTCGATGTCGGTCTCGCGGACGAAGCGGGCCGGCAGCCCGGCCTGGTTCATGCCGACGCCGATGGCGCCGAGGACGCCCTCGCCGCGCAGGCGTTCCAGTTCGGGGTAGGCCTGGTCGAGGGCCTGTTCGGCGTGGTCGTCGGGATCGTGCAGGTAGACGATGTCGATGCGGTCCAGGCCGAGCCGGTTCAGGCTGTCCTCGATCGAGCGGCGTACTCCCTCGGCGCTGAAGTCCCAGCGGCGGCGATGGGTGGCGGGCACGGCGAAGCCGTTGGCGAGGTCGTCGCCGCCGTGGAAGGGGACGGGCTCCAGCAGCCGACCGACCTTCGTGGAAAGGGTGAACTCGTCCCGGGGCAGGCCGCGCAGCGCGTCGCCGAGCCGGCGTTCGGAGAGTCCGAGGCCGTAGTGCGGGGCCGTGTCGAAGTACCGGACGCCGTGGGCCCAGGCGGCAGCCAGGGTCGCGGCGGCCTGGTCGTCGCCCATCGGGGTGAACAGGTTGCCGACCCCGGCCGCGCCGAAGGCCAGTTCGCTGACTCGGACCGCCGTGCGGCCGAGCGGGTGCAGGTTCACGGGCGGGGCTCCGGTCGCAGGCGCAGGCCCGCCATGCCGCCGTCGACCGCGAGGGCGGTCCCGGTGACGCTGGCGGCGGCGGGGGAGGCGAGGTAGGCGATGGCGGCGGCCACTTCGCGCGGGTCGACCAGGCGGCCGGTGGGCTGGCGGGCGTTGAGTGCGGCGCGTTCGGCGGCCGGGTCGTCCGCGGCGTCCAGCAGCCGGCCGACCCACGGGGTGTCGACGGTGCCGGGGTTGACGCAGTTGACCCGGATGCCCTCGCGGATGTGGTCGGCGGCCATGGCCAGGGTGAGCGAGAGGACGGCGCCCTTGGTGGCCGAGTAGAGGGCGCGCTGCGGCAGGCCGGCGGTGGCGGCGATGGAGCAGGTGTTGACCACCGAGGCGTGGGCCGAGCGGCGCAGGTGCGGCAGGGCGGCCCGGGTGGTGCGGACGATGCCGAGCACGTTGATGTCCAGCACCCGGTGCCACTGCTCGTCGTCGTTGTCCTCCACGGTGCCGGCGGCGCCGATGCCGGCGTTGTTGACCAGGATGTCGATCGCGCCGAACAGCTCGGCCGCCCCCTGAACGGCCGAGCGCACGGAATCGTCGTCGGCGACGTCGGCGGTGAAGCCGTACAGCGGTACCTGCGCGCCGGTGGGGTCGAGGTCGAGCACGGCGACCTCGGCGCCGCGCTCGCTGAGCAGTTGGGCGGTGGCCAGGCCGATGCCGGAGGCGCCGCCGGTGACGAGGGCGGTGAGCCCGGCGAGGTCGGTCGTCATGCGTCTGCCTCCGTGTCCGATCCGGCGAGGTCGGCGGCCCAGAAGGCGCCGCCGGGATAGGTGTAGGTATCGATGGTGGTCGGGTACATGGTGGCCGAGAACCCGGGCGTGGTGGGGGCGCGGTAGTGGCCGTCGGTGATCACGACCGGGTCGAGGAAGTGCTCGTGGAGGTGGTCGACGAACTCGATGACGCGGTCCTCGGTGGTGCCGGTGAGGGCGACGTAGTCGAACATGGACAGGTGCTGGACGAGCTCGCACAGGCCGACCCCGCCGGCGTGCGGGCACACCGGGACGCCGAACTTCGCGGCGAGCAGCAGGATCGCGAGGTTCTCGTTGACGCCGCCGACCCGGGCCGAGTCCAGCTGGAGGACGTCGATGGCACCGGCCTGGAGCAGCTGCTTGAAGACGATGCGGTTCTGCACGTGCTCGCCGGTGGCGACCTTCACCGGGCTGACCCCGCGCCGGATCGTCGCGTGCCCGAGCACGTCGTCGGGGCTGGTGGGCTCCTCGATCCAGTACGGGTCGAACTCCTGCAGCGCCTTGGTCCATTCGATGGCCTCGGCGACGTTCCAGCGCTGGTTGGCGTCGATGGCCATCCGGATGTCGGGTCCGACGGCGGCGCGGGCGGTCCGGCAGCGGCGGATGTCGTCCGCGAGGTCGGCGCCGACCTTCAGTTTGATCTGCCGGAAGCCGTCCGATACGGCCTCGCGGGCGAGGCGGGTCAGCTTCTCGTCGGAGTAGCCGAGCCAGCCGGGGGAGGTGGTGTAGGCGGGGTAGCCGCGCCGCAGCAGCTCGGCCGCTCGTTCAACGGCGCCCTGCTTGCCCTTGGTCAGCAGCTCCAGGGCCTCCTCGGGGGTCAGCGCGTCGCTGATGTAGCGGAAGTCGACCTGGCGCACCAGCCAGGCGGGGTCGGCATCGGCGAGGAACTGCCAGACGGGCTTGCCCTCCGCCTTGGCGGCGAGGTCCCAGACGGCGTTGACGACGGCCCCGATGGCCATGTGCATCACGCCCTTCTCGGGGCCCAGCCAGCGCAGTTGGCTGTCACCGATCAGGTCGCGGTAGAGCGATCCGGGGTCGGCGCACAGCTCGGCGACCGGGCGTCCGAGGAGGTGCGGGCGCAGCGCGTCGATGGCGGCCACCTGGACGTCGTTGCCGCGTCCGATGGTGAAGGTGAAGCCGTGGCCCTCGGGTGCGCCGTCGGAGGTCCGCAGCACGACGTAGGCGGCGGAGTAGTCGGGGTCGGGGTTCATCGCGTCGGACCCGTCCAGCTCCCGTGAGGTGGGGAAGCGGATGTCGAAGGTGTCGACGGCGGTGATCCGTGCGGTGGTTGCGGACAAGGTGCTGCCTTTCACGCGTTGCGGAAGGTCTGGCTCTGGGTGCCGAGGCCGTCGATGGACAGCTCGACGGTGTCGCCCTCACGCAGGTAGGGGGTGCCGGGCAGGCCGAGGGCCACGCCGGCCGGGGTGCCGGTGTTGATGACGTCGCCGGGGTTCAGCACCATGTACTGGCTGAGGTACCAGATGAGGTACCCGACGTCGAAGATCATGTTCTTGGTGTTGCCGCTCTGGCGGGTCTCGCCGTTGACAACGAGGCGCAGGCCCAGCGCCCGGGGGTCGCCGGCCTCGTCCGGGGTGACCAACCAGGGGCCGAGGGGGTTGAAGGTCTCGCAGGACTTGCCGAGGTCCCACTGGGCGGAGTACTCGAGCTGGAACTCGCGCTCGGAGACGTCGTTGCTGATGGCGTAGCCGGCGATGTGGCCGGCCGCCTCGTCCGGGCTCGCCAGGTATCGGGCCTGCCGGCCGATGACGACGGCGAGCTCGACCTCCCAGTCGGTCTTCACCGAGCCGCGGGGGATGAGGACCTGGTCGTAGGGGCCGATCACGGTGGACGGGTCCTTCATGAAGACCACCGGCCGCTCCGGTACGGCGGCCCCGGTCTCCTCCGCGTGGTCGCGGTAGTTGAGGCCGATGCACACCACCTTGCCCGGGCGGGCCACGGGTGCGCCGATCCGCAGGTCGGCCGGGTCGATCAGCGGCAGCGACCCCGCGGCGAGGGCCTCGCGGGCCCGGTCGAGCCCGCCGGAGGCGAGGAAGGCCCCGTCGATGTCGGCGGTCAGGCCCGCGAGGCCGTGGGCCGCGCCGTCCTCGCCGAGAACCGCCGGAATTTCTTCCCCCGGTGCGCCGATCCGCAGTAGCTTCATGTGCTGTCTCCTGTCGTCGTTACGGAGGGCGCAGCCCTTCTGGGCACCGCCGGCAACACATCGGATGATTGTGCCGTGCTCCGACCATACGAGCGGCAGTCACATCATTGCAAGAAGTCATCGGATGTCTGCTGTCGCGCCAAGCCGGTGCTTTCTTCGTATGGGCAGGTCAACAGGGTGGGAGCGCCCCTTGAGGCGTGACCTGGATGCCTGGATGTTACGGTTGGGAATCATCCGAGGTCTGCTCTTGTCAGCCTGATGACGGGCTCGTAAGGTCCTCATTACCGCAAGCCATCCGATGACTGCGGGAGGCGTGTTCCGCTCGTCTGTGGTGGACCGCCGCACCGGAGAACCGGCCTCCCTCTCGGATGAGGGCTGGGAGGGCGGCCGGTTCGCCCCACGATCTGCTCCGCCCCGCGCGGGGACGGGCCCCTCGGCTCCCCCCGTGCCGGACCACACCGGTTCCCGACCCACATCCCGCGGATGCCGGCATTCCAGCCAAGGAGATCAGCACCATGAAGCCTCGCTCCTCCAGAATCGCGGCCACGGCCGCCTCCGTGGTCGTCCTGGCGGGGTTCGCCACGGCCTGCAACCGCGGCAGCGACTCGGAGTCGTCCCCCTCCGGAGGTACCAAGCCGGCGATCGGGATCGATCTGCCCCGCGCGGACTCCGACTTCTGGAACTCCTACGGGCAGTACATCAAGCAGGACGCCTCCTCCCAGGGGCTCAACACGCTGCCGGTCAGCAACTCGCAGAACGACGTGACCAAGCTGGTCGCCAACGTCCAGGTCTTCCAGAACACCGGCGCCAAGGCCGTCGTCATGGCGCCGCAGGACACCGGCGCGATCGCCTCCACCCTGGAGCAGCTTTCCGCCAAGAAGATCCCCGTGGTCAGCGTCGACACCCGACCCGACAAGGGGAACGTGTACATGGTGGTGCGCGCCGACAACAAGGCGTACGGGACCAAGGCCTGCGAGTTCCTCGGTCAGAAGCTCGGCGGAAAGGGCAAGGTCGCCGAACTCCAGGGCGCGCTCAGCTCCATCAACGGTCGTGACCGCTCGGAGGCCTTCGCGGACTGCATGAAGCAGAAGTTCCCCGGCATCCAGGTCATCGAGCTGGCCACCGACTGGAAGGGGGACGTCGCCTCCGCCAAGCTCCAGTCCACCCTGGCGGCCAACCCCGACCTCGGCGGCATCTACATGCAGGCCGGCGGGGTCTTCCTCCAGCCCACCCTCGCGCTGCTCCAGCAGAAGGGCCTGCTCAAGCCGGCCGGCGAGCCCGGCCACATCGCGATCGTCTCCAACGACGGCATCCCGCAGGAGTTCGACGCCATCCGCAAGGGCGACATCGACGCCACCGTCTCCCAGCCCGCCGACCTGTACGCCAAGTACGCGCTCTACTACGCCAAGGCGGGCGCCGAGGGCAAAACCTTCCAGGTCGGTCCCACCGACCACCAGTCGACCATCATCCAGCTGCCCAACGGCCTCGAGGACCAGCTTCCCGCTCCTCTGGTGACCAAGGAGAACGTCGACGACAAGGCCCTGTGGGGCAACAACGTCGGCAAGTAGCCCCCTACCTCCCACGAACGGCGGCCGCAACCTCCCGCTGCCGGCCGCCGTTCACGGGAAACCCTCGGAAAGGACACCCCGCCATGGCGGATCCCAGCCCCGACCGGGGCCCCGTCGTCGAGGCCGACGGGATCAGCAAGAGATTCGGCGCCACCGTCGCGCTCCGCGACGCCCGAATCTCGGTCGCGCCAGGCGAGTCGCACGCGCTGGTCGGCCGCAACGGCGCCGGCAAGTCCACGCTCGTCTCGATCCTCACCGGGCTGCAGACCCCCGACACCGGCTCGCTGCGCTTCAACGGCGAGCCCGCCCCGGCCCCTGGCGACACCGACGCCTGGCGCTCCCGGGTCGCCTGCGTCTATCAGCGCTCCACCATCATCCCGGCCCTGTCCGTCGCGGAGAACCTCTTCCTGGACCGGCAGAGCGGCGGCGCGCTGCGCCCGATCAGCTGGAAGCAGTTGCGCCACCGAGCCTCCGAGTTGCTGGCCGAGTACGACGTGGACGTCGACCCGGCCGCGCGGGCCGAGGACCTCACCGTCGAGCAGCGCCAGTTCGTGGAGATCGCCCGGGCCCTGTCCTTCGGCGCCCGGTTCATCATCCTGGACGAGCCCACCGCCAAGCTGGACGCCCGCGGCATCGACCGGCTCTTCGACAAGCTGCGCTCGCTGCAGGCACAGGGTGTCGCCTTCCTGTTCATCTCCCACCACCTGCAGGAGGTCTACGACCTCTGCGCCACCGTCACGGTCTACCGCGACGCCCGGCACATCACCACCGCCGCGGTCGCCGAGCTCGACCAGCAGGCGTTGGTCGAGGCGATGACCGGCGAGCGGGCAGGGGGCACCGAGCCCGCCTGGTCGGTGCGAGGCCGCAGAAGCTCGGGCGGCCCCGCGCTGCTGGAGGTCTCGGGGCTGACCCTGCCGGGCGCCTACGCGGACTTCTCCCTGGACGCGCGCCCCGGCGAGGTCGTGGGGCTCGCCGGGGCGGCGGCCAGCGGCAACGTCCAGCTCGGAGAGACCCTGGCCGGCCTGCGCAGGCCCAGCAGCGGTACGGTCACCGTCGCCGGGCGGGCGGTGCGCACCGGCCAGGTCCCTGCGGCCCTCGCGGCCGGCATCGGCTTCGTCCCCGAGGACCGGCACATCCAGGGCCTCATCCCGCAGCGCAGCGTCGCCGAGAACGCCACCCTGACCGTCAGTGACCAGCTCGGCCCGTTCGGTACGGTGCTGCCCTCGCGCACCCGGGCGTTCGCCCAGCGGATGATCTCCGGTCTCGACATCAAGACGCCCGGGCCCGCCGCCCCGGTCTCCGCGCTGTCCGGCGGCAACCAGCAGAAGGTCGTGATCGCGCGCGCGCTCGCCACCGAGCCGCACGTCCTGGTCGCCATCCGCCCCACCAACGGCGTCGACATCAAGTCCAAGGAATCCCTGCTCGGCACCGTGCGCGAGGTCGCGGACTCCGGCAAGGCCGCCCTGATCGTGTCCGACGAACTCGACGACCTCCGGGTGTGCGACCGCGTGCTGGCCATGTTCCACGGCCGCGTCGTCGCCGAGTTCGCACACGGCTGGAGCGACGAACAACTGGTCTCAGCCATGGAGGGCATGGCCGGCCCGACCGACACGAAGGAACCCCATGTCTCCCACCACTGACGTTCGCGCCCGCACGGCTCCCGCCGCCGCGCCCGCCGAGCGCCGCTTCCAGCTCGCGCGCTACCGCGACCTCTCGCTCGTCCCGGTCCTGCTCGTGCTGGGCATCATCGGGTTCGCCGTCTCGCCCGCCTTCCTCACCTCCGATAACCTCCTCGGCGTCGGCCAGCAGGCCACCGAGCTGAGCCTGCTGGTCCTCGCCGAGGCGCTCATCCTGATCGCCGGGCGGATGGACCTCTCGCTGGAATCCACCATCGGCGTCGCCCCGGTCATCGCGGTCTGGCTCGTCCTGCCCGACCACGGCGCCCGCTTCAACGGCCTCGGGCTCTTCCCCGGCTGGACGGCGATCCCGCTGTGCCTGCTGGTCGGCGCGGTCATCGGCGCAATCAACGGCTTCCTGATCCTCAAGCTGCGGCTCAACGGTTTCATCGTCACCCTCGGCGCCCTCACCCTGCTGCGCGGCCTCCAGGTCGCCGTCTCCGAGGGCCAGTCGATCGTCAACCTGCCGGGCTCCTTCACCTACCTCGGCAGCACCAGCTGGCTCGGCATCCCGGCGGCGATCTGGATCTGCGCGCTGCTCTTCGCCGTCGGCGGCAGCGCTCTCGCCTGGCTGCGCCACGGTCGCGCCCTGTACGCGATCGGTGGCAACGCCGAGGCCGCCCGTGCCGCCGGCATCCGCGTCGACCGGATCACCTGGACCGTACTGATCCTCGGCGGCCTGCTCGCCGCCTTCGCCGGCATCCTCTACACCGGCCACTACGGTTCCATCTCCGCCGACCAGGGCAACGGCTGGATCTTCCAGGTCTTCGCCGCCACCGTCATCGGCGGCGTCAGCCTCAACGGCGGCCGCGGCACCCTCTTCGGTGCCCTCACCGGCGTCCTCACCCTCCAGCTCGTGGTCAACGTCATGACCCTCGCCGGTGTCCCGCCGCTGTGGAACCAGTTCCTCAACGGCGCGATCATCATCGTCGCGCTGATCATCTCCCGCTTCGCCTCCGGCGAGAAGCAGGAGTGACCGGACCGACGCCCTGAAAGCCGCCGGAGCGGCGCCACCGGTCGGTCGGGGACCTGGTCGCGCCGCTCCGGCCCTCGTTCTCCCCGGCCCCGGCCTGTCCATCCCCACAGTGGCGTGCCGGGGCCCCGGACCTCCGCCCGCCTCCGCCACACCCGGCGGGGGCAACCCACCCACCGAGGACGGTCTGAAGAATGAAGAGACGCAAGACCCGGAGAACCTGCCTGTGCGGTGCCGCGCTCCTGCTCACCGGATGCCTCACGGCATGCGGAAGCAGCGCCACGCCGAGCAGCGCGCGCCCGCAGATCGGCATCGACCTCCCCCGTACGGACTCCGACTTCTGGAAGGCGTACGCGAAGTACGTCCAGATGGAGAGCGCCGACCAGGGACTGAACGCCCTGCCTCCGACCGACTCCAAGGGCGACGCGGCGGCGTTCACCGCCAACATCGAGGCGCTGGCGGCCAAGAACGTCAAGGCCATCGTCATGGCACCGCAGAGCACCACGAAACTCGGTCCGCTGCTCAACAGCCTGGGCGACCGGAGGATCCGGACGATCAGCGTGGACACCGAACCGGAGAGCGGCGAGGTGTACATGGTCGTCCGCGCGGACAACCGCGCCTACGGTGCCAAAGCCTGCGACTTCCTCGGCCAGCAGCTGCACGGGAAGGGCAAGGTCGCCGAGCTCCAGGGCTCCCTGGATTCGATCAACGGCTATGAGCGCTCCATGGGATTCTCCGCCTGCATGAAGCGGAACTACCCGGGGATCGAGGTCATCGAGCTGGCCACCGAGTGGAAGGGTGACGTGGCCTCGGCCAAGCTCCAGTCCACCCTGGCGGCCAACCCCGACCTCGGCGGCATCTACATGCAGGCCGGCGGCGTCTTCCTGCAGCCCACCCTCGCACTGCTCCAGCAGAAGGGCCTGCTCAAGCCCGTCGGACAGCCCGGCCACATCGCCATCGTCTCCAACGACGGCATCCCCGCCGAACTCGACGCCATCCGCAAGGGCCAGATCGACGCCACCGTCTCCCAGCCCGCGGACCTGTACGCCAAGTACGCGCTCTTCTACGCGAAAGCCGCGGCCGAGGGCAGGACCTTCCAGCCCGGCCCCACCGACCACAACTCCACCATCAAGACCCTGTCCAACGGTCTTGAGGACCAGCTCCCCGCCCCCCTGGTCACCAAGGACAACGTGAACGACAAGACCCTGTGGGGCAACAGTCTCTACGGGTGATCCGTGCCGGGCAGCACGCGCGAGGCGGCCGGCCGCCGTGCGGGACACCGGCCGGCCGTCGTCGCGGGCCGTCCGGTGCACCGGCCATGATCTTGGCGCGATCGAAGGGGGGGAATATGCTGATCTGAGACTGGCCAAGGGATCTCATTGTGCGACCTCGCGGCGGGAAGGCAGGCGCAGATGACCGTTGAGTGGGACGATATTCGAGCGCTGAATATCGCGCATGACCGATTCCTGGGTGGCCTCCCGGTGGCCGACGGGTGCCGTGGGTCGGTGCTGCGGTCGTGGCGGCGTTGTCATTCCCAGGGGGTCAGGGCCGACCGCGTCGAGGTCCTCTACCACCAGGATCTGGACTTCAGCGGGCGGCTCGGCGAGCTGGCCGAGCCGGTCCTGGACGATCTCGAGGCGAAGATCGCCGGCATCAAGGTGTCCGCTCTCCTGTGTGATGAGCAGGTTCGTGTGCTGGCACGGCGCGTAGGCGAACCATCGCTCAACGCCTATTGCGATTCCATTCAGCTTGCGCCCGGATTCGGATTTCCGGAGCCGATTGTCGGTACCAACGGGATGGGCACCGCCCTGGCGAGCAGGCGCCGCGAGTTCATCTGTGGCCGTGAGCATTTCGCCGACATCATGCGGTCGTTCGCCTGCGCCGCGGCGCCCATCCGTGACCCACTCAGCGGCAGGATCCTCGGTGCACTGGATCTGACGTGCGAGCACGACGATGCCCACCTCGACATGCTGAACCTTGTCGACGAGACCGTGAAGATCATCGAACGGCGGCTGCTCGACCAGATCCGAGGCCGTGACCGTGCTCTGCTGCACGCGTTCCACCAGGCACGCCGCCGGGCGGGCGTCTCCGCGGCGAGCTGGTCCGACCGACCGGTCTCCGCCTGGTTGCTTCCCGAGGACCGGCTGGATTCCAGCGACCGCATCGTCCTGCTGGAAGCCGCCGCGGAGATGATCTCCGCAGGGCGCACTCGCCTGACCGTCGTCGGGCTCGGCCACGGTCGCGTTGCCACCTTGCTCTGCCGTCCGGTGGACAGCGAAGCCGGCCCGGCCGGGTTCGCGGTCGAGGCCGTGCTGCCCGAAGGGGTACTGCGGTGTCTGGACTCCACGGCGATGAGAGACGCCGAGACGACCATCGGGTCGGGCCAGGGCTCCGGACCGGACCGGTGGCCCGCCATGCTGCTGCCGCAGTCTGCGGCGGGCGCCCTCGGGGCTTCGCCCTCGCCGCCGCCGTCCTCACCGTGGCTGGTTGCGATCGGGGATCCGGGCGTGGGGCGGCTTGCCCTGCTGTCCCGGCAGCGGCTGTCCTTGCTGAGTGAGGCCGGGCGCCTCGGCTCCAGCCTCGACGTGACGAGCACCGGCAAGGAGCTGACCGAGGTCGCGGTCCCGAAACTCGCCGACTTCGCGGTTGTGGACATCCCCGACGCCGTGCTTGCCGGAGAGGAGCCGCCGGGTCTCGGTGAGCCTCTCCGCCGCGTCGCGCTCACCGGGATCCGACCGTCCTCGCACCTGTACGCGGAGGGCGATCTGATCCGGTACACCGAGTCCACCCCGCAGGCGATCAGTCTGGCCGCGGAGGAATCGGTCCTCGAACCGGACCTGAGCAAGGCGACCGGGTGGAGCGCGCAGGATCCGGACCGAGCCGAGCGGGTTCGGGAGGAGGGCGTTCACTCGCTCATCACGGTGCCGCTGCGGGCCCGTGGCGCCGTCCTGGGCGTGGTGAGCCTCTACCGGTCCGAGCGGGCGGGCCCCTTCGAGGAGGACGACCTGCTGCTCGCCGAGGAACTCGTCAGTCGCGCGGCCGTGAGCATCGACAACGCTCGACGCTACACCCGCGAGCACGCCACCGCCCTGGCCCTTCAAACGAGCCTGCTGCCCCATGACCTGCCCGATCAGGACGCGGTCGAGGCCGCACACCGCTACGTTCCCGCCCGCGGTGGCGCCAGCGGCGACTGGTTCGACGTGATCCCGCTCTCGGGCGCCCGGGTGGCGCTGGTGGTGGGAGACGTGGTCGGTCACGGGGTGCAGGCTTCCGCCACGATGGGGCGACTCTGCACGGCGGTACGGAACTTCTCCGACCTCGACCTGCCGGTCGAGGAGGTCCTGGCGCATCTCGACGATCTCGTCGAACGCCTCGACCGGGAACAGCAGGCGCGTACACCTACCGGAAACACGATCGTGGGCGCCACGTGTCTCTACGCTGTCTACGATCCGGTCTCGCGGCACCTCATCGTGGCCAGCGCCGGCCACCCGCTGCCCGCACTGGTTCGGCCGGACGGCCACGTCGAATTTCCGGACGTCCCGGCCGGACCGCCGCTCGGCCTGGGCGGGCAACCGTTCGAGACCCTTGAGATCGAACTCGAGGAGGGCAGCGACCTGGTGCTCTTCACGAACGGCCTCCTCCGCGAGGGCGCTCAGGATTCCGATGCCGTGCTCGCCGCGGTGGACGACGCCTTCGCGCGCTCCGCGGGTGCGCCCGAGGAGATGTGCCGCGTACTGCTCGAATCCCTGCTGCCGGCCAAGCCGCAGGACGACGTCGCACTGCTCGTCGCCCGCACCCGCTCACTCGGGGACGAACAGGTGGCGCACTGGGACCTGCCCGCCGACCCGGCGGCCGTCTCCGGCCTGCGCTCCGCGGTCGACCGGCAGCTGGCCAAGTGGGGTCTGGAGGAGCTCGGCTTCTCCACCGAACTGATCATCAGCGAGCTGGCCACCAATGCCATTCGCTACGGTGGGCCACCCATACAGGTTCGCCTGCTCCGTGGCCTCACCCTGATCTGTGAGGTCACCGACGGCAGCAGTACCTCGCCGAGACTGCGGCGTGCCGCCAATACCGATGAGGGCGGACGCGGCCTGTTCCTGGTCGCCCAGCTCGCACACCGCTGGGGCACGCGTTACGTCCGGGACGGCAAGGTCATCTGGGCGGAGCAACCCTTCCCGGACGTCGACCAAGTGATCGTTTCAGAATGATCGGCGACAGCCGCCGCGTACTGGTCCGGCATCGCCCGCAAACCGTGATCGTGTCCCCACCCCGCTGACCGGTCCACGCCGACGGGCCGACGTGTTGGCGAGCATCGCGGTCCGGCGTCCGGTGAGCTCTCCTCATCCAATCCTCATCCTTGCCCTGCGAAGCTCTGACCGCGGCGGACCGTCGCTTACGACAACGGTGCGTGCCTGTCGGCTACTCAGCCCAGTGGCGCCAGCACACGTCTGACGATCTCCGGGGGGATCCATCCGTTCTGCGGCGGCCGAAGCCTCCCGCCTGCCGTACCTCTGCCGGGCCTCGGTGGACTACCCGCACAACTCGCACACCACCACGGGCACGATCAACGTGCACTTCGACACCGAGTGCCGCCAGGTGGCCCCGACCCTCTCCACCGAGGGGACGCTCTCGCGCTCCCGGTGGTACGGCTGGGAGCACCTGAGCACCGGCAAGGGCGGCAAGGCGAACGCACGCAAGCTGCGGGTGGTAGCTCCCAAGAGCTGCGCGACCCGGCGCCTGTGACCGCCCGCCAGGACGATGGCACCGAGCTGCTGTTGGTGGCGGGCCAGTGGGGCGGCGGTCGGCGCAAGGCGCCGCCGAAGCACCTCGACTGGGCACGATCCGTCGGCCGGGATCCGCAGGCCGGCACCGGGCAGCACGGCAGGGTCGCGGTATCCGCCCCGTCGGCCCCCTCGTACGCTTCCTTCATGCTGCACAGCACGATCGACGAGTCCGGCATCCCGGACGAGGACACCCGGCGGCAGAGAGTTCTGGCCTGTGGGGCCGGAATAACCGACCAGGGCTGCCGGATCACCGACGGCGGGAACGGCTCCTGGACGATCGAGGTCGTCGGCACTCCGCCGGCCGGCCATCCGTACCGCGTACTCTTCGTTCAATGGGCGCCGAACCGTCCCGGTGCTGAGGAGACTTGGGCCTCATGGCAGCTTCCGCTCGACTAGTCGGTCCGCCGGCGGACCCTCATCGACTCACCGCCTGGGCATTGTCCCGGATCGCGGCCACAGCCGCCGAGGACGCGCACGTGGACGCCGTGATCAGCATCGAATACGCGGCACGCGACACCGCTCCGGACCTCGGCGGCCGCTACGGCTCCCACGAGGTGGGCGGGTCGGCGAAGCCCCAGCAGGGAGCACGGCAGGACTTCCACCTCGACGGCATCTCCCCGCTCCGCCTCCGGGAGGAGGACAGCGACGAACCGTGGGCCGCGCTGATCGACCCGGCGCGCCTGATCCGGGGCATCGGGACGGTGACCGGGGCCCGCCGGACCGGGCCGTGGATCGAACTCGACCTCACCCCGAACCCGTCGTTCGCCGACCCGACCGACCACTGGCTGCCGCCGGGCGCACGGAGCCTGACCATCCGGCTCGACCCGGATACGGGCTTCCTCAGGTACGCCGCGCTCCACGACGAGCGGGGTCCCCTGGCAACGGCCCGGGTCGACGACCTGGACGTCGCCGACCAGCGTCCGCCGGGGCAGGCGGGCGCGGTCCTGGCCCGGATGGCCACAACCCTGCTGGAGTCCGCCCGGCTGGCGGCGGAGCTCCGCATCGAGGTGGACCCGCACGAGGACCTGTCCTTCACGCCCGTACCCTCGTCCCGCTCGTGGGCGGTCTCGTCCGGCCGGGGGTCCCTGACGGTGACGGGCGACTACGAACCGGACAGGATCAGTCCGGTGGTCGCGCGGCTGGCCGAACTCCTGACCCCGGCCCGGATCGTGTCCCACCTCGCGCACGTCACGGCCACGTCACCGACCTCCATCACCGCCACCGTCCGACCCCTGCGTGCCTTCCCGCTCAGTGCCTGGGCTCCCGACTCCACCCTGACATGCCACTTCACGGTGGACCGGACCACCGGTGTCCTCGTCCGAGCCGAAGCGATCGCAGACCGGCGCACGGTCTTCCGCCACATCGTCACCGCATTGGGGCCGCAGGGGCATCCCGAGCCGGTGAACTGAAAGGTTATTGAGCGTCTCGCCGAACACGGCGACACCGCGGCGGGTCCGATCCCGGTGGCGATCGAGACCAGCCGCGGCCTGCTGGTCGCTGCCCTGCGCGTTGGCGGGCGGAAGGTGTTCGCGATCGCCGTACTCGCCCGCGCCCAGCAGGACGCCGTCCGGAACCGCCGGCAGCTCGGCAAGAAGACCACGAGCCGCCACGCGGTGGTCAAGGTGAACTTCCGGAACAGCTCGCTGTCGGACCCGGCCCAGGTACGCGCGAAGGCCGTCCGCCAGTTCTTCGAGGGCACCGACTCCGCGAGGAAGCTCCGCGACAACGCGTCGTGGCGAAGCCCTGCATGCGATCCGTGATCACATCAGTGCTTCGCCACGACGAGAGGTGAGCCCGGTCAGGCAGGCTCCGCCGGGTCCGTCATTGGCCGGTGTTGTAGAGCTCGAATTCCCAGATCGTGGGCGACAGGGTGCCGGAGATGCCGCTGCTGATGTTCAGGCGGATCTTGTCCGTCGTCACGGGCTGGAAGGTGTCGGTCTGGGTGAGGGCGGGATTCGTTCCCGCGTAGGCATCGACGAACGTGACGCCGTTCCAGTACTGGATTTGGTAGTTGCCGATGCGCTGGTTGTATGCCTGGCGGATGACGGACTTGTTGACGGTCGTGATTCCGGCGAGGTTGACCTGGAGCCAGGTGCTGGTGGTGCCGTCGGCGGTGGCCCATCGTGTGCCGGTCGAGCCGTCGGTGGCCTTGTTGGCTTCGTAGCCGGCACTGTGGACGTTGCCGGCGGTGGTGTCCTTGCCCTTGGCGAGGTTCAGGTTCGGGTCGTTGGCGGGGTAGACCTCGAACTCGGAGATCGTCGGGGAGGAGGCGCCGGCGAGGATGCTGGCGATGTTCAGCCTGACCCGGTCCGAGGTGACGGGGGTGAAGGCGTCGGTCCGGGTGAGTGCCGGGCTGCTGCCGCTGACGGCGTTCACCCAGGTGGAGCCGTTCCAGTACTGGATCTGGTAGTCCTTGATCCGCTGGTTGAATGCCTGCTTGATCACGGTCTTGCCGAACGAGACCGGCACGGCGAACCGGTACTCCAGCCAGGCGCTGGTGGTGCCGTCGGCGGTGGCCCAGCGGCTGCTGTTCGAGCCGTCGGCGGCCTTGTCACCCTCGTAGCCGGCACTGTGGAAGTTGCTGGCGGTGATCGAGGTCGTGCTGCGGGCGAGGTTGTCGGTCGTCTTGCCCTGGTTGAAGATCCGGATGGTCGACAGCGCGGCCGAGCCGCGGCCGGCGAGGATGTTGACCCGCACCTTGGACGCCGTGACGTCGGGGAACGGTGCGATCCGCTTGGCGCCGATGGCTTGGTTCGCGTGGACGGTCGTCCACGAGGACCCCGTCCAGACCTGGATGTTGAAGTCCGTGACGCGCTGGCCGATCGCGATGGGCTCCTGGAGCTCGACGGTGTTGAACGTCTTGTCCGCGCCGAGGTCCAGCTCGACCCATCCGGTGTTCACGCCGTCGTTGGCGGCCCAGTAGGTGCCGTCGTCGCCGTCGTTGAGCTTGGCGGCCTCGAATCCGGTGCCCCGGTTGTCGCTGGCGGTGACCGTCGCGCCCGCCGCCAGGTCGTTCGCTCGCGCCTTGTCCAGCCAGGACTTGAACTCTTTGAGCCGGGCCACGTCGGGGTCGGCGATCAGCCCGCGCTTGTCCGGGGGGACGTTCAGCAGGAGCGAGGTGTTGCGTCCGACCGAGGAGTTGTAGATGTCGACCAGGGACTCGAGCGACTTGACCTGGGAGTCCTGGTAGTCGTGGTAGAACCAGCCCGGCCGGATCGAGACGTCGGTCTCGGTCGCCACCCACGCGTTCCCGTTCGGGGTCGGATTTCCTGCGGAATCGACGACCGACCAGACGTTCTCCGGTGCGTGACCGTTCTCGTTCCCGACCCACCGCAGGTCCCGACCGGGCACCTCGGTCTCGCCGAAGACGACCGCGTTCGGCTGGTGCTGGCGCACGATCGAGACCCAGGAGGCGAAGTCGTAGGTCTGCGGGGTGTTGTCGCCCTTCGCGCCGTCCCACCAGACTTCGCTGATCTCGCCGTAGTTGGTCATGAGCTCGGTGAGCTGCTGCTTGTAGAAGGTGTTGTACGCCTCACCCTGGCCATAGGTCGGGGTGTTGCGGTCCCACGGCGACAGGTAGACACCGAACTTCAGGCCGGCGGCGTGGGCGGCATCGGCGACCTCGCGGACGACATCACCCTGCCCGCCCTTCCACGGGCTGCTCTTCACCCCGTAGTTCGTCGTCGCGCTCTGCCAGAGCACGAACCCGTCGTGGTGCTTCGCGGTCAGGATGACCATCTTGAAGCCCGCGTCCTTCAGCGTCTTCACCCACTGCGTCGCGTCCAGCTGGGTCGGATTGAACATGCTGGGCGGCCGGGTCCCGTCCGACCATTCCTCGCCGGAGAAGGTGTTGATTCCGAAGTGCAGGAAGGCGTACATGTCCCTGCTGTTCCAGTCGAGCTGGCGAGCGCTGGGGAGCGGCCCGACCGGAGCGGGTGCTGTCGCGGCAGACGCCGGGCTCGGCGTCTGGACCAGTCCGACGAGGACGACGACGGACACCAGGGCCGCGAGTCGCCTGACCGCCGAACCTCCGAACGAATTGATCATGGGTCTCCGCGTCTTGCGGGGTCGCGGCGACCGGCTCCTTCGATGCCTGAACATGCGTCGGGCTCCTCATAAGGGGTGGGGTTGGAGCGCCTGTCTGATTGCCGGACACCGTAGACCAACTCAGACATCCGATCAATAGCCATGAAGGATTTCCCCGGCCAGGGAAGTTTGCCAAGAATCGAGGGAGTTCATCCGATCATTTGCGATCAGTGGGTCGACGGTATGGCACTGCCCGCCTGGTCGCCGCTGGGGCCCGATCCGAGCTACTTTGATCTTGCTGTGGTTGCGTCCATCACCTTGTCCGCGGGGAGGGTCGAGCACCGTCACAGCCGGGTGATGTTCACTCGGTTCCCGCAGGCAGGGCGAAGCGGGGTAAAGGCCAACGCTGATCGAGAGCAGGCCCTGCTGAGCGGCGTTTGCGACATGGCCGTGCACTGCAGGAAGGACGTGACCGGCTTCCTGCTGAACGCCCCGGGCACCGTCGTCGCCGCCCACCGCCGCCCTCGATGCGGGTGAAGTCGACGCCGATCGGCCTGGAGCAATTCGCGCCTGCGGGTGCGCCGGGCGGAGCGCAGCTCCTGTAGCGCGCGCGGATCAGGCGGATCAGCGCGTCCCGGCCGACAGGCGCCCGGCCGGCCGACACCGGCTCGGCCGCCCAGCGCGAGGGTGATGGCCTCGCGAATTCTCCGCGGGGGCACCGTGCAGCGGCCATGGCGGAACGTCAGGCCCGGCATCTCGGCGAAGGTACGCTCACTCCCGCGGCTCGCGGGCGGTGGTGTGTCAGACCGTCAGTGGCTGACGCCTGAACCGGAGAGCCGAGGGTGCTCGAGCGGCACTCAGGCCGATGTGGGGGGCGCGGCCGACGGCGTAGTGCCACGGTCCATGCCGGTGCTGTTCGAGCCAGCATGTGACAGGGCGGCCGGTCGGCCGATCGCCGTATCGGTGGGGAGTCGCCAGACCACCCTCATCGGGTCGTCCGCCTCACCGGCCGCGTGGTCGCGGGCTCCGTCCACCAGCTCGGCCATCCGCACCTGCCAGGCGGCGTTGGCGGGCTGTGCGCCCAGCTCCTGCACCAACCGGTTGTAGTCGTCCACCTCGAGCAGGTGGAACAGGTCGTGTCCGCTGCGCCAGATGGTCCACCGGTGGGCACCGGCGGCGCGGATCGCTGCGGTGAGTTCGGCCGGCACCTCCTGGTGGGCGCGTTCGTAGTCCGTGATGCGGCCGGCGCGGACGCGGGTGTGCAGTGCGATTCTCACGGTGCTTCTCCTGGCGGGGCCGGCTCCCGTGGCGGGTGCCGCGGGAGCCGGCGAGGGATCAGGGCCAGATGGTGAACGCGTCGACCTGCAGGTAGCTGCCGCCGGTCTTCACCAGCTTCAAGGTGTGCGAGCCCGGCTGCAGCCCTCGCACCTGGTAGGTGAACTGCTGGGCCGCGTAAGCTCCCGAGTAGGCGCAGTTGAGGGTTCCGACCTTGACGCCGTCGAGCAGGATGTCCGCAAGGCCGTCTGCGGGGGACATCGGGCCGATGACGTCGATTCCGGTCCCGGTGAAGGTCACGGTGGCACTGTTGCCCTGCGTCGCGGTCCAGTGGACGTCGTTGCCGTAGTCCCCGGCGCCGCGCCCGGTCGAGTGGGTCCAGGCCCCCTGGTAGGTGATCGAGGCGTGGTCGTCGTTGATGGTGACGGGGTTCGGCACCGTGCGCAGGGCGTCGAGCTGGACGTACGAGCCGCTGACCTTGGTGCAGGTGATGGTGTGGTTGCCGGGCGGCAGGCAGCGGGCGCTGTAGAGCACCTGCTGCGCCTGGTACCCGGAGGTGAAACGCTGGCTGAACCGGCCGATCTGCTCGCCGTCGATCGTCACGGTGAACTCGCCGCCGCCACCGTCCTTCGGGCCGATGACGTCGATCCCGGTGCCGGTGAAGGAGTACGAGAAGGAGGCGTTGTCGGCGGCGGTCCAGCGCACGTCGTCGCCCAGGTCGCCCGCGCCGCGTCCGCTGGAGCGGTTCCAGGTCCCGGTGTAGGTGATCCCGGGGGCGTCGTCGTTGACCGTGGTGGTGCCGGTGGGCACGCTCGCGGGGGTGCCGCGCAGGGCTTGCCGAACGTCGTTGAGGATCCGCAGGTCGCGGGGGTTGACGGTGCCGTCCTCGTACATCATGAGGTCGAAGGAGAGCGGGACGCGTCGGCTCGCGGCGCTGGTGACCCATCCGATCGCGGAGGCGCTCGTCACCGAGGGGTCGGTGGTGATGGTGGTGTTGTTGAGGTGGACGCCCCAGTCGCCGTCCATGGTGAACATTCCGTGTTGGAGCTGGCCCTGGTGGGGGCCCGAGGTGAGTCGGCCGTCGCCTCCGACCGGGGCGCTGCCGGGCTGAACCGCCCCGGTGCTGCTCTCGCCGAAGAGCACGTCCTGGAAGTCGGTGACGGCGGGCAGTATCCAACTGTTCCAGGAGATCAGCCGGTTGGGGTTGCCGGTCCGCGCGGCCGCGTGGAAGTCCTCGTAGGCGGCGGGGTAGTAGAGCACCATGCCGTCGTCGAAGAAGAACCCGTCGAGGTTGGTGCCGTAGCGGCTGCCGATCTCGGTGATCACCGTCTTCCAGTTGCGGAAGAAGGTGCTGCGGTCTCCGGTGCCGGTGGGGGAGAACGTCGAGGGCCACTTCTGGTAGGGCCACCAACGGAAGTCCTCGGTGCCGGTGTGGTAGTAGAGCATGAACCGGATTCCCGCGGCCTTGCAGGCGGCGGCGACTTCGCCGATCAGGTCGCGGGAGGAGGTGAGCCCGCCCGAGCCGCCCGCCGCGGTGACGATGCTGTTCGGGGAGCTGAGCGAGGCCTCGAGGCGGTACCCCCACCAGCTGATCGACCAGATGACGTAGGCGGCGCCGGTCTCCTTCACCATCGAGACGAAGGCGGGAACGTTGAAGTCGTTGGCCTGCTGGTCGAGGGATTTGGTGTTGCCGACGTTGTGCGGGGCACCCCAGGCGCCGTACTGGAACATCAGTCCGTAGCCGCTCTGGCTCAGCCACGTGGTGTCGGCGCGGGCCGCCTGGATGCGGGCGTTGCGCGCGGCCACCTGCGAACTGGGGATCAGCTCGACGGACTTGACGTCGACGTCGTGATTGAGGGTGCCGCGCGTCAGCCGGATCGTGCTGGTGCCCGCCGGCAGGGAGAGGGTGCCGGCCGGCACCCGGTCCCAGCCCGTGGAGGTGGTGAAGGTGACCGACGAGGAGGTGCCGTCCACCGCGAGCGTGAAGGTTTCCGCGCCCTGGGTCTTCACCAGCAGCGCGGCCTGGTAGGAGCCGGCGGAGGCGACCTGGACGTTCCAGGTCAGGTAGTCGGAGGAGGTGGCGAAGGACTTCACGTAGAAGTTCTTCCGGCTGTCGCCGAGGGTCTCCACCGTGAAGTTCGCGCTGCGGCCGGCGGCGGTGGCCATGAGCACGGTGACGTTGTCCGTGACGGCGCTCTGGTCGATGACCACCGGGTCGGGACCGGCCTGGCCCGCGCTCGCGGCCGAGGCGGAGGTGGCAGGGCCCGCCACCGCGAGGGTGCTGTTCAGTACCACGGCGCCGACGGCCGCGCCGCCGAGCATCCGCAGGATGCCGCGTCGAGTCATGTCGGGGATCTCGGAGGGACCACCGGATCTGGGCATGGGGGCAGCGGGCATGGGGGCTCCTTGCACGGGGTGGGGTGCGCGACACGCCGAGGAAGAGGCGGGTGTGACGTCCCGGTCCACCCGCTCGGCGGCTTCTGCGCGGCCGGTGACCGGCGGCGCTACCTTCTTGGAGCGTGACCGTAGGTCGCCCGAGGACCCCTGTCAAGGGTTTACGTCCAAGCGGGAGACATATTTCCTGAGGGGAACGGGTGGACGCCGTCCGTGTAGGCGTGCAGTACGGCCAGGGCCGCGCCCTCCACGGCCGCCCAGGTGCCCAGCGCTGAGACCTGCACCTGCTCGTGGTCGTCGCTCGGCAGCAGCAGCGACTCCCGGAACGCCTGCCGGGCCGGAGCGAGCATCCACGGGGCCAGGCGGGCATACTGGCCGCCGAGGACGACCGAGTGCGGGTCGAGCATGGCGCAGACCAGCGCCGCGCCGCGGCCGAGCCAGCGGCCGGCATCGGCCAGGGCCTCCTGGACTCCCTCGTCGCCGGACTGGGCCAGTGCGGCGATCTGTCCCACCTGGGCCGCCACCGCGGCCGGCCGACCGGTCCGCCGCCGGCTCCCGGCGGCGCCGTAGGCGGCGTCGACGATGGCGGACATGCCGGCGCGGGTGTCCAGGCAGCCTCGCCGTCCGCAGACACAGACCCGGCCCGCTGCCTCCACTATCAGGTGCCCGACCTCGCCGGCGAGACCGCGTTCGCCGCGCCACAGCCGGTCGCCGATGACGATCCCCGCGCTGATGCCGTAAGTGCCGGTGAGGTAGACCAGGCTGCTCTCGCGACCGCCGTCGCGGCGGTGCTGGCGCAGCTCGGCCAGGGCCGCGTAGTTGGCGGCGTTGTCGATGAAGACCGGGGCCCGCCCGCCCAGCGCCTCGGCCACGCCCTGCTCCAGGGCGATGTCGCGCCAGCCCAGGACGGGGGCGTACTTGATGGTGCCGGTGGCGGCGTCCACCAGCCCGGAGACGCTGACGCCCACGCCGAGCGGGACCCTGCCCTCGTCCTCGACCAGGTCCAGTGCCTCCTGGAGCACCATGGCGGCCCGGCGCAGCAGGGCGCGCGGGTTGATCGCATCGGCCTCGGCCGGGCGGTCGATCCGAAGCAGTTCGCGGCCTCGGAGGGCGTGCACGGACACCAGGATCTTGTCGGCGCCGATCTCGATGCCGAGCACCGCGAAGTGGCTGTCGTCCAGGTCCAGCAGAGCGACGGGGCGGCCGCGCTGTCCGCTGTGCGGCGCCTTGATCTCCGAGATCAGGCCGCGGCGCAGCAGGTCGTTGACGATGGCGGAGGTGGTGGCCCGGGCCAGGGAGGTGCCGCGCTGCAGGTCGGGCCGGCTCAGTGGGCCGTGGTCGATGAGGTGGCGCAGGACCGAGAGGGTGGTGCTGTCCGGGGCCGTGGCCACCTTGTCACTCCGTTTCCTGCCGTCTCCGGCGTTTCTCCGGCGGCTCTGAGGCTCGCTGTCCCGATGCTGGGCCGACGCCAATCTAACAAGCCCGTAACGCAGGCTTGTTTTTGTCGCAATACTAGACATTAATGGAGCCATCTTCGATCACACCCTCCCCACCAGTGACATCCGCCCACCGTGCGGCCTGGTCCCCCCATCTCGGGAGCGAACATGAGAAGCAGCAAGCAGACCCGCCGCGCAGCGGCCGTCTCCATCCTCGCGGCGGCCGTGGTCCTCGCCGTCACCTCCTGCGGCACCAGCGGTGGCGTCGGCGGCTCCGCCCCGGCCTCGCAGGCGGAGGTCGGAGCCGGCCAGACGGTCACGCTGAACTACTGGACCTGGTTTCCGGCTGAGACGACCCTGAAGAAGTCGATCTCGGCGTTCGAGGGCGCCAACCCGACCATCAAGATCAAGCTGCGCGAGTTCTCCAACACCGACTACCAGAAGCAGCTGCCGCTCGCCCTCAACGGCGGCCAGGACCTCGATGTCGTCGGCGTCCAGATCTCCGCGATGACCAACGCGGTCCGCACCCAGCTGCGCCCGGTCACCTCCTACGCCGCCGACCTGCCGAAGGACTGGCAGGACCGGATCAACCCGACCATGCTCAACCAGACCCGGCAGATCGCCAAGGACAAGGTGCTCTACTCGGTTCCGATGGGCTCCATCGGCAGCGCCATCCTCTATGCCAACCAGGACCTCCTTGCCAAGGCCGGCATCAAGAACCTGCCGGCCACCCAGGCCGAGCTGACCGCGGACATCGCCAAGATCAAGTCCGCCGCGCCGGACGTCGACCCGGTGGTCTTCTCCGGCGAGTCGTGGTGGCAGGACGAGATGTTCTTCACCATCGCCGGCCAGCAGAACGCCAAGCTCTCCGACGAGCTCTACACCGGCACGGCCGCCTGGGACAGCCCACGACTGGTGGAGGCACTGACGACCTATCAGAATCTTTTCAAGGACGGCACGCTGGACAAGGCCACGCTCAGCCTCAAGGAGGCCGACGCCAACAACAAGTTCAACTCCGGCAAGGCCGCCTTCCTGGTCGGAGGTTCCTGGAACAGCTCGGTGCTGTCCGCCTCCTACCGCAACGCCGGTGGCATCTCCGTCGGCGACGTGAGCGCCGGAGCCTTCCCCGTCGTCGTCCCGGGCGGATCCCCGACCGCCCGCACCTACGCCGAGGGCGGCCTGGCGATCCCCAAGAGCTCCAAGTACCCGGCCCAGGCCGCCAAGTTCATCGAGTTCATGACGATGGACAAGGCCGGGGTGAGCACCTGGGCCTCCGACCTGGTACTCGTCCCGTCGCTGACCGGCTACAAGCTCGACTCCTCCGTGCTGGCCAGTCCGGCCGCCCAGGCCGGCTATGCCGAGATCGGGAAGCTGATCGACGCCGGCGGCTCCGGACGCAACGCCTACAGCACCACGTTCACCACCGACGTCCTGGACAACACCCTGCTCGACGTCGCGCGCGGCACCACCAGCCCGCAGGCCGCGGCCGCCTCCCTCAAGTCCGCCTGGGAGAGCGGACGGTACCCGGTCCAGTGATCCCCCGCCCGCCGACGGCGCGACGGTTCAGAGCGGCCGCGACCGCCGCTCTGTTCCTCGCCCCCCTGCTGCTCTTCTACGGCGTCTACTACGTCTACGCCTTCGTCTTCCTCGGCCGGACCAGCACCACTTCCGTGGACCTGTCGTTCACCGGGGCGACCGAAGTGGGCCTGCGGAACTTCGAACTGATCCTCACCGACCGGCAGTTCTGGATCGCCATCGGCAACAATCTGTTCTTCGCCGGCGCGCAGATCGCCATCGCCCTGACCCTCGGCTTCTTCCTGGCCGTCAGCCTGGCCAGCGGCATCCGCTTCCGGCGGCCGTTCTACCTGGCCTTCCTCCTGCCGTCACTGATCCCGATGTCGCTGTTCGCCACCGTCTTCGGACAGATGCTGCAGACCGACGACGGAGCGGTCAACCAGACGCTGCGCGCGATCGGCCTCGGCGCCTTCGCCCAGGACTGGACCGGCAGCGCCGGCCCTGCCTACGCCGCCGTGATCGTCCTGCTGACCTACATGATCGGCCTGCCGATCATGTACTACACGGCGGACCTGTCCACCACCAACACCGCCGTGCTGGAAGCCGCGATGATCGACGGCGCGAAGACCTGGCAGATGTACCGCCTGATCCTCTTCCCCATGCTCAGCGGCGCCCACAAGACCGTGATCCTCTCCCTCCTGCTGGGCAGCTTCCGCTGGTTCGAAGTCGTCTACTTCTCCACCAACAGCCAGCCCGGCGGCCGGACCGCGATCGCCGGCACCTACATCTACGACCACATGTTCCCCTCGATCGGTGGCGGCCAGATCGGCTACGCGGCAGCCGCCTCGGTGGTCGTGCTCGCCATCGCGCTCGCGGTCTCCGCCGTGAACGTCCTCGTCCAGCGGAGGCGCTGATGCCCGCCCGCCTGCTCGACCAGCCCAGCCCCCTCCACCGCCTGCGCCAGCGCCGACGCGACAGCGTCATCGTCTACGCCGTCCTGATCACCGGCGGCCTGCTCTGGCTGTTCCCCCTCCTGACCACCATCCGCCGCTCCGTCGAGTACGGAGGCATCGGCAACTACTGGACCGTCCTGACCACCACCTACAACGGCGTCAACCTCATCCGCGCCTTCGCCAACAGCCTCGTCATCGCCGCCCTCACCGTCGTACTGACCTGCGGGGTGGCGGCACTCGCCGCCTACGCCTTCGCCAAACTGCGCTTCCCCGGACGGGAGACCTCGTACCACCTCGGCCTGCTGCTGCTCGCCACCCCGGCCGTCGCGATGATGGTTCCGGTCTACTGGATCACCGGCAACCTGGGGCTGTTCAACTCACCGCTCGGCGTCACGCTGCCCGAGGTGGTCCTCACCCTGCCGTTCGCGGTGCTGCTGCTGCGCAACTACGCCGACGGCATCTCGGACGAACTGATCGAGGCCGCCCGGATGGACGGAGCCGGACACGTGCGGATCTTCTGGCACGTCTTCCTCCCGCTCTGTCGGCCGGCCCTGGTCAACCTCGCGGCGCTCTGCGTGGTCTGGTCCGTGCAGGACTTCATCTTCCCGTCCATGCTCCTCAACGACGCGAACCAGACCACCGCCGCGCAGGCCGTCCAGACCATCAAGGCGGCCTTCGCCCCGACACCGCTGCAGACGTCGCAGTACTTCGCGGCGTTGATGCTGCTCGCCGTCCCCGCCGTCCTCATCGTGGTCTTCGGACTGCGCTTCATCACCCAGGGCATCACTGCCGGAGGAGTCAAGGAGTGACCATCACCACCACCGCAGCAGCCGCTGCCGGACCGGACTCGTCCTGGTTCCGCGGCCTGGGTCTGGGCCTGTTCATCCACTGGGGACACGCCAGCACGCAGGGCTGGGAACTGTCCTGGCAGATGACCGGCGGCGTCCACGGACAGTTGCCCGAGCTCGACCCCGTGGGTTGCGAGGAGTACTTCGCCAACGCCGCCGACTTCGACCCCCAGGACTTCGATCCGGTCCAATGGGCCGAACTCGCCTGGACGGCCGGGGCCCGGTACGTGGTCTTCACCGCCAAGCACCACGACGGATTCGCGATGTTCGACACCGACCTCTCGGACTATTCGATCACCCGGCACACGCAGTTCCGCCGGGACGTCACCAGGGAAGTGGTCGACGCCTTCCGAGCTCGCGGCTTCCGGATCGGCCTGTACTTCTCCATCATCGACTGGCACCACCCCGACTACCCCCGCTACACCGACGGCACCGTCCGCAAGCCCTACGTCATCGGCGACTACCCGCGCGGAACGGCCCCCCAATGGGCCCGCTACCGCTCCTTCATGCTCGGCCAGCTCGACGAACTGCTCACGAACTACGGCCCCCTCGACATCGTCTGGTTGGACGGTGAGTTCGAACACACCAAGCAGGAATGGCGCTTCGACGAGATCCGCGCCTTCATCCGCGAACGCCAGCCCGACGCCCTGGTCAACGACCGCTGCCTTGACCACGGCGACTTCACCACCCCCGAGCAGCAACTCCCCATCGTCGCCCCCGGTGGCCCCTGGGAAGCCTGCATGACGATGAACTCCACCTGGGGCCACGTACTGTGGGACGACGACTGGAAGTCCGCCGCCACCCTGCTCCACACACTCGTGGAGGCCGTGGCGATGGGTGGAAACCTCCTGCTCAACGTCGGCCCCACCGGGGCCGGCCAGTTGCCGGAGCCCGCGGTCGAGAGGCTGGAGGCGCTCGGGCGCTGGATGGAACGCAACGGCGAGAGCCTGCGTGAGGTCCGACCGGGCCTGGAGATCTGGCAGTTTCGCGGACCCTCCACCCGGCGAGTACGGACAGACGGCGGAGAACGCCTCTACCTTCACCTGACCATGCGGCCCTACGGCCGCATCACCGTGCGCGACCTGCCGGTCCGCCGGGTCACCTCCGTCACCCTGCTCGGCGACGGCGGCCCGCTGAAGTGGACCTTCCAGCCCCGGCTCACCGACGTCCACGCAGGCGTGGCGGATCCCCGGGGGGAGCTGTACATCACGGTGCCCGAGCACCGGCTGGACGAGCTGTGCACCGTCCTGGTGGTCGACCTCGGCCCGCAGCCGCTCGAGCGGCCTGCCGCTGCGTGAGCGCGCCGGTCGGCTGCTGCCCGCGCCGGGGCGCGGCCCACTGCGGGGTCGTGGAGATCATGCGGGAATGGCGCGGCATCCGATCTGTTGACGAGCCGCCAGGCAGGCTTCTCGTAGGCTGGAGCACCAGGCGCGTGCGTGCCGAGGGCGCGCGTGACCGCACGGGTGCCTCCCCCGCCCGGGGACAGCACCTCGCCGACGCGTGAACGGGCGATGACCCACTCGTTTCACTACCGCTCGGCCGTGACCAACCGGGGGCAGCAGAAACGGTTCCCGCGCCCTGGTCGACCTCACCGTGGCAGAGATCCGGCGACTCCTGCCATGCGGCCGCCCCCACGGTCCTGGTTCGCCGCAGGACTCGATTCGCACTCATGCACTGAACCGGCCCATCCGGCGCCGGGCGCGTCAGGCAGTCGCCCGTCGTTGCCACTACCAACGCCGCCTGCACACGATCGAGGGGTGGTCTCATGAAGACCGCCCCTGATAGATCCTCCGCCCGCTACACTCCCCACTCCCAGGCCGCTGACCAGCGGAAATGGAGAAGTCCGGCTGGAGTACCAGGGCCGTCGATTCCTCACCCGGGACGGTCGCACGGATTGGGCTCCGCACGCACAGGGCCCTGGCCGGGGAGCGTCCCCCGTCGCTCCCCGGCCGGGTCAGTGGTCCACCGTGACGGCGAAGCCCTCCGGCGCGCGCAGGTCGACGGCGCCGTCGTGGCCGGTCGCCACCTCGATCGGCAGGCCCGCCACGGTGAGGCCGGTGAACCGCAGGGACTCGTATCCGGCCGGGACGTGGCCGCGCACGCGCAGGCGCCGGTTGGGCACGTCGGCCTGGAGCCCGAGCAGCGACTGCAGCACCAGGACGGCGGAGGCGGCGGCCCAGGCCTGCGGCCGGCACGAGGCCGGGTAGGGGACCGGGCTGGCGTACTGGGTGTGCGGGTGGCCGCCGAAGAGTTCGGGCAGGCGGTGGTCGAAGGCCGCCGCGGCCCGGACCAGGCCGGTGGCCAGCGGCGCGACGGCGTCGTGCACGCCGGCCCGGGCGAGGCCGTGGACGGCGATGGCGGTGTCGTGCGGCCAGACCGAACCGGTGTGGTAGCCGAGCGGGTTGAAACCGGCCGTGGCGGCGTCCAGGGTGCGCAGGCCGAAGCCGCTGTCCAGGCCGGATGCCGTCAGCCTGCGGGCGACCAGGGCACTCTCCCGGTCGTCGAGCAGGCCGGTACCGAGCAGGTGGCCCAGATTCGAGGCCACGGAGTCGACCTGGCGCTTGTCCCGGTCGAGGGCGACCACCGGGTAGGGGCCGTGCGCGTCCTGGGCCCAGAACCGGGCGCGGAACCGCTGCCGCAGGTCGTCCGCCCACTGCCGCCAGCGGTCGGCGCCCGGGCGGCCGAAGGCGTCCAGCAGCGTGGCCCCGGCCACGGCGGCCTCGTGGGCGTAGGCCTGGACCTCGCTGAGCGCGATGGGGGCGTCGGCGATCCGGCCGTCCCGGAAGCGGATGCTGTCGCTGGAGTCCTTCCAGCCCTGGTTGGACAGGCCGGTTCCCGAGCTGTCCGCGTATTCCAGGAAACCGTCGCCGTCGGGGTCCGCGTGCTGCTTCAGCCACGCGAGCGCGGCCTCGGCGTGCGGCAGCAGCTCCGCGACCTGGTCCTCAGGCATGCCCCAGCGCCAGGCGTCGTGCAGCAGGGTGAGCCAGAGCGGGGTGGCGTCAGCCGTACCGAAGTAGCAGGGCGGCAGCTGGGAGCCGGTGTCGAGCTGCTGCTCGTCCCGGCGGACCTCGTGGAGGATCTTCCCGGGCTGCTCCTCGGTGGCCGGGTCGACGGCGCGCCCCTGGCGGCGGGCCAGGGTGCGCAGGGTTCCGGCGGCGAGCTCGGTGCCGAGCGGCAGCATCATCCGGGCCGCCCAGAGCGAGTCCCGGCCGAACAGGGTGAGGAACCAGGGCGCCCCGGCGGCCAGGAAGTGGTCGGCGGGCCGCAGCGGGTCGGTGAGCAGGAGGCCGCGCAGGTCCTGGTGGGAACGGGCGATCCAGCGCGCGAGGGAGTGGTCGCGGCCGGTCACCTCGGGTGTGCGCCAGGGGAGGGCGTCGGCGGGCGGGGCGGGGAAGAGGTCGCCGTCGCGGTGCCGGGCGGTGCACTCCAGGACGGCCTGCCAGCTCTCGCCGGGCCCGAGTTCGAGATCGAAGCGCATCGTGCCGGTCCCGGCGCAGACGTGGTCGGGCGCCGGTGCGACGGACAGCGCGGCGGAGAGCGGGCCGTCGCTCCAGCGCAGACCCGCCGGGTCGGCGGTGGGCACGAGGGTGTCGGCGGTCCGGCCGGCCTTGATCGCGTCCATGGCGGCGAAGTCGCTCTCCGCGCGTACCTCCAGCCGGAGCCGGGCGGTGAGTCCGCCCGCGTTGCGGACGGTGCAGCGCTCGACCAGGCGGCCCGGCCGCAGCTCACGGCGGCGTTCCAGGGTGACGGCGGGGTCGGCGGTGAGCTCGGCGAGGCCGCGCAGCACGGTGACGAAGACGGGCCGGCCGTCGGCGCCGTACGTGGTCGCGACGGGGGCGTTGGGAATCCCCACGGCGTCGATCTCCAGGCGGGAGAGGATCCGGCGGTCACCGTGGTAGAAGCCGTCCGCGTCGCCGGCGATCCGCCCGTCGCGGCGCGCGGCGCAGAAGCTCGGGGCGGCCACCGACAGCTCGGCATCGTGCAGGAACGGCTGCAACTCGGGCATCGACATGGTCTCGGCGTCCTCGTGTCGGGGGTTGACAGGTGCGTCCACTCGGCCGCAACCTTTCTCTCGTTGGAGCGTTCCAAGACATTAACCCCCCAGGTGGGGGAAGTGGAACCCCAAGTTGGAACGCTCCAAGACTGCGTTGATCGAGACTGAACCTAGGATCACCGTCATGTACGCAACCTCACCCAAATCGAAGCCGGGCTCCGCCGTGACCCTGGAGATGGTCGCCGCACGAGCCGGTGTGGGCCGTCAGACGGTCTCCAACGCGATCAACTCGCCCGAGCTGCTCCGGCCCGAGACGCTGGAACGGGTCCGGCGGGCGATCGGCGAACTCGGCTACCGGCCGCACCGCGCCGCGCAGGCACTGAAGACCAGGTCCAGCAGGCTCATCGGCTACGGCATCCGCTCCGGCGGCACCGGAGTCCCGACCCCGGTGCTCGACCAGTTCCTGCACTCGCTCTCCGAGGCCGCCGACCAGGCGGGCTACCGGGTGGTCCTGTTCGCCGTCGCTCCGGAAGCCGACGAACTGACCTGCTACCAGCGGCTGTTGGACGAACACGGGGCGGACGGCTTCGTGCTCAGCGGCACCGAGCGCGGCGACCTCCGGCAGGGCTGGCTGCACGACCGCGGTGTCCCGTTCGTCGCCTTCGGCCGGACCTGGTCCGGCCGGGACGTCGGCGACTGGGTCGACGTCGACGGTGCGGCCGGCACCGCGGCCGCCGTCCGCCACCTTGCCGGCCTGGGCCACGAGAAGATCGGCTTCCTCGGCTGGCCGAAGGGTTCCGGCGTCGGCGACGACCGCGCCCGCGGCTGGCACGGCGCCATGCGTGAGCTGGGCCTGCCCGTCCGGGGCCGTCGCGTCGAGTGCCTGGACGACCCGGCCGCCGCCACCGTGGCCGCCGGACGGCTCCTCGCGGGCGGCGCGACCGCCGTCGTGACGGCCAGCGACACCCTGGCGCTCGGCTGGTACCGCGCGCTGCGCCGCGACGGACGGACGCCCGGCGCGGACGCCGCCGTCATCGGCTTCGACGACTCGCCCATCGCCCCGCTGCTGTTCCCACCCCTGTCCAGCCTCGCCCAGCCGCTCGACGCGGTCGGCCGCGAGTGCATGCGCCTGCTCCTCGCCCGGCTGGACGACGTCGGGCGCCCCGCCGAGCACACCCTGCTCACCCCCGAACTGGTCCTCCGCGACAGCCAGTGACCGCCTGCCACGGTCCGTTCCTCCAGCTCTCCTCGACGTACCCCCACCCACCCTCGCAAGGAGATCCGCCATGGCCCCCACTCGTACCCTCGCCGCAGCGGCGTGCGCGGCCGTCGTCCTCGGCGCCGTCACCGGCTGCTCGTCCTCCGGCGGATTCGGCGACTCGCCGGCCCAGCAGGCCTCCGGCGGCAAGCAGGACCTGACCGTGCTGATCGCCACCTCCGGCGACGCCGAGACCGCCGCGGTCAAGGCCGCCACCGCCGACTGGGCCGCACGGACCGGCAACACCGTCACCGTGCAGATCGCCAGCGACATCAACCAGCAGCTCGGCCAGGCCTTCGCCGGCGGCAACCCGCCGGACCTCTTCTACGTCAACTCCGACCAGTTCGCGAACTACGCCAAGGGCGGCTCGCTGTACGCGTACGGGGACAAGATCCCCGACGCCTCGGACTTCTCCGGCCAACTGCGCAAGGCCTTCAGCCACGAAGGCAAGCTCACCTGCCTCCCCAAGGACAGCTCCACCCTCGGCCTGGCCGTCAACACCACGCTCTGGCAGCAGGCCGGACTGACCGAGGCCGACTACCCCACCACCTGGCAGCAGCTCTCCGACGTCGCCGCCAAGCTGACCAAGGGCGGCGTGACCGGCCTGGTGACCACCCCCGACTACCAGCGGCTGGGCGCGTTCATGAAGCAGGCCGGCGGCTGGATCACCAGCCCCGAGCAGACCGCGATGACCGCCGACACCCCGGCCGACAAGCAGGCCCTGGAGTACGTGCAGTCCATGCTGAAGGCGGGCTCGGCCAAGTACGTCGCGGACGTGGACGCCGGCTGGGGCGGCGAGGCGCTCGGCAAGGGCAAGGCCGCGATGACCATCGAGGGCAACTGGCTCAAGGGCGCCATGTCCAAGGACTACCCGAACGTCCCGTACAAGGTGCTTCCGCTACCCGCGGGCCCGGCGGGTCAGGGCACCCTCGTTTTCAGCAACTGCTGGGGAATCGCCGCCAAGAGCAAGCACCAGGCCGCCGGCGTCGACCTGGTCAAGCACCTCACCTCGGCCGACCAACAGCTGAACTTCGCCAAGGCCTTCGGCGTCATGCCCTCGCGGACCAGCACGCTGGCCGCCTACGCCGCGGCCTACCCCGACTCCAAGGCCTGGGTCGACGGAGTCGCCCACGCCCAGGCACCGGTCACCATCGCCGGCTTCAACAAGGTGCTCACCCAGTTCAACACCGACCTCCAGTCGCTGCGGACCGGCGACCCGGCGACCATCCTCGGCAACCTCCAGCGCAACGGCGAGCAGGCTCTCAAGAATGCCCAGTAACCGCACACGGCGCCGACGGAGCCTGCGGGAGGGGACCTGGGGCTGGCTGTTCGTCAGCCCCATGGTCCTCGTCCTCGGCCTCTTCCTCGTCCTGCCGATCGGGATGGCGCTCTGGGTGAGCCTGCTCCACTGGGACGGCCAGTCCAACCCGTTCAGCGGCAGCGCGGACTTCGTGGGCCTGGAGAACTACCGCAGGCTGTTCACCGAGGACGGCCTTGACCGCACGCTCTTCGCCACGTCGATCCGCAACACCCTGTACTACGTCGTCCTGACGGTGCCGCTCCAGACGGTGCTGGCGCTCCTCCTCGCCGTCATGGTCAACCAGCGGATGCTGCGCGGCCGGGGGGCACTGCGCACCGTCTTCTACTTCCCCTCGGTCACCAGCACGATCGCGATCTCGACGGTCTTCCTGTTCCTCTTCCAGGGCAGCGGTGCCGTCAACCGGGCGCTGGCCTGGCTGGGGCTGAAGGGGCCCAACTGGTTCGCCGATCCACGCGGCCTCGTCTGGATCGTGCTGGGCTGGTTCGGCATCGACCAGCCGGCCCGGAGCGGAACGGCGGCAGGCCACGGCCCGCTGGGGCTGTCGTGGTCCGAATGGTTCGCCGGCCCCTCGGTGGCGATGTGCACGCTCATCCTGATGGCCGTCTGGACGACCTCCGGCACCTTCATGCTCATCTTCCTCGCGGCGCTGCAGAACGTCCCGCGCGAGCGGGAGGAGGCCGCGGCGCTGGACGGCGTCAACCGCCGCCAACTGCTGCGCCACGTCACGCTGCCCGCGCTGCGCCCGGTGCTCTTCCTGGTCCTCACCCTGGGACTGATCTCCACCTGGCAGGTCTTCGACCAGGTCTACGTGATGGGCAAGGGCGCCCCCGGCAACACCACCCTCACACCGGCCTACCTGTCCTACTCGGCCGGCTTCGACAACGCCGACTACGGCCAGGGCGCCGCCATCGCCTTCGTCCTGCTCGCCCTCATCCTGCTGCTCACCGCCCTCCAGCGGTGGGTGCTGCGCGAGCGGGACGCCAAGCCGAAGCGGAGCACGAAGGGAGCCCGCCGTGCCGCACACTGACCGGCCCACCGAGGACCGGCCGGTCCTCGGACGCTTCCCCGTACCGCTGCGGGCCCTGGGGTACGCGGCCCTCGCCGGGTTCGCGCTGCTCTACCTGCTGCCGTTCCTGCTGCAGTTGATGACGAGTTTCAAGACCGACCCCGACGCGGCCGCCCACCCGATGTCCCTGCTCCCGGACGGCGGGACCCTCAGCGCCTACCGGCGGCTCTTCGGCCTGGCCGAAGGCGTCGAGAACGTCCCGTTCCCGCGCTGGCTGGGCAACAGCGTCCTGGTCGCCGTCCTGGTGACGGCCGGCCGGGTGCTGTTCGACTCGATGGCGGGCTACGCCCTCGCCCGGCTCCGGTTCCCCGGCCGCCGACTGCTGTTCCTCTTCGTGCTGGCGGTGATGGCGGTCCCGGGCGTCGTGCTGCTGATCCCCAAGTTCCTGGTCCTGAAGAGCTTCGGCCTGTTCGACACCTACAGCGGGATGGTCCTGCCGCTGCTCGTCGACGCCGCCGGGATCTTCATCATGAAGCAGTTCTTCGAATCGGTGCCGCGCGAGATCGAGGAAGCCGCCCGGATCGACGGGGCCGGGACATTCCGGATCTTCTGGTCCGTGGTCCTGCCGATGTCCCGCCCGTCGCTGATCACGCTCACCGTCCTCTCCTTCCAGGGCTCCTGGAACGAGTTCACGCACTTCCTCGTCTCCACCCAGTCCAGCGAGCACGACACCCTCACCACCGGCCTCGCGCACTTCGTCTCCGGCGGGCTCGGCTCCGGGACGCAGTACCCGCTCAAACTGGCGGCGGCGCTGATCGCGACCGTCCCCGTCGCGATCCTCTTCTTCTGCTTCCAACGCCACTTCGTGCGCGGCGCCGGCGCGGGTTCGCTCAAGGAGTGAGTCCGAACCGCACCACGAACCGACCGGCCCCCTCGTCCGAACCACCCTGGAGAATCACGTGCCCGCCCGCATAGAGGACTACGCGCTGATCGGCGACATGCAGACCGCCGCCCTGGTCGGCAGGGACGGAGCGGTGGACTGGCTCTGCCTGCCCCGGTTCGACTCGCCGGCGGTCTTCGCCGGCCTGCTCGGCACCGACGAGCACGGCTTCTGGCGGATCGGCCCCGCCGCCCCCGCCGTGCCCGCCGACCGCCGCCGCTACCGGGGCGACTCACTGATCCTGGAACAGGAGTGGGACTCCCAGGGCGGCACCGTCCGGGTGATCGACTTCATGCCGCCCCGGCCCCTGGCCGGGAAGGACGCCGTCCCGCAG